>CAVQZP010000027.1:0-140236 GCA_963718505.1 uncultured Acidobacteriota bacterium | reverse complement strand
CTAAACGATGTCTCGACTGTTGGTTGAGCTACTGTCGTGCATCAAACGTTAGTTCGACGGGGCTGCTTGGCTTCGAATCCGTGTTGCCGATCTCGTAGGATTCGCCAGATCCCAGTACTTCGAACCTGGAACCGTTATACTGCCCAACCGCAGTCACGGTCGCTTCCATGGGACGAAAGCCATTTTCGCGGATGCGCTTTCGCAGAGCGCTCATCTTGAACGCGTTGCCCCGCTTGAGCACGATATCCAAAGTTCCCTTTTTTAAGCTGACATCGACTGACTTCACCCCGTCGAGCCTTTGAACAGAAAGACCGACACCGCGAGCACACAGCTCGCAGTCTAACCCGTAAACTTTCAGCTGAATTCGCAAGTACTCGGCCTGTACCGGCTCAACAGCTATCAGCAAACCAGCCAGCGTCAGGCTAACGAGCACACTTCTTGCGCAAAAGGTCATTTCCCTCGTCTCCGTCCTCCGAGGAAGAAATAACTGAAACCAACCATTGCTCGGAATCTGTCGCTCGGTTGTGTGCCATTCGGTCGATCCCACACTCGAAACAAAACTCCAGCCTGGATGGCTACGCCACGGTAAGTACAAAGAAATGTTGGGCCCGAATAGACTCCCGATCCGCCTGAATCTGGTAAGACAACCACGCCACTCGAATTCGGCGTAGACTGCTGCGCAACCCAGTCCTGGTAATGACCACCACCAGGTGGAGGAGTGGTGACGGGTTCGGTTGCGCTTCGCCAAGCGTGTCCAATCCTCTCGCCCGTCGTTTCCCAAAAGAACCGGAAATCTGGCTTAGGATAGTCGTGGGCCAAGAACGGAGGTCGCCAACCGAGCGCAAGACTGGTGAGGAACGTATCGCTCTGATGATCAAGTTCGTGGCTGTTCCACGGTCCATAATGTTGAAATCCGGCCCCCGTCCAAACCGAGTACGTTCGCGAAATATGTCCGGCCGCAATGGCACCGTAAAGACCAGGTTGGCGTTGGAGAGGAGGGCCATCAGCTCGTAGAGGTTGCTGGGTTAATGCTGAGCCTCCGACGAAAAGTGTGCATTCGTTACGCGTCGCGATTCCGGTTGATTTGTGAACAAATCGCCAGGCCAACAATCCTTCTACTTCAGGGTTGCCAGGCATCGTCGCGGCGAAACGACCTACCGGGTGTTCTCCAGGGTTTAAATGGAATGTTGTAGAGACCGAAAATTGAAGGTTTTGTTTCCATCCATAGCTGAATTTTGATCCCGTCATCGCAGAGCCTAAGCGCCACATCACGGAAGTCTCGACGCTTGAATCGTGGACTCCCAAGGTAGTGGTCGAATAACCGAAGGCAGGACCGTGACCATCCCCCCATAGAGGCACCGCGCTTAAGCAGTAAGCGCAGAAAACAGTCTTCAAGATGCGCAATAGTGACGCCAGCTCAGCACCCCAAATGTCTCAGACTTCACTCCAAGTTTCCCAAAATAGCCAAGGATTATACTTCCCCGTATCCTGAGGTTGGCATGCGACTTCCGGTACCCTTATTGTTTGGAAGTGATTAGCCTCATATTCTGGCAATGGGCATTGGGAAGAAATTGTTTTCAAAGCGGCTTCTTATCGGACGACAAACGAGAGAACTGTGTTCCTTCCATTTCCCAACCTTTTATTTATTCAATGCATGTTGCAGATCATCAACAATATGTTTGGAAAGGGCGGCAATTCCGTGGCGGGTAGAGTACGAGTGCGCGTATCAACTCCATTGCCGGAGTGATTAAGGGAATACGTGCTGTCTTTAAACCACTCCTTACCTGCAGTGAATTCGACCCGAAACCCAGGCACGCGCTTCTCAAAGACCTTCTTAGTTATCGGGAGGACAAGCGTCATCGCTGGGTCCAAAAAGCGCAGGTCACTTTGATCCATAAGGTCCTCTCAGATGTGACACCGACGGAACGAGATGGTACTCGTCGCTGTAAGCGCGGAATTCAGCCACGCACGAATCGACAATGCTCAGAATGTGTACGACAGCCCGATCAACGGGGCGACTTTTGCCCTTAACCCTCCATCATCGAGTTTGATCTGGACGTTCCCAGTTACCAACCAGTTGCCAAACGGGCTGTACTTAGCCCCGAGTGCGAGGTCGTCGGTGTTGAACGAATGGTGAATGGGAATGGTGTTCAATATGTCGGGATGAGATACGTTAAGCACGTCCTGCCAGGCACCCACCTTGATTCCGGGAGCTTCGTAGAACCGCTGGCCCAGAAGATCGACTGCGACTGTCAGCTTTCGGGTGACACCAGCGTCGACCCCGCCCGAATAAAACAACTGGTCGGGAAGACGACCTTTTATTCCCGTGAGCGGGTTTCCGGCGAGAATCGAGCTGCCGTTGAACTCGTAACCGAGATTGGCATGCGGTGATATGCGAGAGTGATACGAGGCCGAGAGGAAAGGTTTGACACCGGCGGCGCCAGAGCCCAGGAAGTTCTTTTCGTCTCCAGTCGGAACGCGAACGTCCGCACCCAGAGCTACCGCAGTTCGCTCGTGCTTGAAAATCGTACCCTTGGCGCGAAAAACAACGTCACCAATCCCGCTTGCGGTCTTGGCATTAGAAAACCCCTTCATCAAACTAGTGGCGGGGTTGAGTGGATCAAAATAGTGAAAATATCCTGTGCAGCCGGCGGGCGTAGTTGCACAGCCCAATGCGGGCCCCGTGCTCGGATAGACATCGCCTGGAAGTGTGTTGGGATTTGCTAACCAGGCTGCCTTAAGGGCCGGCCCCTGCTGGATTGGGTCAAGGTCCCGCACAATGGTCGCTTGCGATGACATTCCCAGGCGAACATTAAGGATGGGAATCGCAACTGACAAGTCAACACGATTCGTCAGACCGTACGTCGCGTAGAAAGTGAACTGGTGTGCCTTCAGGTCGATGCGATTGGCGGAGTTGATGTATTCGAGTTCAACTCCAGGATTTCCTGGCGAAGGTGGATCTGTGGGTTTGCGCTCGGTCCCGTTGGGATTAAGAGAGTCCGCGTGGTTGTACACTGCCGGAAAATGCTTAAGGTCGATTCCGTCCAGCGTGCTGAAAGGGAAGTACTGATATGTGCCGGCAATGAAGATGCGATGCCGGCCGATGGTTTCGGCGCGTTCGCCCAAGATAGGCCCGTAGCTCTCTGTGGTTCGTCTCATCACTCCATTTTCGAACACAAAAGTTATACCGGAGGTCGGCGAAGCGAGTCTTAGAGAGCTCAACTCGGTGCCAACGGAGGAGTTCAATGCAGCCGTATTCGTCTGAAAGGCACCGTTGAAATGCGCGCTATGTGCCTGGTTGGGTAAGTTCACTCCGCCGGTGGGGCTGTACAGTTGCGGAATGACGCAGATGAGGTTGCCGTTGGCGGCTGAGCAAAGGTTTTGAGCAAGTAGCGGACCGGAATAGATGACAACGAGCGATAACGCTACGACTAAGGTGGCTTTCAGCATGGCGCGTCGATCTCCTTGCCAGGCTTTCAGTTCTCTGAGACTGAACTGATCTCCCAGCTACCAGATGTACCTTGGGCCGGTTTCAACTTCAACGTCAGTGTGCCCGACTGTTTTTGTTGTCGTCGTTCAACAACAAAAGTTGTGTCCTGCATGATCTTAACGGTCGCCTCCGAACCGTTTACCGTGGGTTCCTCGAGTAGCACGTATTTCGACTTGACGTTCCGGGCGATCCGGAAGAATTCGCGCATATCCGAGACTCGCTTCTTGTCCATACCAGGCCAGATTTGCCTTAACTCTTCAATATTAGTGTCGTTGTACGCCTTGACGTATCGTTCAACTAATTTGAGAACCTCAGCTCTGGCGTCGACAGTCGGCTCGATGGGTTTCGACGGTTTAGCCGCCTCCGTTAATTTCTCGATCTCTTGGCGAGCTTGACTGACGTACTTGCCGTCGGACATTTTTTCAACATACGCTCGCAAGCTGGCAACATCGTCCGTCTTGGTTTTGCCCCAGATCACATCGTCTAAGCGTCCGTAAATCTGGTCGTGTTCGGGCCCGGACGGATGTTCCTTGAGAAATGCTCGCAGCGTTGCTTCGTTGCTCGAGTTGCGTGCCTCCTGGAATCTCTCGTTCTCTTTGGCCTGATCCTCGGCTATCTTCAGATCCTCAATTCCCTTGCTCGCGGCTGCCGCGTGCTGTCCGTCCGGATAACGGCTGAGATAGTCCTGATAGCTTTCCAAAGTGTTTGTCTGAGAATCTTTCGTCCAGTACAAACCTTCTAGCATTTTTCGTGCCTCACTGCTGTGGGAGCCGGTTTGATACTTTTGCAGATATTGCTCGACCGACTGCGATCGACGGCGAGCCAAGCGCCGTTTGCCAATCGACTTCTTCCGGGGAAGGAGGCGTAAGGGGTAGAAGTCGTCTTTCCCAAGCGAGACGACCCGGCCAGCCTCAAAGTTGCGGGACACTATACTCGAACTTTTCCCGTTTGCGACTATTTTTATTTGGTGCTGCCCGATCGGAACTTTGGTGGAGATCTCACCATTGCGGCCGATCTTTCCCGCAGAGCGCCGTCAACGAACAAGTCGCCTGGCGGCACGCCACGGACCTCGAGCATTCCAGACCCGGGTGGCGGGAGGTGGCGGAGTCGGCGGACGGTCGGCTGGTGGTGGCGTCTTTAGTTCGAAGGGAAATGAGTGCTCGCCATGTGGGCTGACTTCGATAGTCTCGCTGCGCCGTCTCGTATCCGTCATGCTGCGCCTCAACGGCATACTTTCCCGGAAGGAATTCGAGAGAACAGTTGGGCGTCACACATTGCTTTTTTTGCCCGGAGCCGCTCAAGGCAGTCACCGTCACAGTTGCGCCGTCGGGCGCAGAGGTGATCTTAATGGCGACCGAGCTGGGCTTCAGCATCCATCTTCCTAGAAGTACGACGATGATCAGCACAACGACAACTCCGGCCAGCACAGCAGGTCGACGCAGCAGGCCGATTAAGTCTGCGGCGCGACGCGGACGGCCTTTGCCTCGGTTTCCGTGCTCGCTGTGGCAGTGTCAAGCTGGTTCTCTTCTTCCGAAGTAACGGTGCGCTTGGGAGGGACGAATACCCGGGTTTCGGCAGCGTCAGCCGACTCTGCGTGAGGAGCTTCCGCAGTCTTTTTCGTCGCTTGGGCAGCCGCGCGCAGTTGCGCTGCCTTCCGTGATGCTTCCTCCTCCAGAGCCTTCTGTTGTCGACGAAGCTCTTCTGCGCGCTTTTGTTCGGCCTCTTTCTCTTTTTGGCGTTCTGCCGCAGCCGCCTGTTTCTTTTCGCGCTCTTCGCGCTTTCGTGCCTTTTCTTGTGCCTTTCGTTCCGCTTCCTGTTGTCGTGCCAATTCTCGTTCCTGCCTGCGTTCTTCTTCTTTGCGAAGTGCCTCTTCCCGAAGGCGCTGGGCCTCTTCGGCGCGTCGCTTTTCGGCCTCCTGCCGTTCGCGCTCCAGTTCGAGTTGTCGCTGACGCTCCTTCTCGCGCTCAAGCTCGAGCTCGATCTCGCGCAGTCTCGCCTGTTCGCGGGCCTCTGCCACAGCCTTGGCCCTTTCCTGCTCGAGCGCAGCCAGCCGCTTGCGTTCCCGCTCGCGTTCCTGTTCGCGCTGGAGTGCGAGTTGCCGTTCGCGCTCAAGATCCTCTTTCCGTTGCCGCTCCTCTTGCTCCTTGCGGATGCGTTCGCGTTCCAGTGCCTCTTGGCGCTGACGCTCAGCCTCTTCGGCCCGAATTCGCTCCCGCTCGATGGCCTCGTTGCGCTTGCGCTCTTCTTCTTCCTGGCGAATCCGCTCTCGCTCCGCAGCTTCTTTTCGTTTGCGTTCTTCTTCCGCTGCCCGGATTCGCTCTCGCTCCAGTTCCAGCTGACGCGCCTTCTCGCGCTCTCGTGCTCGTTCTTCTTCTAGCTGTGTGAGCTCCGCTTCTACTTCGGTCTTTGCCTGGATGAAGCGCTGATCGCCTGGATAGGCCGCCAGAGCTAACTTCAGCTCGCGCAACGCGCTCTGCAGGTCTCCGCCTTGCTGGGCACGTCGGGCGCTGGCGAGCTTTTCCAGAATGGCTTGCTCGCGTTGTCGCTCCTCGAGTCTTTACGCGCAGAACGGTGAGATGTGGCGAACTGGGGACAAGCTTGGAAATGCGCTCTGCCAGCATCTGCGCCGACGCAAGATTCGTAGTGATGGCCGACTCGCAAGCTCTGGCAAGGTACGCGACAGCGCGGTCGCGAATGACCGCGTCCCGAGGCGCGGCCTCGAGCGCGCGGTTAATTGCGTCGACTCCCTTTTTCCCAGCGCGATTGTTCAAACGGTTTTCCGGCGTCCAGGAGTACTTTCTGCGCTTTTGATCGCGCTTTGAGGGCATCCGAGAACTGGCCTTCGACTCGCGTCAGGTCCCGATCTCCGGGGAATTGCTGCCGCGCTTCGAGGAGCAGGGCGCGAGCTCGATCCAGCTCTGACGAGCCAAGCGCATCCTGTAATTCTTGTAACCAGCCGGCCTTCGCTGCGGCACGCGCCTCATCACGCAAACGTGTTACCCGGCTGATATTGCTCTCCAGGCCCGGATAGTCGCGATAGGCTGCTGAAACCCCGTTCCACTGCTCGAGAGCCGCAGCGTACTTCTTGGCGGCCTCGAAGCCTTCTGCCTGCCCTACGAGCGCCGACACACGTTCCCACAACTCATGCGTGGTATTCGACAAGCGTTGCAGTCCCGGTTCGTCCGGATAACGAACGAGCGCTTCATCCAGGATGTTGACCTTTCGCTCCAGGGACCTCTCTCGCTCTACCTTGCTGTTCACCTCGCGAAGGAATTCTTCCTTTTCCTGTAGTGCGCGTTGTTGCTGTGCGCGATCTTCTTCGCGACGAATACGCTCGAGGATGTCGGTTTGCAGTTCCTTAAGCGAGGGTTCGTCCGGGTACGTAGAGAGTCCATTGCTGACCTCGCGTGCTGCCGTTTGCAGGTCTCCAATCGAGACCAGCCTTCGGGCTTGCGCGGCGCATTGTGCAGTGAACTCGTCCCGCTTGCGCTCGCGGATTCGAGACCGCAACACGGACGGGGCAGCGAAATCGGTTTTCAAATCGGAGAGTTGCTGGAGTAGCGCTTCCGCAGCACGCCAATCCGCCTCAACGGCCAAGATCCCCGCCTGCACGAACGCCTGCAAGACTTCCTCTCGCACGGCCGGAGCGCGGTTCGATCCGGCGAAAGCCTTCTGCAGAAGGTCGCCGCCCTCCTTCCATCGCTGGCGTGCAAAGAGTTTGCGAGCTTCTGCCAGTTGCTCCTTGGCGTCGCTGCGCCGCGTGGTTTCCTGGTTTAGAACGTTACCGAGTTCGGCCAGTTCGCGATCATTTGGAAATTGATCCAGGGTCTGCCGAAGCATGTCGGCAGCTCGTGTCAGATCACCGGCTGCAACGAAGCGCTGAATCTGTGTTTTACGGATATTGATCAGCCCGGCAGAATTCTGCTGCCGTAATGTCCCGTATTCCGACCGCAAGGATGCCGGAACATCATTAACGAGATCCGCGACAGACTGTAGCTTGTCGAGCGCTGCCCGATATTCCGCGGCCATGGTAAGAATGCGCGCGTCCCCAATCGCTTTTTCCACCTTACGGCTTGCGGAGGCAACGCGTTTATCTTCGATCGCGCGCAGTTTCGCGTCCAGTTCGGGCGAACTGCCATGGATTGCCTTGCACTGATCGAGAACGAGCCGCGCGCCATCGTAGTCCTCTTGATCCAGGATTTGTTGTGAGCGCTCAATTTCGCGATCGACTTTCCGCAGCCGCTCGGTCTCATTACGGGCGTTGTCCAGGATCTTGGCCAGAGCCGGGTGACGAAAATAGGCGGTCGGCTGTGATTCGAGAAGCCGCAAGGCTTCGTTTGCTTTTCGCGCTTGCAGGAGTCTCTCGGCCGCGCTGACCGTGGCATCCAGCTTTTGCTGATATTCGACCGCCGCCTGTCGAGTCTCGCTAAGGACGATTCGCAGCTCCTCGTCCGGGGTCTCGCGCAAGGTGCTTTCCAATAGCCGAATCGCATCCTCATATTTTTGTTCGGCGATGAACGCATGCGCTTTTTCGGCCGCTGCTTCCGCAATCCGGCGCCGTCGCTCGGAGGCAGCTTCTTCCCGCACAAAATGGAGCAGATCATCGATCTCAGGTTCATTCCTGAGTTCCGACCGCGCAGTCTCCAGCGTGTGAATTGCCGAGTCGTACCTCTTGTTGCGCAACGACTCTTTGGCCTTTTGCAGAAATTCACTCTTCTTTCGCTCGAGGCGCTCACGCTGAACATTTTCTTTGACGATCGTAAGCAGGCTCTGCAGTCGCGGTTCGGGGCCAATCTTGGCCAGCGCGCCTTCCAGCAGAGTCAGAAGCTCTTCATTGCGCCCTTCCTGCAAAAGCTTGCGCGAGACGGCCAGTTGTTCGTCGATGAACTGTTTGCGTTCTTCGATCTGACGCTGGCGTTCAGCCAACGCCTTCAACTTGATCAGCGTGCGTTCTTCGGGGAAGCGCGCGAGGCCCTCGTCCGCCTTCTGGCATGCCGCCCGATAGTCGTCGCGATTCAGGGCATCTTCGATGTCGCGGCTGATCGCTTCCAGGTCTTTCCGCCGTCGTTCCTGGTCACGTCCTGCTGCAGCCGACTCGATCAACGCGTGCACCTGGGGAGCGCGCGGGTCGAGTTCCTCCGCGAGCTTCAGAATCTCCAGAGCCGCAGTGAATTTTCTCGAGGAGATATCCTGACGCGCCTCGAACAGATAGTTTTCCATTTGCCGCTGGCGGGATCGTTCCGTCCAATCCCGCTGGATCACCCGGTTCAGCGTTTTGACCTGCGGATCGTCCGGCGCAATCTCCAATGCCTCTTCGATGGCCTGCTTCGCGGTATCGAGTTCTCCGTCTTGATGAGAAGTTTCCGCGCGGCGAAGGGCGCCATGCAGTTTCTGTGCGCGTAGTGCGGCCCCTTTTAGGGATTCGCGCAGTTGCAGTAGTTCAGTGTTCGTCTTGTCAATGACGAGCGCCTGCTCCACGAAATCCTGCGCGGCTTCAAATTGCTCGCGGGCCGCGGATTCCTCGGCACGCTGGCGCAGCTTGCGAACCTGCTCGCCAACTTCTTCTTTCTTGATGCGGGCTTGAACTTCCCGCAAAAGTTGTGTGGCTTTTGCATGTTGCTGATCCACCTTCAGAACCTGGATCAGGTACTCCTTGGCCTTGTAAAGGTCGGAACGTTCCAGGAGGCGGCTGACCTCCTGCATATGCTGGCCGATTAACTCCTGCTTGAGTTGCACTTGCAGTTGGGAAAGATCGAGCGCGAACTCATCGGCCGAGTGATAGCGCTCTTCGCGATCCTTTGCCAGGGCGCGGCCCAAAACCGTTTCCAGTTCGGGTGGATACGAGGAGAGAAAGTTTTTCAGCGGTGGCGGTGGATCGTAGATGATCTTGAGAAGGGTGGTGGCTGTGCTCTCGCCTTCGAAGGGAAGATGGTTCGTGAAAAGCTGATAGAGGACCACTCCGGTCGAGAACAAATCCGTCCTCGCGTCCACCGGCTTGCCGTTCACTTGCTCGGGAGACATGTAGCTGAGCGTCCCCACGATCTGGCCCGTCTTGGTGACGCTATGGTCCCCGATGTGTGCGATTCCGAAATCAAACAACTTCACGCTACCGTCTTTGCCCAACATGATGTTGGCGGGTTTGATGTCCCGGTGAACGATTCCTCGTCCATGAGCGTAGCTGAGCCCGTTGCAGACATGGACGATGATGTTGGTTTTTTCGAGTGCGCTCAACTGGCGGCGGCCCGCCAGAACGGCGTCCAGGCCTTCACCCTCCATGAATTCCATCACCATGTAGGGATTGCCGCCGAAGTCGCCCAAGTCGTAAACCGTCACGATGTTGGGGTGCTGGAGGCTGCCGAGAGATTGAGCCTCGCGGAAGAATCGCTTGAGGAGGTCCGGGTTATCGACGAACCCGCTGGTCATCATCTTGATCGCTACCTGCCGATCAAGGTGAGGGTCGATGGCCTTGTAGACGACACCCATACCGCCGCGACCGATCACGTCGATGACGTCATACTTCCCGATCTTGGCGGGTACGTTCGATGCCATGACAGATGCAATGCCAATTTGCGGAAAACGAGGGGCCGTTTCGCAGGCATCTCCCCACAAGCCTGGAAGCCAGTGAGCGCGAGAAGGGGGCGCGCCCCCGGACGCGGGCTATTTTGCTACGAAAGCCTCGAAGCCGCAACTGATAGGCGTCGTGTCTGGGCGGATTCCGGTTGGCACGGCTGCACGCACCTCTTCTACCACCTGCCTGCGAAAATAGTGTGGGTTGGAGGGAAAGCGTTTCTACCGGGTCTCGCGTTCACTGAGTTCTAGCTTTCTCATGCCTTGCTTTGCCTCGGCATTGCCTGGGTCAAGATGGAGGATGATGTCGAACTCGCGCCTCGCGTCTTCATAGTTGCCAGCGCCCGCATCTTTCTCTGCCTTCCGTAGTAACAGCGGGATATCTTTTTCCGTCATGCCCTGGTATTCGCTGGCCTTCTTCGGCGTTTTTTGGGGAGGTTGGTCGACAGTTGCACGGTGTGCCGGGGGCTTGGGTACATCGGACGTTTTTGGGGCCGGCGTAGGGGGCGTGTCTTGCGGTGGCTGTGCGACCACCGGGGATTCTACCGGGGAGACCGGTTCCTGCGGCTGACTCACAGGCGTGGGTGTGGGGGTGTCACTCACGGCTTGCTTCGGTCGTTGCTTCGAGAAAAACAGGAAAACCAGGACCCCAATTATGACCACTGCTGCAAGCGACAACCAGAGATAGCGGGAACCGGAGTGCTCAGAGTCGTCTTCAAGCAGCTCCGAGACCGATACGCGTTCAACATTTTCAACCTCAATGGGTGTATGTGGAGGAGTCGGTGGCTCGTTCTGAACCAAGGTCGGTGCCGAGCGGTATCCGCCGGCGTTGGCGAAGTCGAGCGTGGGTTGGTCCGACACCGTAATCGGCTCGGGCGCCGCAACCGGTTCCGGCTGAACGGACTCTTGCTGGAGAACAAGATTCTGGGCGACCTCCTTCAGTCTCTGCTGGATCTGCTCCAGATTGGAGGACGTTGTCCAGAGCACCTCCTGTGCTCCACCCTGCCACTCACCGCGACTTCGGGAGCCCGAGTTGAGCGATCGCAACTGCAAGCCTGGCAGGTCTTGAAGATGACTGCCGGTTTTTCCGCTGACCAGAACTTGGGCCGGCCGGCACCGCTCTAACAAGGCAGCCACCTGGTGAGAATCGCTGTCGCCATTCTTGCCGGGCGTATTGCCATCTTCGTAGAGCACCATAGCTGCTCCAAGACACAGATCCGGGCGCTGTTGACAGAACTCGAGTAGTGCCCATTGCGAACGTTTTGCCGCTCGATACGCGTCGGCTGGATGCTCGAAATGGGCGATTAATCCGTAAGTTGCATCGTTGACGAGGGATCCCTTGCTCGCCGAAACCAAATCGGCCAGCAGATATACGACGGAAAGCTCAGAGGCCCACTTTAAGTTTGGTCGGGAATGAGGCCAAAGCCGGACCGCGAGGCGAGTGGGTTGAATCGCGGGAGGAACTGTTTCCTCGATCTGGGTTCCCGGCTCCGGACGAGATCCAAGAGCCTGCCTGCTGTCATTCATTCATCAACCCGAGAGGTCGCGCGCCACTTAGGGCGCGCATTGTCGCCGCCAACACTCTGAACGGCGCTAGCTTACGGCAAAAACTATTGGAGCGCAAACGTTGCGTTTTTTGCGATTTTCGCTCTGCAAACCTTGACTTCAACGCCCCCTCGGGTATGATACCGACACTTCGTGGCTCCCCCACTGTCGCGGCACATCAGGTTCGGTTGATGTAATTCAAGTCCCGGGAAATCTATGGCGTTTCATTCATGGTCCATTGGTTTTGCGCGTGTTTCTCTTCGCGTGTTGGCGCTGGCATTTGTTGTTTCATCGCTGAGTGCTTGGGCCAAGGACGCACCCCTAACGGCAATTGCGCTGTATGACACAGCCAAGGGGGCTGCTTACCTCCAACTCACAGACATACTGATCAATGGAAAGGCCGAGCTCCGTGGCTGCTCCGACCCTGCTCAAAAGATCGACAAATCAACGTACGGAAAGCTTCCGAAGGTAGGAATTGCGGGAGCGACGGCTTTAGCAAGGGGCCCGAACGGTGTCATGTTGCTGGTTCGCGACGGCGCCGCGACTTGCGTGGTCCCGGCCAATCTTAAGCTCGAGAAAGATGAAGCCTTCACTCCGTCTGAGATGGCAGACCGCGCGGGGCTTTCGGCGCGAGTGCTATCGGCTTCTTCGACGAGTGCCGGCGACGCCATTCCCCAATTCAAGCCTGGAGTGGAGCTGCACTTCGTCGCTGCACCGGACGTTGAACTGGCCGAGTATCTTCGCGCTGAACGCGCACGGTCCATCTCCGTCTGGCAAGACTATTTGGGTCGCTATCCTTCTGCGGCGCACACCGGTCAGGGAAAGCAGGCTCTGGCCACTCTCTTTGTGAAGGATGGCGAGAACGGGCTTGAGACCTATCGTAAGTCGGCAAGCACCGCGTCTCCGTCGTTCTCCGACCTCAAAACTGCAAAGACGGACGCCCAGCAATCCCTGACTCTCGCTCCCAATTACGCGTCTGCCATCAAACTCAAAGAGGGAGTGGAGAGTGAACTCCTTTCACTGACCGAGAAGGCTCGAAACGAGCTGCAGGCTTACAAACAAGCATTGTCGTCGCACGGTAGTGGGTATGTGCATCTGGGGAATGCCCGCAAGCTGGCCGATCAAATCGTTGACGTCGACCCGCAGTTCCAGCAGGCACAAAGTCTGCAAGGCAATATTGCCGGCGAATCGAAGGCTGTCGATACGGCCCTTCGCAGTGCAGAGTCGCTCGCCGCGTCGCAGCATTGCGACGAAGCCCTCGCTGCCGTCGCAAATTATCGTTCCTTTGCCGACGAGGAGCCGCGGATCGCTTCTATCGTGAACGCTGATTACAAGCGCCACATGGACCAGGGCAACAGCTTGGTCAGTTCTCAGAAGTGGTCGGAGGCGATTACCGAATTTGAGAAAGCCGAGAGCATCACGAAAACTCCGGAGACCGTGACTGCGCTGAAGAAGGCCCGCGAGCAGAATGACGCGTTTCAGGCGCGCCAATCCGCCGACGCGGCACTGGCTAAGTGCGAAGAGTTTGCCAGTCAGCGCCAGTACATTGAAGCGTACGAAACCCTTGCCGCCTTGCCCAAGGCGGCGCGCGCATTGGTTGCCGACCGCATGCAGTCGCTCGAGCCCGATTACGTGAAGGAGGCTTCCGACAAGGCGAAGACCCTGCAGATGGCACACACGCCAATCAGAGGACACGCTGACGAAGTCGGTATCTTGCGCGCTTACGATCTCTTGCAAAGCGCTTACGGTCTATCGGAGGACGACAAGAACCTGAAACTCCGTCTCGATATCCTGTCGCAGAGTCTGAGCGATTACTACTTGCAAGAGGCGAAGCGGTACCTGGAAAAACCGCTGGGGTCGGGCGTCGGCGTTGGATGGCTATATCTCGATCAGTCGCAAATTTTCCAGCCGAATCGTGACGATGTTCGCGACGAACGCACCAAGAATGCGGCCACCTACCAGATGCGTTCAAAGTTGTCCGTCAAGGTCCTGTTCCGCGATCAGACCTCCCGCCGCGATAGCGCGGGCTTCGCCGATCAGATGTCCGATGCCATTGCCACAGGAGTGGAGACTTCCGGTTTGCCCGTGAAAGTTGTCCGTCTCAGTGAAGCTTCAAACGTCGATCCGAATTTTCAATTGGTCGGCGACGTCTTGCAGCATCGACCGATCCTCAACTCGAACGTTGAGCCCATGGAATCAAAATACCGCGCCGGCGGACGCGAAATACCCAACGAGGAGTGGAACAAGGCGGACCGCGAGTACGAAGCCGCCACCCTGGAATTGCAGCGGGCGCAAAGGGTCCTCGAGGGTGCGCAATCTCACGGCAAGAAAAAAGAGATTGCCGATGCGAACGCAAACGTCGAGGCCGCGGAGAAGAAGGTTCAGGATACGCATCGGAAGCTCGACTCGATTCCCAAGACGAACCCGGACGACATCATCAAGCCGTACACCTACACGAAGCGGACGATTGACCTGGCAGCCGTTGTCGAAGTGTCGTACCGCATCCTGGATACGGGCGGAGACGCCATCGAACCCGCCGCCACCGTAAGCAAGACGAATCGCAAGCAAGTGCTGATCATTGAGAACGTGAAGCCCGAAGACACAGAGGGAGTGAAAGCTCAGGGATCGCCGCCCGACGAACTTCAGTTTCTTACCGATGTCGAGATCGATGCCCGCGATGAACTGATCAAGTCCGTGGTCGAAAAGGTTCGCACACTTCCCCAGAAAATACTTACGCTCGCACGGAAACATGCGCAAGATGGTGATCTGGACGGCGCTGCCGAAAAATACATCCTCTACCTGAATGCCACTCCCGAGGGCCAGACTCCTGAAAGGGCCGAAGCGCAAAAGTTCCTGCAGGAGCAATTCAATATGCGCCAGGGCGGCACGGTCGTAGCGAGCGGCTCACAGCCCTGAAGTCGTATCTTCGTTTTGATGCGGAGTTGGTCGTTCTCAAGCGGAAACTTGCCCGATTGCTCTCTTGGTTGGCGAACGGAAGATGGTCAGCGGCTCGAATCTAACTCGGATTGGGAAGTATGAGGTTAGCGGCCTCCTCGGACGCGGCGGTATGGGGCGCGTCTATCGCGCATTCGATCGGCAACTGGGACGAGACGTCGCCATCAAGACGCTCACCGAGGGTTTTGCCGGCGACTCAGAAATGCTCGAGCGTTTCTACCGCGAGGCAGCAAAGACTGGGATGTTGAAGCATCCCAACATCGTGACGGTCTACGACCTCGGGGAGCAGGACGGATGGCCGTATATCGTCATGGAATATGTTGCAGGGCAGGCCTTGGACCGCGTCATCCAGTCCAATCAGTCTCTTTCCCTTGCGGCGAAGCTCAGCATTCTCGAGCAGGTGTGCCATGCACTGGACTACGCTCACCGTAACGAAGTAATTCATCGCGACGTCAAGCCTGCGAACGTAATCGTGCAGCCCGACGGTGTCGCCAAGCTGCTCGACTTCGGCATTGCTCGCCAGGATAAGTCGGATCGCGGCCTGACCCGTACGGGGAGCGTCATAGGAACGATTCACTACATGGCGCCCGAGCGGTTACGGGACCATCCTTTCGATGGCCGTTCCGATCTCTTCTCCGCAGGCGTCATGCTCTATCAGCTTTTGACAGGGCAACTACCTTTCCCGGGCGAAGACTACGGAGCCATTCAGAAGATATTGAGCGATCCCTATCCGCCACTTTCGAGTTGTCTTCGAAACTACCCCGCCGATTTGGACGGGATTGTTGCCCGTTCGCTGGCAAAAGATCCGGACAACCGCTACACCACGGGCGACGAGATGGCTTCCGACATTGCGTCGGTGACCCACCAGCTCAAGAAAGAGCAGGTTGCCGAGATGTTCGGCGAGGCTGAGAAGCTGGCCGGCGAGGAGGAGTTCACCAAGGCCCGCGAAGTCCTTTTGAGAGTCGCGAAGCTCGATGCTCAACATGTTGGCGCTCGACAGTTGATGGTACGCGTCCAGCAAAGCTTGCTCCAGAGACAACGTGCTGCTCAAATCCAGCAACTCCGGTCGCAGGCAGAAGACGCGAGATTAGAGAAGAGATTCGCCGATGCCATCTCTCTCTCGGAGCAAGCCCTGAAGCTCGATCCGTCGAGTTCTCAGCTCGCCGCGGAACTCGAGGACCTGCGCCAGAAGAAGTGGCGCTACGAGCAGGTTTCCGGGTATCTGCAACAAGTCGAGGGTGCCCGCCAGAAAGGCGACTTCGAGAAGGCCAAAGCCGTTATGGCGCAGGTCCTCGAGATCGATAAGGACGACTCCCGCGTCCGATCGATATACGCCATTCTCCTACGCCAGGCAGAAGAAGCCGCGAAGCAGGCCAAGACCAAGAAGCTTCTGGATTCCGCGCGCAACGAGGTCGGCGCCAGGCACTATACGGCTGCCATCAAGATTCTGACGGAAGTGGAGCAGCTGGATTCCTCAAACCCAGAACTTATTTCGTTGTTGAATGCGGCGAAATCGGGGCAGCAACAGGAACAAAGACGCAAGATTATCGAGCAGTTCCAAAACGAAATCGCCATGGCCGTAACAGCCGATGAAGTTGGTCGGGCGCTTGAGATGGTGAACCAGGCTCTTACCAAAATGCCCAACGAGGCTGCCTTGTTGCAGTTCAAAGGGCAACTGGAGCGCCAGACCCACGAGCTAGACACCAAACGCCTGGTAGACGAGACCGTGCAGAAGTGCCGTGCCCTGCTTGAAAAATCCCCCGATGAGGCCCTCAAGGTTGCCCGCGAGACACTCGCCCGATTCCCGGGGAACGAACGTTTGCAAGTGCTGCAGGCGGGCATTGAAGACCACATTCAGCGCGTGACCACTGAGGATACTCGGGTTCGGTATCTCACTCTGGCGAACGAAGCGCTTAACAAGCGAAAGTACCGGGAAGCCGTGCGGTTGCTGGAGACGTGCCAGGCAGAGGGGGTGTTCTCGGACGAGATGCGGGGGCTGCTGGAGTTTGCCCGTCATGAAGCTAGCCGCGAGCGACGCGATTCCGCGGTCGAAGCGGTTCTCAGCCAGGCCCAGGCGCTCTTGTCGAGGGGATCCTACGACGCTGCGGTCAAGTTTTTGGAGGGCGCCATCGCCGACACCGACGATGTCGCTCTCAGAAATCTCCTGGAGAAAGTTGGGGCGCAGCGGCAGGCCTCCCAGAAAAAATCCGAAGCACTGACCAGCGCGCTTGCCGGCTTCATGCGCAACGAGCAACTCGAAGAAGGAGTAGCGTTCTTCAAAGCGCAGCCACCTGCCGTTCTGCAGCAGCCGGTCGCCGCTGACGCATTGAAAACCTTGCGCGCTGCACGGGAAGGGAATCGCAGGGCGCTCGAAGCGATTGGGGCTGCCTATGCTGCGCTGGATAGTGGCAAGTTATCGGCAACAGAGGGCGTCCTCCGGGATCAGCTGCCGTCACACTCGGACGTCAATTTTCGCGGTACGTTTCTGAAAACGTACGAAGATCGTCGGAACGCTGTGGCAAACCGACTCGTGGACAGGGCGGCACAACGTGCGCAGGATGCGCTGGCTGCGGGAGATGCGCAGTCGGCACAGCAGGTGCTTGACGGCGCCGCGGTCTTGGTCGAGTATGCGCATCCAGAGATTCAGTCGAAATGGCATCGACTGAGCAAAGAAGTGAGCCGGTCGACCATTCTTAACAAGATCGGTTTAAAGGGTCCGCGGGCGGTTTAGTAGAGGGTCGCAGCCTAAGTGAAGGCCCTGACTCTGTGGAGATGAGGCTCTCGGTGACGATTGTGGGGCGTAACTAGAAATTGTTGCCCGGGGCCCATGGCCCTGAACGAAATTACACACCCGTTGTGTCGGTTCCTAATCGGCCCTGTTTTCGAAATTCCTAAATCAGTTCTCTTCGGGACATCGCGCCATGAAGCCATCTATTCACGTTGCCGGGAAAACCGATGTAGGACTGGTCCGTGCCAACAATGAAGACAATCTGGGGTTCGATACCGGCTGCGGAGTATTCGTTGTCTGCGACGGCATGGGCGGCCAGGCCGCAGGGGAGCGCGCTAGCAAGATCGCTGTCGACACTGTGATGGGCTATTTCCGTCACCAGCATAACGAAAGCGGGGAAATTTTCGGGAAGGTTTTCGAGCGCCTTTCGATGCGCGCCAACGCGCTGGCACGAGCCATCCAACTTGCCAATCAGAACATCCACGAAGAGGCGAGCCGCGATCTTAAGTACAACGGAATGGGATCGACGATTGTCGCCCTGGCTGTTGAGGGAGACGAATTCTCAGTCGCCCACGTCGGCGACAGCCGCGCTTATCTTTTGCGCGGGGGAGTCATCCAGCAGCTGACCAATGACCATTCGCTGGTCATGGAGCAGGTAAGACGCGGCCTGATGACTCTCGAGGATGCGGAAAAATCCACGATCCAGAACGTAATCATCCGCTCGCTCGGCGCGGAAGAAAGCGTTGATCCCGATCTGGCCGATCATGAGTTGCTGCCCGGGGATACGCTCTTGTTATGTAGTGACGGGCTCTCTCATTTTGTCCACGACGATGTTATTTCGGATGTTCTCTCCGCGGTTTCTACTCCGGATAAGCTGTGCGAGGAATTGATTCAGGCGGCGAAGACCGCCAACAGCAACGACAACATCACGTGTCTCGTCCTGCAGGCCGCCGAGCCTTCGTGGTCCGATCGCATGTTGGGACGGTTGAAGCCCGGTCACTCAAAGACACTGGAGTCCATCTAGGAAGGCTTCATCAGGGAACGATCTGCCCCACGCACTGCAAGTGCGAGAGTTCGCCCGGCTTCAGCGGGTTGAATCCGCTGACCTGGAAATGGTACTTGAACGACTTGATTCTTCCGTCGGGCAGGTGCTGGGCGTGTCCGTTTGTTTGTAGCACCCATTCCAGATCGGGCCAGTTTCCCGCCGCTCCGTCGACAAAGCGATAGATCGCCCAGGTGCCGGTCTCGCCTACTCCGAGGCTGCCCCCACTTTTGTCTGAGACGTCCACATCTTCGTTCCCAGACCCTGTCCAGTAGAAGGTCTTCTGTGGGCCCGATTGCGCGATCGTCTCGGTCCCGACCTTCAGGGTCACTCCATCCACGTTGCTGGGCAAAGGCGATACGGTGTAGGCGAATCGCGGTGTGGGCGAACCGCCCGGGTAGAGGGAATCACTGAGGGAGGCGGCGCGGCGGAAAAAATCCACGAAGCGCGGCGAAACTTTTGCACTGGGCGCGGCCACGTAGACAGGTCCCTGCTGCACAATCAGAGAACTTAATGTCGAGGAATAGAGCGTCCAGAGGCTGCCTGTTTTGGGGGCAAGCACGTCGTTCAGTTGAGCCAGTGTCAATTCCTGCGTGGCGTGCTGGTCGAAGGGAAACTTCGTAAAAAGCCCATTGAACTTTTGGCAGAAATTCTTTCCCGCCGCATTGACTGCTTCTCCCGACGCATGTCCCGCAAGATTTTCGGCATCGACGATTGGCTCGAGTAAGAGTCGAGGTACCGATTCGTGCACTGGGGCAGCCGTATCGGGATCGAGATGAAATTTACCCTTAAACTTGGCGACGGCCTGGCGTGCGGTCGCAGCCGCGTCCATCAACGGCTTCGTCGCATTTGGGTCGGTGGTCGACATGCTCTTTTCGAGCGTATTGACACTGATCTGCAAGGTGCTGAGCGCGTTGATGTACTCGTCGTTGCTGGGAGAACGGTACAAGGGCTTGTCGGCGGCTCCTGGCGGCACCACGGCGGCCGACGGCTGGAACACGTCGCGAACCGAAGGCAAATCCGCGTTAGTGTTCTGCGAAACGAACCAGAAAAATTCCAGAAGCGGAGAAGTGGTATCGGTCAGTTTTCCAAGCTTGACATTCGCGTCCGCTACGTTCGAATAGCCCCGCACCTGAGCCTTTTGAATCACACTTCTCCATTGGGCGATGTAATCCTGTGTGTACCGATCCATAAGCTTCTGCTCGAACGAAGCAGTATCAAGTTGCTGTGCTGCTGCTGGCCCCAGGACCCATTGTTCGCCGCTGACGTAACGACTAGGCTGCGGAATCGCTTTCTTCATGAAGTCAGCTCCGCCCGGCGTGAACGCTCCACGCACACGCTCGTTGCTGACGAGAACGCTTGCTGAATCCTTGTACTGCTCATTGAAGCTGACGGCTGGCGCCTGCTTGTCTGCTTCGGCGAGCAGCGAACCGTAAAGACGATCGATCTGCTGGAAGTTCCCTAAGTAGGTCCGCGCTTGTGCAATCTGGCGTGCCTCATTCTGCGGCGAAAACGGATTCTGCTTCGGCAGTCCGCTGCTGTAAAAGTCGAATTGCTTGTGTGCGAGGTCCGCTCGCTCCGGGTCGACCTCGCGCCCGTTCGTCCAGTGGCTCAGCAGAACTGGAGATAAGAAGTCCACCGTGCTCTTGTCGGGATTGCTTGTGGTGATCAGGTACGCCTTCAGTTCGTTGTATGGCTTGTCGTAGAGGTCGCCGGGTCCCGGCTTGTCTTTCAAGTTATGCAGCGCCGTCATGATGTTGCCCTGCGTCTGCCGGAACAACATCTCATCGAAGTGCTGGAAGTAAACACGACGCGCATCCGGATAAAGGGCGTCGCCGACATAGAGTCCCCAGCGCATGTGCCATGGTGGCCCATCCTCGTCATAGCTCGCGAGGCGCGCAACCACCATCCTCAGACTCTCCAATTGCTGCAGGTCGCTAAGGGAAGCGAGTTGTCCGGCTGCTAGATGCACGGTGGGCACGGCCCGGGCGGCATTTACTAAATCCTGTTCGAGGGCGCGATTTTCCACGAACGAGATGGAGAACAAAACCGCGAACACCAGTCCGACCACGGTGGCCGTAATCAGCGCTGCCCGCCGTAGAAAACTCACTCGAGTGCTCATCCCGCTGGTGCGGAACGCCACCTGATCCTTGAGCAGCACACCGTTGAAAAACTGCGTGAGGAACATCCATTGCGGAACTTTGCGCGTACCAGCAACTCTTTGAGGTGTGGGTTGCGGAATGCGAAGCTGCCCTGCGCTGAATATGCGGGTGGCGCCGGCGTCCGCTTCAACGGGGGCGTATTCGTTCGGTGTGGCCGCGACCACATCATCGATTACGACCGGGCGCGCGCCAGAAAAGTAAAATCCCCGCAGGAATGGATTAACCTGCAACTGGCTGGGCCGCGCCATATCCACCAGAAAGGTGACCAGCAGCTTGCGAATCTTTTTCAACTCACGCGGAAATTCGTACGCCAAAGGGCGCTTGTCGTCCTCGTGTTCACGAGTAAGCAATTCAAGGCGCCGCGCCGAAAGCGAATAGAAGATCTCGTCGAAAGCCTTTTCCAGGCGGCGCGTTTCCTCGTCCGCATATACGCCGGCCGAGTGTGTTGGGCGCACAGGCAAGGTCGAACCCAGCACGCTGTTCGATTCTTCTTTGCTGAAGTTCCGAACGTATTCCGTGAAGAAGGAAATCCGGTCGAGCTTGGTGAAAAGCACGTAGACCGGGAAACTGATTCCCAACAGCTGAGAAACCTGTTGCAGGCGTGCGCTGATTTGGCGCGCCGTTGCCGTCACGCTCTCGCTCGCGCGTTCTTCAAGGAAGCGTCCGCAATCAAAGCAGACCAGCGCTGCGCGCGGCGCCTGACGGCCCTTTTGCAGGGCGCTTGAAACGCGCCCCGGGCGCAATAATTGCACAAGTCGTGACCATTGTTTGCCTCCGCTTAGTAGTCCGCCCGCTAAGTCGGCGAAGATAGCCTGCCGCGTGTACCAGAAATTCGCAGTTTGCGTTGGGAGGATCTGATTGTCCTGGTAAACGTGCCCGGCAAGCAACTCCGGATCCAAGCCGGAATTGACGATGGTATATGTCTTCGCCGAGCCACTGTCACCCAATAGGAACACAAGGGGAAGTTTTCCGAGTCTTGCGCTGCTCCCTAGCGAGGACGATCGCAACTTGCGTGCGGAATCGCGCACTAAGTTGTCGATGTCGCCCGCCTCTTCGGCACCCGATTGCGCCTCTACAGGCTCCTCCGCTTCGGCTTGAATCTTTTGATAGAACCAGAAAAAAACCCCAGCAGCGAGTAAGCCAAGAAGGGCAAGGCCGCCGCGAAGGATCCATAAATTTGCACCTCGCAAATGGAGCCAGATCCCTAAAAACCAGGCGAGTACCAGGTACGGCACCAAGATGGCGGCTGTGGCCCAGTAAAGCCCCATTCGTCGTCTCCTCAAAGTTTGCTTACAGCCCAGCTGCCGGACCGCTTAGTCCCGAGTTCAGTAAAAATTTGAAAACAGCGAACAGTACCATGGCGAGAGCTAAAGCCGAGAACGCAAGAATACCCAGCCGTCGCGCCCATGGATCAGTGTTCGCGACCCGAATCGCGTCGGAGGGGAGCAAACCGCGTGGAGACAGAGGACCCGAAGGCCCACGAACGCGCCGGATCTTCTCCTGAATCGCCGAAATCAACGACTGCAGATCCCCGGCTCCGCCGGCGGCATACCGGCCGCGAAATCCGAGCAGCAGGCAGAGTGCATACACTTCCAACAAATCGCAGACTTCAGCGGAATCGGGCCGCGCAAGCGTGGACTGCAGATCACGGAAGACCATTTCTCCCGCGATCTGGCGACCGAACAACTCGGTCTGCAATGGAAGCCGTGGCCAGTCCGCGAAGATCGGATTCCTGGACCCGAGCACCGATTCATCGAGAAAAGCCACCACTGCAAACAGCACTTGGCGTACGTCCTCCGGCTTGTATCCTCCGCTGCGTCCTTCCTGTTCCGCACGCAGCAGTGCTTGTTTCATTTGCGCGCGGAATGCCTCCGAATTCGTCACGTTTTGCCGGTTGTATCGCAGTCGAACAATCGCCGTGAAGACTTCCTGAAACGCAAGCGCAAGATTCCAGCCGCGTGTATCTAACGCCGACGTAGAGCCGCGATAGCTCGCAATAGGTGTGATCGAGGACATGAATCCTTAGCTTTCGAGAATAACCGTGAGTTCGAGTTCCGCTCGCGGGAACTCTCCCGGGACATAGACGCCCACTCGCTTCGTTTGCAGGATGTGTTCCCAGCACGGCCCGCTCTTGCTCACCGCAAAATACTGGCTCTCTACGCGAGCCGCGATCGCAGATGGTGGTACAGGTATATGAGTGAGCGTCAGTCCGGGTACGGCCCGCCTTACCAATTCCGGAACGAAGCGCGACGAGCAAAATTTCACCAGTTGGGGAACCCTAGTGATCAGGTCGGCTTCGCCCATCTTCGCCTGTACGCCGAGAATCCATCGTGATGCGTTAAAGCAGCGCGGATCCTTCAGGTCACCTTCGTAGAAATAACGCTGCGACTGCGTGAGTGGGATCGAGAGCGCCTTGGACGGCAAAACAATTTCGAGATGCCGGCGGATATGTTCATCAACTGCGTAGAAGCACGCTTCGGCGTTCTGATGGTCGTAAGCGGGCAGTGTGCGCGGATGGGAATCGAGCCCAAACGTGCAGAGCGCGCCTCCAAGGCGCAGAAGTTCGCGATAGAGTTCTTCCGGGTGCGCATGCTTGCTGAGGACCAGGTGGCGCAGGGGCGCCAAGTGCGAATGCAGTGCGTGCAGAAACCAGAATTGCGCTACTTGTCCCGCAGAGACTCCCGCCTGGAATTGTCCTTGCCTTCCCAAGCTCCCACTCAACACCGCAGTGCTCTTGTCTTCCAGGATCTCCAACAGCCTCTGAGCCAGCCGGATCAAGGCCCCGCTGGCGCTTAGCTTCAGGCTCGGTGCTATGAAATTTGTGTCGTAGACGAAGTGCCCGGCACCGTCTCGCAAAACCCGTGCGATGGGTAGTGTGAGAAGGTCGTCGCGCTTTTCCGTTGTCAGCACGAGGGCGATGTTCTTTCTTCCCAGGGTGACAGACTTCTCATCCTGCCCGGAGTTGTCATCTGCCAGATTTGAAGCCGAGCCCAGGTAGCGTGTAGAAACGCGCCCGTTCGGTGTGAGCGTGCAATTCGGTCCACCCGGCACCTGCCGGGGCACGCCAAGGCAGATGGTCAGATCTTCTGCGACCGGTGAAAACAAATCGCGGATATTGCGCGGCGGTGGCAGGGGATCGCATTCCGGCATGTCGAACGGAAGCCCATCTGGAAAAACACCCACAGCGTGCACCAGAGCGACCGTTCCATTGCGGATCGCGTCATCGTTCAATTCGCACGAGATCAACCCGTACGCATCACGCCACAGACTCGTGATAGCGAATTGAACTGAATCCTCGAAATAACGGTTCTGGGCCTGGAAGTGATGCGGAGCCAGATACATCCCTTCCGACCACACGATCTTGGAGAGCTGCTTCATTCTGGAATCGCCAGTCGCCGAAGCGTTACATTTTCTCTTGAACTGCCAAAGTTGCCATCAGAAATTTCACCGTCTCAGGCCGCAAAAAGGATCGCAATTCGCGGATCGCACAACCGCGCTGTCGTTCGTGACCTCAACGCAGCCCGACTGGAGCGACGACGATTGTGCTCGCAAGGCAATGAAAAACCTGTCCACTGATAATTCAATCGGCGGGGGGTTGCGAAAAGCCGTTGAAAGCAGTCGCGTTTGCAGCGTCGATGCTAGGGGCTGGGCTCTTTACTGTCAAGATAAGAGGGTGTAGTCTGCTGCCCGGCGATTGTACAAGAGTTCGGGTGAGGCCCTGGCGAACCACCTTCTCTGTCCCCCCCAGCAGTCTCCAGGTTCCCGCGAGTCAAGCTTCCTCGATTCCTTGTCGTCGCAAGCACCCAGCTCGGACGCGCCCGTTCGGAGAGAGAGCGATGCGGTTCCTCGGAAAGTACGAACTTCTGGAGCAACTAACGGTCGGCAAGGTCGAAACTTTCGCCGCCTATCCCATCGGCGGCGGCGAGAGACTGCTTATTCATGTTTTCGCTCTCCCCGCGCTCATCAAGTCGGCTCCCACCAACCGCGACCTGCTGAGATACATGGAAGAGATTTCTCCGCCAGCGCTGGGCACCCTGCTGGATGCAGGACGCTACGACGACGGTTCCCAGGCCTACGTCGTCACCAAATTCCCCCGCGTTCCCGCAGCCTTGGGGACGTGGGTCGAAGCTTACAAGGCCTCTGTTAAAAGCAAACATGACACGACCGCCGAAGTCGTACCAGCGGAATTGTGGCAGGAAGGCCGCAGCAACGAAACCCAGGAGATCTCAATTCCGGAGAAACGCGACGAGAATTCCCAGGGCGAATTCACGCGTGCGTTCCAGAGCGTCAGCGCGCCCAGGATACCCGATAAATCTCCGCCCACTCCCGTCGCGCGGCCCGAACCCCCAGTCGGCCCCGAATCAATGCCGACGGGCGAATTCTTCGTGCCTCAACCCGTTCGTTCTCCTGCGCCGGTTTCCCTCACCGATCAGTTTATGGCTGGGTTAGGGGAGGGAAGTCTGTTGGGTGGAACTCCTGAACAGTCGACGCCTGCGAAGCCGGAACCCTTCGGAAACACGGCTCCGTTTCGGGTCGACTCCTCGGATACATGGAAAAAACCCAGTGTTACGCAGTCACCCGAGGCGCTGTCGGTCGGTAATTCGCCCCCAGGCGAATTCACTATGTTCTTCAAGGGACCTCTGGCTCCCCCTTCCGGTCCGTCAGAACATTACCCCGCGGAGGAGCCCTATAGTCCGGCTCCTGCGAGGCCATCCGGAGGTGAGTTTACGCAGATGTTTGGAGCTGCGACTCCGTCTGCGAGCAGTCCTTTGCCTTCTGAGCCGCTGTTAGAGCCCGTAGCCCAAGGCGACCGATTCACGGATGTTTTCGGTAAGGCGACGGTACCGCTTCCCGAGCCGCTGCCTCGCCCAAACCCTGCACCCGAACCACCAGTTTCGCTCGAACCGGCTCCAGGTTACGTCGTCTCGCAGAATACGAATTTTCCACCGCCGCCTTTGCCACCGGCAGCGCCGGAGCCCATGTTCGCGGGAAGTCCCTCTTTTGGATCGTCGCCCCCCCCCGGACAATCGCACGACGATAATGCGACTCGCTTATTCCGAACGCCAGTTCAGGATGGGCCCGCGCCAGCGCCGGAGCCCGCCCTTCCCAGGGAAAGCGAATATACCCGCGTCATCTCAGCGAAACCGCAGCCTGCTGCCGCCGAAAAATCCGCGAAACCTGCTGCCGCTGGGGCTGGCCCGTCGATCAAGCTATCAGTGCCCATTAGCCCTCCGCCAATGCCCTCTCTACAACCATCTGCACCGCATTTGGCGATGCCGGTACCCACCCCGATTCATTTGCCCTCCGTTCCGGCGCCGAAAGTTCCGTCCCTTGAGATAAAAGTTCCTCCGCCGGCAAAGGGTGCTGAGAAAAAGAAGGTGAGTTGGACCTCCTACGTGCCTCTGATTGTGATTTTGAATTTACTGCTGTTGGCGGCGGTGGGGTTGGTACTTTACTTCATCTTCGCTCACTGACGTTACGACCCGCTTTGGGTTGGCAGCAGAATCAGCAACTCCATTTCAGGATTCGGAAAATCCCCCGGTACGAACGCTGCGAAGTTGCGCGCTCGTCGTACCGCCTCCCAGGCAGGCCCAGACTGGTTTAAGCTGAAATACTGATATTTGAGCTTCACCGGAATGGCGCTGGGTGGATTCGTAACGTGCGTCATCTGCATGCCTGGAAGCGCCTGCTTCACAAGGTGGTCGATGTGGGTGGCAGAGCACAACTTCAGCAATTGCGGAGCCTTGCGGATCAATTCCTCCTCGCTGTTTCCTGTTGCAATCGCAAGGTACATTCGCGTGTCTTTGAGATATTTCTCATCGTCGAGAGCCGTCCCGTAGATTGACGACTGCACCAGCTTCAACGGCAATGAAACGACGTTCGTCGGGACCACCGTCTCGAGCAGGCTGCGTAGCTTCGCATCCAGCATCGAAATTCGGTTTCCCAAATCGTCGTGGTCGTACAGAGGCAGGTCTCGCGGCCGGATCGTCGACGAAAATGTGGTCAGCGCTCCCGCCAGCTCGGTCATGGCAGCATGTAGTTCTTCCGGATGCGCCTGCTTACTCTCGAACAGAGAATTGAAAATCGGGAAATACGAATTGACGGTGTACAGCAGCCAGAAATTGGCGATGTCCGTCGCCGAAAAATCCGCGAGGCTTTGATTTTTCTGCCGCCTGGTTCCGGCCAGTTGTGCGCTCCGGGTCGACAACAGCTCAACCAATCCTCGAACAATCCCCTGCAGGTACTCATTGGCACGAATGTTCAGCAAGGGTGGCACGAAGTAAGGGTCAAGCCGAAAGACGCCGCCTTCCTTCCGCTCGATATTGGCCATACGCAGCGCGGTCGTCCCCTGTCGATTCTCCCCCTCGACCAGCAGTCGGAAATTCTTGCGGGCGATTTGGATGGATTTCTCGCTGGTGCCCGTATTTTCGTCACGAAACCGCGAAATCTCAGCCAGAAACCTGGCGTTGCCGCCGCATGCATTGGTGGAGACATTCATCCCGCGGGGGCGGAGATCGGGGACCGTAAGATAAACCGCGAGGCTGTCGACGCCGGGATCAAAACATTCGGCCACGGGACGAGACGGCGGAACATTGTCGGAGTCAGGTATATCGAACAGCAAGCCATCCGGAAACACGCCCGTAGCTCTCGATACCACAAGGTGACCGGCGGCCAGTTTCTCCTGGTCGATCGTGAGTTCGCTGAAACCCCAGGCGCAGAATCGCAGTGCCTGCAACCGGAAGTTTAAGCTGTCTTCGATAAACCTGTCTTGCACCTGCAGATGTTGCGGTGTAAGGAACGTCCCCTTGCTCCAGATGACAGGTTGTAGTTGCTTCATACCGAGGCCTCGGTGGGCGCCTAACAATAGCAAGTCCTCTCCCGGCAAGCAAAGCGCAAAAACACATTGGTATCCGCATGCCGAGCCCAAACGCAGCCGCACCGTCTGCAACCGGTTTCTTTGAGCGATCACAGCCTGCTTCGAAGATGTTCGATTGTGACCGGGATTTATAGGCGATGCGTCAGATGTGAGGCCTAAGCAATCAGTCCGCTTTCTCTAAACTGCGCTTCCGTCCGCTCGATACCAGAAATAAGTACTACTCCCTGGGATCGCGCTTTTCCCGCCCAGCGAGCCGCCTCGTCTTCGCTGATCTTAATATCCATCAGAAGTTGCACGAGGTCATCATGGGTCGAGACCTTCACGGTGGGTGTGTTGAAACGCCCGTGATAGGGAACGAACACGACCTCAAAGTGAGGTTTGGAAGTGTCGGATCCCGCGCTGGGAGTGATCCGGATTGTGCCCATCAGCTTCGTCATCTGCAGGAATTCCTGGGAATTTCGCAGCCGGCCACGAGTCGCGTCCGTGACTTCAAGGTCAATCTGCCGACCGATTATCCATGTGGTTGAGCCCGGAGTAAAGAGTGAAACAGACCGCGGGCAGAAACATAGGAGAGGCATTTGTTGGTGTCAAGCTTTAACGGCGGGTTAGTCTTCGCCGGGGAGCAGCAAGCCCCTCTCGATCATCGTACGGACGATCTTCAGGCACTCTGGCGCAACCGCGTCTACAGGCCTTTTCAATCGTGCTGCCAGATCTGAGCACAGGTCATTCACCGTTTGTTTTCCATCGCATCGGCCCAGAAAATCGGCCAGTATCGGTTGCACCTCGACGAAAAACGGAAATCCCGTGGTCAATCGGAGCGTGAGGCCTGCTGGCTGCCATTTGCCGTTGACTGCATGATGAAAGCTCTCCAATCGAACATCCGGCGAGATTCGCGGTTTCGCCCCTCCTATCGCTTCGTCGGAACTGTGAGTTTGCAGAAAATCCTGCCTGGCAAAGATTGCCAGTACGGTGTCTCCGAAGGGGGTGCTGGGCGTTTCCGGACATTCTTCGATAATCAGCCGTGTTGGCCCGTCCCGGCGGCGCAACGCGATCAAACCGCCGTGGATTGCCTTTACGTTGCGTTGACGGTAGTACGCCATATACTGATCGTATAGTTCGCCATCCGTTTCGACCGAGGCTGTGCTTTCCGCAATTCGCATCTGAGTGTAGTCCGAGAGTTCGTGAGTCTGTCCCTTCAACACCCACCCGTCACATCCCGTCCCTTCAACCCACTCGGCGACTCGTTCCTGCCAACTCTGATGTCCAACCTGCGCCCACTCGCAGAGCATCTGGAAGTAGCCGCCGTCGTTCAAGTGAGATGGGGCTTCCTTCACCAAGCTGCGGCACAATGAGTCCAGTTCCAAGGGGTTGTTGCAGAACATGTAGCCGTTGGATGGAGTGATAAAAAATGGCGGGTTGGACAGGATGAGATCGAACTTCCTGCCTTTCACCGGGCTATATGCATCTCCAGTAAGACATTCCAGATTTCGAACACCGTTTAAGCGGGCGTTGAAGATCGCGCACGCTGTGGCCCGGTCGTTCAGGTCGGTTGCAACGACGCTTTCGCTAAAACTGGCGGCTCCCAAAGCCAGGATCCCAGAACCCGCCCCCAAATCGAGAGTCGCCTTCGACGGACGACGGATCGCAAAGCGCGCCAGAAGTTTACTGGTGGGGTTGGGCCAAAGTACGAGGCCCGTATCGCGTTGGTCCATCTTCGAAGGATGATCGCACGCGATGTAAAAGCCCTCAACGTGTACGAGTAGGTATTGAGGTATCAGGCTTTCGCCCTCCTGCCGCAAGAGTCCGCAGCCTAGGGCGAGATCCGTAAACCACTGCGGAATCAGTGGCTCAATGGTTTCGCGAGACTGGCTTTCTCCCAACCAGAACCAACGAAGCAGTGTGTTCAAAACGCACCGTTCATGGGTCAAATCGCGAAGCCGGGGTACATTGCGGACCTTAGCCGACGGAAGTTCGCCAATTCCACTTGCCGCGAGATTCGCTTCGGCGTAACCTTCCGCGAGAAGAAACTCCCGCAGGCGGGTGCCTTCATCGTAAGTGATTGCACGCAGCATTCTCGATTCCGCCTCAATGATGGCGTTGTGCTGAAAGGTCTGGTTTCGGGTGAGCACAATCAGTCGTGTTCATTCGGGGCCGGGGGAAAGATATTACAACATTGCCAATGCCAGCCGTCGGCCGGACGATTTTTTCGCCAGTTTTCACTCATTTTTTTTCGAATTCGTTCGGAATTTTTCGTTGCGAACCGCTATACAGCATCGCTCGTCCGAATTGGCGAATGCTTTGCCTTGACAGTGATTTGGCTGTGTGATAAACCGGACGACCACTGGCGTGAGGTCAGGGGGAGTGGCAACCCCCGAGCACTCTGAGCAGGATTTCTTTCCCCCCTCTCAGACAGCCCCCTCGAAGGATATGGGTTTTTATGTATGCGAGCGTTGACCTGCGGGCACTCGAATGTCCGATGGTGAGAAGCTCGTCGTCAGTCCGTAACTCCTAACCAAGGAAAGGGAGAATGACATGGCAAGACAAAGCGCGCAGCACAAGCTTGACCGCGTGCGTCCTCCGCGCGTGCAGATTACCTACGACGTCGAAATCGGCGGAGCGATCGAGATCAAGGAATTGCCCTTTGTCGTCGGCGTCCTCGGGGACTTCACCGGAAATCCGGAGCAGCCCCTGCCCAAGCTCAAGGAGCGGAAGTTTGTCGAAGTCAACCCAGATAACTTCGACTCCGTCCTCGAAGGCATGAAACCGCACTTGTCGTTTGCGGTGGAAAACAAACTCAGCGAAGATGCCAACGGCCCGCAACTGAAAGTCGACTTGAAGTTCAAGAAGATGGAGGATTTCGAGCCGGCCAATGTCGCGAAGCAGGTCAAACCGCTGAAGGAACTGCTGGATCTGCGCACCCGTCTCGCCGATCTTCGCGGCACACTCCAAGGCAACGACAAACTCGAAGAGATTCTGCTCGATGCTGTCGGCAAGACCGAAAACCTCGACAAGCTGAAGAGCGAAATTGGGACCAAGGACGGAGGATCCAATGGCTAACCAGGCGGAAGTCCAGCAGGCTGGCTCGACTGCAGTTGAGACGCAGGAGAAGGGCCTACTCGATCAGATCGTAGATTCCGGGCGCTTCGGCACCGACACATCGGCTCGCGAGCGCGGCAAGAACCTCGTGAAAGAGTTCGTCGCTCAGGTCCTCGACGGTTCGATGACCGTCGCCAAGGACGCCGAGATGATGATTAACGCGCGCATCGCGCAAATCGACCATCTCCTGTCCTTGCAGCTCAATGAGATCGTGCATCATGCCTCGTTTCAGAAGCTGGAGGGGTCGTGGCGTGGTCTCAAGCACCTGATGGACAACAGCGAGACCGGCACCGGCCTGAAAATCCGCGTCTTGAACGTCTCCAAGAAGGAACTCCTGCGCGACATTGAGAAGGCCCCGGAATTTGATCAGAGCGCCCTGTTCAAAAAGGTTTACGAAGAGGAATACGGTGTCTTTGGCGGCGCACCCTTCGGTGCCCTCATCGGCGATTACGAGTTCGGAAAACATCCCGAAGACATGGCCCTGCTCGAGGGCATCTCGCATGTAGCCGCCCAGGCACACGCCCCCTTCGTCAGCGCAGCTGCACCTGATCTCTTGAACCTTGAGAGCTTCACCAAGCTCGACGCCCCGCGTGACCTCGCTAAGATTTTCGACAGCACTGAGTATGCCAAGTGGAAATCTTTCCGCCAGAGTGAAGATTCGCGTTATGTAGCGCTATGTCTTCCCAGAACACTCGGCCGTTTGCCCTACGGCAAAGACACGAAGCCCATCGATGAGTTTTCATACGAAGAGCACGTGGATGGCACCGATCACTCCAAATATCTGTGGACCAACGCCGCGTACTCGCTGGGTACACGCATGACGAACTCCTTTTCACAATTCGGGATGTGCGTGGCCATGCGCGGCGTGGAAGGTGGAGGCTTAGTGGAAGGCCTGCCTGTCCACAACTTCTACACCGACGAAGGCGATCTCGCGCTCAAGTGTCCCACGGAGGTCCCGATCACCGACCGCCGCGAAAAGGAACTCGCGGATTTAGGATTTGCCCCCCTGGTACATTGCAAGGGTACCGACTACGCGGCGTTCTTCAGCGTGCAAACCTGCCAGAAGCCCAAGGTCTATGATCTCGACTCGGCCAACGCCAACGCGCGCCTCTCTGCGCAACTCCCATACATCATGGCGGTATCGCGCTTCGCGCACTATCTCAAGGCCATGATGCGCGACAAGATCGGGAGCTTCATGTCGCGTGATGAAGCCGAGACTTTCCTCAATAATTGGATCCGTCGCTATGTGGTTCCCGACGATTCCGCCTCGCCGGCAGCCAAGGCCAAGGCGCCTCTGCGCGAAGCACGCATCGACGTATCCGAAGTACCCGGCAAACCGGGCGTGTACAGAGCCGTTGCCTTCCTGCGGCCACACTTCCAATTGGATGAACTGACGGTTTCACTTCGCTTGGTGGCGGAACTCCCGGCGCCGGCGAAATAACAAGTTCCCCTGGAGTCGTAGCGTGCGGCGTCCCCGTATGGTTGGGTTTGGCAGAAGGAAAAATTCGCGTTAAGGAGAAACCAAATGGCGGTAAATGCTTACCTTTTGATTACAGGCATTAACGGGCCCAGCACCAGCAGAACAAATGCAATCGACATCCTGTCCTTCAGTTTTGGCTCATCGCAGACGGCGGTCTACGGTACCGGCGCGTCTGGTAAGGAAGCGAAAGCCGGCCGGGCTGACTTCTCCAACCTCAGCATCATGAAGGTTACGGATAAGACATCTCCGTTTCTCTTCGAGGCTTGCGTGAAAGGCAGCATTCTTCCGAAAGTCGAAATCTTTTACGACAAGCCGGTGAAAGGTGAGCAGAAAGACTACTTCAAGATCACTCTGAAGGATGCATTGGTGACGAGCCAACAGTTGTCAGGCTCGAACGAGAATCCGTCGGAGTCGGTATCGTTCGCATTCCAGGCCGTTGAAGTAGCGTACGCGGCGGAGAACGACGACGGCACACTGGATTCCTTCGTCCCGAAGGGCTTCAATCTCGAAGACCTGAAGGCGTGGGCCGCATAGTTCGTAGCTTAGACCGAATTACCGCCTATCGTGGATTAGAGCCCAGGTTGGCGGCGCGGGAAATCAACCCGCGCTGCCACCTGACTCTCTCCAAACTTCCCAAGAATCAGATCGGCAGCGTCTGATTTTAAATTGCTGCGAGTCGCAAACGCGTTTTATTAACGCCAACATGGTTACCATGACTGCCAAACAACTCTTCGAAGCGGGAAAAGTACGCGAAGCTCAGCAGGCCCTGACCTCCTATCTGCGCGACCATCCGTCCGATGTTGCGCAGCGCACGTTCCTCTTCGAATTGCTGTGCTTTTCCGGTAATTACGACCGCGCAGAAAAACAGCTTGCCGTTCTGTCGCAAGGTAATCCCGAAAACGAATTGGGCGCCGTTCTCTATTACTCGGCGTTACACGCCGAGAAGACCCGACATAAGGTGATCGAGAACCATGAGTTCTCGAAAGATGGCTCCGCTTCACCTGCGGGAACACTCAATGGGCGAAAATTCTTCTCCCTCCGTGACGCAGACCCGGATCTCGGTGCTCGGCTTGAGGTGTTTGCGGCGGGAGCCTATCTCTTGATTCCCTTTGAGCACATCGCATCTGTGCAGATGCAAGCTCCGAAAAGACTCCGCGATACGCTCTGGATTCCGGCCATGGTGCAGACCGGACCTTCTTTCAAGGGCGCCGATCTCGGAGAGGTTTTGATTCCGGCAGTCTATCCGTTCTCCTGGAAGCATCCCAACGAGTCCGTGTGGCTCGGTCGGATCACCGATTGGGCCGCTGACGACGAGGGCACTGAGTATCCTTCTGGTCAAAGAACTCTGGTCTTGGATGGCGAGGAAGTTCCATTCCTCGAAATCCGTTCGCTGGAGTTTTCTGAAGTGCAGGTGGCCACCCCCGCCGCCAGTTAACCTACCTGGGAAACCATGCCATGCCTCTGCGTGACGATCTTCTGACACCGATTCCCGGTGAGAACCCGAGCGGTCCGGACCTTCGTTACGACAACAAGGTCCCGATCTACGACCACGTGAAGGAAGCCCGGCGGCAGGACGACGAACTCGCCCAGGGCGATTGGCAGCGCGAGCGCAAGGTTGCTGACTACGCGAAAGTTATCAACCTCACCCAGGATGCGCTGGCCACGAAAACAAAGGACCTTCAACTCGCCGCCTGGTTGACCGACGCAAGTCTGAGAACGTGGGGCTTCGGCGGTCTTGCCGATGGTCTTACTCTTTGTCACGGACTAATCAACAACTTTTGGGACACTATAAATCCTCCTCTCGAAGATGGCGACGAAGAGCCGCGCATGGCCCATCTGGACTGGATCGGTTCCGCTCTTGAAATCCCTCTGAAGTCCGTGGGGCTTAACCGTGACGGACATGACTGGTTCAAGTACAAGGAAAGTCGCACGCTTGGCTACGAGGATCAGATCAAAGCGGACAAGGAAAAGAAACTTCGCGCGCAGCGCATCGCCGAGGGCAAACTGGCTCCGGAAGCCTTCGACAAGGCTTTCGTCGAGACTCCGAAGGCCTTCTACCTCCAATCGGAAAAAGAACTCGATCGCAGCCTCAAAGCGCTAACGGATCTCGACGAACTCTGCGGCCAGAAGTTCACTTCCTCGCCTCCGACATTCGGAAAGCTGCGCACTGGACTCGAGGACGTCCGCCATGTCGTTCATGCGTTGCTGGGGAAAAAGCGCGAGACTGAGCCGGATCCTATCGAAGAAGTACCGGTCGAGGCTTCCGCTGTAGCTGCCGTGGGCACCGAAGCCACACCGGGTGCGTCCGGACCAGCTGGCCACTCCGCGATTTCATTTTCCGTTCTTACCAGTTCCGAACCGGCGGATCGCCGCGAAGCCATTGCGAACGTCGCCAGGGTTGCTGCATTTCTTCGCAAGCGGGAACCACTCAGCCCTGCGCCTTACCTGATGATACGTGGCCTGCGCTGGGGAGAATTGCGCTCTGCTACCAACCTTGCCGACTCCACCTTGCTGGAAGCTCCGCCGACCGAGCTTCGCCAGCACCTGAAGCGCCTCGCACTGGGCAAGAAGTGGAACGAACTGCTGGAAACGGCCGAGAACACCATGTCGCTGCCTTGCAGTCGCGGCTGGCTCGATCTGCAGCGATTGGTGGTGGGCGCCTGCTCGGCACTGGGTAGTGACTACGACGGCATCGCCAGGGCTATTACCTCCGAGTTGCGTGCGCTCTTGAACGATCTGCCGCAACTTCTCGACGCCAGTCTCCTGGACGATACGCCCACGGCGAACACAGAAACGAAAGCTTGGTTGCAGCAGCTCAACGAAACGCCTGCCGTCGCGGCTATTTCGGCATCCGATGGAGCGAACAGCGAAGCGGCATCGTCGAACGGACATCGCCCTTCATCCTGGCTCGAGAAAGCCGCGGATCCCTATATCCAGGCGAAGGAAGCGCAAAAGGCCGGTCAGCATGAAAAGGCGTTTGAGATCATGCGCCGCGAAATCGCCCGCCAAACTTCCGGCCGCGGCCGGTTCGAACGCACCATTCAGTTAGTCGAGCTTTGCGTAGGTGCTGGCAAGGAAACCATTGCGCAGCCGCTCCTGGAGGACATTGCTTCCGCGATCGAGGTCCATAAACTCGACGACTGGGAAGACAAGAAGATGGTTGCGGGAGTCCTGATGACCCTGATGACAACCAGCAAGAAAATTCAAGGCAGTGCATCGGAGAAGCAGAAGCTGTTCGAACGGATTTGCCGACTCGATCCAGTGCGGGCTCTCACGGCGGGATAACCTATGGCGCGTGGGCAGGGAGATGTCACAGTCACGCTCTCAGTACTCGATCGGCTCATTGATCGTGAGCCGGGAACCGAGGTCGAAGCTCCGCTCAGCCGCGCTCAGTCCATTCGCATTATGAAGAACGCCGTCAAGCGCGATCTGGAATGGCTCCTCAACAGCCGCAGTATCGCATTCGAGCCCGACGAGGCTCTCAAGGAAGTGAACCGCTCGCTCTACGTTTATGGGCTACCCGACTTTTCCTCCTATGCAGCCGCCACCGCGGCCGATCAGGCGAAGCTTCTCCGCGAGATTCTCGCAACCATCAAGCTGTTCGAGCCTCGCCTCGCAGACGTGCGTCTGGTTCCGGTAGAGATGCCCGGTAGTGGCCTGAAGGAATTCAAGCTTCGGATCGAGGCTCTCCTGCGCATGGACCCGGCTCCAGAGCCCATCTCCTTCGACACGGTTCTCGAACTCAAAAGTGGCCTCTGCCGCATCTCTGGAGGCGCCAATGAGGGATGACCTCCTCCTTTACTACGAGCGCGAACTCGACTACCTCCGCAAGATGGCGGTCCAGTTCGCCGAAAAACATCCCAAGGTCGCTTCTCGCCTCGTACTCGAGCCCACCAAGTGCGAGGATCCGCACGTCGAACGCCTGCTCGAGGGCTTCGCCTTTCTCGCCGCGCGCGTTCATCTGAAAATCGACGACGAGTTCCCGGAAATCAGCGAGGCGCTGTTGACGGTGGTTTATCCGCAACTGGTGCGCCCCATCCCCTCCATGACCATCGTGGAATTTCAGCCCGACCCCGAGAAAGGGAAGCTGACGACCGGGATGCTGATCCAGAAGAACTCGCCCTTGTATTCCCGTCCTGTGGGCGGCGTGCCTTGCACCTTCCGGACCTGCTACGACACTGTCCTTTGGCCGGTGACCGTGACTGCGGCGGAGTGGAAGCCTCCGAGCCGATTGCAGCCTCCGGTCAAGGTCAGCGATTCCTCCGGTGCGATCCGCATTGAATTGCGCTCCGCTCCCGACGTCAACCTGAAAGAGTTAAAGATCGACCGCCTTCGTTTTTATCTCGACGGAGAGGGTGGTCTCGTCAACCTTCTGTATGAACTCTTGTTCAACAAGCTGACACGCATCATCGTTCGCGATCCAACCCCGGGATCCAAGGTGCCTCCGGTGACGCTGCCGGCCTCCGCTCTCCAAGCCGTTGGCTTTGCCGAAGACGAAGGGACAGTCCCATATTCGCGCCGGTCATTCTTGGGGCATCGCCTGTTGATGGAGTACTTCACGTTCCCGGAGAAGTTCTTCTTCATCGACCTGACGTCCCTCGAGCCCGTGTGGGTTTCGGGCTTCAAAGATGCCGTGGAATTCGTGTTTCTCATCGAGGACATCGATGGAAACGAACGGCGCCAGCGCCTCGAACTCGAGCTCTCGAAAAAAACTTTTCGCCTCGGATGCACCCCGGCTGTGAATCTGTTCACGCAGGTGGCCGAGCCCATCCAGCTGAACCAGCGGAAGTATGAGTATCGGATCGTCCCCGATGTTCGCCGCCCGTACGCGACAGAGATCTTCTCGGTGGACGAGGTCGGCTGCATCAACACAACGACTCAGCAATCCACCACCTTCGAACCGTTCTATTCGTTGCGCCACTCCGGACGAATGAAGAAGCAGGAGTGCTATTGGCTTGCGCGGCGGCGGCCTTCGAATCGTGCAAACGATGACGGGACCGACATGTTCCTGTCGCTCGTGGACCTCTCGATGCAACCGCTGAATCCCGACGGCAACATCGTCTCCATTCGCACGACCTGCACCAACCGCGATCTGCCGGCACGCCTCTCATTTGGCAACGAGGATGGTGATTTCGAACTTGAGGGCGGCATTGTGATGAAGCGTATCGTTGCTCTGCGCAAGCCAACCGCGCCCGTCCGGTCTTCTGGAGGGAAGAGCGCGCTGTGGCGCCTTATTTCACATCTGTCGCTGAACTATCTGTCTCTGGTCGAAGAAGGGAAGGAACCGCTGCAGCAGATTCTCCGGATCTACGATATCGGTCGCTCCACCTATTCCCAAAATGTGATCGACGGTATCCTCGCAATTCGGAGCCAACGCCACTTCGCGCGCGTATCGTCTGACACGGGAATCACCTTCGCGCGCGGTTTGCGCGTCGAGATGGAGCTCGACGAAGACCAGTTTGTCGGTGGTGGTGTGTATCTGTTCGCCAGCGTGATTGAACGTTTTCTCGGCCTTAGCGCTACGCTCAACAGCTTTACCCAGTTAGCAGTGAGTACCCCGCAAAGAAAGGGAATGATCCAGGAATGGCCACCCCGCGCGGGGCGGAAGATCCTCGTGTAGCGGAATCTCCCTTGGAGGAGGTCCTACGCGATGATCCATGCTCCTTTGAATTCTTCCAAGCCGTCACCCTGCTCCAGCGCTTGGGGCGGAATCGGGTGCCCGTCGGTCGATTTTCGAATCCCGACGACGAAGCGGTGCGCTTTTCCGTGAGCAGCTCCTTGGCCTTTCCGGCCAGCCAGGTTCAGCAGCTCGAGTGGCCTGCTTCCGGTCCCCCGCGAATGACCGTGAACTTCATGGGTCTCAGCGGCCCGCAAGGCGTCCTTCCTTATTGCTACAGCGAGTTCATTCTTGAGCGCCTGCGTGCCAAGGACCGCACTTTTCTCGATTTTCTCGACATGTTCCACCACCGGATGATTTCCTTCTTCCATCGGGCATGGGAGAAATATCGTTTTCCGGTCACCTACCTTCTTGGGGATGAAGATCGCTTCACCCATCGCCTGTTGGACCTCATCGGGATGGGCACGCCTGGCTTGCAGGAGCGCCAGGCCGTTCCCGACCAAGCTTTGCTCCATTACGTTGGCCTGCTCGGCACGCAATCTCGCTCCGCAGCGGCGCTTGAGCAGATCCTTTCCGACTACTTTGAGGTTCCCGTGGAGGTTGAGCAATTCGTCGGGGCGTGGTACCGTCTCGATCCTGCCAGCCAGTCGCGTGTGGAAAATGGCGACAGCGACGGTGAGTGTCTTGGCGTCGGCGTTGTGGTTGGCGACGAAGTCTGGGATCAGCAGTCCCGCGTGAGAGTGAAAGTGGGGCCAATGCCTCTCTCGCGTTATTTGCATTTTCTGCCGGAAGGCAGTGCGTACGAACCTTTACGGGCCCTTACCCGGTTTTTTTCCAACGATGAGTTTGATTTCGAAGTGGAGTTGATCCTGGAACGGGATCAGGTGCCCGCCTGTGAAGTCGGTTCACAAGGTGAAGCCGCGCCCCAGTTGGGTTGGGTGACGTGGCTGAAGTCGGTGCCGTTCGAACGGGAAGCGTGCGACACCATTCTCAGTCTTTAGGGGGCAACGATGGGCCTTAATCTGAAAGCGCTGATCGGTAAACTCGACCACTCCGCGCGTGCCGCGCTGGAAGGGGCTGCGGGTCTTTGCCTGTCCCGCACACACTACGACATCGAAATCGAGCACTATCTCATGAAGTTGCTCGACTCGACGGGCGACGACTTCGACAAAATCGCCAAACACTTTGAGATTGATCGGTCGCGGCTCAGCAACGAGTTGAACCGCAGCCTCGACAAGCTCAAATCCGGGAATGCGCGTACACCCGCGATCAGCCCGACCATCCTGAAAATGCTGACTGAGGCCTGGACCATCGGCTCGATTGATTTCAGCGCCTCGCAGGTACGAACCGGATTCACGATCCTCGCACTCGTTTCCAATGATGACCTCTCCCGCCTCGTGCGCGAGATCAGCCGCGAGATGCAGAAGATCCAACCGGAAGCGCTGCGTAAAGATTTCGCCGCGATCGTTGCTCTCTCGCATGAAGAGACTATTGCTGCTGCCAGTGGGTCCGATGCGGCCACCGCCGGCGCACCCAGACCCGGCAGCGGCAAGACCCCAAACCTTGATCAATACACCGTCAATCTCACCGAAAACGCCAAGAAAGGAAAGATTGACTCCGTTCTGGGACGCGACGCAGAAATCCGACAGATCGTCGACATCCTCACGCGTCGCCGCCAGAACAATCCAATCCTCACCGGCGAAGCCGGCGTCGGCAAAACCGCTGTCGTCGAGGGTTTCGCTCTCCGCGTTGCGCAAGGTGACGTTCCGCCACCGCTGAAGAATGTCGTCGTCCGAACTTTGGATCTCGCGCTCTTGCAGGCGGGCGCCGGTGTCAAAGGGGAATTCGAGAATCGGCTCAAGGGATTGATCGAGGAAGTGAAGTCCTCTCCCGTCCCTATCATCCTCTTCATCGACGAAGCTCACACCATGATCGGCGCCGGTGGACAAGCGGGCCAGAACGACGCCGCCAATCTTCTGAAGCCCGCTCTCGCCCGTGGCGAACTCCGCACCATCGCTGCCACGACCTGGTCCGAATACAAGAAGTACTTCGAAAAGGATCCCGCGCTGGCTCGCCGATTCCAGGTCGTCAAAGTGGAAGAGCCGACTGAAACGCAATGCATGGTCATGATGCGCGGTCTTGTGGGCGCGCTCGAGAAACACCACAAGGTGCGCATCCTCGATGAGGCAGTCGCTGGCGGCGTTCGCCTCTCACATCGCTATCTGGCCGGACGCCAACTTCCTGATAAAGCCGTCAGCGTGCTTGACACCGCCTGCGCTCGTCTCTCTCTCGCTCAAAATGCAACGCCACCAGCGATCGAAGACGCGACCCGTCGTCTCGATGACCTGGCCGTGCAGAAACGCGTCCTCGAACGCGAACTGGCCGTAGGCGTCGATCATAACGAGAGACTCGCCGACATCTCCAGGCAAACAACCGAAGTCCAGGATCGCCTCACGGCTCTCCGCGCTCGCTGGGATAAGGAGCGTGACCTCGTCTCCAAAATCCGCGATCTTCGCGCTCAGTTGGAAGGCGACCGCCCCGGTGGTGCCGATGCGGCTGCGCAAGCAACTAGCTCTGGCAACGGAACGTCAGCTTCTTCCACTGCAACCGCGACCCAACCTCAGGAAGTGGGCGGTGTAATCACTGCCGTCAGCCCTGATGAACTTCGCGCTGATCTCGCGAAACTCGAGTCAGAACTTTCAGCTCTCCAGGGCGAGGCCGGCCTCATTCGGGTCTGCGTTGACGCGCAGGTGGTCGGCGAAGTTATCTCCGCTTGGACCGGAATTCCCGTTGGCAAGATGATGAAGGACGAGATCGCCACGATCCTGAGTCTTCAAAATCAGCTCGGCAATCGAGTCATCGGCCAGCCTTTTGCTCTCGATGTCATCAGCCAGCGCATCCAGACTTCGCGCGCCAGCCTTGACGATCCGAACAAGCCGATTGGCGTCTTCATGCTCGTCGGGCCCAGCGGCGTTGGCAAGACTGAAACCGCGCTGGCGCTGTCCGATCTTCTTTATGGCGGCGAGCACAACCTGATCACTATCAACATGTCCGAGTTCCAGGAAGCGCACACCGTTTCCACCCTGAAGGGTTCGCCTCCGGGGTACGTAGGCTACGGAGAAGGCGGTGTCCTGACCGAAGCCGTTCGGCGCCGTCCTTATTCTGTTGTTCTGCTCGACGAGGTAGAGAAGGCGCATCCTGATGTTTTGGAGCTGTTCTACCAGGTCTTCGACAAAGGCAATATGGAAGACGGCGAAGGCCGCCAGATCGACTTCAAGAACAACATCATCATCCTGACCACCAACGCTTGCACCGATCAGCTGATGAAACTGTGCGCTGATCCGGAAACCATGCCCAACGCAAGCGCACTGGTCCAGACGCTAAAGCCGGAACTGAACAAGATCTTCAAGCCGGCGTTCCTCGGACGCATGGTGGTCGTCCCCTACTACCCGGTGCGTGACGAGGCGCTCCGGAGCATCATCAAGCTGAAACTCGGCAAGATTCAACGCCGCATTCAGGAAAACCACAAGATCAACCTGACGTACGACAGTTCGCTCATCGATGAAGTGGCTAAGCGCTGCACCGAAGTCGAGAGCGGCGCGCGCAACGTCGACAATATCCTCACCAACTCGCTGCTGCCTGATATGTCGCGCCAGATCCTCGGACGCATGGCCGAAGGCGAGAAACTGCAGTCGATTCACGTGGGGATCGGCGAAAACGGGGCCTTCGCATATTCCTGAGTTGTTGCGGGCGGCTCGGCATGTATGTTCTCGTGGGCAAGCGATTACGAGATGAGCCCCCGCGGCTGTGCGACGCGAACCTTGGGCCAATAAGGCAAGCTGATCAGGCGAAACTCACGGAGAGTCTCGAAACATGCCTTACACTCAAGAAAACCGACTCATCTCGCTGACGACACCTCTCGGCGAGAACGTCCTGCTGCTTCGGGCTTTCCGCGGCAGCGAGGCGATCTCGCGCATGTTCCAGTTCAATCTCGATCTCTTCTCCGAGAATCGCTCCATCACGTTCGCCGATATCGTCGGCAAGCAACTAACGTTCAAGGTAAGTCTCGCGAGCGGTGAAGATCGTTTCTTTAACGGCTATGTAAGCCGCTTCGCGCAAAGCGGCTCGGATGTCCGGTTTGCTTATTACCAGATGGAAGTCGTCCCATGGCTCTGGTTTCTAACCCGCAACGCCGACTGCAAAATCTTCCAGAACATGAAGATTCCCGACATCATTCAGCAAGTGTTCACCGATCGCGGCTTCACCGACTTCAAGAATTGCCTGACCGGTGAATACGAGCCCCGCGAATATTGCGTCCAATATCGTGAGACTGACTTTAACTTCGTGTCCCGACTCATGGAGCAATATGGAATCTTTTATTTCTTTGAGCACACCGATAGCAAGCACACCCTCGTCCTCGGAGACTCCCCAACTGCACATCAGTCTTGTCCGCACCAGGAGTCCGTTCAATACAACGCCAGTATCGGGGATATCGACGCCGACGATGTGATCACCAACTGGCACATGGAGCAGGAGCTGCGTACCGGAAAATATTCGTTGACCGACTACAATTTCGAGACACCCAGTACAAACCTGTTCTCCAGCGATCCCACGGTTTTTTCGGTCGATGGCAACGGGAAGTTCGAAATGTACGATTACCCGGGCGACTACCTTACCAAGTCGCAGGGCGAGGCAGCCACCAAGCTGCGCATGCAGGAAGAAGAGACGCCGCACATCGTGATCTCCGGCTCGAGTTCGTGCCGCGCCTTTACCCCGGGCTACAAGTTCACGTTGCAGGATCACTACCGCAGGGACATGAACAGCGAGTACATCCTCACCGAAGTGCAGCATGTCGCCTCAGCCGGTTCTAACTACTCGCTTGAGGAGTCGGCGGCGGGTGAGCAGTATTCCAACCAGTTCACGTGTATTCCCGCCACAGTTCCGTTCCGCCCGCCTCGCATCACGCCGAAGCCGTTGGTGCAGGGTCCTCAGCCGGCGTTGGTCGTCGGCAAATCTGGAGAAGAAATCTGGGTCGACAAATACGGAAGAGTCATCGTCCAGTTTTATTGGGACCGCGTTGGACAGCAAGACGAAAAAAGCTCCTGCTGGGTGCGCGTTTCACAGCCCTGGGCGGGAAAGAACTGGGGCGCTATCTGGACACCGCGCATCGGCCAGGAAGTCATCGTCAGCTTTCTCGAAGGCGATCCGGATCGTCCGCTCATCACTGGCCGTGTCTATAACGCGGAGCAGATGCCTCCGTACACGCTGCCCGATAACCAGACCCAAAGCGGCTTCAAGTCACGAAGTACCAAGAACGGCAGTCCTTCCAACTACAATGAAATCCGCTTCGAAGACAAAAAAGGCGAGGAGCAATTCCTCATCCATGCCGAGCGGCAGAAAGCTGAAACGGTCGAAAAGGATTCCATCGAAACGGTTGGCCACGATCGATGGCTGACCGTGGAGAACGATCAGAACGAGCTGATCAAGAACAATAAGAATCTCCACGTGAATAAAGATCACATGGAGAAGATCGACAGCAACATGAATTTGCACGTCATGGGCAATCTCAACGAAAAGGTTGAGCAGAATGCCTCACTCAACGTGGGCATGAGCGTGGCCGAAAAAATCGGGATGAACCAGGCCACCGACGTTGGCATGGACGTCTACATCAAGGCCGGCATGAATCTGGTCCTCGAGGCGGGAATGGCGATGACCCTGAAAGCTTCGGGCGGTTTCATCACGATCGGTCCCGGGGGCATCTTCATTTCCGGCCAACCCATGGTGATGATCAACAGTGGCGGCTCGGCGGTCCCCGGAACTTCCGGAAGTCCGACATCGCCGACGGATCCGACCGATCCCGGCAAGTCGCCGGATCCGTATTCATAAGGGAGGATAACCTTCTGGATCGAATGTGGTTTTAGACGGGAAGGGTACGGCTTCAGCCGTGCCACTGAGCTCGCGAATTACGGGGCTTCCGTCCGTGAGGGAGTCTTTTGATGAAAGGGATCGGGGGCGGCCCGCAAAATCAAGGGATCGGTATATTTGGTCGCTGTCTGCGACTTGTCATCCTGAGGCGTCACCGCAGAAGCTTAGCACGGGCGTAGCCGAACGATCTGTATCTTCACCGCTCACGACTCAGGCGTCTTGTCTACGGAACTTCGACGGTGAATTCTCCTGGCGTCACAAACGTGATGACGCCTGCCCAGATACACATCAACTGAGACGTGTTGTCGAGCGTCGGCATATTCCCCAGCATGACGGTCGGTGCGCCCGGCACCCATGGCGCCGGTGTGTTCGGGATGCATGGCATTGGAGTAAGTACACCGAGCGCCGCCGCCGTGGCCGCGGCGACCGTGGGGTTCGCCGGTGACATGCACATGCCAAACGGCATGATGTTTACCAATGGAATATGGTCCATGATGTTCGCATCTGGTACTTCGTCGGTCATCACACGGTTGGTCGGCAGAACAACCAGCGAACTCGGCGCCATCCCCATGGTGCACATCATGGAAGCTCCCATGCAAACTTGCATCGGCATTTTGAGCACCTCACGTTAACTAGCGCCGCATTCTAACAAAGCTTGACGTGATTGCAACCAGAGTCACTCTCGGCTTCGATAACCTAAGAACCCCGCTTGCTTTCTTTCAAAAAGAAGCGAACAGTCGCCGCCCGATACTCGATGGCCATCCTACCCGCTCATGAAACTCCAAAATGCCGGCGGCCCAATGACCTCCGTTTCCGCCGCCCATTTAGTACGGTGAAGCAATAGGTTACCTCCAGCAGCACTGTACCCCGCCCAAGAGAAGACTGTAGGCTCCAAGGTATACATACGGTTCTCGCAACCAGGAACATTCGTCGCGAATCTTATAAACAGCAAGTCTCGCGAGAAGCCTTCGCGAGTGGGAGCCAAGCAATATGGTGAATACGAAGGTTGAGGCTGGCATGTGGCGCGTCGATCCTCTGAATCACGTGCGAGTCATCGATCGGTTTGGGCGGACCGTTGCCACGGCCGAGTCAGAAGCGGATGCCAGTTTGATTGCCGCTGCTCCGGACATGTACGAAGTGTTGGACGGCATGGAGAAAGACGATGCTGTTCCGCCCGGGCTCTGGGAAGAGGTTCAGTTGGTTCTACGTCGTGCACGTGGGGACATCGGACTGATTTTCTCGTGCTGCGGACATCCGAGGTTGCGCCAGATATGGACCCAGGACTGGCTTCAGTTTGTGGCGAAGCTTTGGAACCACCAGGAACCTCGCTCCGAATAGGAGCGCTGTTGTCTTTCAGCGGGCGTCTCTGTCGTGACTGTCACTAAACTGCTCCGCCTGCTCTGTCCACTGAACCTCTGCCACCGCTCCGCCCTCTTCCTGCGCTAGCGGATTCTCAAACGTAAATCCGAACAATTTCGGATTCTCTCCAATCACCGCCGCCGACACGATCGAAAACACGTAGTCATATGTTTCCTTTGGAATCTGCTTGCGGTGGTTCGCGAGAAGTTTCCAGAAGTTGCGCTCCTTGGGATTCGCCGGCATGCTGCGCACAAGGGGTAAGACTTGATCTTCGCCCCAGTTGTAACAGGCCATCACCAGAAATCCGGATGCCTGTGCTTCCGTGGTGTACAGGTCTTTCAAATAATGCGCCGCGGCGCGGGTTTCGCGATCGTAGTGATGACGATCATCTCCCGGGTCAGGCCTTCGCAGATCGACCAGTGGCCCAAGGTGCAACCCATATTTCACTGCGGTTCTCGGCATGAACTGCCACATGCCCTTTGGGACGCCCGAGCGGGTAATCGGCCCGCTGCTGTATTGATCAAAATTGCTTTCCTGCAACGCGAGATAAAAAAACTGTGGTGGAAGTCCCTGTGCCAACATCTCCTTCGCAATCGTGTTCGTGTAGCCGTTCTCCTGTGCGATCTCTACGGCCTTCGTGAGCCGAGTGGATGCCCGCCATTTGTCGATGTACTTATTGACTTCCTCCGGAAATCCGCGTGGCATATCGAGCTCGCATTCTCCGAAGATGCGCGCTACTCGCAAGATCAGCTTCTGCTGTTCGCTCATCTTTCCGCCATAGACGTGGAGGGTCGCCAGATACTGATCGTAGGTCTTCTCCATGTCCTTCCGGCGTGCGCGAAACTTCTGGATCTCCTGCTCGCCCACCTGGTTGTGCGTGTCGGCAACCACCCGCTCCAGGCTGGCCACATCCAGGTCCAGAGCCTTCATTTGGTAGAAGAGTTCCTCCGCAAGCGCCTTCTGCTTCCGCACCTGCATGTTCGCGTAGAAGGCGTAAGCGCCGATAGCCAGCGTGCACACTGCCAACCCGCCTATGATCCACGCGAATTTCTTCTTCTGTTTAGTCTGAACGTGTTCGAAGGCGCGCCGAACGTACATCGTATGCTGCCCAATCGGCGCTCCGTCAGAGCGTTTGCCGAAATAGTGGTCGATGTACCGGGCAATCGTCACCCCGCTTCCTTGGGGTGGAGCAATCGGCTTGGGCTGAACGCCGGTCGGCTCGATTTGCAGCAGGATCTCGGGACCTTGGACTCCCAGCCGGATGGAAACCGACTGGCCCACCTTGGCCTGCGCTACCCGCTGGCCATTTACGAACACACCGTTCGCGCTGCCGAGATCTGTGACAACCCATTGGTCTTCTTGAAACGACACCTCGGCGTGATATCGGCTGACGTACTCGTCTTTCACGCAAACTTCGCAGTCGTCTTGGCGGCCGATTCGGAAGGAGAGGCGGAAGCGTCGGCTCTGTTTCTGTCCCGGTGCCGCCGGAAAGGTTACGTTGAGAACGGGGGCTATACCTTTCGGCCGGCCAGTGTCCCTCATTGGCCCCCGAGTTTATCTCATCCGGGATGGGCTGTCGCGCGTTGTGATGCGTCTCGTATCTTTTCAGTTTACAGAGGTAAACAAAGCGTCAGCCCCGGCGCGCCTGCTCCACGATGGCCAGGTATTTCCTCGCGTTTTCGGTCACTACCTCCGGCATGCCGTCTGAAATCGCCTTGGTATCGACGAGGTCTCCGCCGACGCCCAGTGCAAACGCTCCCGCCGCCAGGAAATCGGCTGCGGTCGCCAGCGATACTCCCCCCGTTGGAATCAGGTCAATTTGCGGTAGCGGCCCCTTCAGCGCCGCCAGATACTTCGGACCTCCCACCGCGCTGCACGGGAACACTTTCACCACGTCCGCGCCCGCCTCCCACGCCGTCACCACTTCCGTCGGAGTCAGAGCGCCCGGAATCACCGGAACTCCATATCGCCGGCATACCTCAATCGTTTTCACATTCAGCGACGGACTCACCACGAACTGCGCTCCCACCAGCATGCACGCCCGCGCCGTCTCCGGGTCGAGCACGGTTCCCGCGCCCACCAGCACTCGTCCTTGCGAACTTTTCACCATCTCGCGGATCACGTCAATCGCGCCCGGCACCGTCATCGTGACCTCTACTATCGGGACGCCGCCCTTCTCGATAGCCAGCGCCGCCGCCACTGCGATCTCCGCCGATGGCGCGCGCAGCACCGGAACCAACCCCACCTTCTTGATCTGCTGCAGAATCTGTTCTCTCGTCATCGCGATCGGCGCCTCAGCGTTGTACGCGGGCCGTGCCCCCTTTCATCACGCGTTCCACTTCCGCGAGCGTCGCCATCGTCGTGTCTCCCGGGGTGGTCATCGCCAGCGCTCCATGCGCGCACCCGCAGTCCACTGCCCATTGCGGCCCTTTGCCCGCGAGAAATCCATAAATCAATCCCGACGCAAACGAATCGCCTCCGCCCACGCGATCATAGATCTCCAGATCTGGCATCGGCCGTGCTCCGAAAAAATCGCCGCCGTAATAGCAGATCGCGCCCCAATCGTTGCGCGTCGCCGTCTTCGCGACTCGTAACGTTGTCGCCACCACTTTCAAGTTCGGATACTTCGCCGAAACATCTTTCATCATGCTCCGGAAATTTGCGCTGTCTAGTTCCGACAGATTCTCATCCACGCTCGCAACCTTAAACCCCAGCGCCGCCGTGAAATCTTCTTCGTTTCCGATCATCACATCCACCAGCGGAGCCAGTTCGCTGTTCACTTCCACGGCCTTCGCTTTGCCCCCCACCGCCTTCCACAGCGAAGCCCGGTAATTCAGATCGTAAGAAGTCACCGTCCCATGACGCCGCGCTGCCTCCATTGCCTCCCGTGCCACCAGCGGAGTCGTCGTCGACAGCGCGCAGAAGATCCCTCCCGTATGGAACCACCGCGCCCCTTCTTTACCGAAAATCTGATCCCAGTCAATCTGCCCCGGTTGCAACTGCGAAGTCGCCGTGTGCCCGCGATCCGAGCAGCCCAACGCCGCCCTCACTCCAAATCCCCGCTCCGTGAAATTCAAACCATTGCGTACGGAACGCCCCACATCGTCATACGGCACCCATCGCAGATGCGACAGGTCCACTCCACCCTGCAGCATCAGATCTTCCACGAGCCGTCCCACGGGATTGTCCGCCAGCGCCGTCACCACCGCGGTTCTCATGCCGAAGCACCGCCGCAATCCTCGGGCTACGTTGTATTCGCCCCCACCCTCCCACGCGCGAAACTCTCGCGCCGTCGCCACCCGGACATCGCCTGGATCCAACCGCAGCATCACCTCGCCCAGGCTCACCAGGTCCCAACGGCACCGAGCTGGTTCTCTCAGCGGCAATTCCGAATTCGTTTCCGTCGCCAACGATCGTCCTCCTCCTCTACGGCTCCAAGCCGATAGCCTCCGGTCTCCAGCTCCCCACGGAACACGTGGGGACAGCCGGGGTGCCGACGCGCCCGATTTTGGACTGGCGGGGTGGAGGTGCCTCGGCTGTCCGGTCGAGCGAAGCTCGACGCATCAGTTCGCTGACCTCTTCATGAGCACCCGCAAAATGCCACTGTACGATACCGTATCCACAAGCGATGAAGCATTAAGACTTTCTAAAATCATCGTTTATCACTCTTGCGTTGACTGCCTGTTCTCTGCGCCGTACAAACATGCAGCGACATGGCTCACCTGCAAAACGCCGTTCGCGCGGTGGCGCTTTCCCGGCCTTCGTTCGGTTTTCTGCCAATTCCAAAATGATCCTCGAATGTCGTTCGAGGCGTCGGACAACGCGAAATTTCTCGTGACCCGACGTTATACTGTTCTGTCCTTTCTATGAGCTCGGCCTCGCGCGCTGTCCCCGTTGCGGTCAACATCGACGATCTGCGCGAGCTGGCCCGCCGCCGCGTCCCTCGCATCGTTTTCAACTACATCGACGGCGGTGCCGAAAGCGAGTTCACACTCCGGGAAAATCGCCGCATTTTCGACGACGTCTCCTTTCGCCCTCGCCAGGCCGTGCCTGCGCCGAGCCTTGATCTGCGCACCCGCGTGCTCGATACCGACCTCTCAATGCCCGTTCTCCTCGCGCCCGTCGGTTACTGCCGCATCATGCATCCCGACGGCGAAGTGGCCGCGGCACGCGCTGCCGGGAAAGCCGGCACCGCCAGCATCCTCTCCACTGTTTCCGGACACAGCCTCGAAGACGTGAAAGCAGGCACCACCGGTCCCATGTGGTTTCAGTTGTATCTCACCGGCGGACGCGCCGCCGCCGAAAACGCAATACATCGCGCCCAAGCCGCTGGCTACAGCGTGCTGGTCGTTACCATCGACACCACCGTGATCGGCCTGCGGGAGCGCGAATCGCGCGACGGTATGGAGCAGCTCCTGCGCGGCAGCCTCTGGTCGCAGATTCCGTTCACTCCGCAGCTCTTCGCCCGGCCGCGCTGGCTCGTGCGATTCCTCCTCGACGGCGGCCTGCCCAGCATGCCCAACATCGTCACGCCCGACCGCGGCGTTCTCCGCGTTCGCGACGCCCACACCGCCATCAAGCGCACCGCATTCTACTGGGACGATATGTCGTGGATTCGACCTCTCTGGAAGCGCCCGATCGTCATCAAAGGCGTCCTCACGACCGAAGATGCACAGAAGGCGATCGATTCCGGTGCTCAGGGCATCGTTGTCTCCAACCACGGCGGACGTCAGCTCGACTTCGCCCCACCGACCCTGCGCGTCTTGCCGGAGATCGTCGCCGCCGTCAACGGACAAGCCGAGATCCTGTTCGATAGCGGTATCCGCCGCGGCACCGACGTCGTGAAGGCGATTTGTCTGGGAGCGCGCGCCGTTCTCTGCGGACGTGCCTATGCCTACGGACTAGCCGCCGCCGGCGAAGCTGGCGTCACTCGCGCGCTCCAGATTCTCCGCGCCGATCTCGAGCGTAATCTTCGATTGTTGGGATGTCCCTCGATCGCAGAACTCGACCGTTCTTACGTGGAAATTCCGCAATGCTGGCAGCGTGACTGAAGCTTGAGGGCCTCGTGCAACTTTGCGACAAGTTTCAGAGACCACGAGGGACAGCCTCCCTCGGCTGTCCGGCGCAGCGAAGCTGCGCTACTCGCACACCTCACTGATTCACCCCACTCGCCAAAATCCCCCCATCCACAACCAGTAAATGCCCCGTCACAAAACTTGCCGCATCCGACGCCAAGAATATCGTCGCCCCTGCCAACTCATCGAGCTTCCCGAATCGCCCCATCGGCGTACGCATCAGGAACTCCTGCCCACGCGGACCTTCCAGCAGCTTCGTGTTCATGTCCGTGCGCAGAACGCCCGGAATGAGCGCGTTCACGCACACACCATGCTTCGCCCACTCCACCGCCAGCGCTTTCGTTAGTGTTCCCACTGCGCCCTTACTCGCGCAGTAGGCCGCCACCTCGTATAAGCCGACAAACGACGACAGCGACCCTATATTAATGATGCGTCCATAGCGCTGCTCAATCATGTGCCGCCCGAAGATCTGGCACGCTCGCGCCGTCCCATTCAGGTTCGTCTCGATGATGGCATTCCACTCGTCCTCGGGAAAATCGATCGTCGGCAGCCGCTTCGTCCGCCCGGCGCAGTTCACAAGGATTTGTACACTCCCAAATTCCTTGCAAACGGCTCCCAGCAATGCTCCCAGGCTCGCCTTTTCCATCACGTCGCATGTCACCTCCAACGATCGCGGGCCGATCTCCCGAATCGCTGCCGCCGCGGCGCGCACGTGATCCGTCCGTCTTCCCGTGGGTACAACGTTTGCACCAGCCTGCGCTAGCCCTTTGCTCAAAGCTAGCCCAATCCCGCTGGTGCCGCCGATCACAACTGCTGTCTTGTTCTTGAGATCCAGAAGAGGATGACCCATGCGTTCGATGAGGCCTTTCCTTCCCGCGCTGTCATCGCGGGCAACCGCGAATTATAAAGTCCCGTCGCGCGCCCGACCGCATGATTCTTCTGAACGAATCGTTCACAAAACCTGTTCGCGAGTTTTCTCAGGGCTGGCGCATCCCGACTTGCACGGGGCGAGCAGCGCGGTCCCCGACATGCCCGAAGTTGGCATGTTGGGGTGGAGGTGCCCTCGGCCGTCCGGCGGAGCGTACTCTGCAAGGGGTGCGAATCTGCCTTTTACTGCTGTTCCCCCAATCCTGCCGCAATCGCTTCCCCCAGTTCCTTCGTCGTCGATTTGCCGCCGAGGTCCGGCGTCCGTATCTTCGACTTGGCCAGCACTCCGCGAATCGCGCCCTCGACCGCGTCTGCCGCTGCCGTCTCGCCCAGATGCCGCAGCATCATGGCCCCCGACCAGATCTGCCCGATCGGATTCGCAATCCCTTTCCCAGCTATATCGGGTGCCGACCCATGCACCGGCTCGAACATCGAAGGGAACTCCCGCTCCGGATTCAGGTTCGCCGACGGCGCGATCCCAATCGACCCTACCACCGCCGGCCCGAGGTCCGACAAGATGTCCCCGAACAAGTTCGATCCCACCACTACGTCGAACCAGTCCGGATGCCGCACAAAATGCGCCGTCAATATGTCGATGTGATACTGATCGCTCTTTACATCCGGATACTGCGCCGCAATCTCCCGAAAGCATTCATCCCAGAACGGCATTGTATGAATAATCCCGTTCGATTTCGTCGCCGACGTCACATGCTTCTTCCGCGTCCGCGCCAGCTCAAACGCATGTCGCAGAACGCGGCGCACGCCCCTCCGCGTAAATACTGTCTCCTGGATCGCCATCTCGTCGTCGCTGCCTTCATACAAGCGCCCGCCGATCTTCGAATACTCGCCCTCGTTATTCTCGCGCACGATCGAGAAATCAATCTTGCCTGGATCTTTCAGCGGGCTTTCGATTCCCTCGAACAGCACCACCGGCCGCAAATTGATGTACTGCCGGAACCCTCGCCGGATCGGAATTAGCAAGCCCCACAGCGACACATGATCCGGCACGCTCGGATGGCCCACCGCTCCCAGAAAAATAGCGTCAAACGGCCGCAACTGCGCCAATCCATCCGACGGCATCATCTGGCCCGTGCGCGTGTACATCTCGCAGCTCCAGTCGAACTCTTTCCACTGGAAGCCGAACCCAAACTTCTTGCCGGCTGCTTCCAGCACACGAATCCCTTCTGGCACCACTTCCTTGCCGATCCCGTCTCCCGCAATCACCGCAATCTTGTATGTCTTCATGTTCGATCCAGAAGCTCTTCTTTGCGTCCTTTGCGGATTTTCTTTGCGATCTTTGCGGTTAAGAGCTCTTCTCTTTGATCCCGCGGTTCTCCGCGCGTTCCAGCGGGAAAAGCTTTCATCGCCTCGCCGGATAGCTCAGCCGCACCCCAACGCGAAACAGGATCGGAGGTCCCAGATTCACCACGGGCGTTTTCGCCACCTGGTATCGCTGATTCGTCAGATTCTCCAGCGCCCCATAAATCTCCACGTTCCGCGTCACCGCCCGGCCCACCTGCGCATCCATCGTATAAAAGCGGTCGAGAGGGAACTGGTTCTGATCGTCGTCGAACTGCTGGCCTACAAATCGCCCGGTCAGGCTCACCATTACGCGTGACGGATTCCAGTACCGCGCCTCCCACGTGAAAACGTTGCGCGGTACCTGCGCGACATCCAGTCCCACCAGATCCACGCCGCCGGGATTCCCCGGATAGCTCACCACCGTCGCCGCCGTGTATGCGTAGCCTGCCGAGATCTGCACGTCGCCGGTCACCTTTACCGTGCCGTCCAGTTCCACACCCCGCGACCGCGTCCTTCCCAGGTTTTCTTTTTGCCGCGTAATCAGGGTGGGTGTGGTTGTCAGCGTCACGTTCGCCACCGGATCAACAATATCGCTCCAGAAAAATGTTCCGCGCGTGCTTAGCCGGCCGCCCCATCCCGTGACGTTCACTCCACCCTCCGCCCCCGTCAGCCGTTCGGCGTTTAATCCGGCGTTGTTGAGTGTAAGAACATTCCCGACGCGAAACGTCCGATACAACTCATTCAAGGTCGGCCCCCGAAACGCGCGATAGACTGATCCCGTCACTGACACGTGCTCGCCGATCGCCCGTAACACCGACAGCCTCGGGCTTAACGCCACATCGGTTCTATCCGGATATACCGTCGCTACCGGCGGCCCTGTCACCGGAATCGTCGTCAGGATCCCGCGAAAGTTCTTCCAGTCATCGACCCGTGCAGCTGCTATCACCGTCCACTTCGCGTGATGAAAAACGTCTTCGCCAAAGAAACCCAGCGTCCGCTGCCGCCCGCCGCCGTTCCGTGCCTGGTTCGGTCCGGTCAGCAACCTTTCGTTGCTCGCCCCGATCACCTCATTCAGATCGCCGCCCCCAATCAAGGTCTGGCTCTTGCCCAGTACGTGCGTCCACTGCGCACCACCGCTCATCACTTGCTCCGGGACGTGCTGCACATCCGTCAGGGTCTCGCTGTTCCGGCCCGGCGCTACCGCTGAAAACGTCTGGTTGTATGCGGTCGCATCCCCATAGACCCGGAGGTTCAACGAATCGTTCGCACCAAATTGCTTGTCTACTCCCGCCGCGCCCTCGCCGATCCGGGTGTCATTGACTTGCAGCCGCGTTCCGTTGTTGCGAGACTCCGTGTAGAAATTCCCGCGCAGAAAGACTCTGCCGTTCGCGCCTATCTCATGCCCAACACGCGCGTACACCGACGCGTCCTCCGAGTTCGCTGGAGTGTCCACGCTGCCTCGCACCGAGCCCGGCACCAGGATGAATCCATCCGTGTGAAACAACTCCGTCGCCAGTGAATAATCCCATCGCCCTAGGTGGCTGCCCGTCCACGCCGAAAGATCCGGCGTTCGCTCGTTCCCGAACGCCCCGTCCAGCGCAAATGCGGGCGCCTCCGGCTGCTTCGTGATCAACTGCACCACGCCGCCCAATGCCGAACTTCCGTACAGATTTGATGCCCCGCCGCGCACCACCTCCACGCTCGAAATCGCCACGCGCGGAATCCGGTCCCAGTACACCCACGCGCCGAACGGATCTACCAGAGAAATTCCATCCGCCAGCACCAACGCCCGGCTCGACGCGCTTCCTCCCAATCCTCGCAGCGACACTCCCTGCGCCGACGCGTTCGCGGTCCTGCTACTGGACCGCCGGAACAACGAAAACCCCGGCACCTGCCGCAGCATGTCATCGATCCGCAAAGCTGGCGTCGACGTCACATCTTCCGACGACAGCAGCACCGCGCTCCCCGGAGTTTCGGCCAGACGTACCTCCGCACGCGCCGCCGACACCATCACCTGCTGCGTTACCGGTGACATCTCTAGGACGATCTCGAGCGTCACCGTTGCGTTGCCGTTGCTACTCCAGGTCCGATGGACGGCGACGAATCCTTGTGCCACCACGTCCAGCGTTCCCGTTCCCGCCGGCACATTCGCAAACGAAAAGCGTCCGCTCGCGTTGCTCCATCCCGATGCTTGCCAGCTTCCGCTCTGCGCATGAAGCACTGCACCAACCAACACGGCACCCGACGCGTCGCGCACCACGCCGCTTACCGTCGCCGTTTGCGCGGCACTCTGAACGCTAAGACAGGGAAGCACGCAAGGAACAATCCCGAGAGCAAGGCTCGCAACCGACACGCGCCACCCGACTCGATAGGCGGGTGCCCCGTCCCAAGCTCTGCTTGGGCGGGGCTGTTCTGCACTCCTCACGCACAGCGGGTGACGCCACCGCCGCACCCGCTCGTAGATGGGAATCACTGGCCCTCCGCGCCCATCGAACATACCAGAGACGCTGCGAGTTCGCTTTCGCCGACGACATTCCCCGCCGGATATATGGTTCCTTAGCGTTCTTTGCGATTCAATGGGCATCTAGCACCTAAGACCCAAAACCCAAGACCTCAAGCCCTACCCCCTCTCATCTACAGCACCTTTCGTCTTTTCATACGTGACGAAGCGCACAGATTTCGCCCACCACCCGCGCTACCGTTCTCCATAGTCCTGCGACCGAGAACGTTTTTTGGGCGAACCTGCCCGGCTAGCGGATCTCGTCCAGACTGAGTGAACGCTGGCTGGCGCTCCGATCGCCAGCCCAGCCTTAACATCTCTACGCCTTCGTTACTTTGGGCATCTTGTTGGGATTACTCGTCGGCGGGACTATCCGGAAATCGGGAGATCCTTATGCCGTTCCAGCCGCGTAGCTCGAATCCCGGCGCTGCCCCGTTCGCAAGCGCATCTTTATTTGTGTCGAAATCTGTGTCGAAACCCCAGGCCTCCATCCTTTTTCTAGGATGTTGGCTCGCCGATCTCACCCTCGCGACCTTGCTCTTCACTGTGATCTCCGTCGCTGCTGCGCGCGCGCAGGAGCCGATCACTCCCGTGAACGATAACTCCCACCACGCCGCATCTCCATCCACGTTGCCCTTTGAGGTTTCCAACCCCAAGCACAAAAAGTGGCCCGAGATCGAAGCCGGACGAATCTACACCTTGGCCTGCGAACTCCTTGCCCGCAGCATTCGTCCCGAGCATCCTCCGCAGCTTCGTCCCAAGTTCCGCTTGGTGCTTGGCACCGACCACGATGAGTTTGTGCGTGACAGCTCGATCGAAGAATTGCATCTAAGATCTTGGGACCCGGAGAAATTCGCCCAGGGTGTTGTCGTCGTCGCTTTGCGCGACCTCGTCCCGCGGCCCGATCTTGCCCGGCTGGCCCGTTTGTCTGTGACCCTTGCCGGATCGACGGTCGATGTCAGCGACCTGCGCTCACACTAAACGATACGTCTCAGGTATCTGCCTTTGTGATTTTCGTTGCGCCCTTCGCGGCCTTTCTTTGCGATCTTAGCGGTTAAAAGCTTCTCTGTGGCACTGAGAACTGTTCTTTTTCATCCCCAACGACCCGCTTCCGAACATAACGCCAACTACCTGTTTTAGGGTTGAACGGGTGGCATCAATATCGTGACGCGATATAGGTGGCGTTGCGGGGCGGATTCCTCGCTGCCCGCCGCACTCACTTTTCACATTGATTTCCCTCCGCTACTTCGTCCCTCGATTTATCATGCTAAGAGGCCATGCTGACGAGAAGAACTTGCCCTTCGGGAGACGAAATCCGCGCTCGCCGCATCCTTAGATTGTTTGCATGAATATCTCCGCCCCATTCATCAAGCGTCCCGTCGGCACCTCGCTGCTGACCGCCGCCTTGTTGTTGTCCGGCGCCCTTGCATTCAGGTTCCTCCCGGTCGCTCCCTTGCCGCAGGTGGAGTTCCCGGTCATCCAGGTTTCCGCCAGCCTGCCCGGCGCCAGCCCCGAGACCATGGCCTCCGCCGTCGCCTCACCGCTTGAGCGCCAGTTCGGACGCATCGCCGGCATCAACCAGATGACCTCGGTCAGCCAGCTCGGCGCGACCGGCATCGTTCTGCAATTCGATCTCAACCGCAACATCGACGCCGCCGCCCGCGACGTACAGGCCGCCATCAACGCCGCCCGCAGCCAGTTGCCCGCCGACCTTCCCGGTAATCCGTGGTATCGCAAGGTCAATCCGGCGGATCCCCCGATCCTGATTCTTTCGCTCACCTCCGACACCATCCCGCTGCCGAACATTTACGATTCAGCGAACTCGATCCTCTCGCAAAAACTCGCGCAGATCAGCGGTGTCGGCCAGGTTTACGTCGGCGGAGGCGCGAACCCTGCAGTTCGGGTCGAGGTCAATCCCTACCTGCTGAATCAGTTCGGCACCGGGCTCGACTCTGTCCGCACAGCACTCGCTGCCGCCAATGCAAACTCGCCCAAGGGTGACATTCAGAGCCGTACCGGCGACTGGACCATCTCCGACAACGATCAGATCAAGCACGCCGACCAATACCGGCCGCTCATTGTCTCCACCAATCCCCGCACCGGTGCCACCGTCCGCCTCAGCGACGTCGCGGACGTACAGGACTCCGTCGAGGATGCTCACATCTTTGGCCTTTCCAACGGAAAGCCTGCTGTTATCCTCCTTATCTGGCGCCAGCCCGGCGCCAACATCATCGAGACCGTCGACAACGTTCTCCATCAGCTCCCGCAGCTCGAAACCTCGATTTCTCCTTCGATCAAGGTCTCTGTTGTCTCTGACCGAACGACCACCGTCCGTGCCTCCTTGCGCGATATCGAGATCACGCTGGCCATCTCCGTTGTTCTCGTGATCCTCGTCGTATTCGTCTTCCTGCGCACCGTTCGCGCTACAGTCATCCCCAGCATCGCCGTGCCGCTTTCGCTCATCGGCACCTTCGGCGTGATGTACCTCCTGGGTTACAGCCTCGACAACCTCTCGCTGATGGCGCTCGCCATCTCTACCGGCTTCGTTGTCGACGACGCCATCGTCGTCCTCGAGAACATCACCCGTTATCTCGAAAAGGGACTCTCGCCCGTCCAGGCCGCCTTCCGCGGCGCCCGCGAAATCGGATTTACCGTGCTCTCCATGAGCACGTCGCTGGTTGCCGTCTTTATCCCCATTCTGATGATGGGTGGCATCGTCGGCCGCCTCTTCCGCGAATTCGCCGTGACGCTTAGCATCGCCATCGGGGTCTCGCTCATCGTCTCGCTCACCACTACGCCCACGATGTGCGCGCAGATGCTCAAGTCTCTGCACGAGGAGAAACACGGGCGCGCCTATCGCCTCAGCCAGAAAATCTTCGACACGATTCAGGAGATCTATCGCGTCTCGCTCGGTTGGGTCCTGCGCCACCAGTTCGCCATCCTGCTCGTCACCATCGGCACGGCCTGCCTCAGCGTCTACCTCTTCAAGCAGGTGCCCAAGGGTTTCTTTCCGCAGCAGGACACCGGTCGCGTCTTCGGAACCGTGCTGGCCGCCGAAGACATCTCCTTCGACGCGATGAAGGAAAAAATGAAGGAGTACGTCGGCATTGGGATGGCCGACCCCAACGTCGAGAACATGATCGGCTTCTGCGGCGGCACCACAGCCATGAATCAGGGCCGCATGTACATGACGCTCAAGCCGCTCGGACGGCGGAAGCTTACCGCCGACCAGGTCATCGCGGAGCTGTTCCGCAAATTTTCCGTCGTTCCTGGTGCTACCCTCTACATGCAGGCGCAGCAGGATCTGAGCATCGGAGGCCGCGTCAGCCAGGCCCAGTATCAATACACGTTGCAGGGAGAGAGCCTTGCGCAACTCAACGAGTGGGCTCCGCAGCTGCTGCAAAAAATGCGTGCTCTTCCGCAACTGCGCCAGGTGAATACCGACCAAGAAGATAAAGGACTCGCCGCTTACGTTGTCATAGATCGCGATACAGCTTCGCGGCTCGGCGTTGCCGCTAGCGACATCGATACCGTGCTCTACGACGCCTTCGGTCAGCGCTTCGCTTCCACGATCTACGAACCCCTGAACCAGTACCACGTAGTGATGGAAGTCGCGCCCCAATACCAGCAGTCACCCGAAACGCTCAACAGCGTCTACGTTCACTCTTCCGGCGGCAAGATGGTCCCTCTTTCCACCTTCGCCCATTTCGGGCCGAGCAATACGTCGCTCGCCGTCAATCACCAGGGCCAGTGGCCCGCCGTCACCATTTCTTTCAACCTTGCGCCCGGCGTCTCACTCGGCCAGGCCACCGAAGCCATAGAGAACGTGCAGCGCAGCATCCGTTTCCCTGAAACGATTCACGCCAGTTTCCAAGGCACCGCCGCCGCTTTCCAGGACTCGCTCGCCAACCAGCCCGTTCTCATCGTGACCGCTCTGCTCGCCGTCTACATCACCCTCGGGGTGCTCTATGAGAGCTTCATCCATCCCATCACGATTCTCTCCACCATCCCGTCCGCGGGCGTCGGCGCGCTGCTCGCTCTCGACATCACGCACAATGAACTCAACGTCATCGGCCTCATCGGCATCATTCTGTTGATTGGATTGGTCAAGAAGAACGCCATCATGATGATCGACTTCGCGCTCGACGCCGAGCGCCGGGAAGGGAAGTCCCCGCACGACGCAATTTACGAAGCCTGCGTGCTGCGCTTCCGCCCGATCATGATGACCACCATGGCCGCGCTGCTCGGCGGTCTGCCGCTCGCGCTCGCCGCCGGAACCGGCGCCGAACTCCGCCGTCCCCTCGGCCTCACCATCGTTGGCGGACTCATCGTGAGCCAGGCCCTCACGCTCTTCACGACGCCGGTCGTCTACCTTTATATGGACCGCGTGCGCGTTCGCTTCGCTCGCAAGCATCGTCCCGCCATCTCTCCCAGCCCCAGCTCCGCCGACTAAGAACGCTGTTAATGCGACTCGAAAGACGGAGCGACCACAGCTCGCGTAGGGACAGACGCCCTCGGCTGTCCAGCCGAGCATCGCTCGGCAATGTGGTTTTTTTTCGCTGAGAGCGCTAATCCACCACAAGCCACGTGGGCAGATACCCTCGTCTGCCCCGCACAGCGAAGCTCGCAGCTCTTCTTCGCGATCTTTGCGGTTAAGAGCTTCTCTGTGGCTCGCAACAAGTGACTTACAACTCAAGGCACTTTGTCATACTGCGCGCAACGACCTGCCAAATGCCCAGAGCCCAAACCCGAGCGCCCAGAGCCTCAAGCTCCCGCTCCCACGTCTTATATAATCCCTCCCCATGTCCAATCCCGACTTACTCCGCCTCTGGGAAGAGCACACCTCCCACGAATTCGTTACGCATGACACCGAGGCCACGCTCGCCACAATGGTCGACGACGCCTACGTCAACCACATTCCCACCCTTACCGGCGGATACGGCAAGAGCGCTCTGCGCGCTTTCTACTCCCGGGACTTCATCCCCACCATGCCGCCAGATACCAAGCTCTCGCCCATCTCGCGCACGATCGGCGACAACCAGCTCGTCGACGAGATGATCTTCTCCTTCACCCACACGCAGGAAATTCCCTGGATGCTCCCCGGCATCCCGCCCACGAATCGCCACGTCGAGGTGCCACTCGTCGCCATCGTCCGCTTCCGCGACGGCAAACTCGCCCACGAACACATCTACTGGGATCAGGCATCGGTCCTCAAGCAAATCGGTCTCCTCACGGATCCCTCCCTTCCGGTCCACGGGGTCGAAACCGCCCGCAAGGTGGTAAACCCGGAATTCCGACCCGTCGTTGAGAACTGAGGGCAGGAAACTTGAGAACTGCTCTGTGGTCGGACAGGCTTGTCCGTAAAAGCGTGTGTTACACCGCGCCGCGACCTTTGTACGACCTTTTTTGCGTACTCAGTTGGATCGATTCGAGCGGCTATGGCGCTGTGAGCCAGTCGACCGTCGGCGCTGAGGAGGACATCTACACAGCTTGCAGATCCGTATCCGGCGCCGGGTATCCGAGGATCCGCAGCATAGCGACCACTTGGCCCTTGTGATGAAATGTGTGCGTGATCACGTGCATTACGATGAAAGCTGGACTCCGGAGTTCGCCGCCCCAGTCCACTGGACGCACGGCCAACGTCGTGTTGAGTTGCTCTTCAGTGAGAGCGCTTAGATACGTTCGCGTTGCGTCGTGAATTCGTTCCTTGGCGGAGAGTAAACCAGCCATCGTCGGGCATTGCTCTTCGGTCCAGCCGGCGAATACTTTGTTCTGCAAATCGTGGATCCAGCCTTCCTCACAGGTCAGGATGTGCACCAATTGTCTGCAAATTGTTGGATGGCCAAATCCAGCTACTGCTTTGCGAGTTAGGTCATCTGGAACAGTTGCAACATGGCGGAGCAGAAGGTCCATTCGTTCGTGCATGAGTTCATGCAATTCCATGATTCCCGTTTTGTTGAACATGGTCTAAACCGATCCTGAATGCAAAGCGTTCGGCAATTCCCCGGAGGTGGGCTTGACCCCGATTGACTCCGGTAAGCAGATCCCTGACCCTGAACGGTCGCGCGCAAATCGGATGCCTTGAACACCGCGTGTTGGACCGTCCAGCACTTAGTCACTAGACGCTATCTTGAGGCTGCCCACGCCAGACCATCCGGACCTTTCCCTGTCGGAATTCGACCTGTGACGGAATAGGTCTTCAAGTCAACGACCGCGACATTGCTGTCTGAACTCACCGCAACGTAAGCCACCGATCCGTCAGGCGCAATCAGGATCCCCGCACATCCGTGCCCGAGGCTGACTCTTTTGATTTCTGCCCGCGAAGTCGCGTCGAGCACGATCAGGTCGCCGTTGCCTAGATCGGAGATCAGAACACGCTTGCTGTCGGGCGTGAACTTTAGGCGGTTGGCAAACTTGGTATGCACATTGATGGTCGCCGTCACCTTCTTCGTTGCTAAGTCAACGATCGTGACCATCTCTTGATGCGACGCCGCCCACAACTCTTTGCCATCGGGAGAAACATCGAATCCCTCCGGTGCTTTCCCCACCGGAATCACGGTCGCTGTCCAACGTGAGGCATCGGAGTTCTTGTCGGGCTCAAATACGCTGACACTATCCGATGTCATGTTTGCAGTGAAGATCGCCGTTAAGTCAGATTTCACCTTCAGCATGTGAGTTCGACCTTGTCCTGTCCCCAGCACCCACTCGATGCGTTGACTCTTGGGATCATAGCTGCCGATTGCCTTGCTGCCCTCGGCGGTGAAGTAGACCTTGTCATTCACGACGTCGAGGCCGTGCGGCGCACGAAGCGGCCCGAGATCCACGGGGGGCAGAGCTTTCTGCGCAACCAGATCTACGACCGACAGCGTCCTCTGGGGAACGCGGAACCCCCCGTAGTTCGAAATATAAGCGCGTCCGCCATCTTCACTCACCACCACCTCATGTGGATCTTCGCCGGCGGGAAGGCGCGTCAGAATCTTGAGGGTTTGCGGATTGACGATCGCGAGTGACTTGTCTTCTTTTTCAAGAACGAGGAGTTGCGGCGATCGCGTTTGGGCGGTCCCTAAGAGAGTGAGGAATGAAAGCGTGACCAACCACAGCGCTGCAGATAACAGCAATCCCTTGCGAGTCATTTGGGCTCACCGCTCCTTTCGGCCAGCGAGAATCGAATGCGCTGGCACGAAACCAGCACGAAACTGAATCACAGGTTAAAGCATCCTCCCTTCCATTTAAAACGGGCCTATGCGAGTGATTCTGTCTCCAGCGATTCTGAAAATCCATTCCGCGGAGGTGCTGTCATAAGGCTGACAATGGTTGTCACCAGCGCGTTGAGGCACAGCGCAGGAAGCCCGCGTTCCATCCCAGAAGGGGGTCGCGTTTGGTTGCGATCAAAAACATCGAGAATCCAACGCCACTGATGATGCCGGCCGCAACCCCAGCCGCGGTCGCGCGCCTCCAGAAAAGGCCGAACACCACACCCGGAAAGAACTGCGTGACCCCACTGTAGGCGAACAGTAACAACCCAACCAACGTCGTCGAGCTGTAGATGGCAAAGTACATCGCGATCGCGGTCGTGAGAACGACCAATACTTTCGCGAGCTTCGCGACAGAATCGTCACTCATCGAAGGCGCAAACAACGGGCGCACGAAATTCTTCGAAAACAGCGTCCCCGCGGTGAGAATCAACATAGAAGCCGGAACCATCGCCGTCAGCGCACCGGCTCCCCCAACCATGCCTAGAAACCACGGAGAGAAAGTATTTCGAACGGTCGTGAGCAGCGCCATGTCGCCATTCTTAAGATTCGGCGTCACCAGGATGGCTGCGAATCCGGCAAAGAACAGCAATGGCACCGTGACGTTATACAGTGGCATGATGACGGCATTGCGCCGCAGAGTGTCGCCGCTTCTTGCCGTGAATACCGAGCCGAAAGCGTGCGGCCACATGTAGAAGCCCATGGACGTAAGCAAAACCGTGGAAACAAACCAGGTGTGACCCATGAATGCTGTGCTTCCTGGCATGGTCAAGTGCGATGGCTTTGCCTGAATGAGCGCGTGGAACATCGGCTGAATCCCGCCGAAGTAGTGGTAGGGAATTCCAATGCCGATCGAGAAGGCGGCGATCAGCATCAGTGAGTCTTTCAGAACACTGACCCAGGCCACCGCGCGAATCCCGCTCGACAAAACGAAGCCCGCCACGATGACGAACGCGATCGTGATGGCCATCGACCGGCTAATGCCGTCGAAGCTTGCTACTTGCACGATGATACCGAGGCCGGTGAGTTGCAGTTGGAGGTAGGGAACAATAAACAGAACGCCGGTCAGGGCAACCAGGGCCGAAAGTGCCGTGCTGCCATAACGCTGACGAAAGAAGTCTGCCTGGGTATGCAGAGAATACCTTTTACCCACTTCCCAAATCCCCGGAAGAATAAAAAACGAGATGACGTAGCACAGGGTGAGGTAAGCGATCACATAGAGGGTGGGTCCTCCTCGGGAATATGCCCAGCCGCTGGCGCCGAGAAACGCAAAAGTCGTATAGACTTCGCCGGCCATGAGCAGCCACACAAGAATAAGTCCGAAGCCGCGGCCGCCCACTGCCCATTGCTCAAGATTCATCCTTTGGTGGAATCCCGCGTACACTCCAGTGACGGCGCCCACCAAAATGATGCCGAAGATGATCGTCATCGCAATCGTGCTGGGTGTCATCGTGGCTGATCTCTCTTGCTTTGGCCTGCGCCGTCGCGGACGATGTTCCTGGTCGAGCGCTTCCACAGACGGTAGACACCTGCCATGCACAGACTGGTAAGGGGGATCCAAGCGATGAGCCAGGCCAGGTTAAACGGCAGGCCGAAGACCAGCGGGTACAGGCGATCCCACAACGGCACCGACACACAAACAGCCAGAAACGGCAGCGCCGCCAGTAGCAATGACCAAATATTGTTCCGGTTCATGAAGGGAAGTGCGACGATGGCAAAGTCGCGAAACAGTAGCCGAGACTTGTAAAGAATGCAAGCCGCACCATGGCTCTCGGCGATGAACGAGGGACCTCTTCTCCCGAATCGAAAGCCATCGTCGGGATCGCACTGACTGTCCGAAAATGGCCCGCAGGCCGCCGATATAATCGTGGGGGCTCGACGTCGAATACCCCGCGCTTATGACCGCCCTTACGCACGCCTCCGTAGCGCTGGCTGAGTCCCTCTTCGATGACCCGTTTTATTGGGCTATCACGGATAGTTTCGGAGACGATTACGCTGCACGTAAGCTTGCCTTGCAACAATACTTTTGTTACTCACTCGCGGAGGCGCAGCGGACCGGACGTTGTGTGATTGCTGCGGACCCGAGTCTCGGAGCCGCGGCCTGGTTGTTACCGCGCACGTCCGAGGTCGCAGCCGCCGAGGCAGTAGCAAAAGCGGAATTCTTGGCTGCTGTTTTGGGCCATCGCGGCAGGGAAAACTACGATCGCATAGTCCACTTCATGACGCCGTTGGCCGCGAAGGTCATTCCGGCAGGTTCGTGGTATCTCTCGATTATCGGCGTTCTTCCCTCGGCGCAAGGACGAGGCATCGGGGCGACCCTCCTTGCGGGCACTTTGGAGGAGGCGTCGCGTGCCCATGCGATCTGTTATCTCGAGACGTTTACGCCGAGGAATCTGCGCTTCTACGAACGCATGGGATTTCGAGGAGTTTCCGGCCACCTGGAGCCGACGACCAACCGAGAGTACTCCGTGATGCGACGGGATCCTTAAAAGGTGAGACTGCGAGAGGGGCAACGTTTGACAGTCCACAAGGGGGCTTCCGTCTTCAAATGTGTTCTTCGGTATTGCCTCACACCGCGAAGCTGTTATGCTGACGAGCGCTTTTTTCGCGTAACGATTTCGAGGGGAGGGCTGCAATGAGTTTCTCTCGCCGTCAATTCCTGACTACGACCGCCATCGGTTCACTCGCCTTAAGCCTCGAGGGACGCGCGCTGAGCCCCGGCAAAGAACCCAATAGCTCGGCTTCCCAATCGGGAGCAGCAGCAGGGAAAGCGCCGATCCTCGTGTGCGCGAACAACGGAGTTGCCTACCTTGATCGCGCCTATGAGCACCTGTCTAAAGGCGGCGACACGCTCGACTCGGCGATCCTCGTGGTCACAGGGCCCGAAGACGATCCGAAGGACGATAGCGTTGGTCTGGGTGGGCTGCCCAATGAAGATGGTGTCGTTGAACTCGATGCATGCTGCATGCATGGGCCGACGCGTAGAGCGGGTTCAGTAGGAGGCGTGCGCAATATCAAAAACGTCTCCAAGGTTTCGAAGGCTGTGATGGAGCACACCGGGCACGTGATGCTCGTGGGCGAAGGCGCGGAGCGCTTCGCGGTGGCGATGGGTTTCCCACGTGAGAACCTCCTCACCGAGCATTCGCGCAAGATCTGGCTGCTGTGGAAGGAGTACCACTCGGGGGCCGACTGGTGGGGTCCGGGGATGGCCGATCCCAAGTGGCAGCCGCCTGATTTAAAGGACGAAAATAAGCCACAGTCGGAACTGTGGAGAGAGAAAATTCTCCAACTGGCGGAGCGGACTGGCGAGTTAGGCATTGAGTCGGAGCTCCGCATGGCAGCCGTGCGGAGCGTGCTGTTTCCACCAACTGGCACGATTCACTGTTCCGCGCTCAACGAAAAGGGCGAGATGTCGGGCATCACGACTACTAGCGGGTTAGCCTTCAAGTTGCCGGGCCGGTGCGGGGACTCGCCGATTATCGGCGCCGGCTGCTTCACCGACCAGGACGTAGGGTCGGCGGGCGCGACCGGCAGCGGAGAGGAGAACATCAAAGTAGCGGGCGCCCACACGATCGTCGAGAACATGCGCCGTGGCATGTCGCCGCATGAGGCCGGCATGGACGCGCTCAAGCGCATCGCCCGCAATTACAACAACGACATGAACAAGCTACGCTTCGTCGATATGACCTATTACGTGCTGCGCAAGGATGGCGCGTACGCGGGAGTCTCACTGTGGGAGGGCTACCGGCAAGGGAATCCGCACAAGATCGCAATTCACGATGGAACGAAGCGGGCGGAAATCACGACGCCGCTGTTCAAAGGCTACTCGCAGGAGTTCCCGCCGTTTCCAAAGATTCCCGAGGAACTGATGAAGGACTCGGAGTACCTGAAGTGATGCCCCGAGTCCGGGATGAGACTTGCGATGTCCGACAAGAGTTAGGACGCTGAGGACGAACCTGACGTGCCGCCGGACGATCCACTGGTCGAACCGGCGTAGGGATAGAAATTCAAATTCGTATTGTTGCCAATGGCGATGCTGCCGCCGAACAACAGTGAGCCGTTGATGAGCACTGGCGACGGGGTGTCTCCGTCTCCAGAGGTGAACTGCCCCTGCGGCGCAAGGATGGTGCCGTTAAATACGGTATTGTTGCCCAACTGTGCCGTGGTTCCCGTACCGATGAGATTGAAGATCACATGATCGGGAGTGATTCCCCCACTCAGAACGATCGACGCGCCGTTTCCCAATTGCAGGCTACCCGAGTCGGTGGTGCTCCCAATGTTCACGATTACGAATTCAGTAGCGCCCGCGTTGATCGTGATCGTCGACTTGGTGCCGGTGGTGATCGAAGGGAGGGCAATCACGTTAACTCCTGCGCCGCCCGAGATCGTCGCTGTGCCGTGAGATCCAAGCGCAATCGCTGGAAGCGTCTGAGTTGCGGCAAGTCCGGCCAGGCTCGACGAGAATGCCATCGCATCGCTGCCAGCCTGCGGATAAGTGGTCGTTAATTCAGGATTGGTCCCGGTCGTGTCTGTGCCTGTACCGCACTCGCTGGGCGCACTCACCGCGCCACCGCCCGTGATGCATTGCCCCGCGATCTCGCTGTCGTTGCCAAGGCAGATCGTCGTTGCTCCCGGCGGATTGCCTGCGCAATTCAGTCCCTGCGGCGAACTCGCGCTCCCGAGAACGTCGCCACTGACCGTGTCGGGAGCCGCGGCATTGCCGCGCCCCATCAAAATGGTCGTCGCGCCCACGTTACCTGGGCAGCCCACGGCGCCGGGACAGGTGACCGCGCCCGATACGCTGACCGCAGCGATGTTCACGCGGTTCTTCAAAGTCACATCGCCGCCCGAACTCAACACGGCGAAGCCTTTGGCAGCACCCAGGTCGGCGGCGGAAGCGTGTGGGGCAGAAATGGCAAGGAAAAGCACGAAACTGAAAACGAAGAGGACGACGGTTCTGAAAATTGTGAACTGGCGGGGGTGCCGGTTATCGCTCACTGCGAGTCTCCTTGGTGAAGGAGTCCGCGCGGGGGGATGTTGAGGCGTCGCACGGACCGCTTCTGTAAAAGCTGTTCTGACGCACACTATTGCACGCGTTTCCCCAGGCGGGGAGATCGCATGGGGACCTGTACCAACCGCGTAGAGAAGTAACCGGTTACCGGCTAGTGGGACGTGGGACTATTGGATACTGCGCGAAGGTACGGTTTGTCCTTGCGCGAACCGATGGTTCGTGGGTCGAAGCAATGAGGTTCCGCTGCGCTGCACGGCGATACAGGGCCATGGCGCTTGCTGTGATTTGCGTTGGAGAGCCAAGACGCTAGGTGAAGCGCACCTTCACCTCGGCGCCCTTTTCGAGGTGAATGCTGTCGATGAAGCGGACGCGTCCGGTTTTCAGCGTCATGATCACCGAGGAGGTTCGGATTCCCTCGCCGAAGTAGCGTACGCCCCTCATCAGCGAGCCGTCGGTCACGCCGGTGGCAGCAAAGATCATCTGGTTGCCGGGAGCGAGGTCCTGCGCTTCGTAGATGCGCCCCTTGTCCTTGATTCCCATCCTGGCGATGCGTTCTTCAAGCTCGGGTTTGTTGATGACGAGGCGGCCGAGCATGTAGCCATTGAGACAGCGGATCGCAGCGGCTGTGATCACTCCCTCAGGCGCGCCACCTGACCCCATCACGCAATGAACGCCGGTGCCAATGACGGCCGCGGCGATACCAGCGGAAAGATCGCCGTCACCAATGAGCTTAATCCGGGCGCCGGCTTTGCGGATGTCGGCGATCAGCTTCTCGTGGCGCGGACGGTCGAGCACGATCACAACAAGGTCATCGACGCCGCGTTGCAGGCGTCGTGCGATGTTCTTCAGATTGTCGGCGACGGGCGCATCGAGATCGATAGCGTGCTTGCAAGATGGCCCAACGACGATCTTCTCCATGTAGCAATCGGGCGCGTTCAGCAAGCCGCCCTTTTCGGATGCCGCCAGCACAGTGATGGCCCCGGGCGCCCCGGTCGCACAGAGGTTTGTGCCTTCGAGGGGATCGACAGCAATGTCGATTTCGGGGACCTGGCGGCCGTCGGGAAATTCGGCGCCGACTTTCTCCCCGATATAGAGCATTGGCGCTTCGTCGCGCTCACCCTCGCCGATCACGATGTTGCCGCGCATCGGGACCGTGTCCATGGTCTGGCGCATGGCTTCGGTGGCGACCTGGTCGGCCAGGTTGCGGTCTCCGGTGCCCATGGTGCGGGCCGAAGCGATCGCGGCTTTCTCGACGACTCGCAAAAATTCGAGCGCGAGATCGGACTCCATGTTGACTCCGAAGCTTTTGACCTTGGCTTCGGGACGCGTGTCAGTAGCCATGAAAAGAGCCTCCGATGAATGAAACCGGATTGAGAATATACCCCTAACAGGATGATCTGTGGAAGGACGGGAATCACTTCAGGAACGCGCCCACAATCCAATATGATCAACTGCAGCAACAATATCGTTTTGGCAATTCATCCGCGTTTTTCGACTGGCTTGCCCTAAGTTTCGAGCGGATTCCTAACTCTTAGCGTCAGCGTACAGACGCCTGCCGCCAGATAGGCCAAACCGATAAATGCAAAGCTCGCGTTCAGGGAGTGCGTCGTATCATTCAGAAGTCCGATCACAAAGGGTCCGGCAAATCCGCCACATTGTCCCAACGAATTGATGAGGCCGAACGTAGCAGCGGCTGCCGATTCGCTGAGCATCATGGTAGGGATCGACCAGAATACCGGGTAGAAGGCGTAAAAAATCCCGCTTCCGAGCAGCAACAGCAAGATCGCCAAAGGGACAGCGTGGTGGGTCAGAAGAACCAGTTCAAACATCGTCCCCGAAGCAAACAAGGGAAGCGCGGTATGCCAGCGGCGTTCCCCGGTTTTGTCAGAGTGCCATGCATTCAGCATCATTCCGACAATTCCAAGCAGCGCCGGGAGCAGCAAGAGCGAAGTAACCGAGCGGTCGGAAAGTCCCGAGAGACGCTTCACAAACGTAGGAATCCAGTAAATACTCCCGAGCGTCCCGGTGAGAGACAGAAACCACGCTGCGGTGAGCATCGCAACTCGCCGATCCAAGAAGGCCTCGAGAATCGTATGGTTCTTAATTTTCTTCTTTGCGTCGAGTTCTGAGCTCAGTTCTTTGCTTAGCCATTCTCGTTCGTCTTCGGGAAGCCAACGCGCTTGCGCCGGCCAGTCCGTCAGGTAAACAAGCGTGATCAATCCAAGCACAATGGCTGGGATCCCTTCGAAGACGAACAGCCAGCGCCACCCTTCCAGCCAATGCCAGTGAACGCCCAGGAGCCAACCGGCGATGGGGGAGCCGATCAACGATGCTGCGGGAACGGCTATGTAAAGGCATGCGATGGCCTGGCTTCGTTCCCGCAGACGAAACCAGTGCGTCAGATAGACGATCATGCCAGGGAAGAAGCTTGATTCGGCGAGGCCCAGCAAAAAACGCGCAACGTAAAACTGTTCAGCGTTACGGACGAATCCCGTGAGAATGGTGATGAGACCCCACGAAACCATGATGCGCGCGATCCATCGCCGCGCGCTCCAACGCTCGACGGCGATCGCACCTGGTATCTCAAACAGGATGTAGCTCAAATAAAACACGCCAATGCCAAGGCCATAGACGCGGTCGCTGAAACCGAGGTCCGCGCTCATCCGCAGGTTGGCGAACGACACGTTGACTCGATCGATGTAATTGACCACGTAGATGAGGAAGAGGAATGGCAGCAAGCGGAGAGCGACCCGCCGGCGTGCTCGAAGCCCGACATCTGGCAACCGCGAGACTGAAGTCGTCGCCATATATGTGCCTATGTCGTTCCTGTCCGCGCCAGATAAATCATCCTCGAAAGCGCGCGGCGTTGGGAGAGTTCGACGACAACGCCAAGATACTGTTGCTCGCGTTCGAAGTCTGTAGCATCTTCCATGTCCCTCAACTCACGCTCGTGAGCCAGTCGTGCATCCAAGCGTCCCTTGGCCGTTTGCAGCAGACTCAGCGTTCGGTCGATTACTTCGATGATCTCGAAGCCACTGTCCTTAAGGACGTGCTCGTTGACACCTGGTGGAACAAATTGGGTGAATCCGCGATTGGCCCTCAGACGGAATTCATCCGCGGAAACGGCTCCAGTAATGACCGCGGCGTCAGTGAACAAAAATCTTCCACCGGGAATCAAAATTCGCTCGATCTCACGAAATATTGCGAGGCGGTCGGAGAGATGAAGAATGACATCGAGGCAAAGGACTGCATTGAACGAGGCGTTGAGGTAGGGCAGTGGTTGATTCAAATCGGCCTGGCGAAAGCTGAGCTTTTCCCCGAGTTCAAGTGAGGCAGCGCGCGTCCGTGCCGCTGTAATCGCGGGAACGCTCAGATCGATGCCACTGCCATGACAACCGGTGAGTCCAACAACGAAAGCAAGCACCCCGCCCGACCCGCAGCCCAGATCGAGAACGCGGCTGGCATTTGTGAGCTGCAGTTTAGCAACGTCATTTTCCAGTTCGCTCTTTATCACCCACGAGTGCTGGCCGATATCGTCGCCATACGCTTCGTGCCGAATTTGCCGCATCAACGGAGAATTGAACTCCTGATACGTGCGGTCATAACCTTGCGATGGAAGTTCCGGAGAAATAAGAGCACCCCCCCGAGCACGTTAGAAGGTTGGGCGAGTATACATCCGAGCATCGTCGATTGGCGCTCGTTGGACGGATGGTTCAACACGGAAATAGTCTGGTCCGTGCGGTTGGTTGAACGACGCCATCCGCATAGAGCTTTCGTGGCCGGTCTGCTAGCCTTTCGGCCATGACTACAGAACGCAAAGAACCGACATACCTTTTCAGCGAAAAGCAGGCCGCGGACAAGAGCGAGATTGCGCGCCGATTCCTTGAGACGCGCACCCGCTTGAACGCGAATGTCGATAAGGCCGACAACTTTCTCGTAAAGCGTTTCTATAACATCGATCACAACACCTATTTGGAAGGAGCAATCCCCGCAAAGTACAAGGAGTTGATGGGGCTTGTGGTATCGGCTGCCCTGCGCTGCGACGATTGCATCAACTATCACATCATCCAGTCGTACCGGCTGGGCGCAACCAGGGATGAACAGCAGGAGTCGTTGAACGTGGCGCTCGTCGTCGGAGGAAGCATTGTGATCCCGCACCTCCGGCGGGCGTATGAATTGCTGACTGAGTTGTATGGGTGAAATTTTTCGTAACGCAAGGCTTTGGCTCAGACTGGAACCAACCTTCGCACTCGGTCCGTCATCCAATGCGCGGACAAAGAGCGGAGAGACGAGCGTGCCGAGAAAACTACAATTGGTCTGCATTCCCCTATTCTTCGCGGCCCTCGTGGGCTGCACATCCAGCGACAATCCGCAGGACCTTAAAGAAAAAACCGCGCGGGAAACAGCCACGATGAAGCGCGATGCCAAGGCGGTGGCAGAGGGAATCCGCGAGGGCTGGAGCCGCGATAAACCGCTCGATTTAAACAGTGCATCGAAGGACGATTTGATGGCTTTGCCGGGTGTGAATTCGGCGGACGCGGGCCGGATCATCGAGGCGCGTCCGTTTCGCGAACCGGATGAACTGGTGAGCCGGCACATCCTGAGTAAGTCGGAATACGACAAGATCTCAGACCGCGTGGTTGCCAAAAGGTGAATCGGGCAAATCCTGTAGAAGTCGTGTTTTGGCGTTACGATTACCATTGAGACTCGCCGTCGTTTACCATCCCGTACAGATCCAGATCGTGGAACACGCCCCACTTGCAGATGTGCTGCTGCTGGCGGCCCTCGTACCGCATGCCGATCTTCTGCAGCACGCGACCTGAGGCTGCGTTTTGTGCGATGCAGGAGGCGTAGATCCGGCGCAACTTCAGCATACCGAAGCCGTACTCAATGGCGGCGCGGGCCGCTTCGCTTGCATAACCGCGTCCCCAGTAAGGAACTCCAATCCAATAGCCTAATTCCGCGTGACTGTGATCCTTGTCGATGCGAAGTCCGACCCCGCCGCAAAGTTGTCCGTCCCCGCGAAGCGTGATGGCGAAACGCGCGCTCGTGCCCATCTCCGCCTCGGCGGCGAACGTCTTGATGAAGCCGACGGCATCCTCCTCGCGGTAGGGATGCGGTATGCGAAGGGTAGTAGCAGCGATCTCGCGGGCGCCGGCAAGCCGCACCAGATCAGCGACGTCACTCAGGACGTAGGGTCTTAACACGAGACGGTCAGTGTGCAGAGACGGATCCGGCATAATCGAGCAAGAAGTATTTTGTTGCTTACTGCAGCCATCCCGCTTTGGGCGCTTGGTGTGTGTCTTTCCAATGCCGAAGTTCCTGAAAACCTTTCTCGGTTTCGTCGGCGGTGATGTGGCAATGCCCGTCTTCTTTCACATATTGCTGCACGAACAAGTCACCCGAACCTGCCTCGCGCGTGAGTAATGAATAGCTATTGGGGACGGCGGGTGACACCAGTGGATCGTACGTCGTGTGGACGGCGAGCACGGGCCGGGTGAGATGTCCAGTGAGCGTTACATAGCGCTGCAGGTAGGCGAGCGCGCCGGGATCGGCGGCATAGCGTTTTACACCGTCGTTCAAGGCTCTGTCGTCGGCGCTGCCAGAGTAGATCGTGTCGCGATTATCGAAGGGGTTGCCGCCAGCGCGCTGCTCGATCTCTTTGAGGATGTAAGTGACCAGAACGATGGTGCCAGTGAGGTCTTTGTTGTTGTGAACGCCGAGGAGTTTGCGCACGGCGGTCGCAGCCTGCGGCTTAGTCTGGATGCGATCAAAGACGGTCTTGGAAAGCTGTTCGGTGAGCGCGTACTCTTTCGGCATTTTTGCGGGATTCGGCAGGATCCCGGGAAAGTAGTAATCAAACAGTACTCGCGCGTCGAATCCGCGGGTCAACAGGCGGGGGCTGCTCTCCACCGCACCGCAGAGATCAAGTCCTGCGTCGTACGCCTGCGGATTGGTTTCGATCATGACAACCGTGAGCAGGCCACCCATGGAGTGACCCGTGATGAAGGTCTCCTTCGGTTGCCCGTAGGTCTGGATGAAGTGTTGGCGCAACGCCTCAATATCGGGCATCGCCTGCTCCACCGCCCATCCACCCGTAGAGTACCCGGTCTGCGCCAGCGCGTATCCCAGTTTGACGAAGACTGCGAGTTCCGGCGGCAGCGGCTTTTTCTCGTCATAGCCGACGCCCGTGGGATGCGGGTCGTAGCCGTGACAGTAGAGGACCAGCCCGTGGTTCCAGCTGGCGGGCACATCGACCCGGTATTCGGCATTCTGCAGTTTGCCGAATTCTGTCTTGGCCAAGGCCGGGGTAACGCTCGCGCCCAGGATGAGGAGAATTGCGAAGAGTGTCTTCATGGTGATCGAAGAGGGAAGCTTTTCCTAGATCAAGAACGGATGAGGATAGCACTTTGGGAGCGTCATTTTCGCAGCCGTCTAGGGCATCACGAACGACGCAGACTTGAGGATCTGTGCGATCCAATCGGCATGCGGCATCGAACTCGCTTGGAGCGCGCGGATTTCGCGATCAACATCGTAAGGAACCCGTCGGATCTCGGGGGTGGAATCGTCCAGCAACAAGTACGACGCCCGCGGATCGCCATCATACGAAAGGCTGACGCTACCTGAGTTGGCAACGATCATCCCGGAGATGGTCCTGATGTAAGGGCGATGAATATGCCCATGGACGGCGATAGGGGCGCCGAGCGGGGCGTAAATCGACCGCAACTCTTCATCGCTGGCGTCGTGCGCAGGAGCGCGCCATGGGCTGTCGGGACTGGCATGCACAAGGGCAAGCGGCCCATGGTGATGCGCTCGCGGAAGTGACTGGAGCCACGCGATTCGCTCCTCGCCCAAGCTCTCACGGGCAGCCGCTGCTATCTCGGCGATCACGGCAAACAGAGGCTGCATCTTCGGCGACTGACTTGCGAACTCGGCCAACGATTCCGGTCGCGTCAGCATCTCGTCGGTGTTGCCCAATACCCCCGGCCAGCCCAGGTCTCGGATCTGATCGACGATCTCGACGGGACTCGATCCACCATCGGCGAGGTCGCCGCCGTGAAAGATGAGGTCCGGGGCGGTTCGCCGCAAGTCATCCAGTACCGCCTTGAAAGCGGTGCGATTGCCGTGGATATCCGAAACGACCGCGATCCTCATAAACCCTCAACCCAAAACACGAAATCATATGCGGAGATCGACCAAGCGGCGCAAGGAGAGGCAATTCAAGTACGGAATTTTCTACAAACCTTGCCCTAGAAATCGGCCTACAATGACTCCAAACAATTGTGGGTTGTGTGAGACAACACACCCCTTCCGGTCCGCATCGGTAGGAGGACAAGGCTGTTTCCGTGCCGATCGCCGTCCCGTTCTCGCAAACGGCTGCTTGTTGACTCTTTCATTGGAGCAGCCCATTCAACTTTCCTGGGAGTAGCACGATGTCTCTTCGACACACCTACAGCGCAGTCCTGACTTTTGGCTTGCTGACTGGAGCCATGTTGGCGCAGGACGCGCCTATGCCGCACCTGACGCCGGGAAACCAGCGGAAGGCGACGCCGCAGGACAACATGGAGCCGGCCCCGCCACAGTCTGTAGCTCTTACTGTGCCGAAGGGCACGCCGCTGCAGGTCGCGCTCGATACCGAAGTCCGTGTGAAGAAAGCCGGGGAGGCAATTCACGGGCGTGTCGTGCAGCCGATCTATGCGTTCGATCACATCGTGATTCCGGTGGGATCCGAGGTGAACGGAGAGATCACGAAGATCATCCCGCTGACTGGCGGCAAGCGGACCATGGCTGCGCTGGACGCGGACTTCACGCCTGTACGCAAGATCGAAGTGCAGTTCCACGAGTTAGTTCTTGCTGATGGACGTCACATGCCGCTCGACACCATCGTCACGCCCGGCTCCGGCCAGGTGATCCAGTTCGTGTCGGCCGCCGAAGCCAAGGAAAAGAAGACTGTGAAGGATCAGGCGACGGAGCGCACCCGCCAGGCGAAACAGCAGGCGCGGCAAGAGTGGGACAACGCGATGAAACAACTGAAAACGCCTGGCCGCGTGCAGCGCGTTAAGCGCTATGTCGAAGCGCAACTTCCGCTGCATCGCCAGTTCATTCAGGCCGGAACGCTCTATTTCGCAGAACTCGAGAAGCCGCTCGATTTCGGAACGGAGGTGATGACGCCGCAGATGGCGGAAGCGTTCGCCGGGCCACTGCCGCCGGGGTCCGTCGTCCACGCGTGGCTTGAGACGCCGCTTACCTCGGCCACCGCGCACAAGGGCGATCTCGTCGAAGCTCTGCTCTCGCAGCCGCTGTTGGACTCGAACCAGCATCTGGTTCTTCCCCAAGGCAGCCGGATCAAGGGAACGGTCCGCCAGGTTCAGGCGGCGCGCCGCATGAAGAAGAACGGGCAGCTACGTATCGAGTTCAAGGAATTGGTCCCGCCCGACGGGGTTGAGCAGAAAGTGGAAGCGACGCTCGAAGGCGTCCAGGCAGGCAAGAATGCCAATGTGAAGCTTGACTCGGAAGGCGGTGCCGAGGCGACCACTCCCAAGACACGCTATTTGGCCACGGGAGTGTCGTTGGCGCTGGCGGCCGCTTCGATGCGCACGGACACCGACGTAGACCACGGCGTAGCCACCAACGGCGGAGGAACCGGTGCCCGCGTGGCTGGTGGGGCCAACGCCTTCAAACTCGTCGGCATGGCGCTTGGACTCGCGGTTCGGTCGCGTGCCCTGGGATACACCATGGGCGCGTATGGGGCGGGCATGTCGGTTTATTCGCACTTCATCGCGCGCGGTACCGAGGTCGTCTTCCCGAAGAACACGGCGATGGAGATCGGCCTAGGGACGAGGAAAGAGGGCGAGGAGAAGAAAGACGAAGCGCCCGGGACGGCACTCACCGCGCGAAAGTGGAGGGCCCCTTTGGCGTCTGCGGAAGGTGACGAGGGAAATCTACCGACTCAATGGACCGTGGAGCTTTGTCCGCCTGCAAAGGACTTCTCGACAAACGCCAGCGCATCTGCTCCCCACGCGTCCACACCGTGAACGCAAAATGAGTGGTTCTCCTGCTGCGTGTGCCCCACCGAGGGATAAATGCGGATCTGGGCCGGCTTCCCTTGCTTTTCCATTTCTTTCGCTAGCGTCCGGCTGGGTGCCAGATCGTAGTCGCCCTCTGCCTGGATAAAAAACACGGGCACCTTTGCGTTGCGGGCAGCTTTTATCATGCGGGCCCGCAGATCCGGCGACCCTTCCCAGCTTTCCGCGCCACCAGCGAAGTCGACGGCCGCACGGACGTCCGGAGCATTCTCCGCGGCCAGCAGAGTTTGAATTCCGCCAAACGAGCAGCCCATGACGGCGATTCGCTTCGCGTCGACGAATGCGAGCGAACTCAGATAGGCGAGCCCTGCGAGTTGATCCTGAAAGTGCAATTGCATCATCTCGACCAGTTTGGCGCTTCGCGCAGAAGGGCCTCGCACCTGGCCTTCTGTTCGCAGAAGGTCCATGACGTAGGGGGCGGCATCGGAGGAGCGGCCCTGTCCGCGCCGGTGAGGGACAAAGAACGCATAGCCCTTGCCGACGAAGAAGTCGGCGAGTGGTTGCAGTCGGCCGGGCAAGCGTTCACTGCCGTGATTCCAAAGGACAGCGGGGAACGGGCCGTCGCCTGCGGGCTTAAACAAAAATCCGTGCAACGTGACCGAGCCGCTTGGGAAAGTGATTTCCTGGGCAGGTGTCTCCTGAGGCTGAGTCTGTGCAGGCGACGTTTGTGCGTATGCGATTGCTGCTGCCACCTGCAAGGCGATGAGCGCGCCTACAATAAGACGTTGGCCAGAAGGCTGCGATTCGCTTCGTCTATTCACGGGCCCGATTTTATAGGAACGACCGCGTTGAAACTGAGGCGTGTCGTTCAGAACGCTTCGATCCCGGTCACGCTCTGACCGATGATCAGCGTGTGGATGTCGTGCGTCCCCTCGTAGGTCTTCACAGATTCGAGGTTCATCAGGTGGCGCATGATCGGATAGTCGTCGGCCACGCCGTTCGCGCCCAGAATGTCGCGCGACAGGCGTGCACACTCCAGCGCCATCCAGACATTGTTCCGCTTTGCCATAGAGATGTGCTGGTGCTGGACTTTGCCGGCGTCTTTGAGGCGGCCGACTTGAAGGACGAGCAGTTGCGCCTTGGTGATCTCGTTGATCATCCAGGCGAGTTTCTGTTGAACGAGTTGGTGCGAGGCGATAGGTTGATCGCGGAATTGCTTACGCAGCAGAGAATACTGAAGCGCGCAGTCGTAGCACGACATGGCCGCGCCGATCGCACCCCACGCGATCCCGTAGCGCGCCTGGTTCAGGCACATCAGCGGGGACTTGAGGCCGTCTGACTTTGGCAGCAAGTTGCACTCGGGCACGTGGACGTCCTGCAGGGACAGGCCGGAAGTGACGGAGGCGCGCAGCGACCATTTGCCGTGGATGTCATCGGCTTTGAAACCGGGGCGATCGGTTTCCACCAGGAATCCGCGAACTTTGTCGCCTTCATCCTCGACCTTGGCCCAGATCACCGCGACGTCGGCGATTGTGCCGGAGGTGATCCACATCTTCTCGCCGTTGAGCACGTATTCTTTGCCAACTTTTTTTGCACGCGTGCGCATGCCGCCTGGGTTGGAGCCGAAGTCAGGTTCGGTCAGGCCGAAGCAGCCGAGTTTCTCGCCGCTCTGCAGCGCAGGCAGCCAGTGGTTCTTCTGTTCGTCGGAACCGAAGGTGTAGATGGGATACATGACGAGCGCCGATTGCACGCTGACGAAGCTGCGCACGCCCGAGTCGCCGCGCTCGAGTTCCTGCGTGACAAGGCCATACTCCACGTTCGACATGTCGGCGCAGTTGTAGCCTTTGAGGTTGGCGCCGAAGAAGCCGAGTTCGGCCATCGGCTTGACCAGTTCGCGCGGGAAGCGGCCGGCGCGGTTGCATTCCTCGATGATGGGAATGAGGTTATCTTCGATGAACTTGCGGGCGGTGTCGCGAACGAGGCGCTCGTCGTCGGAGAGTAACGTGTCGAACTCGAGAAAATCCACGCCGCGAAATTTGATGGCAGACATGACGTTTGACCTCTAGTGAAATCGGGCCGATGGGCGAAAACTTTTTAGAGTAGCAGAGGGGTGCGGGCGTGGCAAACCGCGGGACGCGTCTGTTCCGACCGCCCAAACTGCGTCCAGGATGCCCCGCGCCGGTTTGATTGAGGCGGCCGGATTTGGCAGAATGCGACCGCCATGAAAGTCCAAGTGTCCTCTGTCGCTGCCCTGTTAATCGGAACACTCCTTTTCGTCGTCGCTGCGAACGCGCAGGATCCTAATGCTTCGCATCTCGAAAAGCATGGTGACGTCACGCAACTGATCGTCGATAGCAAGCCTTTCCTCATGCTGTCGGGCGAGCTCTACAACTCCAGTTCGTCAAGCCTGGAGTACATGAAGCCACTCTGGCCGAAGCTGGCAGCGATCCCGCTGAACACCGTGATCACGCCACTCTCCTGGGAACTCATCGAGCCGACGGAAGGGAAGTATGACTTCTCGTTGGTCGATGGCCTGCTTGCGCAGGCCCGCGAGCAGCATCTGCATGTGGTCTTCCTCTGGCTTGCCGCGTGGAAGAACGGGATGTCGAGCTACCCGCCGGTGTGGGTGAAGCAGAATACCAAGCGATTTCCGCGCGTCGTGTTGCACAGCAACGAGGCCAACATTCTCAGCGCCATCGCTGGATACTCCGATGCCACACGCGATGCCGATGCCCGCGCCTTCGCGGCCGTCATGCAGCATATCCGCGAAGTCGATGGCCGCGAGCACACGGTTCTGATGATGCAGGTAGAGAACGAGGTCGGTGTGCTGGGCGATACACGCGATCATTCGCAGCAGGCTGATCAGGCGTTTGCCTCTTCTGTCCCCGCCCAACTCACGGAATATCTAAAGGCGCATCGCGAAACGCTCGAGCCCAGACTACGTGCGCTATGGCTGCAGAATGGCGCGAAGACGAGCGGCACCTGGGCGCAAGTCTTCGGCGATACGGCGCGCGCCGACGAGATCTTCATGGCGTGGAACTACGCAGGTTATGTGCACGCGGTGGCCGCGAAAGGAAAAGCCGCCTACAACCTTCCGATGTACGTGAACACGTGGCTGGCGAGTGACGACAACATTCCCGGCAACTACCCGAGCGGGGGGCCGTTGCCGCACGTGATGGACATCTGGAAGGCGGCGGGCTCGGCAATCGACATCTACTCACCCGATGTCTACGATCCCGATTTTGCGAAATGGGCGAATCGTTATCACCGGCCGGACAACTTGCTCTTCGTTCCTGAAACCAATGGAGGCAAGAACGGGGCAGCAAACGTGTTCGACGCTGTCGGGCAACATGCAGCGATCGGCTTTTCGCCGTTCGCGATCGACGGGTTCCATGAAGGCACAAGTGATCTTGGTGAGAGTTACTCGGCGATCGATCAGGTGAAGTCGATCCTTTTCGAGCAGCAACCGAAGGGCAATGTGCACGGCTTCACGCTTAGCAAAGATCATCCATTCGTGGAGTTCTACATGAATGGTTACGTGGTGCAAGTGAGCCTGGACGAGATCTTCGGAAATCACGCCGACAGCGGCTACGGGTTGATCGTCGCCACCGGGCAGGAGGAGTTCCTGGGAGTCGGTAAAGGGTTTCGCGTACTGATTACGCCCCGCTCGCCCAGCCCGTTCAAACTTGGGTATGCCTCGATCGACGAAGGAACTTTCAAAGATGGCCGCTGGATTCCCGGACGCCGCCTCAATGGCGATGAGAACGATCAGGGCAATTACTGGCGCTTCGATCCGAAGTCGGTGAAGATTGAGAAGGCAGTGTTGTATCGGTACGAGTAGATCTTCACCTTGCAAACAGTTCTCGAGCCTGGCACACTATGACGCTGCGCGCCATTCTCGAAGACGCGCCCCGGCATGAGGCGTCCGGCGATTCCCGGCGGAATCCAACAAGAAATGAGAGGTGAGCCTTCTGGCGCGTCAATTAATACCGTGCTTGTCAGAGCCGCGGGATCCAGCGCGGCACTCGCTTCTTGTACTCCTCGTACTCCCTGCCAAATTGCCTCGCTAGCGTCGGTTCTTCATAGAACAGCACGAAGAACTGAACGATAACGAGCACGATGGCCAGATACTCAACAATGTGCCAGGACTGGAAGAGGACTGCCTGCCCAAGGACGATTGTGGCCACACCGATGTACATCGGATTTCTTACATAGCTGTGCAAGCCGTCTACAACCAGCTTCTTCGTGGGCGCGATCGGCGCGGGCGTACCTCTTCCGCGGAGGGCGAATCCCCAGAACGCAGTGTGCAGATAGATCGCTGTGCCACCCGCGATGAGAAGAATCCCAATGACGCGGAACGCGATATTCGATGCCATCGGCGAGTCTCCGCGAAGACGGTAGGGAAGCCATCCGGCAACGGTGCCAGGAACGAGCACCGTAAACAGAAGAGTGCTCACAATCGGCTTCATGAACAGTATCCCGGCGTGAATTTCATCGTCATCGGACCAGATTCAAAGCAGGATCTCGAGTCGCAAAATAATCGCGGTTCTGCGTAGCCAAGCGCAACGGGGCAGTCTCGAACTTGATCGCGATGCAGAATTTTTAGCCACAATATCCTCTGTATTGGGCCGTTTGACATCTAGCTCGGATTTCGATATAACGGAACACGAGTTATGAGAGAAGAAGTCAACTCGTTCCTGCCTCTTTCGCCCGCCGCGCTCCACATCCTGCTGTCGCTCGCTGGCCAGGAACTACATGGCTACGCCATCATGCAGGAAGTGCAGCGTCAATCGGAAGGGAAGTATAAGCTCGGGCCAGGCACCCTCTACGATAACCTGCAGAAGATGATCGAACGGCGGCTGGTCGAGGAGATGGGCCAGAAAACTGGAGACGACGATCCCCGCCGCCGCTACTACCGGCTCAGCGCGCTGGGCCGTGGTGTATTAGCGGCCGAGATCGCTCGCCTCGATAGCGTTGTGCGTGAAGGCAAAATGCGCCTGCAAAGGCCTAGGAGGGCATGATGCTCCGCGTCTTTTATCGCTGGGTTCTGCGCGCCCATCCTCCCTACTTCCGGCAACGGTTTGGGGACGAGATGCAATCCATCTTCGATTGTGCCCAAAGCCCGGGCGAGGAAGTCGGTCTATTCGTGGATGCTGCGCTGTCCCTTCTGCGCCAATGGAGCCTGCGTCCGCAATTCTGGGAACAGCCAAATCTGGCAGCCGTTGCCGATGGAACTCCGCTCTTTCACTCTTTGGACAGTTTCAAACCGCGCGCTACGGCCCTGGTGTACGGAGCGCTTTTATCGGCATTCGTGCTGAATGGCATTTGCTGGACGATGGGCTATGCGTGGAATCATCCGATTTTCATCCAGATCCGGCAGCCAATCATCAGCCCACCTCAGTCCTGGGCAAGGCGTAGCGCGCCTCGCCCGTCTGCGCCGATCCAGGTAGAGCCTTGGCTGTACACCGATCAAGGGAGAGTCGTTCTAATCTTCAACGCCCCGGCAGATAGGGGGTCGCCTTGTGCCGAGCAATCGAAGTCTTCGGCATCTGGGCAAGTGGCGCCGGGTGTGGAGTCGGGCCCCTGTCCCGCGACACCTCCAACAGCGACACCTCAGGTGAATCACGGAATGACCTTCTAGGAATTTCGCGAGGGACTTAGGTTTTTGGCGCCAGTTTCCGTCGTTTTCCCCAGCTCGATCAATTACGCACGCTCATGTAAACTTGTTATGGCGAGTACAGAACGCATGCTCTTGTGAGCATGCCCAGCCCTGCCGGGCAGCACTCCGGCGTCCAAGTTACTCCCAAACACCAGGTAGAACCGCGGCCTTCGGTTGGCGGCACATTCCTGTCAGGAGAAAAAAATGGCGAAGATCGCAAAGACAGCCGACCGTAAGAAGGTCATGGACACCACCAAATCCACCGCGTGCCCCAAGTGCGGCAAGGATACGAGGATCGTGAAGCGGACGAAGGACCGCGAGCGGGGTGTCCCGGGAGGGATTTACATTTCCTGCTCGGCGTGCGAATTCTACGAGAAGCTCTAGAACCAGTTCTCAGTTGCAGGAGAGGCGCGACGATTGTCGCGCCTTTTTCTATTTTTCTGGTTTTACCCGAGGAGATTTTTAGTTTTGTTTCCTCTTCAGCGGGAGCAAGGAGATGAGAGAGTCAGGACTGAGACTGGGAACTGACAGCTGGCAACTTGACAACTGCCTTCACGCCATTTGCGCCAGAATTTCCCGTGCTTCTTCGGCTGGATTTTCCGCTTCGGTGATGGGGCGCCCCACCACGATGAAGCTCGCTCCCGAGGCCATCGCTTCCGCCGGAGTCACGACTCTCGCCTGATCGCCGTTTCCCACACCGATAGGCCGCACGCCGGGTGTGACGATCAAGAAATCGTCGCCGAGTTCAGCGCGCAGGATCGCAGCTTCCTGGGCGGATGCCACGACGCCGTGACAACCATTGGTAATTGCAAGTGCTGCTAACCGCGACACTTGGTCCACCACGCTCCCGCGAACGCCGGCATGCTCCAAGTCGCGCTGATCGAGACTTGTCAGCACCGTTACGCCGAGAATCATCGTGGCTGGATTGGTATTGCGCGCAGCCTCCACCGCAGCGCGCAGCATGGCGCCACCGCCTGCGGTATGCACGGTCAACATGCTGACGTCCAGCCTTGCCGCTTCTCGCACAGCCGCCGCCACCGTGTTGGGAATGTCGTGGTACTTCAGGTCCAGAAACACCTTCCGCCCTGAGGCAATCAGGTCGCGGACGATCTGCGGCCCTTCGGCCGTATAGAGCTGCATGCCGACCTTGTAAATGCGGGCGGAGTCACCCACGGCCGCCACAATCTTGTGTGCGGCGGCCGCGGTCGAAACGTCCAGAGCGACAATAAGTCGCGCGCGCGAATCTGGCATCCAGAGAAGTTTAGAGGGATTACTCGGGACGCGCCAGTGGATTCAGGAACGCCACTGTCTCGGGATCTTTCACCACGTCCAGGCGGACGCGTTGAATGCCGCGGCTCTTCATGCCCAACACCTGCGCGGCTTGGTACGACACGTCGATGATCCGGCCATCTACCACCGGACCACGGTCATTTACCCGCACCACCACGGCTTTGCCGTTACGCAGGTTCGTGACTTTCACGAAGGTCCCCAGCGGCAGCGTGGGGTGCGCGGCCGTCATGTCGTACATGTTGTACGGCTCGCCGCTGGCGGTTTCCTTGCCTTCAAAATAGCTTCCATACCAGGACGCCGTTCCTACCTGGTAGGGTTTCGATCTGTTGGAGGCCTTCGACTTGGTGGCGGCAGCCGGCCTGGGTTGGGTCGGGCTAGGTCGATCGCGGTCCGAGCCCGAGTTGCCCTGAGCGGCTCCTAGGCTGGCGACGCAAAAGAACACCGCCAGTCCATGAGCTATGCGTTTTCGCATTCAGTTCACCTCGCAAAATAGGTTCGGTCCTACGTAGGTCGTTCACAATTTGGCCAAAGGTTTTCAAATGCTAGCGGGGTGGGGGAGAGCTGTCAATCACCAATTGCGGGTAACAAGATTACCAGCTAGTTATTCATATCTTACGTAACCTATTGTAAAAGTTGAGTAACCAGGCATACAAAACTGCAAACAAATGACTTAACTATTTATATAATAGTAACTACCTCGAAGTCCTGAGTACCGGAAAATCTTACAAGTCGTTTTGATTGTGATGCTTGCACGCAAACCATCCATTAGTATCTGTGCTTCAATGACTTAGCGCTCATCCCGCGTCCGGTCTACGGGAAAAAAGTTTGCGAGTCCCGCTGTTTTGCCTGCTTTAGGGTAGAGTGCCACCATGCCCGAAACGCCAAATGTGGTCCTTACCATCGCCGGTTTCGACCCTTCGTCAGGCGCAGGGGTGACGGCTGATATCAAGACGATTGCCGCCCACGGCTGCTATGGGGTGGCCTGCATTACGGCATTGACTGTGCAGTCGACGGCCGGTGTGAGGCGCGTGGAGCCCTGCCAGGCAGATTTGGTAGCGGACACCCTGCGCGAGCTGGCCGCCGACATGAAAATCGCCGCTGTCCACGTCGGGATGCTTGGGTCAGGCAAGGTCGCGAAGGCGGTCGCCGATTTTCTTGCCAGCGAAAAGGCTCCGAACGTGGTGCTGGATCCGATCCTGCGATCGTCGTCTGGCGCCGATCTGATCGATGGCTCGGGGCGAAAGGTGCTGGCGGAGCAACTGCTTCCGCTGGCAGCGGTGGTTACGCCCAATGTGGACGAGGTGGCGGCCCTTACCGGGTTGCCAGTCGGCAACCTCGACCAGATGCGGGCGGCCGCGGTTAAGCTCCACGAGATGGGAGCACAATCCGTCGTGGTGACTGGGGGACATCTGGAAAAGGCGATTGACCTACTCAGCTTCCAGACAAAACGTGGCGTAGAACAGGAAGTGTTTAAATCCGAGCGGCAGCGGTCGAACTCGACGCATGGCACCGGCTGCGCCTTTGCCACTGCGATGGCCTGTCACCTTGCGCTTGATCGTGGGCTTCCGGAAGCCGTGCTCCTCGCAAAGGCCTACGTGTCTGCGGCGATCGCGAAGGGACAACCGCTTGGACGTGGAGTGGGTCCGGTACACCATCTTTATCGCATGCAACAACAGCGGCGCGTTGCCGCAGCAGTCGCAGAGGCAGAATCGATCCACTAGCGACAAACGTCTTTACCGGGGGCGACCTAAAGAGAAAACAACGGGAATGCGGAGAGGAGAGCTAAAAGTGGGGGAAGTTTTTCAGCTCAACGGCGCCCGATGTTAATTCGACGACTTCTTCAAGAGGATTCCGGCCAGGAATGATGCGCTAGCGCCCAGCAGCCACTGAATCCGCCAGACCTGCACTGCCTCCCAGTCCAGAGTGGTTCGGATCGAAAAAAACAATCCAACCCCGACCGCGAATAACAAGCATCCCAAACCTACAGCGAAGGCAGCCAGCGACATGGTGGGGAGACCGAGTCGTTGCCGCGTGCTAAGGATCCATCGCTCAATGTTGTGAAACTCAAGATGACGGACCCATGTCAGCGCCTGCCGCAGCCAGTTTTGAACGACGTGGGACGCGCTCTGCTTCTCAGAACGAGTCGCGCCGCATACATGACAGAAGCGAGCGCCGGGAATAAATTCGGTCTCGCACCCGTCACACACTTCGATCAAGCTGGGCTGGCTAACAGGCTCAAGAGCGACTGCTGGCGTGACCACAGGTGGTCGCCAGAAGTCCCGCTCCGCGTTTTGAGCCACTTCCGACATAGAGGAGTCACACCTCCTGTTGACATCAACAAGGCAAGCCAGAGGCCAAATCCTGTTCCTATGCAACTGATTGAAAAGATTAATTTCCGGTGAATTCCGCAGTCACCGGGCGTTGTTTGTTACGAGCAAGATTTACCGTAACCCGGAGGAAAAGATGCACTGCTTGTCCGAGATTATAGGTGCATCTCCGAGAATTTCAGTTGGAAGGGCACAGTGATTGTTCTGGTTCGCCCAGATTCGGTTAGACTGTGTGAAAAGGTGTACCTCCCCATCCAAGATTTCGGGCGTGGCTCGCAGTGGCAGTTGCTCCTGACACTTTTGCTTGTGCTCGGAATTCTGTGCATGCCCGCCGTGGCGCAGGAACCTTCGATTGCGCCCAGCACGCAAAATTTTCGTCCCGCAGATCCACTGAATCCCACAGCTTTTGATCGGTTCTATAACCTCGACTACGACCGCGCCGTGCCCGATTTGCAGCGCGTACTCGAGCGTCATCCCGACGATCCCTTCGCCGTAAATCATCTGCTGATCGCGATCATATTTCGCGAGCTGTATCGCATGGGTGCGATGAACACTGGCGAGTACGCGAACGACAGTTTTATCGGACAGGCGCATCGTCCCGCAGATCCAAAAGTGAAGCAGCAGATTCAGGGCCTTGTGGAGCGCGCGGAAAAGCTGGAAGAACAGCGTCTCAAGGCAAACCCGAATGATGTGGATGCCCTCTACGCACGAGGCACCACGCGGGCGCAATTTGCCACGTACACCGCGCTCATCGAGCGGGCGTGGTTTTCAGCTCTGCGTAATGCCGTGGGTGCGCGTCACGATCACGAAAAAGTACTTGAACTGAATCCCAACTACACTGACGCGAAGCTCGTCGTCGGCGCGCACAACTACGTTATGGGGAGCCTGCCCTGGGGGGTGAAGGTCGCTGTGTCGCTCGTCGGGTTGAGCGGGAGCAAGGACAAGGGAATTCAGTACCTGTATGAAGTGGCCCGCAGCAACGGCGAGAATAGCGTCGATGCGCGCATCGCGTTGTTGCTGTTCTTGCGACGCGAACACCGTTACAACGATGCCTTGACACTGCTGCGAGGGCTGATTCCTGAATATCCGCAGAACGTTCTGTTCGCGCTCGAGGAAGGCAGCCTGCTTCGCTCCCTCAACAAGGATGACGCCGCCGCCAACGTCTATCGCAAGATTTGGCAGGACGGCCGCAACGGCAAGTATCCCGGGTTGCATTATGAAACGGCGGCCCTGTACTTGGGGGATGTTCTTCGGGGACGCAAGGATTACACCGGAGCGGCATTGGCGTACGAGCTGGTAGCGCAGGCGCCCCAGCCGGACCCGGAGACCCTTCAGAAGGCTAATCTCGCCGCCGGAGAGATGTACGATCTCCAAAAGAAGCGAGATCTGGCAACTAAGAAGTATGAAGCCGTGATCGCCTTGAACGGATCGACCCCTCCGGCGGACGCGGCGCGACGGCATCTCCGCGACCCCTACCGGGCTGACTGAGTTTTGTTTCTGGCCTAAGAAATAAGAAATAGGGAACTTCTTTCCGTCGTCTGGCGTATCCTGATACGGGTGGAGGTTGTTATGTACTGCAACTATTGCGGCAAAGTGATCCAGGATGACGCCAATCTCTGCGCGTATTGCGGCAAGCGTGTAGGTGCAGTGCTGGCCCGGAAGAGGCTGATGAGGCCTCGGGCGGACCGCAAGATTGCCGGCGTTTGCGCCGGTATGGCCGAGTACTTTGACCTCGACATCACGCTCGTGCGGGTCTTGTGGCTTGTGATCACGTTTTTCACCGGAATCGTGTTTGGCGTAATCGCTTATATCGTGGCCTGGATCGTCATGCCGGAAGAACCGGAGCACGTAGCGGTTGTCCAGTCACCGCAGCAGGTCACGAATCCTTAGCGAATTTCGCAGGTGGTCACGGATGCGCTCCGGACCGCCACGCCTTACAATCCCCGCATGCACCGAATTCGCAGCGGGGACGCCGAAATTGCCTACTGGGTTCTCGGCGACGGCCCGCCTGTCGTCTTAGTCCATCCCTTCCCAGCTCATCACGAACTTATGGTTCCGGCCGCTCAGGCGCTCGCTTCGCGCTACAAAGTCATCCTTCCCGATCTGCGCGGTCATGGCGATTCTGAAGCTGGCGAAGCGCCGGCCACGATGGAGAAGCATGCTGCTGACCTGGCTCGCGTGCTCGACGATGCTGGTGCGGGACGTGCCGTGTTCTGTGGAGTTTCGATCGGCGGCTACATCCTGTTCGAATTCTGGCGAAGATACCGGGGGCGCGTTGCGGGTCTCGTGCTATGCGACACGCGCGCACAAGCCGACACCGCGGAAGGTCGCGCAGGCCGCTTGAAATCCGCCGAAGACGTGGTAGAACGCGGCACCGAATTCTTCGTGGACGGAATGCTGCCCAAATTATTCGGGAAGACGATATTCGCAGCGCGCCCTGACTTGGTTGCGCAAGCCAAGCGGATGATGCTCAAGATGTCGCCCGCGGACATTGCGCAGGTACAACGCGGAATGGCTGAACGCCCGGATTCCGTTCCCACCCTGAAAACGATTAACGTCTCGACGTCGCTGATCTTCGGCGATGAGGATACGCTTACCCCGGTCTCTGAGGGAGAGCTGATGCGAAACCATATCGCGGGAAGCCAGCTTCATGTGGTCCCTAAGGCCGGGCACTACGCGGTTTGGGAGCAGTCGGCCGAAGTCGGAAAGTTGCTCCGGCACTTCGTGGACTCGCTACATTGACATCGCACCTTGTGGTTGCTGCTACAATTCTCGCGTCATGATCGACACCGAGCTGGTTCCGTCCAAGACCGTCGTGAATGCGAAAGGTGATGGAGCGCCCGTAGAGATGAGCACTGCCGGCCACCGCGTCTTCCTGCTGACCCTGGACATCACCAACATCATCGAGCAAGAGTCGATGGATGTGAGCGTTTTTGGCTCGATCGATGGTGCTGCGTGGTCGCCCAAATCGATTGCTTCGTTTCCGCAGAAGTTCTATCGCGGTCAACAACCGTTGCTTTTGGACCTCACTGAACATCCGGACGTAAAGTTTGTTCGCGCCCACTGGGAGGTCAATCGGTGGGGCCGGGGAACGGAAACGCCGATGTTTGAATTTGGCCTCACCATCAAAGAAATTCCGCCCGACCTTTTACGGGAAGCTCGAACCGAAGTAAAAGCAATGGCTTAACATCTCCGCATTAAACCTCTCATTGTCGTCCGCTTTGAGGCGGCAATCGGGCCGAACCTTGCTGATTCAGGGCCCTGTTCTCCCTCGTATGCCAAAGTCTGCCATACAGGAAAGTATGTAGGATCGTTCCCCTTCGAAGAACATCTGTACCCGAATCAGAACCAACTTCTTCGGAGGAGACAGAAGTAAATGGCTAGCGCCGCACCTGCCAAGTTTCGTATTGACGTCGACATTCACAACCTCCTGATGAATTCCGGTTCGACCGGACCCAAACCTGCCGAAGTCCGAGGGGAGACACTACCGGTTCCCGTGTTTCCTCAACATCCTGAACTGCTCAACAATCCTGGCCCGGAGACGTTTCCTGAGAAGCGCGATTGGAGCATGGATCACGTTTGGCGTGCCACGCGCGGGTGGTTGCTTCCCTATATCCGCTCGCGCGTGACGCCTGGCGAATTCCATCCCATCACGGCGTACCTTTTCCTTGATTACAAGTGCAATCTCGATTGCTGGTACTGCTGGGCCTTCAACAACAAAGTTAAAGGAATGACCGAAGACGTGGCGAAGCGAACGATCGACTGGTTACACGATCATGGCTGCCGCGTCCTCGCGCTCATGGGTGGCGAGCCACTGCTCCGTCCCGACGTTGCCCATAAGGTTGTGTATTACGCGGCGAAGAAAGGATTCTGGATTTACGTGGGCACGAACGGCCGCCTGCTCCGTCCCGAGGTGGCGGATCGTCTTGGCGACGCTGGAGTCGCCGTATTCAACTTTGCGCTGGACGCCTGGGATGAAAAGCCAAGCTTGCCCAAAGCCTTTGTTCCGTCGCAGAGAAATCTGGAACACATCATGCGCAAGCAGTACGTGTACGGTTACATGGTGTTCTTCAATATCAACATCTGCCGCAACAACCTCGAAGATGTGCGCCTGCTGACCGAGTATGCGCATGCCAATCGCTTGGCCACGGATTACCATATCAACGAAACGCCCATGCTCGAGCAGGACGAACATTTCAAGCACCTGAACAACAATCCGACGTATATCCGTCCCCAAGACTGGCGAGCCGTAGACGGCCTGGTCGACTGGATCATCGAGAAAAACAAAGTCGGCTACCAGATGGTGAACTCCGTCCAGCGATTGCAGGAGATCAAGGCGTTCATCCGCATGTCATCTGGCCTGGATCTACGGAAGTATGGCTGGTATGGCGATGGCGTGGTCAACGATGGTGATGTCGAGCAAATGCTCACCAAGACGCCTGGTATCCAGCAGGGATCTGACGGCGGACTTCACTTCTCAGAGTGGAACTGCCGTGCCGGCCAAAACAATGTGATTATCCGAACCGACGGCACCGTAGCACCCTGCTTCCCGATGTACGCGTCTAGCTTCGACTGGGGCAACATCGACCAGCCGAAGTTCGACCAGAGACAGCTGAAAGAGATGAAGTCTACTTGCCAGCAACACTGCTTCTCAACCCTCAATCACAATCTCGCCTACTGTTATAACGATGCCCGCGTTATCAAGTGGGTCTGGACGCAATTTGTGACGAACCGCATGAGCGGTGGTGCGCGCAGCTTCGAAGACTAGGGCAGCCTTTTCTTTGTTTGGGGACGGACGTTTGTCCGCCCCCACTGTTTTTGGAACTCCTGCGCTATGGCTTTATGGCCTCGAGCGGTAGCAAAAGGGCCGAGCACACCCCACCATCGCAAGACACAGTTGCGCGGCGAATGATTTTGATGGAGGAAGCGTCCGGGAACTTAACCGGATAGTCGAAAGTCCGTAGTTTGTCGCTGACGCCTTGCACAGCGCTATCACCGTCAAGATACTCAACACGGTTCGGTTTGCTCGAAGCGTCGAAAACCAGACCGAAGTGTGCCGTGCCTTTTGGCGAAGTCCCAGGAAGTTTCACGGTTCTCATCTTGACGAATTCGCTTTCCGCTTCGGCAATCTCCTGGCTCGCAGCTTGTGGATTTGCGGCGAGACGAGTCACCTGTTGACGAGAGAGATCGGTTTCAGGGCCTCCGGCAGCGACGGCGAGCGCGTACATATGGCGGGCTTTTTCCTTCTGGTTTTCCTTTTCCAGGACGCGCGCCAGTCGGTTCGCAACTGTACCGGAATCACTGAGCATCCAGGAGGAGTTGAGAAACTGAATTGCTTCCAGCAGGTCCCCTTCAATGGACTTTGCCCATCCAATGCGGGCCCACGCCAGGGCCACTAGATTCATCGCGGTAAAGCTTGCCGGTCCGAGTCGGTCGTATTGGCCAGAATCGAATTGATCGCCGATATCGTCTAGCGTGCCGCGCGCGTCGTGGATGACTTCTTCCGGGTTGATTCCATCGGTGAGTGCGGGAGCGAAGATGTCGGTGCCGGCTATCTGCGAAGTTGTCCCCAACACGCTTTTGGTGAGCGCTTCGGATTTCTCGCTCTCGCCGGTTCGTGCGTAGATCTGCGCGAGGGCGAGCTTGATTTGCGGGTCGTCGGGCGGAATCGAGGCGGCCAGTTCCAGCTCAGTGCGAGCCTCGCCATCGCGCTTCATTTCGGAGAGGAGCATCCCAAGATTCTTGTGGGTCAGTTGATCGGAGGGAGTGATCCCGGCCTGTTTTCGATACGCCTCGACGGCTTCGTCACGCTTCCCGAGAATCTGCAGTTCGGCTGCAAGGTCGCCATTGGCATGGGCATGATAAGGGTCGAGTTCGATCTGTTTGCGAAACGCCGCAACTGCGTCATCGTGCTGATTGAGTCCAGCGTACGCGCGGCCAAGGTCGTCCCAGATATCCTTCTGACTTGAATCTTGATCAGAAGAGCGTTTGAGAAGGTCAATAGCAGTATGGAAGTCTTTGCGCTGCAGAGCAGCGGCACCTGCAGTCCTCATTTCACGCGGTGTGGACGCCGATTTTGCCTCTGTCACCGTGGCGGAAGCGGATGCCGGCGTGATGCTCGCCCACAGACCCTGCTCCGCGTTCGCGCTGGTCACACTCCGAAACGATTCAAAATCAGCGCGACGTGTTGCTGGCAGTTCGTTCACCTTCAAAACCATGTGCCGTTCGGCCTGCAGCGTCGTTTTGGTGAGGTTGTAGGTGGAAGAATACTCGCCGTAATCACGCGACATGCGGGTATCAGTGGGCACGTGAATGGTGTAGTTGGAAGGAACCTGGATTCGAACTCGAACAATCTGTTCTCCCGCGGGCCCGACGTCGACCGGTTCTGAAGGATTCTTTTTGTCGGCTGGTTTTGCATGAGCCTGCCTCAGAAGCGGCAGGGCGGAAAAATTAGCGCCCGCACTTGGAACAAGGAAATAGCCGTCCCTGTGAAAATGGAAGGTCAAGCGAAAAGGCTTGGTCGTGTCTTCCAGGGCGGGAATACGAACATCGGACACATCTCCGTTCAATCCCCAAGCACGCGACGAGAGGTATTCGAGCACGTTCTGCCAGCGTGCCTGCGGAACGTCGCGAAACGCCCTGCGGACGGGAAGGTCGCTATCGCCCTGCGCTGTCAGCTCTACCGTTGCGTCCATCGCCCCCGTCTCCGTGTATTTCCCGTCGATGTTGATCGACAGGACATTTTTCATGGGCGAATCCGCGACAGTGCGATGTAAACCGGCGGTTGCGTCGTCCGACGCAAGGAGCGCTTCCTTGTTTCGCAGCTGATACATGATAAGACCGTAGGGAGCGATTTCGGCGGTTGAATCGAGCCACGTGAAGTCGCCATCCTTGTCAAATTTCACCGCCGTAATCAGATGATCGAATTGTGCAGGAGAAGGCACGTCGGGATCGAGCTTGTGACTGCTCCCGATAAGCACGGGATAACTCTTGATACCTTCCGCCTGCAACAAAGCCTGCAGCAAGGTGTGCTTGTCCTTGCAATCGCCATAGCCGTTTTGCAGGACCTCTGACGCCGCATGGGGCCGCAGCCGGCCGACGCCGAACGAAAGGCTCACATAGCGGATATTCCGCGCAACGTAGTCGTACAGCCGGCGGGATTTCTCGCTTGCAGTGGTAGCTCCACGAGTGAGTTCCTCGGCTTTGCTGCGAACGCCATCGCTGAGGGTGCCACGTTCTCCTTGCAAACCTGCGTACCAGTGCGCAACCTGTTGCCAGTCTGCGAAAGTTGAAAGTTGCACATCCGGCGTGTCGTCGAAGGCGAAATCTTCTTCGCGCTCGCGTTTGCGGTCAGGCACGAAGTCTTTAATCGTCCATCTGTAAAGCCGGCGGTTTCCGGTTTCTGTCAGGTCGGCCTTGTGTTCTGGCTGAATCTTGATCTTGATTTCTCTCGATTTTGGAATGTCGATCTCCAGGGTCCCGTCCATGACAGCTGCGAATCGTGGAAAGCGATGCTCGTACCAGAATTCATTTGCAGCCAGGGGCTTGATGCGAGTGACGGTGCGGTATTCGAGAACGTCGCCAGTCTGGAGATTCGCGACCGAAATATGTTTCTGTCGATAGTCGCTATACATGGGCGCTTGCTGCAGGACTTCAGGAGCGAAATCCTGTGCATCTACTAACGAAGTCTCCACGACTTTCCCGTCCGCTTTGCGCACTCGAACGTAGTCGACTTGCAGCGTCTCTGTTAGTGAAGAATAGCCAAGGATGAGTTGACCCAACTCTTGCACGCCCGCCTGGCTCTGTGCACGAACTGCGGTCGTATTCTCGCGAATTCCGGATCCATCGTTTTCGAAGCGGACCAGATCCTGGAGCTTTTCGAAGACAACGGCTTCTTGTGACGTGTCTGGATGCGATGGTTGCGGTTGAGGGGCAGCGAAGGTGGCGGCTGCAGCTAGCAAGCCGCAGACCATGACGAAGTGACTCCGGGACATGGATGGGTTTGTAATACGAATGCCGCCCAAAAAGCAATGACAACGCGTTCTCCACGCGGTTCGTCCCGACCCTCAGGTATCTTTTGCCAAAGCTCTTGCGACCAACTGTGGCCCGCGGTTATCCGATATATTTGAAGAACCGATGAGTATTGCGTCCAACGTCGTCGTGCGCCCTGCGCGGCAGGTCGCGGGAGCGCTGCGCCTTCCTGGGGATAAATCAATTTCGCACCGCTACGCAATGCTGGGAGGTATTGCGGAGGGGAAGACACGGTTGGAGAACTATTCGACGGGTGCCGACTGCGCCAGCACCTTGGGATGTCTGCGATCACTAGGTGTCTCCTGGCAGTGCACGGACGCTGCATCGAACACAATTGAAATTGGAGGCCGAGGCCCGGTACTGAGCGAGCCGGCAGGTGCCCTCGATTGCGGTAACTCGGGTTCCACCATGCGCATGCTCAGCGGCATACTCGCCGGACAAGACTTCACAAGCGAGTTGTTCGGGGATGAATCCCTGAGTCGTCGTCCCATGGCGCGGATCATGGCGCCGCTTTCGGAGATGGGCGCCGAAATTACAGCTGCCGAAGGCGACCGGCCGCCGCTGCGGATCCGCGGAGGCCACCTCTACGGAATCGATTACCGCATGCCGGTGGCGAGTGCTCAGGTCAAGTCTTGCCTCCTTTTCGCCGGGCTGTTGGCGAAAGGGGTCACGTGCGTGGATGAGCCTCTGCGTACCCGCGATCACGGCGAGGTCGCGTTGCGCGCTTTTGGCGCCGAATTGGGCAGGCACGGCAACGCTACGCGTATTGCCGGCGGTCAGAAATTACATGGGCTCGAGGCCCGTGTGCCCGGCGACCTTTCCAGCGCAGCGTTCTTCTTCTGCGCTGCAGCTCTGTTCCCCGGGTCGCAGCTCGTTGTCGACACGTTGTTAATGAACCCCACGCGCGCGCGGCTGCTCGACATTTTGATCGGGCTCGGCGTGCGGATTACCATCACGCAGTTGGACGAGCAGCATGGGGAGCTCGTTGGTACCGTGCGCGTCGAAGGAAGCCGCTTGGGATCGGCTGAAATCGCGGGCGCCGATTCAGCTGCCCTGATCGATGAAATTCCCGTGCTGGCGGCGATCGCACCGTTTACAGAACAGGGAATTCGCATCCGCGATGCAAAGGAGCTGCGCGTCAAAGAGTCCGATCGCATCAAAGCGGTTGCCATGAATCTCCGTGCCATGGGAGCTCAGGTCGATGAGCACGAGGATGGTCTTACGATTCCTGGCGGCCAGAGACTGCATGGCGCGGAGATCGATTCCCTGGGCGATCACCGCATTGCTATGGCTTTCTCGATCGCGGCCCTCCGCGCGGAAGGCGAGACGCTGATCAAGGGTGCCGATGCCGCCACAATCTCATTCCCAGCGTTCTTCAAGACCCTGGAGACCCTCGTCGAGCGCTAGCGGCCCCATTTTGACCCGGTCACCAGCGCTGTGTTACTGCCGTTATCTTCCTGCTCTTCCAGTTCTCGACAACAATGGGTTCCGTTCCGATTCAGTTGTAGTTCCCGAAACTGTCAGACAAAGGGCATTCATGAGATCCAAACTGGTACTCGCAGCGGTCCTCGTTGCGTCAATCGCGCAGGCGCAGGAAGCCAAGAAGTACCATTCGGGTCAATTGCTCCAGATGGAATCGTTGCAGTGCACCGTGTTCGAGAATCCGAGTTCCAATGTGGGCGCCGCCGATTCCGCCATGTGTGAGGAGTATGTTTTGCAGGGCGAGGACGTTCTCTTCCACTTGCGCGCAAAAGACGTGAAGCACCCGCTTTTGTTGCCAGTCGGCAAAAGCGTGAGCTACCGGGTCGAAGAAGACAGGTTTTTTGTCAAACTTTCTGCGGGAGATCGCAAAGAGCACGAGTACAAGGTTGTTTCGATGGAAGCCCGCGAGAGACCTGAAGCTGGCGTCCAATCGGCGATGAAGATTAATCACCTCCAGTAGCAGCAGTCGTTCCGAATCGCGGCGCGGACGGCCAGGTCCGCGCCGTTTTGTTTGTACGCCGTGCATGTTCGACAGCTTGGAGGGGAAAGTCCTCTACCAACCTGATGGAGGTGAAGGGTAGCGAAGCGCAAGGGCGTCATCGCAAGGTGGGGTCTGGAGGAAGCGTAGAGCAAACACGCGGGCCGATGAACAAGAACCGGATGAAGAGGCCTACGGTGCCGGGCGAGCGAGCAAACAATCGGGAAGCCCATATCCATCAAGGGCACTGGTGGTAAATCCGGCGGTCGTGCGTGGACAGCGGTCGAACTTATCGCGGGAGATCTGCTGTGTGTCACGTATTCGTGACTGAGGACATCGAGAGGTGTTCTGACCGCATAGCAGAAGTCAGCAGAGGGCGTAGTAGTCGCGTGAGCGGCGAAGGCCCGAACGATAGGAAGGGTCAGTAGTGCTTGGGTCTCGATGAGGGTATTGCACTGGCCATCCTGCTTCGGCAGGCCTTGGGTAGGCACAGCGCGGTGAAGCCGCAACGGATGCTAACCCGAGAAGTGAAACCCGCACGGCGTCCCCAAACTGCGAACGCCCAGCCCACGTCGTTATCCGTGGGACGAACTTATCGAACCGCCGTATGCGGGACCCGCCTGTACGGTGGTGTGGCAGGGGAGGAGAGGTGACTCTCCCCCCTATGCCGATTTGTCTATTAGTACGGCATTCAGGGTACGTATGCCTGCAGGTCCGGTGCGCTTTTTGGTGCCTTCAAGGCCGGCCTCATCAACTTCAGCGCTAACAATCAACAGGGAACCTCGGGCTTCCAAAACAGCCTCAGCGACGTAACAACCGCAACACCGCCGCAGCAATTTATCCCGGTGTCGGCGTTGAAGGGTTTTGGGGGCCGTTCGGCTTGCGCCTGGACGCTGGCGACGAAATCTACTCTAAGAATGGGACGCACAATAACCTGAGGGTGACTTTCTGGCCAGCCATTCGCTTCTGAGTCGCCCGATACCCGTAGTGCTCGCGACGGTCCTCCGGTAGGGCCGTCGCGCGCCCTTCTCTCCAAAACCCATCTCCAGACGTTACCCAAAACAGAGTGGTCGCTCCTCCTTCACTCTGTGTTAAAGTACCAGTCCAATTGGCGGTCTCTCGGCCGCTTCCGCCGTTCGTCGCAAACGCACTCCAGGAGGAATGTTCATGGCGACCATCTACGATCTGGTCAAAGACCGGCGCGTTTATTCCGTCGATGCCGACAAGACTGTGCTCGAAGCCGCACGCTTCATGATGGAACACAGCATTGGCGCCCTGCCGGTGCTGCGAAACGGCGAACTGGTGGGGATCTTTTCAGAGCGCGACGTGATGAACCGCGTGGTCGCTGCTGGGCGTACTCCGGGAACCACCAAGATCGCCGAAGTGATGACTGCTAACCCGCGTGGGGTCGACGTCAACGAAAGCGTGGAGGAGTGCTTGTTCCTGATGAAGGAATTCGGCTTCCGCCATCTGCCGATCGTGAGCGGGAAGGAACTCAAAGGGCTCGTGTCCTTGCGCGATCTGCTGATGAAGACGCAATCCGCTCACCGCTCGGTAGCGTAGCCTCTACTCCGCGTCGTGATGGTTCGTGCAGCTATTCCGGGCGCTTTCGCAGGATCAAGTCACCCTGCGCTGCCGGAAGCGAAAATGGAAACTCCAGCATGCGCCCGGCGAGTGGCAGGCGTAGAACAAATTCCTCAGGCTTCTTCCAGCCGCCAATCCATTTGCTGTTTACGCTGAATAATAGCCACCCATTTGCCTCGGGATTCGCGGCATCAAGACTGATCGACGTCAACGTCCGTTTCGTAACGAAGTCGAGTAATTCTGTAACTTCCTTCTGATAGGTCTGCAGGAACTTCTCGCGTTCCTCTTTTCGTTCAGGATGCTTTTCGATCTCGCGTTGCGCTTCATGGTCGCGCTCGTCGGCGTCGTTTTGTGTCTTCTGAGCGAAACTTTCCGGGTCGAGTGACGATTGGACGACTTTGTAATGGCGAACAAACTCCAGGGTTGCCGATCCTGGCGCGAGTTCAAGCTTCCCCTGACCGCGATAACGCACGGTGAGTTCCAGGCTAAAGAACGGCTCGACACGCCGGTGCACCTTTTCGAGTTCCTGCGAGTCCACCGCCACAATAACTCCATAATCTGAGGTCCAGAGCGCGTAGCGATATTTCCCGTCGTCGCCGCGCGAAAATGTGCACCCAGGCTGACCTTCGGCCCACCGTAGTGCGGGCGGCGCCTTCTCCTTCCACGGTGCCGCGCCCGCATCGGGCGATCCAAGGCTGGTCACGAGTGCGACAATGACGACCCGATGCAATGTCGCGCGGAAGAATGTTATATGCCGGTGCATTTCAATCAGGGTATCGGCGGCGTGATTGTGCGGCAAGGTTGCGGAAAAATCGCCGCCGCCGACAAAAGAAGGGCCGACCGCTAACCTCGCGGCCGGCCCATTGTCCGTTTGCTCGATCTGACTACTGTACGGTGAATGACGCGCTTCCGTTTTGGCTGCCAGCGCCCGAAACGGCGGCGGTTATACTGACGGTGTACGATCCCGTCGTCGTCCCCCCGCCTCCACCACCGCCTCCTCCGCCACCGACATTGCCGCTGCCGCAGCCCATCATCAGCAGCACGCCGGTCAACGCTAGGGTACAGAGCAGACCCCACAGCAGCTTCTTGTTGCCTTTATTCCGCACAAGCCCGATTCCGAAAACGGCGAGGCCCGGAACCGGCAACCACAGTGCAACTCCCGTGAGGCTGGCCGAACCCGTGCTGACCGTCGTGATGGTCAGCGTCGCAGTGACACTGCCGTTGGCTGCGAGCGTTCCTGAAGGCGCTCCTACCGAACAAGTGGGCGGCTTGGCCGCCGTTCCAAGGATGGCGCAGTTCAGGCTCACTGTTCCGCTGGACCCCGTTGAGGTGACCGTTACCGTGGACGTTCCGTTGCTGCCTCGGCTGATGGCACTCGGGCTAATCGCACCGACGCTCACGTTGAACTGCGGTGTGAGCGGCGAGTACTTGACCACAAAGGCATCGCGGCAAACTCCCGTGCAGTTTGCGCCCCCGGAATTGGTCATGGTTGTCTTATACGAACCGGGAACCACCGGGAAGTTCGTGATGGATTGCGTATCGCCGGTGACGTAGAAGTTGCCGTTTGGATCGACGGCGATTCCAGCCAGTAGGTCGTCTTCGTCTCCGCTGCCTCCAAGATAGGTGGAGAAAACCAGCGAACCCGTTCCTGAAGTGTTGGGATTGAACTCGCTTACGAAGGCATCAGTCGCGCCGCCGTTGCTCGCTTGTGTCGGATTGACCGTCGGGAGATTCGTGGAAGATGTTTGGCCCGTGATGTAGGCCTTCGGGGGATTCGAGGTGTCGAGAGCGATCGCCAGCGCGGTGTCGACGCCGCTCCCGCCCAGGTAGCTCGAGTACAGTAGCGAAGAGCCTCCCGGCTTCACAACCGTCAAGAACGCATTGCCGCCCGTCCCGGTAAGGCTTGTCTTGTATGCGGCGTTACTTCCATTTGTCGGAAAATTCGTCGAAGAGGTACCGCCCGTCACATACGCATTCCCAGACCCGTCAACTGCGATCTGGTTGCTGATGTCCGGTCCACTTCCGCCCAGGAACGTGGAATAGACATAATTTGTGAAGGCAGCGTTGATTTCTGTAACGAAAGCGTCGTCCTCGCTCGGGCAGCCTCCGCACTGAGTCGAGTAAGGCGATCCAGGATGTGGGAAATCCGTCGAGAACGTAAAGCCCGTTACATACGCGTTTCCCGACGAATCGACTGCGACGCCTGTGGCAGTGTCGTTGGCCGTTCCCCCCAGGTACGCCACGGCGTTGTTGTTCGTATTCGAAAGGTCAAACTTGGCGACAAATCCGTCCGTCGGCGTCGTGCTTGAGCCTCCGCCCTGGAAAGTGCTTTGTAGAACGCTGCCGGAAGGGAGATCTACCAGAAGGTCACCAGAACCAGTGGAGCCGACCAAATAGATGACGCTGCCCTTGACTGCGATACCTTCTCCCAACTCATCCGCAGTGCCACCAAGATAGGTGGAATACACGAGTCCATTACCGGCGGCATTCAATACTGCAACAAATGCGTCCTTACCGCCTCCCGCAATTGCCTGAAACGGTGCCGTCGCCGGCGGCGAGAGAGGAAGAGGGAAATCCGTCGAGTCCGTGGTGCCGCCAATATAGGCTTGCCCGGATCCATCAGTCACAATTGCGTTGCCAAAATCTGATCCAGTGCCCCCAAGGTAGGTCGAATACACCAAAGCGGTGCCGTCGGCGCTCAGCTTCGTGACGAACGCGTCGAACGTGCCCTGGAGCGCATTGTTTGGAGCTGGTAATCCTCCTTTGAGAGGGAATCCCGGCGAAGCCGTCAGACCAGTGATGTAAGCTGCTCCGCTGTTATCGACTGCGATTGCAGATCCGGCGTCTTCGTTGCCGGCTCCCAGATAGGTCCCGTACACAATGCTCGGATCAATCACCAGGTCGCGCCGGCGGTCATATTCGCCAACAGCCAGAGCCACCTCCCTGCCGTTTATCACGAATTGAGCATCGACGGGCTGACGCGATCCGCCCAGCGTCTGATAGGCGACCGGCTTGTGCAGCCGCAGGTCCCCCGCTTCCGAGCTGAGAACCAGATCGCCCGAGTTGTCGACGTGAATTTTCCGGGTGCCCTCGACGTTCAATGCGATTGCCGAAGGCTCGGCTCCAGCTTTCACAATGAAGTCAAATTCAAGCTGACGCTGATGTCCATAAAAGGTCAGATCGACGCCCGGATACACATCCTGATAGTTCACTCGCGCGTATTGCGGAATGTCTTTGACCCACTTGCTCGAATCGCGTCCGATCAGGTAATTCGTGTGGCCGGCGAGCATACTGTCGCCCGTAACCTTGGTGGATGGATTCGCGCCGTGAATCTGCAGCCGCAGTACCGCCTGAGAGTCGATCTCTGACGGCTTTTTGCGCATCCCCGAGCGATTGCTGTTTTTGTCGGTGGAACGCGTGGGCAGCGTGAAGACTGCCTCATCCGGAGTCAGGAACAGGTTGTAGTGGGAATTTCGGGAGAGGAACTTCACCTGTCCGTCGGTTTGTCCGCGGTTGGGCTCAAACGATAGCGGCAGGTTTCCAAAATTCGCCGCGATCCGGGATTGCTCTTGCGCGACAATCGGCCGCGTGCGAGCGGGAGCGCTCCTGGCAGGCGCAGAGGCCGGCAGGGCAGTCCGAAATCCCGGCCGGGCAACAACCACGCCGGCCACCAACAGTGCGGCTGCCGACATGCCCGCCATCCAGCGATCTTTGGTGGTAAACGAACCAGCTTCCTTGAACAACATGCTCCTCCTCCGGTAACACACGCAGTTCTGCAGTCGTCGCCGGTTTTCGCACCCAAAATCCCGTGCGAATCCAGCGATTCTGCTCCGCTGCGTTAGAACTCGTAGTGAAAATTGCTAGCTGAAGCGGAGTATCGACTGCGATGTTGGGGATGTCAACGAAAGGACATTGCATTTGAGGTACCACCGGACCATGTACCAAAGATCACCGTCCATGGTCACTGCGTTGAATAGCGGCGCAAGAAGGCCGCATGCCTCTGGAAGATTGCCGTCATGCGCCGGGCGGCTGCAGGTTCAACAAAATACAACCGAAGGCTGCGTGGCGGCTTGCGGCGTGATTTGGCTAGTGGTGAGAGATTCGGTCGAGCAGGAGTACGTTGGGCATTTCTGACATCGGAGGTGAAAAACGCAAAAGCGCGCGCCTGTCTCACCTCTCGGAACGAGATTCTCACTCTGCGACTCAGGTGCTCCCCTTAAGCGCTCCACGCCGCTGGAACCATTGCCGAAGTTGCTAAGTCGCCAGTGCCTGGGAGGAGATCATTAGCCCGTTTATCGCTCGAGTGTCGCCAATGAGTTTTGAAGTTGTTTTGCGTGCTCAGGATCCCGTTCTCCCACCACTTCGAGAATAGGCATCAAGAAACGGCCAAAGCAGTCGATGGTCGCGCTGTCGTGATGAGCAAGGGCAGTTTCAATCTCCCTCTGAGTAGCTGGCGTTACGACTTCGACACGTCCGACGAATACCCGCACGAGTTGAGCCGGTGCAGGATTGATCTCAAGCGGCAGCATTACGTTCACAAACGACTCCGGCACGATGTAAAGCAGGCGACTGCCTTCCTGAAACCACGAATCGCGCCACGTCTCGACCATGGCGTGAGCCTCGTCCGGGAATAAGCCTTGAGCGACGAGTTCATTTTCAAGATTTACGCGCAAGGAATCGACGGAGGTCGTGAGTTCCGGCGCATCGAGAACGGTTTCGCTCTGAAGTGGACCGCCGACGCGGTACCCCACGCGCTCGCCTCGCCGCTCAAACAAAATCATGCCAGAAATCTCGTCCGAGCCAAGATTTCGCACCAGTACATTTCCGTTGCGATCCGCTGTAACGGCCACCGGAACCCGAAAGTCGGCGACGCCGCGGTAGAAGAGAAACTTCTCGCGCTGGGTTCCTGAACGAAGATTCACGCGCAAAGGCGTCGAGGCCGTTTCCCGCGCTGCGTAATAGTGCGTTTCGATTTCGTCTTTCGGATATTCGGCTGCCGACGAGGGTTCAAGATGGACTGATTTCCACCAGATCTCTCCACGCGTGCCTTCGTCACTCAGAGCAATGTTGCGCAGATCACCGCTCGGCGTTGCCCTGCTTACGGCGGGATACCATTCGGTAATCAAGCCATTCTTGAACGCGACATGTACCGAAACCGTTCTTGGTTCAGACGTGTAGAAGTACAAAACCGGCGTTTCCATCCGAACGGTTCCACGGAGACCACCTTTAAAAGCGGCGCCCTCAAGGTGCTCCACGAACTCGGGGAGATCGGTCGATCCGATTTGGGGAAGCCACTCAACGGACTGCCCGTCGTCGCCTGCTATTGACGTGAACGTTCCCCACTCATGAGCGGTGAATGCGTCATCTCTCACTGAGTTGACGGAACTTCGAGAATACGCAAAGACGCCCATCGCCAAAACAGTGCAGGCCCCAAGGACAATAAAGTAGGACCCGGCTCTCGAGCCCAGGGACTGTCGAGTAACGTTCTCGCCCATGATTGCCGTGCGTTTCCGATACGCCTTGAAGATGTTCATATGCAGCACCTCACCCGGAGATGTTCGCTCTGGAGATAAGACGCCCCCGCGAAACGAAGCGTTAACAACGCAGGTGAATCTCAGATTTCTTGCTTGTGCGGAGCGATGATAGGAATTGCCGAACGCACCTTAGAGCGCTACTGCTTTGGCTGTTCCTTCTGGGACCACGATCGCTCCCAATGACGCCAAAGCCAGATGTTGCCGAGATCAAGCGAGTTCCACCACAGGTCTAACATGTTTCGGTCCAGCCTCTGAATGCCTTCGCGGGTTACGTTCGCGGGCGGAGGAACGAGGGCGGCCAGTCGGTCGTAGACTCTTGCGCGCCCCGAACCATCCACGCGCGATAAAAGGTGCCAGAGCGTGAGTGCGTCCCGTGGCCGGGCCTGAGCGAGAATCGTGTCGAGGGACGCCTCCTGGTCGGCCGCTCTGCTATCGGGAAGATCAAAGGTCGCCAGCGCGGCACGGAACTTCTCGCCAGCATCATCGAAGTAGGGAATTCCGGGTCCTGACTTCGCGCGAGTCTTGCAGGCCGCTCCTGCCGGAATGAACGCCTCGCGCTCGCCGAGCTTGAACCCGACCCACCCCATGCTGGTGCGAATGAGCCCATCGCCTGAATCATCGACATGCAGGGTGTATGCGCAGCCCAGGTCGACTGCGCGAGCTGATGGTGTATCCACAACAAACAGGCCCGGAAGCGCCCAGATCCGCGCGTGAATCGTGCCCCGATCGAGCGCCAGCCGTGAGGCTCCGCTAGGACTCGTGAGCACCCGCACTCGCGTCTGCGGATCAATTTCAATTCGCCCCACTTCTGGAAGTTGAATCTCTGCACGCGATTGCTGGTCTGTTTCGAGGGCCTGGCCCGGACCGACTCGCCCTGAGCTGCCGATCCACGCGTCCCCGACCCTTGGCGTGCCGGTAACCTGCGTGACGTTCCATCCTGCGCCCATGTCCGCCTTCCACCACCAGACCAACCCGAAGCCAGCCACAAGAAGTGTGGCCGCAACCGCGGCCGCCAGGGCCGGCCGGAGCCATTTCAGACGGAGCTTCCACGCATCTTCGCTCGCTTGCTCGACCGCCGGAAACACGGGAGCCGGGCGGTCGAATCGGAGCTTTCCCAGCACCTGTTCGATTTTCTCGATTTCAGGATCTGGAACTCCGGATTTATCCCATAAGTAGTCGCCACTCATGTCTAACTCCCTTGGCCATGCCACGTTCATGGCTGCGTTGCCGATGTACCCGGGCGGTTGCGAACATGTGCGCTCGTGAGCTTTGCTCGCAATTGCTGCATGCCCCGATGCAGATTCACCCTGACCGATCCGGGGGTGAGACCCGTACGCATCGCAATCTCCGGGCCGGTCATGCCCTCCACCAGCCGCAGCATCAGGGTTTCGCGGTAAGCCTCGGGCATGGTACGGATCGCAGCGAGAATCGTCGCGGCCTCGGAGTCTGCGGATTGTCCCGCTTCGCTGGGGATTTCCGCGGCGTCATCTGGGTCTGCGTCGACCGCGGCTTCTGCAGGCCTGCGCCTGTGATAGTCGTTTGCACAATTGCGCGCGATCGCAATCAGCCACCCGCCAAAACGCTCCGGTTGTCGCAGCGTGTGCAGGCGCGGCAGCGCGCGCAGGAAGACCTCCTGCACCAGGTCATCGACGTCCCCGAGTGGTACGCGCGTCAACAAAACTCCGTGAACGACCCGCGCGTAGCGGTCGTAAAGATGCCCGAAGGCGACACGATCGCCCGCTCGCGCGGCGCGCACCAGTGGCGCGTCGTCAGTTCGCGCGGCTTCCGCATTCACCGTCGCACGATCCAAACCTGCGGGTGGATCAAACGTCTCTCCCAAGGCGTCGGCCATCGGTCGTCAATTCCACCTGTCGATCATAGACGCGCGCCACGATCGAAGTGTTAACAGGATGGTCTGCCTGTTGCGTCGCCGCCAATATGTTAGATTTAAAAGAGGTGAGGGCGCGTAGCTCAGTTGGTAGAGCAATGCCCTTTTAAGGCATGGGTCGCAGGTTCGAATCCTGCCGCGCTCACCAAGATTTCAAAGCAGTTATGCCAGTTGCAACATGTTGCAACTGGGCACCCCCGGGCACCCACAACGTTCGCCATCAGTAAATGTTCACTCGGATGGCTGCATACCAGTAAACCTACAGCGTTGCGGGAGCGGCTCTGGCCTGCAACTTCTCGGCAAATCTTGCCGGAAGCACCATCTGGACCACTTTCTTGTGGGCCTTGTGCTGGTCGGCTGAAACCGCTTGGGCGTAGAGTTCGAGCGTGATTTTGGGCGTCGTGTGACGCAGTTGGGACTGTGTCACCTTCAGATTCTCGCCGTTGGAGATGAGCAACGTGGCTAGCGATCGGCGCAGCGTATGCCAGCCGATCGGTGCTTCCTTGCTGCTGGTGATTCCAGAGACTCTTTCGATCACGGGAAGAATGTGACGACGGAACAGGATTTGGTAGGTGTACGGCGTTTTGCCACGGTAGTGCGGACTGGCAAAGATCCAGTCTTCGTCCGCGCGATAGGGCGTGTGCTCCCGCCACAGACGAAGCACCTTCAGAACAGATGGAGCAAGTGGCAGAGCGTTGTCCCGGCTCTTGGTTTCCTTTAATTCGCCTTCGACGAAAGCGAATTCGGATTGAAGGGTTCCGGTATCCCAGCCAACGTTCTTCCATTTCAGTGCGATCAGCTCCGAGGCCCTGAGGGCCGTCACCGCATCGACCAGCGCCATCGTGGCCTCGCGCAGCGGCAGCTGCTCGAGCGTTTGACGCACGATCTCTGGTGGAAGAACCACGCGTCGAATCGAGGTCCGATTGCTCTGACGCACACCGGTCGATGCGCCGCGGTGGCCAGGCATCCCACCCTGACCGCAAACCGGATTTCGATCGATGAGTTCCCAACGGACGCCGTGGGAGAAGATCGAAGACATGACACCCTTGATCCTCAGCTTGGTACCATCGGGCCGCTGGATCTTGTCGAGCCACTCTTGAAGCTGCATGGTCCTGATGCGCGAGGCAACGTGACCATACCAGGGGGGCTCGATCCAGTTTTTGATGTAGGACTTGTATCCTTTGCGCGCCGATTTTGCCAGACGCGGCAGTTCGTGATCGAGATAGTGGTTGATGAGCTCCCCAAACGTCATCGTTTTCAGGCTCAACAAGTGTTTGTTCTCGTTGAGTCGAAACCGTAATCGGTCGGCTTCCTTGTTGGCTTCCGCTTCGGTGGGGAACTTTTTGGTCGAACCGATTACTTCCTTGTGCTGCCTCCGCCGGCCGTTGATCTCTTCGCTCCAGCGGAAGATCCAGACCATACCGTATGCTCTTTTTTCCTTGCGAAGCGAACCCCGGTTGTAGCGGATTGGCTTCCGACGATCGTGACTCAAATGACCCTCCTTTGTCTCTTGTCACGACCAGCTTCTCCATGTGCCGAATTTAATTGAGCGTAAAGGTGTTCGGCAAGCTCGGAGATCAGAAAATACCAGCGCTTGCGAGGGCCGCTACCAAAAGGATGTGCGGGGATCCGGCCTTCTCTCGCCATCTGCTTGATGCTGCGAGGCGAATAGTGAAGAAATTCGGCGGCGGCATCGGCTTCAACAAACGGTTCGACGCTGGCCAGACGATGTTTTGTCAGTGAAGTGCTGTCTGAAGGCGTCCGCCCTGGAGTGCGCTCTGGGTTGGAAGACCGAATTGCGAGCCCTTCGCTGGGTGGATTTCTTCTGCTTGCCTCCTCCATATCACGCAAAGGCGGGTTTTCCTTATCGCGTTCCCCAGGTTTCAGCTGAGTTTGGTCTTGAGGGTCCTGATGGGCTGGTTTCGCTTCTGGAGATTGCATCGCATTCGCCTCCCTGCACGCGCGACTCCTGCGGATTTTGAGGGTTTAGGAATCAGCAAGAAGCCTATGCAGTGTTGTTTGTTCTTAACCTCAGTTGGCGTCACAGTCAAATCAGCCGAGGCCGGGAATGTGTCCGATCCCCGCCAAGCGCGTGATACTCCGGACGTGCATCTGCAGGAACTCCGCGGCACCGTAGCCGTTACCGGTCTTTCGGAGGCCTGCGGCGCCTTTCTGGAAGCGTCGATCGCGGTAGTGATTTGAGTACCCACCCTGAGTCACGCAAAAATGTGATCCAGCTGCGACTGAGGATGGTTCTATAGACCCGAACTGAAGTTGCGTCAAACGGACAGAGTTTCATGTTTAGAACCGGATTCAGGCGGGACCAGAAGTTGAAGACAACCGACTGCACTGACGGGTCTTGCCTCGTCTTGTTCCAAACCACGGAGCATGTCACTGAGTTTCACCACCCAGGCTGCGTACCGTTGCGAAACTCAGAAGGCGGTGGTCTTCCGCAGACCCGATCGCTGGCAAAATCGGTCTGTTTCCGCTTCAATATAATCCTGATATGGGCGATCGCATTGCGTGCTCCTGCGTCACCTGTCCGAAATGTGGGACTTGGGTAGTGGTGAAGCAGCCAGCCCTGGTGAACCGGGGCGAAGAGAAATTGCGCGCCAGCTGTCCCGTGCCGGAGTGTGGAAGAGAATTTGCTTTCGAGTTGGGCGAGACGCGCGTGTTCGAACTGCCGATACTGCTTTTTGAGCGGCGGCACTTCTACCGTTCTGAACTGTCCTGATGGCCTACTATCGCCCTTTCCCGGACAGTGGGCCTCGCAGGCCGGGATCTCGTGCAATCGCTCCGTACTTACGGTAGAGCTGGATGTGCCGGATCAGGGCCTGAAATGTGAGGCAGGCACGCGTGTCAGAACCCAAAGGATTTCTATGGTAAGGAAGCGCGGCAACCCGAATTGGGGCAAACCTGACATGAAGGCCGCTCCCGTTGTTCCGACCTCGTTTGAGGATGTCGTCAAGAAGCTGCGGCTGTCTCCGGCAGATTATGAAGGCTCCCTCCAACTCAAGGAGTGGGTGCGAAAGAATAAAGACCAGAAATACATTCCCGACGATCTCCTCAAGCTCTGGGGTTTCGAAGTGAAAGGGGACCTGTAAACTTCCTAAGTACATTTGACGCACAAGACGGGATTGTGGAACGACTCCCCGCGCTGCCTACTGAACTTGGTTTTCAGTTTCCCGATTAAACACGCAATATCGCTTCCGAGTATTCGGATGCCAGTTTTTTGAGAAAGTCATCTGCTCACTTCTCGCCTCGGCCATTGCAGCCAGTTTGGCCCACAAGAAACAACTAAGTACATGGTGCCTGGCTCCGGGAAAAAGGTCTGTGTCCGGAAAGGGCAAAAGATTTCAGGACGGCAAAGACATGAAGGCAGAGCGGCAAGTATAGGCTTTGACGGCCGCATTTCAGTCCGGGTACATGACCAGTCGCATCCTGATACCATGGGGACAGTCCTTCCGCCTGGAAGGAGTACACATGGGCTGTAACACACCTCAACTGCCGCCTGAACCGGAGAGACCAGGGCAGCGCAAGGTCTTCTGCGTGAAGTTCCAGAGGGAAATGCCAGGACTGGACGAGCCGCCGTTCGACTCGGAACTAGGCCGGCGGATTTATGAAAGTGTCTCTGAGGAAGCCTGGAAGATGTGGGGCGAGCATTGCAAGATGATCTTGAACGAGTACCGGCTGAATCCCGCCAACCGGCAGGACCAGGAGATCCTGGTCAAGCATCTGGAAGATTTCTTCTTCGGCGAGGGCGCCATGCTTCCACCGGGATACGTCCCCCCGCGCAGCAAGACATAATTTCAGGTTTCTATGCCCGATCTGAAGGTGCTGTTGATCTCGACCTACGAACTGGGCCGGCAACCGTTCGGACTGGCTTCGCCCGCGGGGTGGCTACGCGCTGACGGCTTCCAAACTACTTCGCTGGACCTCTCGCGACAGTCGCTGGACGAAGAGGCGGTACGCACCGCCAGGCTGATCGCCTTTTATCTGCCCATGCACACCGCCACGCGGATCGCAGTGCGCGCCCTGGAGAGGGTCCGGACACTCAACCCCTCCGCCCATCTGTGCGGATTCGGACTGTACGCCCCGGTCAATTCCGGCCTGCTCCGTCGGCTGGGCATCGGTACGATCCTGGGAGGAGAGTTTGAGCAGGGGCTGTTGAGCCTGGCCCGCCGCCTCGAGGTTCGAGCGCCCGACCCTGGGCTGCCGCAGGTTGAGCCCGAGATCTCGCTCGCTCGTCAGAATTTCCTGGTGCCTTATCGCGGCGACTTGCCTCCACTGGAAAAATACGCGCATCTCACCCTGCCCGACGACAGCACCCGCGTCGTGGGATACACCGAGGCTAGCCGGGGCTGCAAGCATCTGTGTCGTCACTGTCCCATCGTGCCGGTGTATAACGGTGCGTTTCGCATCGTCCAGCGCGAGGTGGTGCTGGAAGATATCCGCCGCCAGGTCGAGGCCGGCGCGCAACACATCACCTTCGGCGATCCCGACTTTTTCAACGGGGTCGGTCACGCGATGCAGATCGTGGAAGCGCTCCACCGCGAGCATCCCGGGCTCTCTTACGACGTTACCATTAAGGTGGAGCACCTGCTCAAGCACGCCGGGCGCCTCCCGGCGCTGCGTGAGACGGGATGCGCGTTCGTGACCACGGCGGTGGAGTCCGTGGATGACGACGCGCTGTGTATCCTAGACAAGGGCCACACGCGCGCGGACTTTATCCGTCTCGCCGGGCTGATGCGTGGGCTCGGACTTTTCCTGGTGCCCACCTTCGTGCCCTTCACGCCCTGGACTACGCTGGAGGGCTACGAAGACCTGCTGGCCACCCTGATACGGCTGGGGCTGGTGGAACACGTCCCGCCGGTGCAGCTCACCATCCGCCTGCTGATTCCCGCCGGGTCGCGCCTGCTGGAAGTTCTACCACTGCACAACGCGGCCATCGGTCCCTTCCAGCAGGAGGCGCTGAGCTATCCGTGGGCAAACTCGGACCGCAAGGTTGACCGGCTCCAGCGCGATCTTGAAGCCATGGTGCAGCGCGAGGCCAACGCCAGCGCGTCGCGCACCATGATCTTCGGAGAAGCCTGGAAGCTGCTGCAGCGCGCCATGAATGAAGATGGGGACGAAGCCCTGGTGCCCCTTCCCCTCGTCCCACCCGGACCGGCGCGGGTCACCATCCCCTTCATGACCGAACCCTGGTACTGTTGATCCGAACCCACCAGCGGGCAGTTGGCCTGCTTCTAGTCTCCGGGAGAACACACCGGATGGCCAGCACCAGGAGATGATCGTGCAGCAGATGGAGCAGTTCTTCTTTGGTGAGGGCGCTGCGCTTCCGCCCAACACGGGAGCAAGAGTTAACCTAAGCGCGGCCAGGTAAATGATCAGGGCTAAAGTCCGTAGGTCCTCAGGATCAATGCAGAGCTGAAGCCCTGTTCCGCCCACAAAAATGAGACCTCCATGCGCCCTACACCAGTGGAAGGCTGGACGAGATTACGAAGCGCAGCTTGCGGTGAGCTTCCCGTAGCGCAGCTTCGACGTATTGTGGCGAGTCGCCACGCGCGAATATAAACCCCAGATAAGTTGATCCTTCCGGCAGTGGCACCAGTTTCTGTCGCGGCTTGGCGGTGATCTCGATCGTTTCGATTCCCGGCACTTGCGCGGCTTGCTCCAACTGCTCGACTCCTTTGTAGATCCCTTCCTGCGGGATGGGAATCATCATTACGCCGGAGCTAGCCTCCTCGCGTCCTAAGTGCGTGACTGGCTCATCGAGCGCGTGCCGAATAATCAATTCCTCCAGTGAGATTCCGTTCCCGAAGCGCAGACTTCGTGCACAGAGCCCACCTATCGGACGCGCCGCGATCTCCAGGATCCAGTTGCAATTGCCTTTCACCCGCAACTCGGCATGGAGCGGGCCATGAAACAGGCCAAGCGCATCGACCGCCCGTTGCAGCGTCCGAGCGACTTCGGCCTGTATGGAAGGTTCCAGTCGCGACGGAGTGACGTAGATGGTCTCTTCGAAAAATGGCCCGATCAGCGGGTCCGGCTTATCGAAAATCGACAACACGTTCAACTTGCCTCGGTCGACAAGGCCTTCGACCGCGATCTCCAGCCCGTCGATGTAGTTCTCCACCTGGATGAACTCGCTCGTCTCCTCACGCAAAACGCCGACCTCCGGGCTGCGCAAAAGCTTTCGAATACGCTCGAACGCCTGCACAAATTCCTCGGGGGTATCGGCGCGAATCACACCACGGCTGCCGGAGAGCGCCAATGGTTTGAGCACGCAGGGAAAGGTGATTTCCGCAGAAGCAACAACCGGGCGCGGATTCGAGTGCAAGGGAAATCTCTTGAAGCTCGGAACATTCAGCCCGGCATCCCGCAACCGCTCGCGCGAGCGGTATTTGTCGCGGCAGATGTCGGTCGCTTCGGGAGGATGTCCCCGCAAGCCGAGTTTGTGGCAGGCGCGAGCGCCGGTTGACGTGGGCCGATCGCCGATGGAGACGACCGCGTCGAGAGGATTGGACGCTGCGAAATCGCAGATCTTCTGCGCCGAGCCTTCTGGATCTTCAAAGCGCAGCGGAAGAGCACCATCCTGCCACGGGTCATCGAGCACGTGGCAGCGGTCCGTTCCGAAGGTGATGGACAGCCCCAACTTCTGTGCGACCTCGATAAAGGCGCCCGTCTGGTATCCCGTGGTCGTGCACAACACGAGAAGTCTTTTTGGTTGGGAGGTGCCGATCATGGGCCCAATCACTGCAATCACTTTAGCAGCCGGGCCCGACCACTCGCCAGATGCTGAGGAGTAGTTTCTCAAGAGGTGCTTTAATTCACTTTCCCTTTGTCGTATTCGGGCAAGTCCTCTGAGACAGCAAGAATGCACGATTGGCCGTCGAACTGGATCCTGTCAGCAGAGTACGCCGTGAGCTTGATTTCGCCGGACTTGGTGCGAAGGTGCGTGATCACGTTGCGAATCGGGCCCCCGCGACTGAGCTGCTGAATCATGAGCACACGATCGGCTGGATCTTCCCACATCTTGAGTTCATGAACCGTTCGGCCAAGTACTTCCTTTCGCGAGTAGCCATACCGGAGCTCAAAAGCGGTGTTCACGTCGAGAAACCGTCCCTCTGCCACGGTTGTAATCGAAAAAGGAATCGGGCTGGAACGAAAGACCTTCTGAAATTTTTCATCGGAGATTCGCCGGTCTCCCTGTGCCTGGACCAGAGCGGCTTCTGCCATGCGCAGGTCGTCTAGACGGTTTTCGAGTTCGGATGCGTAGATCTCCGCCCGAGAAAAGAGGCGAGCGTTTTGGATCGCGGCGGCCGCGGGAATGGCTAACAATTCGGCACGCCGCAAGTGCTCTTGCGTGTACATGTGCGCATCAGCGTGACCCACCGATAAGCATCCAAGGTATTGGTCGGAAGCGATCAGAGGAACGGAGAGCCACGAACGTAAATGACTGTGCCCTTTGAAGGTCCGCCAATCTTTTTCTTGCTTCGTGTCAGGGATCAACACGCTCTTCTGATCGTCCAGAATGCTCCTCATGAAGGGAGCCTCGTCAGTGGTGAAAGTCAGAGGTGCGCGTGGAGAAGGTTTCGGTTTTTCCGGGCACACTCTTTCACCCAGCGCAAGCACGTGAGGACCACCTTCAGGGACCAGCACCCGCGCGCACGTATAGGGAATCAACTCCTCGAGAGAACGGAGTAGCGCATCCATCACAAAATCCATGTGCAGGTCTTGGGTGAGCGCCAAGGTCGCCTTACGCAACGCCTCCGCTTCCGCGCGGGCTGCTTCGGCGATGGTCAGGTTCTTGATGACTTGGTCCTCTGCTTTCTTCTGTTCGGTAATCTCCTGCGCGGTCCCAACCAGCCGCCAAATCTTGCCTGCGGCGTCCCGCACGGGAAACCCGTGTACCGTGATCCAACGCTCTTCGCCGTGGGTACTGACAATCCGGAATCTCTCGTTGAATTGTCCGGTCCGGGTTGCTTCATCAAGCTTCGCCAGCACGCGGGTGCGATCTTCCGAGTGAATGAGTTCCTCGTAAGAAGTTGGATTGTCGAATAGCGACTGACATGATCGCCCGGTGATGGTCTCGTAGGCTTCGTTTACGTACAGAGGGTGCCGGGTTCCTGCGTCGATCATCCAGAAGATCTCGCGGATATTCGACGCCATCTGCTGGAACCGCGCTTCGCTTTCGCGATGCTCACGTAATGCCCGAATCAGGAACCGTGTACCAAGCAACATGACGGCGACGAAACCTGTCGCCACCGCCACCATCAGCATGGTAGGGAGTTCTTCACCTCGAAGTTTGGCGAGAACCACAATAAGAAGGAGGACCGCGGCGATTGCAGGGAGAACTATCGAGGAAGCCCACCGGCGGGATTCGGTCACTCGCCTCGAAGGGTGTTCTGCACGGAGTGGGTCAAGTTGCTCCATCGCAATGCCGGGAGTGGTTCTAGGCGCGAAGACAGCCGGGCGCCAGTGAGTACCAAACTCCAACTATAAGTCTGTCCGGCTTAGTTAGCGGCACATGCTACGCCGCTCCCTCATCTGGGTCAAACACGCGGGACATCGGCTTCCTTTTGCGTTGATCACCATGCTACCATCGGCGCCGCAGCCGCTCGTGGAGGCCCGTCCGCAGGCATGTGCTCTGGCGAGCCGTCCGCGACCAAGCCCCGTGGGCCGCTTGCTTCAAACCCGCTGTTGGGTGTTCGTTCTTCGGTTCCCTTCATTTTTGTTCTTCAATACAAGCGGTCGGCTTTGGCAACCAGCTGGTGGGCCAAGCACTCGCCTTCTCTCTGCTCGTCGCCCCCTCACCGAAGCTTCGACCCGTCGGAGGCCCACTCGTGCCGTTTCGGACATTGCAAGGGACACGGATGAGGTGCTAGGCTGGTGAGCGAACAAAAAGCGAAACTACATCGGAACGCCGGCAACGTATCGCGGGACCAAAGCGCGGTTCGAGCATCGGCGGGCGCGCCTCGAACGCAAGGCCGGACAGACGCTGCTCGACACGCATGACGCTTAGTTCGTTCTGGGTCGATGGAAGCGGGCGCAGAATCAGAGGAGTGAACACTACAGAATGGATGAGGGACGCAAACGCGTACTGGCCATTGTGGCCGGGATCCTGGTGGCGCGCCATCTGAAGACCCCGGAGGATCTGGGCGATAGCCGTCCCAGCCCGCGAACGGAGAACCTGGTTGCATCCGCAGTCCAGTGGGCGGATCGGATCATGAGGAAGATCGATGGCCTTTTCGGCAATTCACCGGGCGACGGCAAACGATGACCGCGAGCTTAGAAGACACTCTGATTTCCGTGTGGCGGCAGGCGCTCGTTGATGACGCCAGGGCGGTCGTACTCGAAAGCGGGGCCTACCCGGTTCGGCGGACAAGTCGATCCAAATTGCGCGAGGTCGATTTCCGGTTCGGAGAGCAGATGTTGCGAGGGCTGGAGCAAAACCCGAAGACGAATTCTCGCTGGGCACAACTCGCTCGGAATGGGAAGAAAGTCATGCAGTTCCTGATAGATCGGCGATACATCGCCAACGTTGTCGACGGGAGGGTGCAGGTTTATGGACGCAGCAGTACCGGTGAATGAAGGGGCGAGGCCGACAGCAAAGAGAGGCCGACAGCAAAGAGAGGCCGACAGCAAAGAGAGGTTGGGGCGTTGGAGAGCCATTGCAGTTTAGGGCTGGTCAGGATGGCCCAATCGTGGGGTAAACAATTCGACCCGATAAGAGTTAAATAAATCCAAGCAGTCTTTCGAGGTTCTGTGATGAAGGATTCGTATGTGGATGGCCCTGTTGAAGTGGCTCGTTGTCTAAACGCAGTTGCCCTGCAAAACGCGGTGTTGTGTGCTGAATGCGACGTGGTCAGTGACAGTCCACACGACCGGTGTCTGGTTTGTGGGAGCCGCTCACTATTCAACATCTCTCGCATGCTGGGCGGTGCGCTTCCCAGGGAGCGGGCAATCCTGATTCGACCCGAGATACTCGAGCCCGGGAACCCGGAACGAGTGCTAAGCTTTCCAAGAGCGCATAGAGTCCGGAGAAAAGTCTCCCATTAGCAGCCCGTGACACACCGGGATCCTCTCGGGGAGCCTCCTCCAGGTTCTGAGTTGGTGGCCGGCGGCGTCGGCCGGACTGATGTTCTTCACGAGCCAGTCGTATCGGTCTTCCAAAGCCTGAGGATCGTTGAGATCGTGCCCGGTGTCGTAGTACAGCACCTTCTTGGGATCGCTCGCCGCAGACTTGCCTAACCAAATTCTGCTAAGTTGTTGATGGCGCCACCAGGGCACAGATTCATGTTTTCGGTGGGTCTTTCTCGATCCTATACACGTCGACGGCATTGGGTTTTCGTGGCTGAGGTTGCGGATTTGGCCGGTGCAGTTCATCCAGAAAATAGCCAACTCCGCCCACGGCTTCATTAAGGTTCACCCACCACACAACTTGCTTTGTTCGTAGCCGTTCCATGATGTCTCGCACATCCGGCATACTCAAGTTAAGCTCTCTGGCAACCTCATCGATCAGATAACCAGAGGTCGGATGGGTTTTCTTCATGTACTCGGTCATTATTGATTCCTGGCTAGCCTTCTCCCGTTCAGTCGAGATTTCGTTGGGATCACCAATTCCGACAAAAACGTTCTGTTGCGCGCTGAATGTCGGATTGAACTGAGGGTTGAATTCTTGTTTCTTTTCCTGGTGAACATTGACGGGCGAGGCCGCTGGGATGATCGGCGTAGCAGATTGTTTAGTAAAGAGGAACACAGCCAAGAGCAAGATCACACCCGCTCCAACGATTATTAGGCCCGTGTTCGGGCCTTTCACGTACCAACCGATGCCAGCCGCAATGAAGTTACCAGCCAATCCCGTTAAGAAGTTTTTTAGAGACATGAGTGCTGTTGACCAACTTTCGGGAACCCGCAGGCACTGCTGCGCAACCGGACCTTTTCCAATTGCATCACCGATATCGTCAGGACGTTTAGAACAGAGTCATCGGGACATTCTCAATCGAGACTTCCCGAGCGCATTCTTCGTCATCGTTCTCAGGGCGATTCACGCGAGTACTCACCGGATACTTCTTCATCAGGCTGGCATCGAACGGTTTCAGACAGTCCAAGACCGCTTTTGCGTCCGTGATGCCGGGGTCTAGCCAACCCTCATAGTCTTCTACCCTCAGGATCGCGGGCATGCGGTCGTGAACATCGGCCACAAGGGAGTTCGGCTGGGTCGTAAGAATAGTACAGGTTTCGACGATATTGTTTTTCGGATCTCGCCACCGGTCCCACAATCCCGCAAACGCAAATACTGCACCCGTCGCCAGGCCAAAATTGTATGGTTGTCTTTGTTTGGATGCAGTTTTCATCCATTCGTAGAACCCGCTCGCAGGAATGAGACAGCGGCGCCGCTTGATGGCGTCGCGGAAAGCCGGTTTCTCCGCTGCGGTCTCCGACATCGCATTGATGGTTCTCAAGCCAATGGATTGATCTTTGGCCCAGTACGGAATCAGACCCCATCGCATGAGGGCGAAAATGCGTGTTGGTTCGGCAGGGTGCTGGCGGATGGTTGCGAGCTGCTGAGTGGGAGCAATGTTCCAGCGGGGCTCCCAGGACGGATCGTCATCGAGACCGAAGTGATCGCGCATGTAGCGCTCTTTCGCCGTGAGCCGATAGCGTCCGCACATGGACAATCAGATTAGCAAATGTCGGCGAGTGCCCTCCACTTGAGATGATTCACCATCACAGCGAGGGCGGGATGGGGTCACCGCCTCGCAACGCCCTCGGAGGACTTGCTGGCGGCGTCGGCTCTCGGAACCATAGCCGTCGGCACCGTTATTTGTTTCGTCTCGCAGCTTTCCACTTCGCCCACGTGCGCGCTGAGCCGCCGCAATTCGTTTCCGAGCCGCAGCTGACATGGTTCTCCGTTTTCCGCCCAACGTTTGAGCGCGCCCAGCCTTCCCGCTGGATCCGCCCAGACCCGCTAGCGCGCTCAGAGCCGAGTCCAATTGTTCCAATCTTCTGCGAGCTTGCTCCCTTTCATTCTTCAACTGCAGGACGGCTTTAGCCAGGTTCATCGTGATCCCCCTCGGGCAGGGATTGTAGCAGCCCGTCTTGAGCCGAGAGATTCCTGAACCCCATTCCTACGCCCACAAGCTGATCTTTCCAAGTCCCTATCAGGAGGTATTCCATGAGGCTCCGTCGCAATGAATTCTGTCCGATCCACAAATCCGTCTCTTGCTGTGGTCGCGAACATCTTTTCAAACCCAAGCTGCTCAGGCTCGGGGTGCAGCGGGTCGAAGATCCACATCACCCAAGAGGATATCGGGAACTTCGATCACCTGCAGAGATGCGGAAACTCCTGAACCGGAAGATTGTCGAGCAGGACAGGAAATGTGCCATCTGCTGTGAAGAGTTCACAGACTATAGCGACATCGTCCCGGATCATCGAAATCCCAAAGGGATGGGAGGAGCCTGGAGGGACGATCATCCGGACAACATCCAAGCAACACACTGGTGGTGCAACGGGGAAAAAGGATCAACCAGAATGGATGACTGACGGCCCATCAGCCAGCCCTTCAAAATATACCGATGAATACGCGGATTGCTGCACGCTCAGTGTGCATGGAGTGTGCTTCTTTTGGGGCCCGTGCCTCTTTTTTATGCAACGTCTCGAGCTTCGAAATGCCGAAATCTCTGCTAGCGATTCTCCCAATCCGGCAACAAGCATGGATGAAGCCGTTGAAGACTAGAGCCAAGTCTCCAGCGCGGATACGTCCAGATGCTTGTCGGCAAGTGCGAGTAGCGCCACGGCCGTGACGGTTGGTTCCGCTGCTTGCTTCCTTCGGTTCTTGCTTCTAACAGTCTTGGCGCGGTAGCCATTTTCAAAACGATCTTAGGATTTTTGAGGGAAATTGAAGCGCACCCGTTGGGTTCGGGGAGGCCAATGGATTCGTTGACAGACTCATTCTGGGGCTGCACGATTCAGGGTAGGACGAACCAATGATTGCTCTCAGCGACTGCTTCAGCCTGAAGGCATAGGTAGCATTTTCGGGCAGCGGTTGAATGAATTCTTTACCACACCTGCCACATTTTACCGTCACTAGTTTGTCAAACGTGATAGTTGGCGTGCAGCACATCTTTCCCGTGCTTCTTTCTTCGAGGAAGTTACATTATCCAGCGAGTCGAACCGGGTGAGTTTTGTGACAGCGACCGACTCGGCGTAACGAGCATGGGTGTCGGCCAGACCTTCGGGCTTCACGTTCGCATGTGTTTAGAGACGGTCCTTCGCAACATTGGAATCAACTCGGCGCTGGCATTGCTCTTCGCGACGTATCCGTTCGCACCAGCCGCGATTGCCTCCCTCGCAAACGGGGCAGAGTCGTACTGGCTTACGACCAGAATCAGAGTCAAGGGGAATTCATGCTTGATGCGGCGAGCAGCCTCTAAGCCGTTCATCACTGGCATTGTGATGTCCAGCAGTACCACATCCGGTCTGTGCTCACGAACCTTACGGACAGCATCGGCTCCGTCCGAGGCTTCGCAGACGACCTCAATATCAGCCTGTGATTGGAGAATTTGGCAGATGCCGCGCCGAACGATCTCGCTGTCGTCCACCACGAGCACGCGAAGAATGAGCGCCTGCAATCTGCACTCCTAGCAACACTTCTTCTGTGTGTCGGGGGCAGCATTGGCTGCGGGCGGCAGGACAAAGAAGTTGGATCACGTTACCCCATCGTGTGACGGTTGAATATACAGGGTTTACAGGATGCGGCGAGTTGGGTCGGTACGCCTAAGTCTAGCCCAAATGTCGAAACCTTGAGATGTCGCAACTTTGCGCCTTTTTATTGCTTGCATGCAAAGCGGGCGCAGCGAACGGACGGAAGGGGCTTTTTCTAGGGGTTGGTCTGGCCGGTCAAGGGCAAAGCGGATTTCTTACGATCATCTAATGCGCCGCAAAGCTGCTCGAGCAAAATCGCGAGCTTCGCTGAATCCATTTCTACGGTGACCTGTTCTGCAATGGAAATCCAGTTCTGGTCTTGAGAATGCGTGATCATTGGGGACCTCCGTGAATACAGTGAATACCGTATTCTGGAGTCCAAGCCGAGTCTGTTCAATACTGCACACCCCGCCAATAGGCGGGTCGAGATGGGCAGAGAACTAGTGTGGCTTGAAAACCGCAGCTTCGCAGCTTGGGGATGTAGCGCGTGCGCCTGGATCATGCCAAATCCTGGCGCGACAGTTTCTGGAAAGCCTCCCGCAAATGTGAAGGACGCTTTCGACAAGCACGAATGCGCCGAGTTTCCTAGCGCGCTCCAGTCGCGATAACAACGGCTCGGGATCATCCTCCGGGCGGATGGCAACGGGCCAAGCCTTCTATCGCGCGCTTCCTGCGTTCACCAAAAAACAAACCTAAACGGCGCCCAACTTGTCGCAATCAGCGATGTCGCAAGCTTGCGCTTTTTGTTCGCCAAAAAAAGTGTCAATGCATTATGAGAGAGCGGCCTCGTAAATAACTAGTCGAGGACGGTTGGGTGGCAGAAGGAAGGTAGAAAAAGCCACTAAAGAATGGCACTTTACCTTGAGGGAAAGACTCCGTTAAGCGCGAATGATCTTTCCCCCAAGGAGGCAACTGTATGAGTCGCGACCTCAAGTATATCGGCATGGACGTGCACAAGGAAGCGGTGGTGATCGCTGTCCTCAACAGCAGTGGCAAGCTGGTGATGGAGTCGATCGTGGAAACCAAAGCCAGCAGCATTCTGCAGTTTATCCACGGTCTGCGGGGCGAGTTGCATGTGACCTGGGAAGAAGGGACCTGGGCAGCTTGGCTCTACGATCTGCTGCAACCCCAGGTGGCGCGAGTGCTGGTCTGCGATCCGCGGCGCAATGCCTTATTAAAGGAAGGCAGCAAAAGCGACAAGGTGGATGCGCGCAAGCTGGCCGACTTGTTGCGCGCGGGGATGCTACGGCCGGTCTATCACGGAGAACATGGACTGCGGACGCTGCGCGAGCTCGGGCGCAGTTATCAGACCCTCGGCCAAGACCTGAACCGAGTGATGAATCGGATCAAAGCTCTGTATCGCGGCTGGAGCATCCCTTGTGCCGGCACCCAGGTCTATGCTCCGCGTTATCGGGAACAGTGGCTGCAGAAGATCGAGCATGCCGGGGTGCGCCGGCGTGCCGAGTTGCTGTATCAGCAGTTGGATGGATTGCAGGCGTTACGACGAACCCTGCGCCCTGAATTATTGGCGGAGAGCCGGAAACATAAAGCTTCGAAACTGCTGCGCCAGATTCCCTGCATCGGTCCGATTCGAGCCGCCCGCTTGCTCGCGCTGATGCAGACGCCGCACCGGTTCCGCAGCAAACGGCAACTCTGGACTTATAGTGGCTTGGGCATCGAGACCCGCGACAGTGCGCAATACCGCTGGGTGCGAGGTCAACTGCAACGCTCGAAGAAGCCGCAACAGATTCGCGGTCTCAATCAGAATCACAACCACGAAATGAAAGCGATCTTCAAGGGAGCCGCCACCCGAGCCAGCTGTGGTGAGAGTCCGTTACGCGACTTCTATGTGGCATTGCTGGCGAAGGGAATGAAGCCCGAGATGGCGCGTCTGACCTTAGCCCGAAAGATCGCGGCCATTGCTTTGACACTCTGGAAGAAGGAGGAACGTTTCGACGCCGAACAACTGAAGCAGCAAGCAGCTTGAGCGTTGCACAGAACGCAGGGGGTCTCCCAGGTTTCACCCCTCGGTGGTGACCCATCGGTTCTGGCGATGCTCGGGTTCGAGGGAGAGTATCCATGCACTCGTTAGGCGCTTCGTGTGCTGCTGCATGCAGCACCGAGTCTCCGGGTCAATCCTATGCCCCCTTATAGTGATCCAGAACGACAGAATCTGCGGGAAAGATTTCCACAGCAGTCGCGGCGGCGCGCCGCTGTGAAAATCTCTGTGAGTCACCTGCGGATGAAGTTTTCTGCTGGCGCAGTAGAATTCGCGTCAGCAGCAAGGCACCCCGCTGCTACGAGTGTATGCCCGAAACACAAGATGTTTTATCCGAGACCCTCGAGCAGCGGGATGTGCTTTGCTCCTAAAACGAACACTCAGATGTCGCGTGGGAACGCCTAACGCTGTCTATAAGGATTTCGCGGGAGCAAAGCCGGGCCTGGTGCGATTTAGAGGGAGAAGGAGGTCGGTAAGACCGCCACTATGTCAGAAATAGGATCGATTCAACCGGAACCGGGGTTCGCCGCTTTCATAGGTATCGACTGGGCGGATCAGAAACATATTTGGTGTTTGCAAACTGCAAGCTCAGCGAAGCGTGAGACTGGAGAGCTGGAGCAGACCCCGGAAGCAATCGAGTCCTGGGTTGCCCACTTGTATCAGCGTTTTGCTCAACGCCCGATCGCGGTAGCGGTGGAGCAATCGCGCGGAGCTCTGGTATTCATGCTCAGCAAGTATGCGCCCTTGCATTTGTTCCCGGTGCCTCCGCAGATGGCTTCCAGCATGCGGCAAGCTCTGTACCCCTCGGGCGCCAAGGATGATCCTCGAGACGCCGATCTGCTGCTGGATTTATTGTTGCAGCATCGCAACAAGTTGCGTCGTCTATCGCCGGACAGTGAAGCCACGCGGCGAGTGCAGAATCTCGTGGAGGAGCGGCGCAAACTGGTGGATGAAAAAACAGCGCAGATCAATCGCTTGACCGATCATCTGAAGGTGTACTTCCCACAGATGCTGGATTGGTTTGGACGGCTGGATAGCGATGTGGTGTGTGACCTGCTGGAGCGGTGGCCCGCACTCGAGGAGTTACAAAAGACTCCGCCGGCGTGCGTGCGTGCTTTCCTGCGCAAGCACCGGTGTCGGGATCGAGAACAGATCGAGCAGCGAATGGAAGCAATTCGCCAAGCCATTCCAGCCATTCACGATCGAGCGGTGATTGAGGCCAAAAGTGCGGCCGTAAAAGTGATCGTTCGACTCGTGCGTGTCCTCGGGGAAGGCATTGAGGATCTGGACGGGCAGATCGAGGAGGCGGCGGCAGCGCATCCAGATTTTTTCATCTTTAATTCGTTGCCTGGTGCAGGCCCGGTGATGGCTCCGCGCTTGTTGGCAGCATTTGGCTCGCAGCGGGAACGTTATCGGAGTGCGGATGAGCTGCAGTCCTTCAGCGGAATTGCCCCACTGACAGAATCCAGCGGGAAAAGGAAGTGGGTACATTTTCGTTGGGCCTGCCCAAAGTTTCTACGGCAAAGCTTTCATGAATGGGCGGGTCATTCGATCGCCCAATCGGAGTGGGCGCGAGCGTACTACCAGCAACAACGCGGTAGGGGCAATACCCACCATGAGGCGGTGCGTGCCCTGGCTTTCAAATGGATCCGCATAGTATTTCGTTGCTGGCAGGACAGAGTTGCTTACGATGAAAACAGGTACCTGGCCGCGCTCGTTAAGCGCGGCTCCCCACTGGGTGCCACCGTAACGATGGAGAGAACGCTGTGAAAACCTTGTGCATACTCGGTGAATCACATCGTCAAGGCGGACAAGAAAGTGCTTGACTAAATCACTCAGATGTCTCGGATAACCCAAAAAAGCCATAGGCCTCGAGCCTCACATAGGATGATGGTTGGCACTTAAGCCAACGGTTGGCTTGCACAGCTTCGCAACGAATGGTGTCGGGACCGCTGCATGAAACCACTCAAGGGAGACCAACAACTGCGATCCGTCCCTGGCGTACTCTGTGGCGCTCCAGGCGTTAACACCAAAATCCTCTCCACGAAGAAGAAGAGGCCTGGATGCAAGCACCGATCGAGGTCTCAAGGAGAGGAGTGGGAGAGGTGTTTTCGCTTGACATCCTCTCTCATAGGACGAGTGCTATGGCGATTTTCAACAACTAGTCACAAGGAGCTATAATCCGCTGACAGCAAAAAGCAACGGCCCGCGCAGTGGGGTTGTTATGAATTGTGCATTATGCGCGTCGAGCAATCAGGTGGAATTTCCTGCTGAGATAAACATCCATTTCCGCGTCCTTAAGAGTCTCGCCCAGCCGGGCGTATTCGTATTCCCGAGGCTTTTGGTCTGCTTAGATTGTGGGCTCACGCAGTTTTCCCTTTCAGAAAGCGCGTTGGCTCTGCTACGGAGAAATATTGCTGCGTAGGGTGTTAATGCTGCCTTGATAGCCTTCCGGTCTGCTTCGATTGCGGCTTCTCGTGACAAGTGCAACCCCCGACCCACGGGAAAGGTTTGACAATGTCGCGCTCCGATGCCGGATTGCGGGTTGAGCCTGAGGGGTCCCTACTTGCTACTGACAAATCGCTTTCCTGACAGGACGGCTTCGACAGCAGGCAAGAGATCGCTTCCGGCACGTGTTTTCGGGACGTAGCCCCACGCGCCCAAGCGGAGAGCTTCTTCCACCACCTCCGCAGAAAACTCCTGACTCAGGAAGATGATTTTGGAGTCCGGGGCAAGTTGGCGAATCTGTCGGGCGGCCTCGATTCCATTCAGTGTTGGGAGCCCAATATCGAGCAGGATCAGATCCGGTTTCAATTCCTCCGCTTTGTGAACCGCTTCCAGTCCATCGAACACTTCGCAGATAACCTGCAAGCCGCGATTTTTTCCCAGTGTCGAGTGGATAAATTGCCGAAAGGGCGCGAAATCCTCCACCACGAGAATGCGGATTTTAGGCCCTTTCCACTATGAAGAGGTTCGGTTGTCGACTACCAATCAGCCGTTCGTCAATCGTGGGTCATAGCCGCTAGTGCGTCAATCGTATGATCCCTGTGATCTGGCAAGGGGTTCCCCCGATACGGGCCGGAACGGCATACGCAACAGGCCTGTCCACAATCCGAACCGATGATTGAGGTAACCAGAAAATCTGGGTTGATGAGTGTTATAGAGATTTGCACGAAGCCGCTGGCGCGGCGGACGCTATCGCGTGTTCGGGGGCGGCAGGTTGTGTGGGATGATGCAAGAGCTCGACTGCAGGTGATAATATGCGTCTGTGCATGAAGTTACGTTTCAACAGAATTTACAGTTAGCAAGGCCTGAGGGCGATGAGATGGCGAAACGGCCATTGAATCCCCATACCTTAATATTTATATAGCCCTCCGCGTCCGCCGCAAACGCCAGCGGCTTCCTCCAAATCCCCCTATCGCAAGTGCCCTGGCGGAACACACTCGGGCCCACCGAACAACTCGGCGCCGGCGCACTTGTCGATAGGGTACTAAGATTTTTCGCCAATAACCAATCCTCTTTCATCAAGACTAAGCGATCCCAATCACAGCAACTGAGGGTCCTCCAGAACTTCTTCCCGGGGTTGCGAACAAGACGATCCGTTGTGGCTAGCTGTCGCATCACCAATTGTGAGCATTACTGACCAGCGGAGATTCGCCCTCTGCCGCATAATCAACGCTCATTGAATTGGGGGTACCCGGATGAAAACTATTGGGCGATGGGCCGTGGCTATTCTTTTCGGTGTGTTCTTGATTGCGAACTTTGCGAACGCCGGAGAAGTGAAAGGAAAGGTATCGGCCGTAGGATTAAAGTCAGCCGAAAACATTGCGGTCTACATCGATGCCATTCCGGGCAAGAAATTCGATCATCCCGTACAACATGTGGCGGTTGACCAGCGAAACCTGATTTTTGCACCGCACACTGTAGTTATTTTGCGCGGAACCACCGTGGATTTTCTGAACGGCGACAATGTCGCTCACAATGTGTATTGGCCATCGATCAATGGCGAGAAGAGGCTGCGGCATAATTTGACCGTCGTATCGCCGAGCCAAATGAAGTCGTTCGAATTCAATGACCTTGGAGCAGCGCAGATTCTGTGCAATCTTCACCCCGACATGATCGGGTACGTCGTGGTTGTTCCGACGCCGTACTTCGCGCTAACCGGTAACGACGGAACTTTCTTGATCAAGGATGTTCCGCCGGGCACCTACACTCTAAAAACCTGGAGCGAAGACGGCAAACCCACCACCCAAACGATCACAGCGGCGGATGCCGCGACGAGCGTGGAGTTAACCGTGAAGAAGTAACGAACTCGACGGGACGGTCGATCTAGAAACCATGGATCAAATCAGTGAATCTGGATCGGGAGCTCCGGAATGCAGTTCGTGTGCATGAATGCACGTACGTCCGGCGCAAAGCTGCGCGGCTTCTCGCACGCTACCGGAGGTCATCGATTTGGCCGATATCGCTGAAGGCTAGATTCCTCTTTGGTGAAGCAGTGACCAACAATCGCATACATCCGGCACTCCGCGTGGTAGTGTTCGCAGTTGCAGTGTCAGCGTCGTTGCTTAGTCAGGAAGGCAAGATTGCAGACCATTCGGTGACGGCCGTGACAGGCGAAAGCTGGATCCGCCACAACCACACGCCCTTTGGGGAAACCAGCATGGGCCGGACCTGGGACTTAGGACCGGCACCGTCGGCCTCGGGGAAGGATGCCTCTTCCTGGCGACTGGACCTGTCGCCTGGTTACGCCACGCAGATCGTCACACTCCATGGCTCGGACCTTTATCGCCTGAATTGCCGGGCCTGCCACGGAGAGCTTGGCCACGGCGCGCCTCCTGAAATTAATTCCGTCACCGGCCCGGTTCAGGCGACCTCCGCCGCGGCGACCATGGAGCGAATGAAGAAGGCCGGGCGGGAAATGAGCCGGTCCGATGCAAACGCCATCGCGAAGGACTCCAAGGCTCTGTTGTGGCAACGGCTCCACATCGGAGGACGACACATGCCGCCACCCAGTTTGAGCCAAACAGAAATTCGGTCTCTGGTCCCCTACCTCGAACAACTTTCCGAAGTACCCGGCGCGGAAAGAAATCAGATTGCGGTAAAGGAATCGTCTCACCGAGTTGGTGAGCACGTCGTCAAATCCATCTGCCACATCTGCCACAGCGCAACCGGACCGAACCCCGACCCTGCGCAAATGCTGGAAGGGGAGATTCCACCGCTCTCCACCCTTACTACCCGGGTGAGCCTCCCCGAGTTCGTCCGAAAAGTCACAAGCGGCGCCACTATCGCCCTGGGCACGCCACCAGCGTCTTACAGAGGCAGGATGCCCGTCTTTCCATTTTTGAGTCAGGACGAGGCCGCAGCAGCTTACCAGTACCTGATTGTCTATCCGCCGCAGCCACAGGAGGCGAACGACGGACGCCATTGAGGACACTCCCAGGTCGTCCGGACTGCTATGGTATGATTTCCGGCCATGTCCAACATTCAAAACGCGATAAGGCTCCTTGAGCAGCAGAAGAGAGCGATTGATTCCGCACTCTCTGCTCTGAAGGCATCCGCTCCAACCACGGGACGGACCAGAACACTCTCACGAAAAGCACGACTGGCGATCAGCCAAGCTCAGAAGAAGCGGTGGGCAAAGGTAAGAGCTGGAAAGAAATAGGACACCAAAATACTTCTGTCGCCTGCCTTAAAGGAAATACGATGATTATTTCCCGCCAGGAAATTGGTTATGTCAGAAGAGACTGCTGCCGATAAAGCCGTTTTTCTAGTGTGCGAATGGACCGCCGGCGCACTCATCTTCGGTTTTATAGAAGGGATATCTACAAACAAGTCTTCTGTGGCGCTAGCGGTTTACGCGATTTTAGCCCTTGTGTTCGCGGTGGTAGGAGTTGCGTGGCCGAGCTTGAAAGTGCATTTGGTTCCTAGATTTTCAGCATTCACTTCTTGGGTAGAAAGATTAGCTTCCGATTATCGCTATAAGACACTGATCGCATTCCTTCTTTTGGGTTATCTTACAACCAGCGTATTTTACAATATCCGGGCAACTCGTCGGGATTTAGATGCCCATATCAGACCAAGACGTATTACTGCCGACCAATCTGACAAACTTAGGGAATACCTGTCCAAACGCGAACCTTCTGCTGTGAACATAACCGTAGTTGGCATGATCAAGACCCGATGGAGTTTGCTGCACAAGTGTTTAGCGCTATGCGACAAACGACCTGGGATGTTGATCCCCCAAACCACGACGGACCGGCCTATCTGACTCTACGGCCCTATATCAGGCTGCTGAAAAACTACTTCTAATCCACAGGCCAGTACTGGTACGATAAGGCATGCGCGGAGACGATCGGCAGCAGAATCACATCTTCAGTTATTTGTCGCCGGAGGAGCGGGTGCGGAAGGATCATCCGCTGCGCGCCATCCGAACGATGGTGGATCGACGTACTTACTCAACTGTCGCGGCGCTTCGATGCGATGTACGCTCGCGTGGGCCGTCCGTCGATTGCGCCGGAGAAGCTGTTGCGGGCGCAGTTGCTGCAGATGTTGTACTCGATCCGACAGCGAGCCGACTGACTGATGGAAGAGACTGGATTACAACCTGTTGTTCCGCTGGTTTGTGGGGCTGAACGCGGATGACGAGGTATGGGACGCGACGGTGTTTACCAAGAACCGCGACCGCTTGCTGGAGGCCGACGTGGCGAAAGAGTTTTTGTCGCGAGTGGTGGAGCAAGCGCAGACCAAGGGTCTGACCTCGGACGAGCATTTTACGGTGGACGGCACGCTGCTGGAAGCCTGGGCAGGAGCGAAGAGTTTTCAGCCCAAGGAAGGTAAGTCTTCTCCTCCGTCGGATGACGATCCGGGCAATCCCACGGTGAACTTTCGCGGCGAGCGGCGGTCGAATGAAACGCATGAATCGAAGACCGATCCCGAGGCGTTGCTGGCGCGCAAAGGCGAAGGCAAGGAGTCGAAATTGAGTTACACGGGGAATCTGTTGGTGGAGAATCGCCATGGTCTGATCGTGGACGCGGAAGTGTTCCAGGCCAACGGGACGGCGGAGCGCGACGCGGCGCTGGTGATGTTGGAGAAACTTCCCGGACATCCGACTCCGGACGTAATCTTGGGTGATGCCATGCGGTACGCTGGAATTGAAATCAATTGTGGCGGTGGGGGCAGCGGAGACACTAATCGAATTGTCTTAATGGTCGGCCACAAACCGCGAGTCATTGGCAGTCAAGAGTCCTTTAAATACAAGGTTATTCGCTGGATTGAGACCATGGGCAGCGGATCAAATTAAGAACAGCTGGCCCACATCGTCTCCACGCATGAACCAGGGGAGACTTTTAAGCTCGACGCGCTAGTGGAAATGCAGCCAGGTGACAATATCAAGATCGTGCTGCCCTAGAAAGGTGGGAACCGCCGACTGTCAAGTTAGCAGCCAGTCCAGCGATCCCGAAAAAATCTTTTGATTTTTATTTGGCAACTCCATTAGCAATCAAGCATTTCCAATGCTGCTCTCCTGCCGCTCCTGCCAGATCTAAGTCCAAAAATACTTGCCATTAACCTTTTAGTTACTATGCCAAAATGTCTTTGTAGGGAGGACCTAGAAGACATAAGTGGCAGCAGTTCCGGCAGATCACTGGTGCGGTGGCGCCGCACATGCAAGTAGAAGGACACCCCGGAAAGTGGCTGTTCTAGTACGCATCGCCTCTAAGGAAACCCGTCTTACGTCAGGGCGGTCAATAGGGAAGCGATCTACTTCATGACCTTGATGTCTTCTGGGGTCTCCCTACAAGGAGATTCTATATGACACCGAAGGAAAAGCAGGACAAAGAGCAGCAGCTAGAGCGAGAGAATATTCTGCTGAAGGAACAGGTGGCCGGTCTTACAAAGAGAGTCAAAGAGTTGGAAGCAGCTAAGCCAGCATCCAAATCACGTCAGCAGGCAGAAGCTACCCTGAAGATGCTGGAACAAGGACCAGTCACGCAGACGCAGCTGAAGAGTCTGAACGACAAGTATCCGTCTGATTGCGTGTACTACGTCAGGAACCTTTTGAAGATCGATGTGAAGCGAGTCAAGACAGCGGCTGGCACTACCTACATGCTGGCTCCGATGTACGAGACATTCATGGAGCAGCAGAAGAAAGAGAAGGCAGCAGCCGAAGCCAGCAAGCAAGAAGCCAAGGAGGAGATTCCGCAGGCGCAAGCGGCCAGTCATTCCACCGGAGCCCACGCAGCAGTAGCCGTCTAACACCCAAAGAGAATCGGTAGGGTCAGTCGCTCTAGGGCGATTGGCCCTATTCGTGTTTTTAGGAGGAATATGTCTCACGAACGACAGAAACCACGACCACACAAGCCAGAACAGCAGGCAATGTTCTGGTGCCCTGGCTATGGCCAATGGTTGACGCTCAATGAATTAGCTTATCGCAAAGAGCAGCGGCGTTTGACAGCAGATACGAGAGAAAGAGAATCGTGATCGGCTCGCCCGAGCGAGGTTACCCCGGCCATTCATGGTATTCCGAATAGCTGCGCGTAAAAGTCTCGCGAATCCAGCAATTCTGGATGTTGAACCCCAGTTCGATATCTCCTATGCAGAGTCGGCCTTTCTCAAAGAAAGCCGCGACCCATGACACAAGGTCTGGAGCAGTGAAAGAAGTACTCCGTAACTGTACTTTGCCGTAGTCGAGAACCTCAGATGGGCGCGGCTCGGCTACCCCCACCCGCAACAGGCAGAAGATTGGCTGGTTACCAGCGGTGGCGGCTTGCACAATGCAGTGCTGGAATTCTTGCGGAAATGCTGCTGCTCGACGGCCAATCGCCTTGGTAAAAGCGCCGAAATCGCGCAATTCAGTTTCGGTCAGCATAAGGCACCATCAATCCGTCCATCAACCCTCGCCGCTTCACAATTCAACACGAAATCCAGCGGGTTCCAGAGTCGGCTCGCACGGCGGGGTCGCGGTAGGGACGACCATCGCTGATCGCCCCCCGCGCGGATCCGCACGAGCGCTCATTAGCGCATGCGGCTCTTATCGCGGATGAATAACGGCCAAGCGTGGAGCTTGTCCGTACACTCGCCCACCCGTGGGACACGTACACACCCGCTCTGAGTCGGGAACGTGCCAGATGGAAAAGTGTTCTCCTTGATCAGCAGCCTTCCCTCCTCACTCTCCGCCGACGAGCCTTCCGTCTTTGTTCGAATGATTCATCGGTACTATGCCGCTGTCCGACTCCTCGCAGACGTGCACGCGGGCCGTACGGCCTGAGCCTGCTCCCGCCGTCCTGCGGCTGACGTTCGCCGCAGGCATCTCCGAGGTCTCCCGGTTCTCGTGTATGAAGTTTCTAGGCGTGCCTGGGGCCTTCGACTCCGCCGGACCAACAAGGGCTCGCGCTATCGCCATTGTCCGTGTTGCCTTCCGCACATGTTAACTGCGTCGGCGTCCGGGTTGTATATTTTCGCAGCTCAATCTCCCACCCCGCCTATTCCCCTGTTTACGCTTCGCCGTGCACCTCGCGATGCCCAACGCAAAACTCGGGGCCAAAGTGGATCGCTACTCCTTCTTTGTAAGGCTTCTTCCTCCTCTGCTTCATACCGGTTTAGCCCGGCGCACTAACAACTCAATCCCCTCCATCTTCGGGAGGAGGTTCAATTTCCAGATTCTGCTCCTCATTTTGCTGCCGCTTTACCAGAACAAGTTCTCGAAACCAGTTAACTGATTGCCGTTCTCTATCCAGCCAATTGTCATCGTCTCTCTGCCCGACAAGCTCGAAAAGTTCATCCACTGGGAACAATTTCTCGACAGCTATGAGCGGGTCTCCTTGATAGAGAATGCTATTCACCCAGCCAAGGAACCTGCCTGCCTCTGCCGGATTGAGGCGAAATCTGTCTCTCCAAAATTCAATTTCTGAGGCTCTGTTCTCATCGCTGGCATTGACCCAAATGAAGAATGAGGTAAGGTCATCTTTGTGGTATCGAAATTCGGCTGTGCCAACGCCGTATCTTTCTCGCATCCGCTCCGAAAACGCCGCTTTGATAGAAGCTTCATCGACATTCTTCCAATTCGTGATTATGTCGTTCTGGGGCCGCATGGCAGTGGAATAACGCAATATGTCGGCTGCAAATCCATCTGACGAACACCTGCGAATCGCCGCGACTAACACATCTTGAAGCTTCCGGGTGCCCTCAAACCGCTGTGCGGCCGCAAATAGGAGAGCGCGGGCACGACCCCACTCGCCAATGCCGAATATGTCGCTATCGAAGAGGTGCGACACTTCCGCCGTAGCAAGGATTACTGCCTCCGATTGCATCTCCCCTAAACGGCTAGTCTCACCAACGAAGTTATCTAGAAGGCTCCATCGCTTTAGCGGATTCTGCGCAAGCCCATTCACGGTTTCCTGAAAGGCGCGGATGCAGTCCTCAATCGTCCTCTGCGCGTTAAGCTTGTTGATGAAGTCGGTCAACTCCGCTAACCCGAACATCGCGGCAGGGACTTGGTGAATGAAATAGCGTGGGAAATAGTCCGGATGGTATACTCGCCTCGCCCTGTCGGCAGCCTGCTCGCTCTGCTCCCGCAGCGAGAATCTCTCTTTGCGAACCGCCTCCTCTACGGCCGGAAAAATTTCAGATAAAAGCAGGCTAAGCTGGCGTTTTGCTGTGGGTGGGAGTGAATTCAGGAATTCGCTGATCCTTTCCGAGCGAAGCGCGGCACTCTTCTTGTCATCCACATGCAAGCTCTCGAACCAAAGACCAATGCGCCAACCCGAGTGGTAAAACAGCGAGCCATTGTCGTAGATGAACTGGTACACATCCTCCGAAATCATCTTTACAAGCTGGAGAATCATCATGTCGTAAAGATTCACTTCGGCATGTACGGCCTCCAGACCCATTTCCAGTGAGTTGAAGAACAGGTTCATTCGCCGGAAATTACTCAGATATCGTTTTATCGAGCGGTGCCATAGCGGAAGAAGGTCTTCATCGAATTGCTTTTTCTCTTGCGGGTTCTGCAATAATCCGAATTTGCGGCAGAGTGTCTCAAGCCTGGAATCAAAGAGCTTGCCCAGAAGTTCTTGGTCAATCCTTGGGAGCGTCCGTTGAACCGGGAAAAATTTCTCAAGGTATTGCTGGCCGTATTCAGAGTCATCACCGCTGATGAGTCGGGTCACAGCTTTGCGGTCAAATGCGCACACATAGGTGATTCTCGGCAAGTCAACGACACCACGAACGGCCTTTAAGAGCAGATGCAACTCTTCCGTATCCATGCGGTCCACTTCGTCTATCAAAACTGCGACCCTGACGGGAATTCGCTCAAGCAGGCCCTTGAGGGTAGATAACTGTTCCGGCTGTGAAACCTCTTCCACATACCGTTGTAAGGTCTCGCCAAACTTTGGCACCGTTCCCGCGAGCATGCGTGCAAAATGCCGCAACTCTTTTGTCAGGCCGGGAATGACATATTTTGATTTGACTTCTCCCGCTATCGTTGCGAACAACGAAGAGGACAACGTGGCTTGGTCGCCGGGGAGCCACGAGTTGAATTTCGCGACCACCAAGTCATCTCGGGAGTTTAAAGTTGTGTGCAGTAAGTTCAGGAACGATGTCTTGCCATCGCCAAAGCTCCCGACAATCGCTATCACAGGGGCATGTTGTCGCAATATCAAGTTCGCCACGGATTCGATGAATGGGCCACGATTGAGGCAATCGTCTGCCCAGTCGCGGATTGGCAGGTCAAACTCAACGGACTTGCTACTTAGCTTTAGCTCTGGGCTGGGGTTTCCAGGAATGGCAACCGGAGCACAACTGTTGTGATGGACGCGATAGTACCAGAACAGGCCGCCAAAGATCGGTAGCACGCCGGCGCCGATTAGCGGTACCAGACGCCACTTGTTTCCGTGTCCCGCCCCGACGAAGAACAACAAGGTGACGAGAAACCACACGGGAATGATTCCAGTAACGACAGCTGCCGTCCAAGAGCGATAAGTCCGAGCAGCCAGAGACCTCAGCCGATTCGCTACGAGCAGAAGACCAGTTCCGGCGACGACGAGTACCAGGGCCCAGAAGAGCGGTATGGTCGTGAGTGTTCCAGGGAAGCTCGGCGAACAGGTTCGACCTCCGGTGACTGTATACAGAATTCGTAAGAAGAGGGCGGTGGTTGCCCCAAGAAGCACACCAATCAAGACGCCCCGAATTGAGCGAATTACGAAGGATTTCATGTATACAAAACTCTCGACTATTATCCGGCTTGGCACTGCAAATGCCGACGACAACTTCAGTTCCACGTAGGAACCAACCGTAAATTCGCCCCAAAAGGCTGCTCACGTCTGCGAAACTCGGAAGCCGACCTAAACGCAACCGCGACCTAATTGCCAGCAATTGGGGTTCTGAGCGGAATTTGCAAATCTTGAATTCGCCCACAGTCAGACCATCGACTTACATTCCATCAGTCGATCGGCAGAAAGACTCCTCAGATTGCTTCAAATGAGTGTGCTGACGATGTGCTCCAGCCTTGCTCCAATTAGCATCGCTGGTGGAACAGTAAACCTGGGCCTCCAGCGGTAGCACCGTGACAGGCAGCCCCGACCTGCGCAGCCGCGGCCTCGGACGCCCACAGGCTTGCAATATCAATCAAGTCATTGATTGTAGGGCATATAACTGACCAGATTGAGCTTCCAGTAAACCGCTTGACTACTTCACATATTGTGAAGTAGCCTTGATGGGTGCACATCGTTACGCGTAAGCACCTGAAGGAGGCGATGGAAACCTACCCAGATGCAGCGAACGAAATTACAGCCTGGACCGCCGTTGTCGAGGCGGTCCGCTGGCATAATTTTGATGAGGTCCGCAGAACGTTCAAAGATGCTGATTCGGTAGAAGGCTACGTCATCTTTAATATTAAACACAACCGGTACAGGCTTGTAAGCGTCATCCACTATGCGAAGACGACGAAGCAAAGGCAAACGCAAGGGCATGTGTATATCCGGTCTTTCTTGACGCATAAGGAATATGACAATAGCAGCAACTGGGACAGGAGGTACGGAAAATAATGAGCACAGTTCTCGCAAACCCGGCGGAAATGATTGCGCATGGCGCCCCCCGCGTCATACACAACGATGAAGAACTCGAAATGTATACTGATGCTCTTTTCCAACTAACGGCGCTGGAAAATCCTTCGAGCTCTGAAGTTGAGGCGATCGAACTCCTAACGTTGCTGGTGGAACGTTACGAGGAAGAGCACTACTCCGTGCCCAAGGCTGATCCAGTTTCAATTGTCCGATTTCTGATTGAACAGCAACATCTGACACAGCGCGACCTCATTCCTCAATTTGGTTCAGAAAGCGCCGTTTCGATGTTCATGACTGGACAACGAAATCTCACCTTGGAACAAGTGCGGAAATTGAGCACTCGGTTCAAACTTCCCACTGACGTTTTCATCCCCAAGGCATCCGTCCCACGGAGCCCAAAGCGACTCGCGAAAGGGCGCTCACGTTCTCGATAGTTGTCTCTCGGGATTGGCCACCGAGATCAAGCGGAAGTGGGTGGCTGTCGGCCGATTAGTCGGCCAAGGGATCCCGTGTTCTCCGACTTGCCAAGTGTTCAATGACTTGCCGAGATTGTCGTTCTTGGCTGTGTCGCAAAAGGTGTCGTAACCTGTGATTCGCCAAAACTAGATCGCGTGACCGTCGAGTTGTGAGGCACATCACATTCTCACTCGAGGGTGAGCGGTTCTTCGCAGAGATCAACCAACATGGAATGGTGTTGGTAATCAAACCAGTGGCAAAAAACATCGAAACTCCGATTTCGCGGCCAAGTTGATGTATCCCTGTACCACCCCGCCAGTTGCTCTTCGAAAATCTCCTCACACAATTCGTGCAGAACATCGGCCACGTCGTCGTCAGTATCACATTCCGGGATGAGGTAGATGGTCGGTTCCCGAACTAAGTCGAGCAAGGTAAGATCACGGCTGCTGGGATCGGCTGTGTGGAGCCAATCCAGAAAAGGTTCTTTGGGTTTGACCACGATAGCGGAGCGATTCAGCACGAGCATGTATGACCTCCGCTCTCACGCGGCGCGACGCTCATAGCGGTGGTGCAACCCACCGACCTGCGTAATGGCGATGATCTCGCCTTGTCGCATGATCGCCCGTGGCTCGGGCGCATCCTTCGCTAACGCTAGGTGCGTCCGCGACCACTGATAGTAGGCGAAGTAACCCTTCAGTAGACGGCGGAGGTGCCGCTGACTGAGGGCCACTACGTGGTTCAAACACTCACGCCGAATCGAACCGATCAGCCTCTCCACAAATGCATTTTGCCAAGGACTGCGGGGTGCGGTGACGACTTCCTTCATATCCAAAGACTGGATGCGACGACGAAACTCGTGGCCGAAGAGCGCATCACGGTCGCGGATGAGGTAACCCTTCGCATCGCGTTCAGAAAAAGCTTCGATAACTTGCTGACCGGTCCATTCGGCGGTTGGATGTTCGGTGACCCCAAAGTGAAGAACTCTTCTCCGCCGATGCTCGATCACCAGGAACACGAACAATACCCGCAGGCGGATCGTCGGCACCGTGAAGAAATCGATCGCGACGAGCTCTCCGACATGATTCTGGAGGAAGGTTTTCCAGGTCTGCGAGGGTGGCCGCTTGAGGGTTTGCAGGATGCGCGACACCGTCCGTTCGGAGACCGCGATTCCGAGCTTCTTCAGTTCGCCATGAATGCGGGGCGCACGCCACAAGGGATTGGCTTCCGCCAAAGTGCGAATCAATGTGCGAATCTGAGAACTGACGGGAGGCCGACCTGTTCTTCCCGATCTGTTTGAAAGCTGCGCCCAGTACCGCCGAAATCTTTCGCGCTGCCAGCGCACCACCGTGTCGGGATGAACGATGCACAAGGCTCGAGGCCACTCCTTCCACACCCCGGACAACGCGATCCAAACCACCGATCGCGCGCGACCAGGCGTGGACGCTTCTGCCTGCGTTTGTAAATGGAAAGCTGCTGGCGGAGGGCGAGGTTCTCCAGGACGACCGCTTGATGACCTTTTCCAAAGAGCCAAACCAGTCGAAATAAACCTAGAAGGAAGCCGAGCATGGTTCCCGATTCTTTCTTCTATGTCCCTGAAAAGTCAATGGCCTCTGGACGATCTAGTTTTGACGAACCACAGGGGTTGAACTGGAGATCCGGATCTATTCCGCAGGGTCGTAATTCAGGTTTTGCCCGAGCCATCGCTCGATCTCAGCTACGCCCATTCCCTTGCGTTTGCTGTAGTCGACGACCTGGTCGCGGTCGATCTTGCCGAGGCTGAAATATCGCGATTCGGGATGGGCGAAGTAGAGTCCACTCACGCTCGAGCCGGGCCACATCGCAAACGACTCGGTGATCAGCATTCCCGTATTCGCCTGCACATCGAGCAAACGCCAAAGCGGACCCTTTTCCGTGTGATCCGGGCACGCTGGATAACCCGCAGCTGGCCTGATGCCGCGATATTTCTCTTGAATAAGATCAGCGGCGCTCAAGCCCTCCGCGCAACCATAACCCCATTCATCCCGCACGCGTTTGTGCAAGCATTCGGCGAAAGCCTCAGCCAAGCGGTCGGCGATGGCCTCCGCCATGATCGCGTTGTAGTCGTCGTGCTTGGCCCTGTACGACTCGCACAGTTCTTTCAAGCCGATCCCGCTGGTTACCGCGAATGCGCCGATGTGATCGCGCAAACCCGTTTCCTTCGGTCCGATGAAGTCGGCTAGCGATCGGCAAGGCTCGTTGCCCTCCTTATTTGATTGTTGGCGGAGGAAGTGGAATCGTTCGAGCACGGTCCCGCGTGCGCTGTCCGTGTACAGTTCGACATCGTCCCCCACAGCGCTGGCGGGGAAGAAGCCGTATACGCCTCGGGCCGTGATCAGTTTCTTCTCAATGATGACGTCAAGGAGAGCATTGCCTTCGCTGAAGACTTGGCGCGCCTGGGCACCATGCTCTGGGTGTTCAAGAATCCGAGGATAAATTCCTTTTAGTCCCCAGGTATGGAAGAACGGGCTCCAGTCAATGAAATCGCGCAGTGTTGCCAGAGGAAAGTCATTCAGCACGCGCACACCCGTGAATGAAGGCGTGGGCAGGTCTTCCGCGCGCCATTCGATCGGAGTCCGCCTTTTCCGGGCATCCTCGAGCGAGACAACGCTTAGCTTCGGGGCGGAGTGGGCTTTGCGCAACGCTTCGTAATCGGCGCGATGCTGCGCCACGAACGCAGATTTACCTTCGTCGCTCAGAAGGCTGGTCGTAACGGGCACTGCTCGGCTGGCGTCGAGGATGTGGACTACCGGCTCACTATAGTGTGGCGCGATTTTGACGGCCGTATGCGCCCGGCTCGTGGTTGCGCCGCCGATGAGCAGAGGTAGCTTGAAACCCTGACGCTCCATCTCGCGGGCCACATGCACCATCTCGTCGAGAGACGGAGTGATCAGGCCACTGAGTCCGATCATGTCGGCCTTTTCCGCCTTGGCGCGTTCGAGGATCTTTTCGCAGGGAACCATTACGCCCATGTCGATCACTTCGTAGTTGTTGCAGGCGAGGACGACCCCGACGATGTTTTTGCCAATGTCGTGAACGTCGCCCTTGACGGTCGCCAATACGATTTTTCCCTGAGCTTTGACCACTTCCCCCGCCGCAGCTCTAGCTTCTTTCTCGGCTTCCATGTAGGGAGTGAGGTGCGCCACGGCCTTCTTCATCACGCGGGCCGACTTGACGACCTGGGGCAAGAACATCTTGCCGGCCCCAAATAAGTCACCGACCACGCTCATGCCAGCCATCAACGGGCCTTCGATGACTAACAGAGGACGGCCCAGTTTGACGCGAGCTTCCTCGGCGTCGATCTCAATGTACGTGTCGATCCCTTTGACCAGCGCGTGAGAAAGACGCTCCTCGACCGTGCCGTTGCGCCACTCCTCGGCCTTCTTTTCATTGACAGCCTTGCCAATGCCCTTCAGCGTTTCGCCGTAATCTACCAGGCGCTCGGTTGCGTCGGGGCGGCGGTTCAGGAGCACGTCCTCGACCAACTCCTTCAGTTCAGGCTCAATCTCCTCATAGACCTCAAGCATGCCGGCGTTCACGATGCCCATGTCCATGCCGGCTGCGATGGCGTGATAAAGAAACGCAGAGTGAATCGCTTCGCGGACTTTGTTATTGCCGCGAAAACTGAACGAGATGTTTGAGACGCCGCCGCTCACCTTCGAGTGTGGCAGGTTGGCCTTGATCCACCGTGTGGCGTTGATATAGTCCACCGCGTAGTTGTTATGCTCCTCCATGCCTGTGGCAACGGTGAGGATATTGGGATCGAAGATAATGTCTTCCGGCGGAAACCCGACCTCGTCGACCAGGATGCGGTAGGCGCGCTCACAGATACGGATCTTGGCTTCGTAAGTCGCGGCCTGGCCTTGTTCGTCGAAGGCCATCACCACTACAGCCGCACCATATTTCAGGACTTTCGCAGCGTTCTGGCGAAACTTTTCTTCGCCTTCTTTCAACGAAATCGAGTTGACGATGCCTTTACCCTGCATGCACTTCAGCCCGGCCTCGATGACCTCCCACTTCGAGGAGTCCACCATGAAGGGCACTTTGGCGACTTCTGGTTCGCTCCCGAGCAACTGGAGGAAGCGCGTCATCGCCGTGACGCCGTCGATCATGCCTTCGTCCATGCAGATGTCGAGGACATTCGCTCCGTTCTCCACCTGCTGCCGGGCGACGCTTACCGCTTCCTCATACTTGCCTTCCTTGATCAGCCTGGCGAACTTGGGCGAACCGGCCACATTGGTCCGCTCGCCAATCATGATGTAGACACCGGCCTGCTGGGTGAATGGCTGCGATCCCGAGAGACGGAGTGGCTTTGCCTTCGTAGGCTGAAGCGCGCTTGCGCTGTCTGATTCGCTCACGCGGGACTCTCGATCTGATCGGCATAGGATTCTTCAGAATGTGCCGGGCGCCACTTGCGCGGAGGCTGGCCTTCGAGCGCCTTGGCGATCGCCGCGATGTGCTCAGGCGTATTTCCGCAACAGCCGCCGGCGATGTTGATCAACCCTCCCCGTGCAAATTCGCCCAGATAACGTGCCATGTCTTGCGGCCCAAGATCGAAGCCAGTTTCCGAAAGCGGATTCGGTAACCCGGCATTGGGGTAACAGGAGATCGCCACATCCGCTTTTTCCGAGAGTTCCTCAAGGAACGGATACATCAGATCGGGACCGAGAGAGCAGTTGAGTCCCACCGACAGCGGTTTCATGTGCCGTACCGCGTTCCAGAACGCCTCAGTCGTCTGCGCCGAGATCATCGTCTCGCCGCCGCGCCCCACCGCCGCCGAGATCATGACTGGTAGTTCCTTACCGTCCTTATCGAACACCTCACGGATGGCGACCAGTGCGGCCTTTGCGTTGAGCGAGTCGAAGATTGTCTCGACCAGCAACAAGTCTGCGCCACCGGCGATGAGAGCGCGCACCTGCTGCGTGTAAGCGGCTTTGACCTGATCGAAAGTGACCACCCGAAAGCCAGGATCGTCGGCGTCGGGCGAGTTCGAAAGAGACACGGTCAGCGGCCCGATCGCTCCCGCTACAAACCGCTGACGCGAGGTTGCAGTTCCAACACGATCGGCCCACTCACGGCATTGCCGCGCCGATTGCTCATTGATGTCCCAAACCAGAGTTCCGAGAAACTGATCATCGATGACTTTTTGATAGAACGCGGGATCCTTACGGCCGCCGCGCTCCCGCGGATCGTCGACAAAGAACTCGCTCTGCGTGATGCTGGTTGCACCGAAGGTGTTCGTCTCAATGATGTCCGCGCCCGCTTCCAGAAACCGGCGATGGATGTCGCCGATCATTTCTGGCTTGGTCAGCGAGAACAGGTCGCCGTTGTTCAGCAGGCTCTTCGTCGAGTCTTTGAATCGCTCTCCTCGGATATCCGCTTCCTTCATGCCATAGGTACGAATCGTCGTGCCCATCGCTCCATCGATGATGGCGATGCGACTGTCGAGGATCTTTCCAAGCGGATGTTGGTGGGTCTTGGTCATATCCCTTTGATGATCTCGGGCAGCCTTCGCTTCAGCCTTACCTTGGCAACATTTTCCACGAAATATACCTCCTTTATTATAGCGATGGGCAGGATGCCCAAGCTGTTGAGGGTGTCATCACCGAGGTAATCGTGATAGCGTTGAATGCAAGGGACTTTCAGAGTGGAGAATCGAGAAAGAGTACACACAACAACCATCAAGTCTCCCGCTGGCCGAATGCCCTTCGTCGCGGCGGGTGCGGTCACGGGCATCGGCAGCCTGCCTCTCACGTCGGTTACGTCGGCAGTTCGTACGGTCGCCGAATTCTCCCCGGAAGTTCCTTTTTGGCCGCAGTTGCCTCAACTCTCACAACAGGAGAGTATCGTCAGCCAGGGCCTCGGTGTTGTCGAAAATTTGATTGCGCCTCGGAATGAAGGCTACGGTTATCAGGTGAAAGCAGGCCAACTCGATTCGGTGCTCGAAATCCTTCACCGGAGTAGCGGGGAGTTGACACCGGCACATGCGGCAGGCTTCGGTGCGTTCGAAGAAGCATTGTCGTCTGGTCTCTTCGGCTCCGCAATCGCCGTCAAGGGGCAGATTGAGGGTCCAATTACACTGTCAGCGTATCTGTTCCATAAGGGCCGGCACTTCTTGGCCGATCCGGCACTTTTCGCAGCAGTGGCCTTTCATGTCTCGCAGATCATCGGATGGCAGATCGATCGCCTGAAATTAGCTGGCCTGCCTGTGCTCCTGTTTGTTGATGAGCCAGCCTTATGCTTGGACGCACCTGCCGCGATCGCGGTCTCAGAGGAACAGCGGCTTGATGCATTGGCGGCCACACTTGAGCACGCTCGCGTTCGTGGAGCTCATGCCGGACTGCATTGCTGCGCGGCGCGCCCCTTTGAGCGCATGTGCCGCGTGCAACCCGACATCATCTCCTTCGATGCCCATGAAGGACTGGACTCGTTCTTTGCCGATTGGCATGCGCTGGACTTCATGCAACAAGGTGGAACCGTCGCTTATGGAATAGTCCCCACACGACCGGGAGTGAACGCCATCGATTCGGCGAGCATCTTCCTTCGCTGGCTGAAAGCCGCTTCCCTGGCTGGGGATCCCCAGAAATTTGCCCAGCGGGCGATGATCACAGCGACCTGCGGACTCGGACTTCTCGACACGTCCGCCGTCGCGGAGTCATTCGGCGTCGCGCATAGCGTCAGCAAACTGATTCGGTCCCTTGCGGGTTCGCCAGAATTGGACGAAGAAATTGCATTCGGAAACTAGCGTTGGTGGCTCCGGGTTCGT
>CAVQZP010000026.1:0-501810 GCA_963718505.1 uncultured Acidobacteriota bacterium | reverse complement strand
AAAGACGCACCCAAAATAGTCAGGCGAACAGTTGGAAAGCGGAGGCACAAGATCCTGTTACAGTGCTCTCAGCGTAGGTTGACATTGTCGATGGTGGCCATTTCTCCTTCGACACGTCACGAGATCGCCGCACGAGTACGTGAGTTGATATGGCGCAGGAATCACGCTCAGCAGGAGAAAGCATGGGAACAACAACGACACCCGCCCGTCCCCCTTTGCCTCCGTTCACGCGCGAGAGCGCGATTCAGAAGGTGCGGCTCGCCGAAGATGGTTGGAACAGTCGTGATCCGGCAAAAGTAGCTCTTGCCTACGCGATCGATTCACAGTGGAGGAACCGCTCGGAGTTCATAAACGGGCGAAGCGAAATTATCACTTTCCTTTCTCGCAAGTGGGCCAAAGAACTTGACTACAGGCTCATCAAGGAAATGTGGGCATTCACGGGAAATCGAATTGCCGTGCGCTTCGCTTACGAGTGGCACGATGACTCGGGTCAGTGGTATCGCTCCTATGGCAATGAGAACTGGGAATTCAATGACGATGGGCTCATGGCGTCAAGGCACGCATCAATCAACGACCTCCCCATTATGGAGGCCGATCGCAAATTCCAATGGGCACTGGGGCGACGTCCCGATAACCACCCAGGGTTAAGCGACCTCGGCCTCTAGTCTAAAGACGATGTCTCTATGGGTATTCGAAGCGTCGGTCTGAGAGGGGGCCCAATGCGCTGGCGGCAAATTCCTTTGTCCAGACGCTTAAACCGGACCTTATTGCTGGCGCCAGGAAAAATCTGGGTCCGATTTGGGTCCGGTAAGCGGGGTCAAAGGATTCCTTAGAGGATCAAGAACGGGCTGTCAGAGCCAAAGAAGCGGCTGTATTCTCGATTGAATTGGCTGACGCTCTCGTGCCGACTTCGTAAGCTGCGCTTGTAGCGTCCACCCCATCCATAATCATCCGCTCCCTGGTTCTCTGCAGCCTTAACTGCTTTCGGTATTGAAGTGGGCTCATTGTTTCTCGATCAGACGGTGGGCATCGTGCCGCCATCAATGATGTAGTCTGCACCGTGAATCGAAGCGGCACGATCGGATGCCAGAAATGCCGCCAGTTCGGCCACTTCCTCCGGCCGGCCGGGTCGACCAATGGGAATCCCTCCGATCATGCTCATGATTTGCTGGCGAGCAGCGTCCTCGCTGATACCTCTGCTCTGGCTGAGTTGCACAATCATGCCGTGTGCGCCCGAAGTCTCGATGAATCCAGGGGAGATCATGTTGACGCGGACGCCCTTCGGCCCGACTTCGTTTGCAAGCCCCTTATTGTAGGTATTGAGAGCACCTTTCGTCGCAGCATAAGCAAGTGTCGCGTCATGGAGTGGCAGACGGTGCTGGATGGACGAAATGTGAAGAACGACACCTGATTTGCGTTCGATCATACCGGGCAGGAATGCCCGGTTGAGACGAACGGACGCCAGCAAATTGACGTTGAGCGCCTTCTGCCAGTCGTCGTCAGAGAGGGCTTCATATCCGCCGTTCGGAGCATCTGATCCCCCCACATTGTTCACTAATATGTTAATTCCACCCCACTCCTGCTGAATACGGCCGATTACTTCTTGCACGCCTGCAGCCGTACCGATATCCGTTTGCACGAATAGAGCAACTGCCTGACCTTCCGGCATCGGCGAGCGGGCAGTCGTTGCGACGGAACCACCGCTCAGAGTAAAACGGCGCACCATCGCTTGTCCCATACCCTTTGTGCCGCCGGTCACCAGAACCCGCTTGCCCTTGAATTCATCCCCTGAAACTGCGAAAGGGTAGGAATGGCAGGATGCTGGGACGCGGCGCCAAGCCTTCTATACCGACCTTAAACCCGGACACTACCGTTTTCGAGTGACCCCGTGCAACAGCAATGGCGTTTGGAATCAAACCGGCGCATCGCTGGATTTTGCTGTACTGCCAGCGTACTACCAGACAAATTGGTTCCGCGCACTCTGTGTGGTGACGTTCCTGGCCTTGGTTTATGGGGCTTATCGATTTCGCGTTCGGCAACTGCGGTGTCAGGAAAAGAAGCTGCGGGATGTGGTTGAAACCATTCCAACATTTGCCTGGACGGCTTTGCCCGATGGCGCCGTGGATTTCGTTAATCGCCACTGGCAGGAATACACGGGTTTGTCCGCCGAGAGGACAGTTGGTTCAGGCTGGCAAGCCGCCATTCATCCTGCAGACTTGCGGCGCTCTGTGGAGAGATGGCGCGCCTCGGTGGCGTTTGGGCAGCCCTTCGAGCATGAGGTGCGTTTCCGGCGTGCGGCGGACGGTGAGTATCGCTGGTTCTTGAGTAAATGTGTGCCGCTGCGGGACTCCGGAGGCAAGATCGTCAAGTGGTATGGCATCTCGACAGACATCGAGGATCGCAAGCGCGCTGAGGAATCGCTTCGGTCGAGTGAAGCCTATTTGGTGGAAGCGCAGAGCCTGACCCAAAACGGTAGTTGTGCCATTGATGGCACGAGCCACGAGACCGTGTACTGGTCCGACGAAATGTTCCGACTTTTCGGTTTTGATCCCCAACAAGGCTTGCCGATGTTCGACCAATGGGTGCAGCGAATACACCCAGAAGATCGCGAAAAGGTGAGGCTGGCGAATGAAAGGACATTCGTCAATAAAGTGAATTGCGACGTCGAGTTCAGAATCGTGAAGCCCGATGGAACCGTCAAACACATTCATGGCATCGGCCATCCGGTTTTGAGTGCCACTGGAGACCTTGTTCAAGTGCTCGGCACAATGGTCGATGTCACCGAGCGCAAGCGTGCTGAAGAGGCGCGTGAGAAATTCCGACAACTAGAGGCCGATTTAGCACATACCAATCGTGTGAGCACGTTGGGAGAGATGGCCGCCTCTCTGGCACATGAGATCAAGCAGCCAATCGCTGCCGCCATCACCAGCGCCAACAGTTGCATGGAATGGCTGGCGCACGAACCGCCCAATCTTGATCGGGCTCGTGCGGCAGCAGCCAGAATCGATAAGTATGGGAATCGCGCGGCGGAGATCATCGACCGTATCCGTTCCTTCTACAAGAAGTCTGCTCCACAACGTGAGTTGGTTGACGTAAACGGAATTATCCAGGAAATGCTGACGCTGCTGAAGTGTGAGGCCGATCAATACTCGGTTGCCATGCGCACGGACCTTGCGGCCGAACAGCCCAAAATGACAGCGGATCGTGTGCAGCTGCAGCAGGTGTTCATGAACCTGATTCTCAACGCCATCGAAGCCATGAAGGACTCCGGCGGAGAGCTTACGGTGAAGTCGCAACTGCAGGACGGTCAACTCCAGTTCTCGGTCAGTGACACTGGCGTGGGGTTGCCAAGCGAGAAGATGGATCAGATCTTTTCTGCATTCTTTACCACCAAGCCGCAGGGCAGCGGCATGGGGTTGGCCATCAGCCGTTCCATTGTAGAGTCGCACGGGGGCCGGCTGTGGGGGGCTGCCAACGGCGGACGAGGAGCAACATTTCATTTCACTTTGCCGACCCAAAAGACAGAGTCATCACATTTGGTTGCATGATTTCCTTCCCCCACTCTTTGGAAGCAGCCGAGCAATCTTCCGAGTCCCTCACCCAATGTCCGTAGTCGTGATTGTTCGATATCCAACACCAGCCCGCGCCCGTTCGACGCAATTGTTCGAGACACGATGAAATCCGCACTCGGCGAACTTCCTCCACTTGCCTTCAAGGAGTAGACTCCTGTCCGTCAGCTTTAGGAGGTATCTATGGCGCAACAGACTCCCCTCGATATCTTGCGGCAAGCTTCAACCTGGTCAATCTTGTGCGGAGCTTTGCTCGTCGTCCTCGGTGTGCTCGCGGTGGGATCGCCCGCCGTCGCTGCAGTGGCGGTTAACGCGCTTATTGCCTGGCTCATTGTCTTGGCGGGCATTGTCCACCTCGTCCTCGCCTTTCACGCTCATGGAGCCTCCGGCCTGCTTTGGAAGCTGTTGGTCGGGATCGCTTATGTCTTCTTCGGCGTGTATCTGATTGCGCATCCAGCTCTCGGTGTGGTGTCGCTCACTCTAGTGCTGGCGTCGCTGTTTTTGGTTGAGGGGATCTTTGATATCGCCCTGTTCTTCCGGATGCGGCCGATTGCGGGCTCGGGTTGGATTTTGGTTGACGGAATCGTCACCCTGTTGTTAGGGCTGATGATCTACCTGCAGTGGCCTTCGAGCTCCAGCTGGGCGATAGGCACCTTGGTCGGTGTGAGCTTAATCATCAGTGGCGTGTCGCGTTTGATGCTGTCCTTGACTGTGCGCAAGGCTGCTGCTGAGTTGGCATCATTCTCACCGCGCAAGGCCGCGTGATGAGTTAGCGCCTTCGTTTTGCAGCACGTTTAGTCCACGACAAGGAGAACATGGGAGGCCTGATCCCCTTAACCGACGCGTCCCGGCGCCCCACGCGCGTTCCCGTCGTTACTGTCTTCATCATCCTCGTGAACGCCTTCGTTTTTGTGCTCGAGTTGATGAACGGCGAAACGTTCGTGACCCAGTGGTCGGCGATCCCTGCACAAATCACTTCCGGCCACCACTGGATCACCATCCTGACGGCGATGTTCATGCACGGCAGCTGGTCGCACATTATTGGCAACATGATTTTCCTATGGGCGTTTGCTCCCGAAATCGAGGATGCGATGGGCAGAGGGCGCTACCTTATCTTCTATTTGCTTGGCGGGCTGGTGGCAATGCTGGCGCAGGTCGTGGCCGACCCACATTCCACGGTGCCGAACCTTGGTGCCAGCGGGGCGATCGCAGCAGTAATGGGCGCGTTTTTAGTTACCTATCCTCGGGATCGAATCAAGTCCGTTTTGTTTATCTTTGTGTTCGTCCGGATCACGATCATTCCGGCCGCGCTTTTGATCGGCGTCTGGTTCGCCAGCCAGCTCTTCCATGCGGGCAGTGTCGCGCACACACAGACGGGAGGGGTAGCCTACCTGGCGCACGTCGGCGGCTTTATCTTCGGAGCTGGGATGGCACGTTTCTTCGAAAAGAGTCGCGTCAGCACTTTGCAGCCGCCCGGAAATTGATTTACTGGCTCATTTTCTCGGAACGAGAGGCAGGGAGCGAGATACCGAGTTGATGTTTCAACATGAAGCTCTCAAGCTCCGAATACCTCTACGATTCCTGGGGGCCGACTTCCCGTAACCTGGCAAGATGATCATTTCGAGAATGCCGAAAACAACCGTGACAAATTGTTCAATCTGGCCCATCGGAGTCTACTGACCGGACTATGCAGCCCGTTGGGCTCTGCCTCCGCTGGGTAACGTGAAATGAAAGCGTGCGCCGCCGGGAGAGTTGTCGGCAGCCCACATGCGGCCGCCATGCGATTCAACAATAGAGCGGCTGATCCGCAAACCCATGCCCGTACCATGAGCCTTGGTAGTAAAGAACGCATTAAAAATCTGGTCTGCCTGCTGCGGTGGAAGCCCAATGCCGGTATCGATGACCGAAATCCGCACTTGATCATTCTCAGAACGTTGCGACTGGATGGTCAGCTCACGCGTCCCATCCACATTTTTCATCGCGTCGATGCTGTTTAGCATGAGGTTCATCAGCACCTGTTGCAGTGCCACGCGATCTCCCATGATCTGAGGAACGTCGGCAGTGAGTTCCGTCCGAATTAATATCGAGTATTGAGTTGCCTCGCTATGCAACAGAAGCACCATCTCCCGAACAATCTCGTTTAGATCGACCAACTCCCGTTGCGACGTATCCCTCGCAAAGAGCAGGCGGACGCGGTTGACGATTTCACCTGCACGCTTTCCAGATTTTACGATTCTTGAGGCGGCCTCGCGCGCCTCCTCTAAATCGGGTTGATCGCGAGACAGCCAGCGCAAGCAAGTAGCGGCGTCGGTGATGGCTGCGGCAATCGGTTGCTTGACTTCGTGCGCCAGGGACGCAGTCAGCTCTCCCATGCTGCTCACCCGGTTGGCGTGTGCGAGTTCCGCCTTCGCCTGACGCAGCGCCTCTTCTGCCTGTTTCCTCTCGGCAATTTGATGTTCCAATTTCGCATTCATCAAAGCCAGTTGCTCCGAGCGCTCCTGGATGCTGCGAACGCGCACTCGGTAGATTCCCCAGAGCAATGCCAAGAAGGCGCTTACGCACGACAAGCGGAACCATGTGGTCTGGTAATAGGCTGGGGCGATGGAGAAATCCAGGAACGTGCCGGCCTCGTTCCATACCCCGCTGTTATTGCAGGCGGTCACGCGGAAGCGGTAGTCGCCGGGCGCAAGGTTCGAATAGTGCGCCTCTCGGTTATTGACAACTTCCTTCCAGTCCGGGTCTTGGCCCTCTAGCCTATAACGAAAACGAACCTTCTCTGGCGCGACGAAGCTGAGCGCCGTGTAATCGATCGTGAGATCGCGAACCAGCGGCGGCAGCCTCGGGTGGGAGGAGGATGCAATGCCGGAAAAATTCTGCCAGTACGTTTTGCGGTCCGCGATAACTCGCTCGACCTGCACCGGCGGCGGAAATTTGTTGGACGCCAGGTGACGCGGATCGATAACGCTGACGCCGTCGAGAGGCAAGAACCACAATTTTCCATCCACGGTCTTGGCAACAAGGGGGGTATAGCCCGTTGTGAGGGCGCGGCTCCTCACTCCATCGGAACTGTCGAAAACCGTGTTCTGGATCGTCCGCTTTGGATCGGCGACCCACGCGTCCATCTCTGTCCCGGCAATGCGCACCAGGCCGCAGGGCGTGTACAGCCAGAATGAATGGGCGTCATCTCGCATCACCCAGAAAACCGTATCGCAGGGCAATCCGCTTTGGCTGGTGAGGGTGGCGACCCGGCCATTTTTCACGCGGCTTAGCCCACTCTCGGTTGCGGCCCATAGCGTACCATCGGAATCAAGGCTCAGACTGGTGACAATACCCTCACCTAATCCATCAAGGCCTGAATACGATTCACGGACCTTACCGTCTTTGAAATACGCTACGCCACCCTGCGAAAATCCAAGCCACAGCCCGCCGGGCACGGGACCAGCCAATAGAGCCATGGCCCAGTCCTTTCGTCCCAGCCTCGCCCAGGGGATTTGTTCGACCACACTTCCCCCAAGCAAATGAAAAAGGCCCTGATGTTGGTCACTTATCCAAAGATTCCCGGAACTGTCCCCCGCTATGGAATGCAACTGCCCGCTGGGCGCGACTAAAGCCAAGACGGCGGTGACGTGTCGTTGGCGCGGATGCGCATTCTCGACATGGGCATGGTTCGTCGTTACGCGGATAAACCGGCCATTCTCGAAGTAGGCAGCCCCACGTTCCGTGAACGCCCAAATTCGCCCGCCATCGTCCTGAAACAGTGACTCCACACCGTTATCCGGCAATCCACCATCGGCCACCTCGCGCACGTTGAATTCTGGTTGTTGTTTGGTGCCGCTGTTCTCGACCTGTGCGCCTCGCGTACGGTAAATCGTGATCTGCCCGTTATTCCATTTGTTCAAACCGTCAGGAGTGCCAAGCCAAACACTGCCGTCCCTGGCTCCTAGAACGGACCAAACGATCGCACTGGACAAACCTTGCTTCACGGAAATCGTCGGGACGGCGAAGTCGCGAAAGCGATCGAGGCCATTGACGGTGGCTACCCAAACATTCCCTTCACGATCTTCGAAGAACTTATTGATGTAATCGCCCGAGAGGCCCTCAGACTGCGTAAAAACATCCGTCCTTCCCTGGTGCACATGCAAGAGACCTCGGTCGGTGGTTCCAATCCACAGACCGCCATTGCGATCCCGGAGCATCCGTAGGGCCTTGAACCGCTGCGCCCCGGTACCTGGAAGCGAGTACGCCTCGGTCTTCCCATCAATGACCCTTCTGATTCCGCCGCTCTCTGTGGCGATCAAGAGTGCACCGTCGTCGCTCTCATTCACAGTTTGGGAGGAGGTGCCGATCACATGGTATGGCATCGGATAAAGTTTCGGAGGACCAGGCTTCCACCGCCACAGCCCGGTCTGCGCTCCCGCCCAGAGGTTGCCTCGGCTATCCTCGTACAAAGATGCCACCCACAGTCCGAGACGGCCGTCATCTCCGTAACACTGGGCACGGCCACCATCAATCGTGCATAGCCTCCCAATGGAACCCGCATACCCTCCGGCCCATACCGTGCCTTCGCGATCCTGAAGCAGCACATCAACAGTCTGTCCAGCAAGCTCCCGATACTCCGTCAACTTGCCGTCCTTCCAGCTTGCCAGTCCTTTGTAAGTGCCAATCCAGAGACGCCCATCCTGTGCGGCGAGCAGGCTTCGAATGTAGCTGCTGGGGAGATGCTCGCTGGTAGGCGCGTCCCACCGGACGTTCCGAACGCCATCGAAGCGAAGCAAACCGAATTCCGTGCCAAGCCAGAGATATCCGTCGGGGGTCTGAGCAAATGAAGTGACCCTGCCTTTGGAAAATCCCTCGCGGATCTTCCACGAGGTGTGCGCGTATTGATTGATGTCGAGAGATGGGTCTAATGCGAGAGCCCTAGAGCAGCACGCCAGCAGAATGCCTAGGGCGACGACGGCTCTCCTTTGTCTGTGCGCTCTCTCCATGGAGGCGTTCATTCTAGCTCTTCGACTGGCTCAAGGCTCAACGGTTACCGGTTTTTGACGGCCAAGTAGAAAGGGCGAGCGCATCGCCAGTCCGGGCTCCGCTGGTCCCCGGGGATTGTCGAGATTCGAGGATCAGGACGACCCTCTGACGCATACTGGCGCTTTTGATCTTCCACAGGAGCAGGACGAAGTCGTGTCGTAGCGTCGTTGTTGACGAAAATCCAATTCCACGCATTGACTCTGTTCTGGAGTTCAAACACACGTCGTCATACTCGCGTCTGCCTCCTGCGAGATTGACCACTACTTTCTCGGACTGAAAGGGTCGACGGGAACGGGGGGCGCGGACACGAGTGCCCGCGCCATCCCGCCATCACGGTTTGTACAATCGAAGCCGAGTTCAGCGGCTCTTATAGCTGAACGTCACTTTGGTTTCTTCGTCGAGCACCAGCGCCCGAGCGAACTCAAACGAAGAACCGGTTCGTGGCACGTCAATGGCGACGGGCAGCACTCCTGCCACTCGGCGCTGCAAGTTGAGGACATTGGTGGATGCTGTATTGGCGGCCTGCTTCTTCGCCCCGCTCTCGAGTTCCCGGAGCTGAGCGATGGAGCGACCGTTCATGGGGGTCGCTTGCGCTGTGACCTCAACTGTCTCTGTCGCAGCACTTACATTTAAAGTGCTCATATACTCAGCTGGGTGGCTTGCGTCGTAGTCGAACGTCTGCACTGCGGACGAAAACCGTTGGCGTTCACTTGCAGTTTGCCCAGTCCCGAAGGAAAATTCGAGACGACCCAATGGCCCGCGGAATCGGTCACGGCATTCATCGAGGCGCCGTTTGCGGTGTTGGTGACGGTCACGGTTGCGCCGGAAATCGCGGCACCCGAAGGGTCGACGACGACACCGCCGATCTGGCCGGGGAAATATGGGAAACCGTTGACGGCCTTATCGAAAAGGCTACCGTTGAAGACGCCACCTCCGATCCCAGCACCGGCGCCCGACCCGACACCGATGCCATCACCCGTCCCTGTCAGGGCGGGACCGATGATGCCGCCCTCTTCCGCGCTGGCGGACAGCAGTCCCGCCGAAATTACGTCACCGCCGAAATCTTTGACCTGGTAACGATCGGGCAGAAACAGCTCCCAGTGCAGGATGCTGATCGGCAGGTCCATGGAAGGCAAAGACAATTCAGAGCCGCCTTTCTTTGCGAACGGCGCACCCGAGTGCATGAACACGAACGAAACCTCATATGGTCCATTGGGACGAAAACCCGGACGCAAGAGCGGTACGCGGCTGCCGTCGGGGCCTTGCACAGGTTTGACTCGTTCACCCGCCACATCAGCCGACAGAATGCTTGCACCGGCAGGCAGCATCACTTTCAGGAAGGGCTGAGCTTGATTCTTGACAGTGAGCTTGATTTCGGTGAGCGTCTTTCCTTCCGACGTTACGAGCGTGGTGACGGTGGCTTCGTCGGCGACTGCCGCGAGCACGCTGCTATCGGGGAAGCGCGTCCATTCCAGGGCCAGCGTGGGTTGGTCGTTCGGCTGGCGGTGAAAACGGAAGGCGGCTTGCGGCGGATAGTGCGCCAGCGCACGCAAGTAGTAGCTGGTTTCTTTGACGTCGATACGCTGCAGGCCACCGCCTTCGCGGGCAGTGAGTTCCATGGTGCCGGTGCCCTCGACGAGAACTTCTCCGGTCTCGCGTTGGGCGTTAACGAAGCTGATGAAGGGAGCGCTGGCTTTGGAATCGCTGATGGAACGTTCCATCGAGATCAGGAACTGATGGCGTTGTTTCGGACCAACAACTTTCAGGGTTAACGTACCGTCATGAACTTCACTGGATTCGAGCGATGCCCCCGTGACGCCGGTCACCTCGTAATCCGTAGGCACCTTCACGGCAAACTCTGTCGGTTCCCCTTGAACCACAGTGATGTCGGCCAGCGCGGCCACATGCAGTTCCGCCTCACTCACTGACATCAAGGTCTTCACGTCCGAGAGGAAACGAGCATCTTTGGGTGCCTTCTGGGTAGCAGTTTCGCGCGTTGCCCACCAGATGTTCACCGGTTGTCCCGGGGCCAGGGTGGCTTCGATGGTGGTGGTGCCCTTCTCGGAGGTTCGGTTGAGGATCAGACCCGGGCTGATGTTGACCGACGTATGCTCGCCGGGCACGACCAAAGTAAGTTGGGCGCTGCCTGCGGCCGGAACTGCCAAGGTGAAAGAGGCGCGTCCGGCCTCGAGGCGAAGGGGCAACGCGGCATTCAGAGCGATTGCGAAATCGGAGGGGCCATTCAAGACGGCGATTTGCGCGCCGTTCTCTTGTTGCAGCGGCACTCCTTTACCATCCTGTTGGGCATCAAGTGTAATCATGTCTCTGATCAACGGCACCTTGGTGATGCCTTTCTTGAAGACCTCGCCTTCCAGGTGGACGCTTCCTAGCACAGATTCGTTTTCAACTTGAAACTTCAATTCAGCGCATTGAATGGAGTAGTTCTGAGGCGGGGCCTCCGGCCGCTTTGTGGGCTTGCTGGCAAGTTCGAGCAACTTGTTGTATTGGTCGAGTGGCAAGGTAACGTCGCCGGAATTCGGCAAAGGCAAGTCGCTTTTTTGGAGTTGCGCCGTTGCAATCGCGGAGAGAATGAGCACAAAACAGAAGAAGTAGTTTTTCATCGCGCACCCGCCTTTTTGTCTCGTTGATAGTTCAAGTCAGCGGCCGGAAATTGGCCTTCGCTCGTGAGTTCTGATACCAAGTAGGTTGAAGGGCCTATCGAAGGAAAATCGATTCCAATAGGAAGAATGCCTGCCACTCTGCCTGCCTTCGACTTCGCGCGGAAGGTGTCGATCAGAGCCTGAGTCGATTCCTGGTCTTTATCGTTTTCGGCTTTGCGCAGACCGGTCGACACCGTTGGCTGTCCGTTCATAACAGAGGCAACTGGTGGCGGCGGATTGAATGCTGGTGAAATCGGGCCCGCATAGGGTTCCGCACGGAACGATCCGGTCTCTGCCGTGATGCGAAACAGCGGCGGATAGTGCAACAACAGGCCCGTACGCGAGATTGGCAGATCGAGAGCAGGCAGGGCCAAACGAGTTTTGCCTTTGTCCTCCCAGGCTGATCCGCGAAGCATGTAAATTATTTCGACGATGAAGGCCGGAGCATCCTCGCCGCCACGTGCCTTTTCCAGTGGAAGCAAGAGACTGCCATCCGGAGACTGTCCGGGCCGCGCCGGTTGCCCGGACACTGAAGCGCTCCAGACAACGCCACCCGGCGGTAAGGTGATCTTGAGAAAATTCCGCTGATTGTTCCGCACGGCGTAACGGGCCTGCACCAGGGTCTTCCCGTCCTTGCTCATCAGTACCTGGTAGCGTGCCTCTTCGATGTTGGCCATCAACACCGCTTGTTGCGCGTAGCGGGCTACGTTCACCGTGAGGGCCCGCGCTTTTGAGTTCTCTCCGGCGCGAAAACGGAAGGCGGCCAGAGATGGCGATTGGCGGCTGGCCACGCTGTCGCCGAGGTCCGTCGCATCCGCTTCTTCGAGACCTTGGGATTTCAAGTCCTTGATTTCACCGGCGCCGAGAACTTCCACCGCAACTCCTCCGGTCTCGCGCTCGGTGTTCAAGAGGCGAAGAAGGGGAACATTCACCTCGCCATCGCGCGGTAAGCGTGTCTCCCCATTCACGACGAACTTGGCACCTTGTTCTACTGGCTCTAGGAAAGTGACCGTCAATTCACCGTTCGCAACCTGCCAATCCGACACCATGGCACCGAGCACTTGATTGATAGTTACGGTTGAGGGAAGCTGTAGGCGGACGCCGCGCGCTTCCCCCTGGACGACATCCAGATTCACTTCGCCGTAGATCGCTGTGGAGTCCTCTCCCATGCTGACCAGCTCTGTGAGCGAACCACGCAATCGCAAAGGCCGAGTTGCTCGATGATCTTCAGTCTTCCGACGCCAACTGAAGGTGAGTGCCTCATTGCCGCTCCCATATGCAACCCACTTATTGGTGGTGCTTGCTTCGGACTTCTCTGAAAGCAACCCGCCTTCCACATGCACATCCACACCTTGCCGGGCCAGATCCACGGAAGCGCGCGTTACCCCCGAGTTTGCTGCCGGCAACGTGATGCTTTCATCCCCGGCCGCGGAGTTCACCGGCAACGCAATCTCAAGTACGAGGACGGACCGTCCCTGGTGCGAGAGCACAGCATTGAACTGGCTCCCACCTTTGTTGGCTGAACTCGGGACCAGAGAGACGGGCTGTTTGTCCAATCGCGCTTCGCGCACTAACAGTCCTGCGGGAATCGGCACGCTCACCCATCCGTTTTTCAGAACGTCGATGGTGAGCTCGACTCGGCCCTTCGCCAGATCACTGCCAACGTGTAAGTCGTAGTCGATCCGCGTTAAGGTGGCCTGGACGGGAAGTGTTTCAGGCTCGGGTTCAGCTGGATAGGCTTTGGTGTAGAGATTTCTGTATTCCGTGACCGGAATGACCACCCATCCTGGAGAGTGCGGATCCTCTCCCAAAGATGAGGTTGCTGCTAGGAGCACCGCACCGAAACAGAGCAGCGGTGCAGGCCGCAACAGTTTGCATATCGGAAAGGTGCGCGACGAATTCATGGCGTGCCTCTTTTCTGAGATTTCGAAACGGACTCCACCCAGTCCCGTGGACTTGCAGACCAGCGGGGACTCCACCTATGGAACGTGGCTTGTCCACAAAGGTTGCATCAACAGGGTCGAGACGTGAGCATTTGGAGAGTTATTCCGTTGCATGAGCCTGGTGTATACGATTACAGGCCTAGCCAGAATGGGCTCCGGTGCAACTGCCTCGTGTCTCCTGTCAGACATGGAGTGCGTGATACTGCGGGTTGGAGTGGCCGCCAGCTGACACCGTGTTGGCGGTCTGATCATTAGGGTTTAGGCGATCGCTTGACAAGCGAACGCTTGCGACTAAAGTAAGCTGGCATGAACGTCAACAGAGCTGTTCTGCTTCTCGGATGTTTCTCCATTGGAATCATTGCCGGATTGCGCTCGCTGACGGCACCAGCACTCGTGAGCTGGGCAGCGCATCTTGGATGGCTTGACCTCAGCGGCTCATGGCTGTCCTTCGCGGGGTCGAGGACCGCAGCCATTATCCTGTCGCTTCTCGCACTCGGCGAATTGGTGGCTGACAAGCTGCCGAAAACACCAAAGCGAACTGATCTTGGACCTCTCGTATTCCGCGTGATTACCGGAGGATTCTCCAGCATGGCTCTCTGCGCGTCGGCTCACCAACCACTGGTAATCGGCACGATCCTGGGTGTCCTTGGCGCTATCGCTGGTGCATTTGCTGGTTACGAGATTCGCCATCGCCTGGTTAACACGTTTGGGCTCCCGGACTATGGCGTGGCGGCGGCGGAAGATATCGTCGCAATCGGCGGGGGTTTGCTGCTCGTCTCCCACATGTTTTAGGAGCGGTTCATTGCTGTTCGGAAGACATCAAGAAAGTCTGAGCATGGGTGCCGACAGGCGGTTGATGGGGCGGGTTCTGACCCACAAGCACTAACTCAAGGAACACGATGAGGTGAGAACGAAGTGCACCTATGCTCGAGCTAGGAGCCCGCGAAGCTATCCAGCTTAGACTCAAATTCGAGGTCAGCGTGAACGGGAGGATAGGTCGCAGAGCCTGCTTTTCCTGAACGTCTGCGAAGATACCTTACGTCAAATCCCGCCTCACCCGCAACGCGGCGGGCAACGCCTACAACGTCGCGCCACTTGGTCTGGTCGACTAAGGGTCTCGATGTGCATTCCACTCCCGATTTGCCGGATGATGCTCCGATCGTCTAATTTTCAGTTGCTGATCTGCCCAAGGTGATGACCTAGCCGTGTTCGAACGTGTGCGATTTCGCTGGTGGTGAATGCCTTAGTTCTCTGCCGGGATGCCCGGAAGCTCGACTGCAGAGGCTGGCTCGTAGACCGGACGATACCCTCGTATCGCAAAACACAATACACAAATATGGCATGCGAAAGGAACGAGGAAAGCATAGCGAATGTTGCTTGCATCAGAGATGTAGCCCATGATGGCGGGGAAGACGGCTCCTCCGATGATTGCCATGACTAACAATGAAGATCCCAACTTCGTGTGTGGGCCCAAGTGCTTAAGGCTCAAAGCAAAGATGGTGGGGAACATGATCGAGTGAAAGAAGCCCAGCACAACCAAAGCCCAAATGGGAGCGACGCCGCCGCCCAGTAGGACTACGGTCAGGCATGCTAGAGCGGCGGCCCCGAACAGCGAAAGAAGCCTTGGTGCCGCGACATGCTTCATCATGGCCGACCCGGCAAATCTCCCGATCATGAATCCGAGCAAATGGAGTTTCAGGAAATCAGCTGCGTGTTTTTCTGGAATGCCCGGAACACTGTACTGCGCGAAGCGGATAATGAAGCTGGCTACCCCAACCTGGGCTCCGACATAGAAAAACTGAGTCAGCACACCTTTGAGAAGATGCTTGTAAGGCCACAAACCTCGCAGTCCTGTGGCTCCGCTCGGACCTTCTTCACCTTTGCCCTCTTCTCGCACCTCGGGAAGGTGCGCGAAGCGGATGAGCACAACTACGAACATAAAGAGCCCAGCGATTACCAAATAGGGCACTTTGACAGTGGCTGCCTCGGCTATCTGGTACGCCTGTAGCTGGACCGGGGTCATGGCAGCCAATTGCGCGCGCGAATACTCCACTCCAGTGAGAATGAAGGCTGCACCGACGATGGGCGTAACGACCGCGCCGACCGCGTTGAAGGATTGGGCAAAATTCAGGCGTCTCTCGGAGCTTTCGGGTGGACCGAGGATCGTCACGTAAGGGTTTGCGGCGACTTCCAGAACTCCCTGTCCGCAGGCCATCACAAACAAAGCGACTAAGAAAAATCCATAGAGGCGAACCGAAGCGGCTGGAACGAATAGCAGGGCTCCCGTAGCACAGGTCAGCAGTCCGACCAGAATTCCTCGTTTGTATCCGATCTTCTCCATGAGCCAGCCTGCCGGCAAAGCAGCAAGGAAGTATCCGCCGAAGAACGCGGTCTGGATTAGAGACGAGCGGAAGTCGGTCAGGTGAAACGCCTTCTTCAAATGGGGGATCAAAATGTCATTCAGGTTCACGCCAAAAGCCCAGAGGAAGAACAGGCTAGTGACAAGAGCAAAAGGGATTGCATACCGGCGTTCTGTAATCGGAACGTGTGAATGGCTCATAGTTTTTCGTTACGTCAGAGCGCGGTCGAGATGCACATAGCCGCCATCCACGAACAAGTGTTGCCCGGTTATATGCGCTGCTCGCTTGGAAATTAAGAAGATCACCATGTCCGCAATTTCGCTGGGCGTGGTCATGCGCTTGTCCAGTGGTATTTTGGCCACCACGCTTTTTAGCTTCTCCTCGGCGGAAGGGAATGAGCTGAGCCATTTCTGATAAAGCGGCGTCATTACCTCAGCGGGGACCACTGCGTTGACGCGGATACCGTACGGAAGCAGTTCAGCCGCCCATTCGCGCGTCATGCCTAGGATTGCCGCCTTAGCCGCGACGTAGCCTGAGGTTCCACCCTGGCCAGTCAGAGCGGTTTTGGAGCTGATATTAACAATGACGCCGCCGTTGTGCTTCAGGTGGGGCACCGAGTAGTGGGCCATGTTGTAGTAGTGCAGCAGATTTCGCCCAAGGGAGGAGACGAATTCCTCAGGGTTGCCGTGTTCTAGACCGACCTTGTCGTTAATCCCGGCGTTGTTGACGAGCGCGTCGATGTGACCGAGCTTCGATACCGTCTGCTTGATAACGTCTTCGCAACTATTGGCTGCCGACAGATCCGCACAGATTACAGTTGCCCGGCACCCGTGATTCTTAAATGTGTCGCGGAGTTGCTCACAGGCGGCAGCATCGCGATCCACCGCCACCGGAATTGCGCCCTCCTGAGCACAAGCTTTGCTGATCGCTTCACCGATGCCTTTTGCGCCGCCCGTTATCAGCACAACTTTATCCTTGATCTGAAGGTCCATGGTGAAGGGTAATCCCCGACGTGTGCAATTTCGTTGGAGGAGAATGCTAGCCGCGGAGAGTCTGGAAGCCTCCGTCGATAGGAATGTCGGAACCGGTGATGAAAGAGGCTTCGTCGGAACAAAGATAGAGGACAAGAGCCGCAATCTCCTCTGGCTTCCCCATTCTGCCAATAGGCTGCGATTTTTCGAGCTTCTCAAACATCTCTTTTTCTCGGCCTGGATAAGTGCGGCTAAGGTAGCCATCGACAAAAGGCGTGTGTACTCGCGCCGGAGAAATGCAATTGCAACGTATGTTGTGTGCGAGGTAATCCTTAGCCACGGAATAGGTCATGGCTACTACGGCGCCCTTGCTCATGGAGTATGCGAAACGATCGGCGAGACCCGACGTTCCAGCAATGGATGCCATGTTCAGGATGATGCCTCCACCGTTGGACATCATTTGCGGGACCGCCGCGCACATGCAGTTGTACATTCCTTTCACATTCACTGAAAACACGCGGTCAAAGTCTTCTTCGGAAGTATTTTGCAGGTTTCCGATATGAGAGATACCGGCGTTGTTGACCAGAATATCAAGGTGGCTTTCTGCTCCGATCTTCTGAAACGCAGAGTTCACGCTCGGCTGTGATGAGACGTCGCAAGTATAGGCCTTGGCATTGCCTCCATTTGTGCAGATTTCTGACGCCAATGCTTCGACGGCTTTCTGATCGATGTCCAGAAGCCGGACGCATGCCCCGCCATCGGCAAAGCGCAAAGCAACGGCTCGACCGATGCCACTACCGGCGCCGGTTACTACCGCGAGCTTCCCGTCGAGCCGGAAAAAATGCGAGTTCGCTTTCAGAGAGAACCTCCAGTGCTGAGTCGCTACTTAGTCTGTTCTTCGCGGGTACGCTCCAGTGCTACAAGCGCATTTCGCGCGTCAGTGTCATTGGGTTCGAGTTCCAGGGCAGTGCGCAGTTCCCTCCTCGCCTCGTCAATATTGCCGGCGCGACCATAGAACAATCCGAGGTTCTTGTGTAGATGTGCGCTTTGCGGGCAATTTCCGCAGAGTTGAATCGCTTCATTCATCTGCTGCAAGGCGTGAGGCCAGTTTTTCGCGTTAGCGGCCTCGATGGCCAGGTTCCCGAGCTCTGAAACCCGATCCGCTCGTTGCTGCTCTCTCTGGAGCGAATCAAAGCGGTCCTGATACTGCTTGGCCCCGGGATCGTGAGTTTTGCCGAGAGATTTCGCGAGATTGAAGAGAGCCTGTGAATAGTTCGGGTCGGCCTGGAGCGCCGCCTTCCAGTGCTCGATGGCAGCTTGATGGTCGCCCAAATGATCAAGATCCTGGCCCAACAGATATTGCGCGTCTGCATTTTCCGGTTGGATCTGAACCACTTTCCGCAGGAGTTCAGTCGACCGTTCAGGCTGGTTTTCCTGCCTGGTGGTCAGGGCGAGGAAATAGAGCGCGCCCACGTAATTCGGCTGCAGGCGCACTGCAGTGGTGAGTTCCTGGTCCGCGTCTCCGTATTTTCCGCCTTCGTAGTGAAAGCGACCCAAGTTGTAGTGGGCCGCAGGAAGTTGAGGATCAAGTCGAGCAGCCTCGGAGAACTCGTTGAATGCGGCGGTGCGGTCAAATTGATCTGCCAATGCAATTCCAAGATTCAGGTGAGCTTCTGCCGCCGTCGGCTCCAGGTCCACGGTTTTGCGAAAACATGTAACCGCGTCAGGAGTGTGGCCGGTCTTGGCCAAGAGCATTCCCAATGCGGAGTAGGCATTCGCATCTTTCGGGTTGACCTGGATCGCGGTCCGGAATTGCTGCTCGGCCTCTACCAGAGAGCCTTGCTGCACCAACAACAAGCCGTAATTTACATGTGCTTTGCTGTAGTTCGGGTCGTTTTTAATGGCTTCCTGAAAAAGAGATACGGCTTCAGCAAGTTTGCCCTCCTGGCTGTAAAGCACTGCCAGATTGCTCTGTGCTTCTGCGAATCCCGGTTCAGCTTCAATCGCTTTCTTGAACCGAACGCCGGCTTCTTGGCGGTGGCCTGCTTTCAGGGCAAGCAGCCCTAACTGATTCTGCGCGACGAATAAGCCGGGATCTAATTCAACGGCCTTCAATAACTCTCTTTTTTCCGCAGTTACATCCCCCAGTCGATCGAGAGCGAGGGAAAAGTTGTAACGGAGTTTGGCATCCCTCGCATTGAGCTGGACGGCGCGTTGATATTTTTCCGCAGCTGCTTTTGCATTCCCCGCGCCGAGCAACTGGCTTGCTTCTTCGTTCAGTCTGCCGACCTCCATGTCCTTGTCAGCTCGCGATTGCAGGGCCGCGAGTTTGCTCCTCTCCACTTGGGCGTCTACTTTGCGCCCAGTCTTCTCAAGCAACCGCAGGAGTTGCCCGTGGATTTCGGCGTCCGCCGGGTTCATACGCTCAGCTCGTTGTAGTTGCCGGATGGCGTCGTCGCTCCGCCCGGCACTGGCCAGGAGATTTCCCAAGGCAAGGCGAGTCGCGGAGTCGTGAGAGTTCAGTGCGACAGAGCGCCGAAAAGCCTGAATCGCCGGTTCCGACTGGTTCAGCCCTTGGTAAGAGAGGCCAAGGGCATAGAATCCTTGGGCATCGTTACTCTTGCGAGCGGTGTACTCCACCAGAACGCGAATAGCTTCAGTGAAATTCTGAGATGCTATCAGTGTTTGCCCTAGGGCTAGTCTCGCGGCATCGAGATTTGGATCGAGCCGAAGCGCCTCGCGGAACGCGTTTACCGCCTCGGCTTGATGGCTGCTACCCCCTCGGAGCAAAAGTAATCCCATTTGAAGGTGCGCATCGGCGGAGTTAGGTTGAGCGGCGATAAAGTCCGTCAGCGCCTGCAGACCCTTTTCAAGTTGGCCGTTTTCGGCGTATGCAACCGCTAGGGCCGACCACAAGGACTCCGCCTGCTCGCTGCGCGGTTGTTGGTTAAGGCCCTCTTCCAGACTCTCAATGGCCTGCTGAAACTTGTTCTCATTGATCAATACCCGGCCAAGCATGAGGGTGGCCGGAACGAATTTCGGATCTTGCTTGAGGACGGTGTGGAGCTGCTCTTCAGCCTCAGTAAACTTTTTCTCTTCCTCCAGAACACTGGCAAGGGCGTAGCGGGAATTCACCGAATCCGGTTTCTGCTCAATCGCCGTTCGAAGTTCCCGACTCGCTCTGGTTCGCTCTCCTCTTCTGAGAAGAGCAATTGCCAGATTGTAGTGCGCTTCCCAGTTCTGGTCTTGTGACCGCAGAGAGGCTTCAAACGCCGAAATGGCGCATAAGACCTGCTCTTGCTGAGCGTACAGGACACCCAATGTATTGAAAGCTCCGGCGGTAGGATGGTCGTGGATGCTCTCCAATAGTTCGCCAATCTTGTCGGAACTATGAGCTGGCGAGAGGCACTCTTGGGGGAGGACGGGACGATGTTGTGGCGAGGCAGTCGGAGCTGAATTCGTGGATTGTCCGGCCAGAGAGATCGTACCTGCCATCACTAGAAGACCCACATACAGCGGCGGACGCCCTGCAGATCCAGTCCGTACTGTTGTTGCCCCAAACATCTTTTCGTGGCCTTCCCCCGTGCGGTTGCCGTTTTACGTACTACACGCCATCAAGACTTCGGCGTTACAGGAACCTGAGGGATCAATATTCTAGCGCCGAAAGGGATGATCCGCTGACCTGGAGATATCCAGAGACGGCGTGTTGAACAGGTGGGTGCGGTATGGATTGGTTGATCTCGCTGCACCCACCGAAATGTCACCACCATCGGCGCATCATGGCCGGCACTCAGAAATAGAGCTTGAGGCCGAACTGAAGTTGCCTGGGTATGTTTGCGGCGTGCGTGACCTTGCCGAAATTAGAGTTCTCGAGACTAGTCACGGGAACCGCCCATACGGGTGTGTTGGTTGCATTGAACATCTCGAACCTGAATTCCATTCGGAAACGCTCGGTGAAAGCAAACTGTCGGAATATTGAGAGGTCGAGATTCTTGTTCCAATCCGAACGAAGCGCGTTTCGGCCAAGGTTCCCGAAAGTGCCCGCAACCGGTGTGGCGAACGATGAGATGTTAATCCATTGCTCAGGACCTTTGCTGCTGGGGTAAAAACTCCCCACCACGTTGGCGCGTTCGTAGCCGTATCCGTTGCCATAGTTGTAGTTCCCGGTCAGGGCGATGTCCTTACCGCTACCCACATCGAACGGAACTCCGGAACTGAGCGAGAGAACGCCATTCAGGTTCCAGCCCCCGATCAATGCGTTCACCACTGGGCTTTCGGAGGAGAGGGAAGTGCCTTTACCGAAAGGTAGGGTATACACCCAGGCAGCGGAAAAGATTTGGGGGAGATCAGTCGCTGCTGGCCCCTTGTCGGCTTGAAGATTGTAGGGGTTCTGAATGGAGCATCCTTCGACGCCGTACCAACCTGTGCAGCCAAGGTCCAGGCTCTTAGACCAAGTGTAAGAGACGAGATACGTGAGCCCGTGCTGCTGTTTGCCATTCAATGAAACCTGCAGTGCATTGTAGTTGCTCTTTCCTACGCTCCGGTCGTATGCGGTAGGCCCGATGTATGTAAACGGAGCACCACAGTTTGTCGCGGTGGTATTGTTCGGATCGTAGGGTGTGCACGAGGTATTCGCATTCCCACCTGCCTGCATGGCCACGTTGTAGGCTCCGCCTATATCGAGTCGTCTTCCCACAGAGCCGACGTAATTTGCTGTCAATACGGAGCTGGACGTGACTTGCTGCTGCACACCCACGTTCCACTGGTCGGAATATGGACGTTTGAGGTAGGGGTCGGCAAACCACGTGGACTGATTGAAGGGAGTAGGTCCAGTTACGGGGCTACCACTCCCCAGACCGAACGGATCCTCAGCGAATCGTGTGGGCGCTGATTTAACCGGATTCATGTTGCTGGCGCCGAGTTGATCTAGGCTCGGCCAAGTACCCTCATAGTTTTGTCCCGTTTGCGTAATCGCGGCCCAGTTGTCGTAAAACCGTCCATAGCCGACGCGAATAACCGTATTGGGGAACAATTGATAAGCGACCCCAACTCTTGGTTGAATGTTGCTGAAATCGGTGTGAAAGATCGCATTGCCGCCCAGCGGAGTCACAATAACGTGATTGGGGAGCGTGCCATTCGGTATGCAAGGCGCAGCATTGGTTTGCGCACAGGACGGAGCGTTCCGCGCAAGGATGTACGTTCCGTCTCTGAAATTCATGTCTCCGACGAAGTTGTTTGCGTTCTTGTTATCGCCGTAGACAGGCACCAGAGTCAGGTCGTACCGCAAGCCAAGATTGACACTCAACCTGTCCGTAACCTTCCACTGGTCCATCGCATAGAAACCATCGACCCACCCACCATGCTCAGTCTCAATCACATTGCGGCGTCCAGCGCTTGTGGGAATTCCTAACAAGAATGATGCGAGGGCATTGCCTCCCGAGAGGTCTACTGGATTCGCGGTGTTCGCGGCAGCGAACTGAACGTTGGAGTTCAAGTAGAGGGCATTCGCGTTGTTACTGGCGAAGTCCCCTCCAGCCCTGAACGTGTGGCGACCAATAGTTTTGGTGAAATCCCCTCCGTACTCCCAGATATCGGAAACCTTGGTGTTGTCTACCTGGGCAGCGCCGTGAGCACTCGGATTCGGATTGCCAATATATCCCTGGATGACCACGTTCGGGATCATTTGGACATTACCCCGGAAGTTCCCGGCGAAGTTCGGAGAGAAACCAACTTGCGTTCCAAAGGAAGGAGGAGCCTTTGTAAAGTGGGAGCCTTGGTCGATGTTTACGTCGGTGCGGCCGAAGCGAAATTCGGCTAGGGTGCTCCCTGAGAACAAATGTGTGTAGGTCGCCGCGATGTTATAGCCGTTGGTGACCTGTTCGTGCAAGTTCCCGATGAAACCACCTGAGCCAGTAACCGGCTGCCGGAAGCTCGTGTAGCGCGCCCAGACATTATCGTGTTCGGTGAACTGGTGGTCTAGGCGACCACTGCCCTCGTCCTGACGGGTGATGACCTTGGTCGTGTCAAGGCCATTGAAGCTTGCGCCGGTTACATTCGGAGCAGGGAAGAGAGTGGTCGCGTAGGTCACCATGTTCTGGTCGATCATGGTGGATGGAATTTTGTTACATGAAGTACCCGCACCTTGCACGTTTCCGGGCGCTGGCAGCGGATTGCCGCTGGCATCACACCTGAAGGGCTGCCCGGTATACGGGTTATAGATTTGATCGGTGATTCCAGTTAAATCTCCACCGAGCTGAGTTGTGGTCGGCGTGATGTACTGATTGGAAGCGGCCGTGTGATTTCGAAATCCCTCGTAACTGAGGAAGAAGAAGGTCTTTTTCTGATGCTCGCCCGGGATAGGAAGCGGGCCGCCAAATGTCGCGCCAAATTGGTTCTGCTGAAATCCCGGCTGATTGCTGGGTGCAGTTTGATCTGCCGTCGATAGCAGGGGATAGATGAGCCCTGCATCGAGAGCCTTATTCCGCAGAAACTCCCAAGCCGATCCGTGATAACGCGAGGTTCCAGACTTGGTGACCACATTGATGACCCCGCCCAGCACTCCGCCGAACGAGGCGTCGTCATTGTGCGACTGCACCTTGAATTCCTGAATTTCGTCTACGATCGGAGGGATCGCATATGTACTGCCGAACGATCCCTCGTTGTTCACGCCATCAAGCAAGAAGAGATTGCTCCGGTTGGTTTGACCGTTCACCGACGGGTACGAGAATGTGCCAACCGGGTTGGACCAGATACCACCGCTCGTAGCGGAGTTTTGTGAGACGTTGATCGTACTTACGCCCGGCGTCAGGTTCAGCAACTGAGTGAAATTGCGCCCATTAAGCGGCAGATCGTTGACCTGTTCGCGGACCACAGCGACACCAAGCTCTGAGGTCGAAGTTTCGAGGGTCACGGGGTTATCCTGCACATCCACGACTTCCGTGACCGATCCCGCTTTAAGGGTGAAATCGTAGGTCGCGGTCTGATTCACCAGGAGGATGATGCTGGTTTTCGAGGCTGTACCGAAGCCGTTCATGCTCACTTTCAAGTCGTAGTTTCCGGGCAGCACATTGGTCATTACGTAAGAACCAACGTTGTTTGTTTGTGCAGTACGATCCAGGTTAGTGTCGCGGTTGTGCAGCACGACGGTCGAGTCAACGATTACCGCACCGGCCGTATCACGAACAGTGCCGTTGATTGCGGCGGTGGCCTGAGCCCAAGCGGGCGCGGCTGAGAGTGCGACGACCAAAACCACTGCGAATAGAGTTAGCAGTCCCGCGATCCACTGCTGAAGCCTGACGGAAAGAATCTGGTGCGCCATCATAGTCCTCCCCCAAACGAGGTCCGCCCTTGGGCCTGTGCGGCAGAGGCGCCGCAGTTTAAGCGATCGAAATTCTTTCTCTGATAGATCTCCGGGCCCCCAGCGCCCGCGAGAAATCCCCACGCAGCCCAAGCTTCTAGCACCGTTCCAGAAATGTTGTCAATCAAAAACTTTCATTTATACGAACGATGTTTCATCTGATGAAACAAGACGGTGGCATTAGGGCCGAGTGGCGTGCTAGAGTTTCGTCTGTCGGAACGACGTCTCGCATCAATGTGCGCGGGGACGATCCTTTCGCGGGGTTACGGATTCTCGAAAGCGCGTTTATGTCGAAAGCAGAAAAGCCCAATGGTGCCTCTGGCTCGGTAGGCGTTATCTCGAAGGTGCTGCGTATTCTGGAAGCGTTGCAAGGATCCTCGAGCGGGTTAGGGCTGAAAGCGATCTGCGATCAGACGGGAATCAACAAAAGCACAGCACATCGTTTTCTAAAGCACCTTGAACGTGAACGCTATCTCCTGCGAACTGAGGCAGGCGCGTATTTGATTGGACCGCGGCTTTCGCAATTGTCTGCTCGTGGCAATCAGGAAGCGACCTTGCAGGCGGTGGCTCGTCCAATTTTGTGGGAACTATGGAAGTCGACACATGAGACCGTGAACCTGGGTGTTTTGGATCAAGGAACCGTACTCTACGTCGACGTGATCGAGAGTCCCCATGAGTTCCGGCTTTCCTCTCGTGTTGGTACACGGCGTTCGGTCCATGTAACCGCCTTAGGCAAAGCCTTGGTTGCATTTCTGCCGAAGGAAACTAGACAAACAATTCTGGATTCCATCACGTTTCAAGCAGCGACTCCAAAGACGATCGGCAATCTGGTTCAGTTCCGACAGGAGTTGGAGAAAATTTGCCAGCAGGGCTACGCAGTTGATGACGAAGAAGCGGTGCAGGGAGCACGATGTGTCAGCGCACCGATTCTGAATTCCAAAGGGGCGCCTATAGCCGCCGTGAGTGTCTCTGGCCCGGTCACAAGGGTTACTCCCAGCTTAGTGAGCGCTTTGGCCGGAGCGGTCTCCTCCGCCGCTCGTGCGATTTCCACGGCCATGGGATTTTCGCAACCAGAACCAAAACCAAACCTCAAGCGCACGAAACAGCTGGTTTTAGCCCGAAATTGAAATGTCGGGGAGCGCGTTTAATTAGTCAGCTTGTCTTGACCGTTACCGCCGCACCGGGACATAAGATCTCGCAAGAGATCATCTTGAGGAAATTTCTTCGCTCCTTCGGCGCTGACCTCACAAGCCTCGCGCACCCGCTTTTGATTGAGCAACAGTTTTGTGTATTGGCGATAGAGATTCGCATCGTAGGGAGCCACATCGATACCTTGAGGCAGAACATCGAGAGCTTCGGTTTCGCGGCCCAAACCTATTAACAGGGCAGCTAATTCTTCGAAATCGACGGGATTATTTGCCCCGCGCCTTATAGCTTCCTGGAGATACCGTATCGCGAGTCTTGAACCGTCATCGGTATGTTTCTGAACCGCCTCATCGGCTAGAGCTTCCAGTACGTAGAGGTTTGCTGCGTGGCTGGTCTTGAACTGGTTGGCGAGCGCCCAATAACGCGTTCGATACTCCGGACTACGCAGCACAATCTGCGCGTACGCCTGGAGTCGGGTAAGAGGATCGACCACCGTGTGGTTGCTCGGATCGGAACTGAGGTCGACCAAATCCGGAAGCTGCTCCGTAGCCATACGGAAAGCAACATCCGGGAATGGTTCCTCCGCTTGGGCAACGATGCGATGGTTCGTCAGCACAGAGTGGGAGATCACCGTCACGTCGCGCTTGGGCATGTGACAACCGGCGCAGTCGTCGGGAGGGGTTTTTCTCTTTCGGACCATCACAGGAACTGCACAGCTTTTCTCAGTATGGCAAGTGAGACACTTCTGGTGAAAGTACTCCGGAGCCTGTTGCGCCGAGGGCTGCACATGAGGGTCATGACAGGTGATGCAGGTTAGCTTGCCTCCGCTTTTGAGAAAGCACTTACTCAAGCGCATCGAAAGGTAATGCTCGAGCAGATCATCTTTGGGAGCGGAACCACGATCAAACGGCACGAGGAAAATGCTAAGCGTGTCTTCCAGATTCTGACCGGGACGAAAGTCGCGATAGCTTTTCCCCTCTCTGAGAACACGTGCATCGCCGGCCTGGTGGCACGACATGCAGATGTTGTTACTTAACCAAGGAGAAAGCTTTGCGGGATTCACCATGAAGGATGTGGAACCCGTGGATGATGGGGAGCCCATTTCGAGTGAAACAACATGGGTCTCACCCGGTCCGTGACAGTTTTCGCACCCGATTGCCAGTTCGGCAAATGGCGGGTCCATCATCTTCGCACTCTGGCCTGAACTGATCCGTGGACGACCGCTGTGACACACGATGCAACTCGCGAGAATGGGGCGGTTGAAACCATAGTCTCCAAACTCGTACCCGGGTGAGAGAGCCCACTCGCCTGTCTTCGAATAGAACGAAAGTGGAGCCTCAAAGAGATATTCTCCCTCCTGGACTATCCCTCCTATGCCATTCGCGCCTGAACCAATCAAAAAATCGAGCGTATGCGTTTCACGGAAGACATCTTGGCCTGCGGGGTTGATTGCATATTCACTCTGATAAAGCTTGCCCTCACGCGCAAAGACTTCGTAGTGGCGGTTGAAGCGTGGAGCGGTTGTCTGAGCATTGGAAGGAATCTTTTTCATTACAGCGGGCGTGATCTCCGACATAGACCGGCCCATATCCGTCTTGGAAAAAGATTCGTAGATGCTGCGATGACATTTTGCGCATGCACTCGATCCAACATAGCCATCGCTGGAGCCGCGATTTTGCTGCGCGATTGCGGTTAGTCCGATCGACCCGTGAAGGAAGAATATGCAGGCCAGAAGCATCAACCGTCTGCACATCGCGTGGCTCTCACAGGATCTCAACGCTGCAATTATCAATGAAGTCCCAGTCCATTCCGCGCTGTGAGGGAATTCTCTGCGGCCCGCACGCATATCTTTCTCGTTCTCCGAACGAGACTGATTTCGGCAGACGTGACCTTCCAGCGAGGGGATGATCAACAACGAAGCCTCGCCACGGAAGCATCTGGCGGAATCTACTGGATACATGTTGAGCTGTCAAAGGAACTAAATGGCGGCACAGATTTCCCTTGACCTGCCGGACCTGCATGGTTCATTTTCTTGCGCTCGTTGTTCTTCATGTAGCAAGCACCTTTTCCTTCACGGACGCTCTATGACAGGAAATTTTGTTGTGGGACTGTTTATTGTCGTGCTGGCGGGAATGCTCAATGGCAGCTTTGCTGCCCCCATGAAGCGCATGATCGATTGGCAATGGGAAAACTCTTGGTTGACATTCGCTGTTTCCGGCCTCGTTCTAATTCCGTGGGCAACCGCGTTCGGGACCGTGCCGCAGCTTGGCAGTGTATACATGGGAGTATCGACCTCGACCCTCGCAAAGGTTGTACTGTTTGGCACTCTGTGGGGAGTAGGCGCGACACTCTTTGGACTTGGCATCAGCCGGGTGGGCCTGGCGCTGGGCTTTGCACTGATCCTTGGAATCACGGCTTCGTTTGGTTCGCTCCTACCGATGGCGATACTCCACCCAGATCAATTGACGACAAAGCGAGGCCACGCGCTCATCACCGGTACGCTGGTGATGGTGCTGGGGCTGATTCTGTTGGGTTTGGCAGGTCGGGCGCGAGAACGTGAAGCGGGAACTAACGAGATCGAGCGCTCCGGCTTCACAATGGGCCTGATTATCTGTATTCTCTCCGGAATATTTTCGTCGATGCTCAACTTCAGCTTCGTATTCGGCGACGAGTTGAGATTGCGCGCGTTGCAATTGGGCGCAAGCGGCGCGATGGCCGCAAATCCGATCTGGGCGCTTTCCGTTTCTGGAGGGTTCTTAGCAAATTGCATCTATTGCGTTCAATTGCTGAATAAGAACCGGACGTGGGGCCTCTTTCGCCGGCGGAATTCCGGTCTTTATTGGTTGCTCGGCATAACGATGGGATTGCTGTGGTTTGGAGGAACGCTCACCTATGGTGTGGGCGCGCGATTCATGGGTGCACTTGGTGGAATCATTGGCTGGCCGATCTTCATGACGATCGACATCATGGCCGCGCTCTTTTGGGGAGCCGTGAGCGGGGAATGGAAGGGGGCAAGCCGCCGGGCACTTTCCTACAACTGGGCGGGAGTCGCCGTTCTGCTCTTTGCCATCGCAATCATTTCTGCAGGCGGTGCCACCTAAGGTCGTTGCTGGCAAACCGCGGACCTCACCGGCCAATGCGTATGGAACTGGCCGTTTTTGTTTTGGTGGAATCAACCCCTTGGCCCTCGTGCACCACGTAGTAGCGGTTGGCGGCGAGGTCCGAAAGTGTTTCGACCAAGCCACTGGGCCAGCGAATCACAATCTTTTCTACTTTCGAAGATCGTCCAAGACCAAAGTGCGGTCGCAGATCGCTTTGTGATATGTAGCCATCGCCACTTCTCACTTCCTCCTGGCGCGTGTCGCCCCCCTGCTGCAATGTGACAGAAGCTCCCAGGGCGGCACGGTTTGACTTCACGCCCACCAGGTTTAAGGTAATCCAATTCTCGACAGGGGCAGTGTTGTAATAGAGCGAGGGCTTCTCATTCATGTTATTGACGAGCGCTTCCTGGCGTCCGTCGTTGAAGAAATCGCCGAGCGCCAAACCACGCGCGGAGTGGTTCTCCGAGAGAGTAGCGCCCGAATCCGCCGTGATGTTCGCGAAGGTTCCATTGCGCAGGTTGTAATAAGCGACCTTCGGTTCGCGATAGCTAGTGCCAAGGGCCTTGCCATCCACTTCAGGGTAAACGTGGCCATTGACGATCAGGATCCCTGGCCATCCGCTATTGTCGAAGTCGTAGAACTGCACTCCCCACCCCAGCCAACTTTTGATTTTGCCTAGGCCGGAGCTATAGGTCACATCATCGAAATTATTGTCTCCACGATTCAGGTACAGGGTGGGAGTGTCGTCGCTAAAATTCGTTTTCACGATGTCCTGATATCCGCTGTGCGTGAAGTCATCAGCGGAAAGACCCATACCCGCCTGCTCCGAGCCGTCTTCGTTGTAGGCAATCCCGGCCCTTTTACCGATTTCAGTGAAGGTGCCGTCGTGATTGTTGTGATAGAGGAGACTAGCCGTTGAATCACATGCGACATAGATGTCGGGCCAGCCGTCTCGGTCGAAATCCGATATCAATGATGTGAATCCATAGCATCCCGCAGTCGCGAGAAGGCCGGACTTCGGCGAGACGTCGGTGAAGGTACCGTCGCCATTGTTATGGTAAAGCGCGTTGGTTCCGGGCTTCAACCCGCGCGGACCACACATTACGTTGATGCCCTTCCACTGGCACCAACGTCCCTGGCCCGGTCGTGGCACAGAGTCGTAGCTGAAATCCACATAGCGCGCGAGAAAGATGTCGGCCTTCCCGTCGCGGTCGTAGTCCACGAAGCTGCATCCCGTACTCCACTCGTCTCGTACTGTCTGCAGACCTGCCCTGACAGAGATGTCGGTGAATGTGCCATCGCCGTTGTTGTGGTACAGGGCATTTTGCCCCCAGTAGGTGATTAGCAGATCCAGGTAGCCATCGTTGTCGTAGTCGCCGACGCAACCCCCTTGTCCCCAGCCTGAGTGCGCAAGTCCAGCACGGGCTGTAACGTCCGTAAAAGTGCCATCTTGATTGTTGTGGTACAGGTGACCGATCGGGGCTTTGTCTTTAGGGAAGCCTGCAATTGTCGAACCGTTTGGGAGATAAATGTCTGGCCACCCGTCGTTATCGTAGTCGAAGATAATGGCTCCATTTCCGGTCGTCTCAATGATGAATTCTTTGTGAGTATCGCCGCCGTAAACGTTCAGGGCGTCCAGACCTACCTTCGAAGCTATATCCTCAAATTGAACCTTACTGGGGACAGTTGCGGCAGCGTTGCGCCTCCTAGTATTGGGATGCTGCGCCGGCGTTCCAGAGGCAAGTAACAGAATCGGGAGCAGAAGAGCGGGGGCCTTGAAGTACGCACACGCCATCACGGCGCTATTCTAAAGCAGAACCCTATCTTCCTCGCTTGATCATCTTGCACCGGAAAGGCTGGGTTCAAAAGCTGCAGCCGCCGCGCAACCACGTTTTGCCTCGACTCGCCGAGTTGATCAATACCGGGTTCCACTACATCCTCCGGATTCAGGTATTGCTGCGGTTTCATACCCACGCTGACGCCGGCAGGAGTTCCAGTGCTGATAATGTCGCCCGGCAGCAAGGTCATGAATTGGCTGACATAGCTGACAAGCGTGGGTACGTTGGGTTCGCCGAATCGGATGAGCTTCATAAATCACTCCTCGTCGACTTCATCGGAAGCAGTGAAACTCCCGAGCACGTGATTCCAAAAGAAGCGGATCGTAAATCGAAGGGCTGTGCCTGTGGAAGTTTCGGATGACTCTTGGCGCGCGAGCAGAGTTGCTAAAGTTTCACAGAGTGAAACTCACCGTGAGTTTAATGAGAGCTAAGACGAAAAGTTTAACTCCACGGAAGTTACTGCTAGAGTTTGCCGTTACGCTAGAAAGCAGGGAACTCCTCCATGCCTGAAATGTTTCCACATCTCGACTACAGACCCACACTCCCGGAACGTTTGGATCACGGAATTGGGATTATTGGCGCTGGCGGGATAGTGAACTATGCACATCTGCCCGCTTACAAGAAAGCCGGGTTCAAGGTTGTGGGCATTACCGATCGCGAGCGCGAGAGAGCGGAACGCACCGCGAAAGAGCACAGTATCCCACGAGTTTTCGGCAGCGTGGACGAACTGCTAGCCGATCCTCAAGTGAAGATCGTCGACATTGCGGTTTATCCCGTTGAGCAGGCCGTAATAGTGGAGCACGCGACCGCCGCAAGCAAACATTTGCTGTGCCAAAAGCCTTTTGCCGAGGAGTACGCGAAGGCCGTGCGGAACGTCGAACTCGCGGAGCGCGCCGGGGTGAAGATCGCGGTTAATCAACAGATGCGCTGGGACGCCGGCATTCGTTGTGCGCGCGTTCTGATCGACGATGGATGGCTTGGAACGCCGACTTACGCCTGTATCCAGGTTCATTGCAACACCGACTGGAGCCGTTGGCCCTGGATTTATGAGGGAGACAAAGTGGAAATCATGTTCCACAGCATTCACTACATCGATTCTCTTCGATATCTGCTAGGCGATCCAGATCTTGTGTTCACGAGTGGAAGCCGCGCTCCTGGCGAAACCACCCGTGCAGAAACAAAAACCCTGACGACATGGGAATATGCGTCAGGTCTGCAAGTGCTGATCGATGTGTGCCATACCACATGGCAAGACGACGCCTATGCCATTTTTCGCCTGGAGGGAACGGAGGGTGTGATCAAGGGAACTATTGGATTGATGTACAACTACCCGACGGGTCGCCCGGACACGCTGGAGTTCATGTCCAAGCAAAACCAGGGCTATTGGTTTTCCGCGCGCCTTGACAGCATGTGGATCCCCGACGCGTTCGTGGGCCCAATGGCTTCGCTCATGCGTTCCATCGAAGAGGGGACGGAGCCCGAGACCAGCGGGCGCGACAATCTTCGCACGCTTCAGGTGGTTTTTGCCGAGTACCGCTCGATGGCTGAAAAGCGCGCCGTGCGGCCTAACGAGATCGGTTCCTGATTCAGGCTACTTAGGACGCACATTTTTCAGGTCCGAAGAGGAACCCGGAGCTTCGGCTGTCACATACACACCATTCTCGACACGCGCCGGGATCACAAAATACTCCTGCAAGTGAGGAATGCACTCAAGGAAAAGAGCCTCGTGCCCCAGAGCGATGTGGTTGAAGAGAACAAGGTGCTGATGAATCTGTCCCATATCTCCCACGTGGGGAACGACCCGAAGGCCGAACTTTCGCGCCATTAAGCTGACCGTGAGAAACTCTGAGATTCCTGCCACCCGCGTGCAGTCTACTTGTACAATCTGCACTGCCGACGCTCTCATGAAATTCTTGAACATAATTCGATTGGGGACGTGCTCCCCCAGCGCGATGGATATGGGGTGAACTTCCTCGGCCAAAACTGCGTGGGCATGAACGTCGTCGGGATGTGTGGGCTCTTCGATGAAAAACGGGGCCATCCCCCGAAGCTCCCGGCACATTTCCGAGGCGCGCGGCGGAGTCCACTGCTGGTTGGCATCGAACATGATAAGTGCCGTCGGGCCGGCGAGTTTACGAAGCATCCTTGCCCGGCGAATGTCTCGCTGACCATCTAGGGAACCGACCTTCAGCTTGAAAGCGTGAAATCCACGGTCGATTGCTTGCCGCGTTAGCTCCTTGACCCGTTCGTCGTCATACTGAAACCAGCCTACTGATGTGTCATAGCCGGGGTAGCCGGTTCGCAGCACATTCTCTCGCTGTGCCCGAGAAGTTGCATTTTCGCGAACCAAGGCCTCAGCTTCACTCGGCGAAAAAACATCTTCCAGGTAAGTCAGGTCGAGCAGCGCAACCAATTGTGCATGGTCCAGGTCGAGAAGTAGTCGCCATAACGGCACATCGCGGCTCTTGGCCCAAAGGTCAAAACAAGCATTGGTCAGCGAGGCGAGAGCTAAGTGCACTACGCCTTTCTGAGGACCCAACCAGCGAAGCTGTGGATGCTGAGAGAGCTTCCGGCTGACATTGCCAAAATCGGCCATCAGTTCTTCGATGTCCCGGCCGACGATTTCCCGGCCCAGCAGCTCGATGGCTTCACAAACAATCTCGTTGCCTAGTCCGAGAGTGAGCACGATCCCCGTGCCGAAGATGGCTCCGTCAGAGGCCAATAGGGTGGTGGCGAAAGCGTATTCGGCGCCCGAGTGTACTGCATCGCTGCCCGCTCCATGTTTAAGCGGAAAACGGACGTCGCGCGTTTCCAGTGAGGCGATTCTGTGTTGCGCCATGAATCAATCGAATCTAAGCTGCGAAATTCTGGCCCAGTTTCGCGGGCATCGAATATAGTAGGGCGCCTCCATGAGCGGCAAGTCTTCTTTTGCTGGTTCGGTTTTATTAATTGGAATGCGTTGGCAGAAAGGAAAGTTTTCGATGAGACGTTATGGCTCCGTCATTCGTGTAAGGCCAGAGTCACTGGACGCATACAAGCGATATCACACGGCGGTCTGGCCGGAGGTTCTGGATATGATCCGGAAATGTAACATTCGAAATTATTCCATTTTTCTCAAAGACGATCTTCTCTTCGGATACTTCGAGTACCACGGCTCCGACTATGCGGTGGACATGGCAAAGATGGCGGCCGATCCGAAAACCCAGGAGTGGTGGGCAGTGATGATGCCCATGCAAAGTCCACTCGATACGCGCGCACCAGGCGACTGGTGGGCCAATATGGAAGAGGTCTTCCACTGCGACTGATTGACAGAAGATAGGTAAATCTTGTGACCTCGGGCACTATGCAGATCATTGATACACATCAGCATCTCTGGGATCTCGACCTATTTCGTTATTCCTGGTTGGATTCGGTCCCGCAACTGAACCGATCCTTTCAAATGTCGAACTACCTGGCAGCCACAGCGGGATTGGGGATCGTGAAATCAGTTCACCTCGAAGCAGATGTCGACGAACCCTACATGCTCGATGAAACTCGACAGCTGCTCGCGCTAGCCGATCGTCCGGACAACCCACTGGAAGGTGTGGTGGCTTGTGGCCGCCCAGAAAGTGAGGATTTCCGCGAATATCTGGACAAGATCGCAGGTCACCCGAAACTGAAGGGGATCCGACGTGTGCTCCACACACAACCGGATGGCGTAGGGAAGGGAAGCAATTTTATCAAGAACGTCGCCGCACTTCGTGACTACGATCTGTCATTTGATCTCTGCGTCCTCGCACGCCAGCTTCCGATCGCAATAGACGTGGTTTCGAAATGTCCGAGCACAGCATTCATTCTTGACCATTGCGGAGTACCTCGTGTGAAGGAGCAGGATCTCGATCCCTGGCGCGCGCACATTTCCGAAATCGCAAAAGCTCCCAATGTTACATGCAAGGTATCCGGCGTGATCGCTTATGCGGATCCAAAGAACTGGACCACTACGGATCTCCAGCCTTTTGTTGAGCACGTGATCGCGAGTTTCGGATGGGATCGCGTTCTATTCGGGAGTGACTGGCCGGTCTGTACCCTCTCGGCGAGCTTTGCACAGTGGCTGGATACTTTGAAATCGATCACTAAGCCCGCTGGCGAACTAAACCAGAAAAAATTGTTCCACGACAACGCAATTCGAGTGTACCGATTGAGCTAGAGCCCGAACTCTTCATCAATGATTGCATTGTGCTGCCCCACTTTAGGCGCCAGCCTCTCGTTTTTAAGCACATTTCCATCAAGCCGAAGAGGGAGTCGGGTGGTGAGAATCTCGACATTTGCTTCGTCGCGTAAAGTCTGCACCATATCGAGCTGGCGAAATGCCTCACTAGCACAAAGCTTCGGCCAATCCAAAACCTCGGAGCACCAGATATCGGCGGCATTGAGGATCTCAAGCCAGTGTTCGCTCGATTGTTCCTTCAACCGGCGCGCGATGGTTTGCTTGATGCTGTCCCGGTTGCGGAAGCCATCGCCTGGATCTGAGATCTTTTCAAGTTCAGGCAATTCCAGCAGCTTCCCAAGCGTTGGAAGGTTCGTCATGGCAATGGCGAGATAACCGTCTGCCGTATCGTAAACGCCGTAGGGCGCAGCGAGGTAAGCGTGCGCATTCCGATACGCACTTCTTCGCGGAGGACGTCGACCATCGTTCAGATGGGTCGTCAGCACCTCGAACTGGAAATCCAGCAACGCCTCAATCAAGCTTGTTTCGACGAGTCCTCCGCGGCCGGTAATACTGCGTCGCACAAGACAAGCAAGAATGCCTTCACATAGGTTGTGGCCGGCAAGCATGTCTGCAATCGCGAGGGCCATCGGGGTGGGAGGGTCCCCGTCATTTCCACTCAACCACATGATGCCCGATCGCGCTTGAGCAAGCAGGTCCTGGCCCGGACGATTGCGCCACACTTCTGCATTACCGTAACCCGACACAATTCCATATACGATACGGTTGTTTATTCGTGAGACGTCGGCGTAGCCAAAACCTAGGCGTTCGATCACTCCTGGCCGGAAGTTTTGCACCATTACGTCAGCTCGAGAAACCATTTGCCGCAACTTTCCCTGGTGATCGGAATTCTTCAGATCGGCTGCATAACTTTCCTTGTTGCGATTGATGGCATGAAACAAGGTGTTCTCGCCGTGAACGTCGGTATCACTGAGGTAAATCGTCCGCCCGAGGTCACCTGAGCCGGGGCGTTCGATCTTAATCACGCGAGCACCCATATCCGCAAGGCGCAGGGTCGCCAGAGAGCCAGAAAGAAACTGGCTGAAGTCGACCACGAGCAGACCCTGCAGAGGCCGCTCCAAATTGGGGTCCTTCCCATTGTGAGAAGAGGTCAAGAGTGCTCTCCTCCCTCGAAACAAGGAGTCGCCCGTCCCACGGGCGGACAGTTAGCGCTTCCGAGTTGTCATTCTACTCATAAAATTATATTTTCATTAGAAAAATCATGTAATAAGCTTTATCGATCGTAATGACCGCCCGGCGAAGTTCGCGAATGCAAGGTCTGGAAAAATCTCGGCGTGCGCGTTATGCAGCGCCGGCGCTGGAGAAGGGCCTCGACGTTCTGGAGTTGTTGGCGACCGCGTCCGACGCTTTGACGCACAGCGAAATCGCGGCCCGACTCGGTCGCAGTGTGCCCGAGATCTTCCGGATGCTCGTGTGTCTCGACGAGCGAGGGTACATCTCGCGAATGGGTCCAGACGAAAGGTATCAGCTCACGCTGAAATTGTTTGAGATCGTTCATCAACACCGGCCTCTGCAACGGCTGATCAACCAGGCACGGCCCCTCGTCCAACGCGTTGCGAGTGAAACCGGGCAGTCCTGCCATCTTGCGATGCTCAACAACGCCGAGGTGGTGGTCGTGGCGCAGGCGGATGCTCCTGGAAATATGGGCTTCTCGGTCCGGCCCGGTGCCAATATCGATCTATTGAATACCGCGTCGGGGCACGTCATTCTTGCATTCCAAACTGACGAAGTTCGTTCTCGTGCCTTGGGAGTTTGGCGCCTGCGCTCTGGCCAACGGATTCCGGCGAGCCTCTACCGGCATCTTGACCAGATTCGGCGGCGTGGGTACGAAGAACTGGCCAGCTACCAGGTTCATGGCATTGTCAACATCAGCTACCCGGTCTTGAATCAGCACGGTGAAGCGATCGCGGCCATGACGATTCCTTTCCTTGCGCGCATCGGAGACAGTCTCGGGCCGCCTCAGGTCAAGCAAGCACTCCGTCGGGCCTCGCGAACGCTATCGCTAATGATCGGAGGCAAGAAATTAGAACTGTCGGCGGGAACGGCACAAGCATGACTCGAACAGAATACTTCGAAGACTACGTGGTCGGCGCCCAGCGAATCACCTCAGGCCGGACGATCACCGAGACCGATGTCGTTATTCACGCGGGCCATACCGGGGATTATTTCCCCCATCACATGGATGCCGAGTTCGCGCGGCAAACACCATTCGGGCAGCGGGTTGCCCATGGCACGATGACCTTCGCTATCGGGATCGGACTGACCGCCGGCCAGATTAATCCGGTGGCATTCACCTACGGCTACGACAGGTTGCGTTTTCCGAAACCCGTATTCATCGGGGACACGCTGCGAACCCGAGTTACCGTCAAAGAGAAGCAAGACGATCTGAAGCGAAAGACCCTGGGGCGCGTGGTGGAGGCGTGTGAAGTCCTGAACCAGCGTGATGAAGTGGTCCTGTATTGTGAGCATATTCTTCTCGCTGAGAGAAAGCCGGGGGCTTGAGTGCAGCGTTTGAAGATACTCACGGAGGTTTCGTGGCCATTACCCTGAAAGGATTGACTTGGGATCATCCTCGTGGGTACGCACCTCTGCTGGCGGGCCTTGCTGAGTACCGGCAACAGAACCCGGAAATCAACATTCAGTGGGATCGTAGAACGTTGCGCGAGTTCGGCGAAGCTCCCATTGAGCAATACCTCGATCGGTACGATTTGATCATCGTGGACCACCCCTTCGTAGGCTATGCGGAAGCTCACGGGATACTTGTGGATCTGGCTCCTTCCCTGAACGACGTGGAAAAAGATCGCTTTGCGAAGGACTCTGTGGGCCTGTCTTGGGATTCCTATTGGTATGAAGGCGGGCTGTGGGCTTACCCGATCGATGCTGCGACTCAAGTCGCATCGCATCGTCCTGATTTGATGACCGTCTTTTCAGATACCGTTCCGGAGACCTTCGATGCAGTTTTGCAACTCGGGCACAGAGCGCGTGAGGTTGGGAAGTTCGTTATTGTTCCGGCTTGTCCCACAGATGCCATAAGCCTATTTTTTACGCTCAGCGCGAATCTGGGCTACCCGATTCCGGAAGAGCGAGAATTATTCGTTGAAGAGTTTGTCGCGCGAGAAGTTCTCGAAAGATTGCATGCGCTGATCTCGGTGGCGCATCCAGGGTCCCTCAATTGGAACCCCATCCACGTTTACAACTACATGGTCAGCCACTCTGACGCGATTTATTGTCCCTACGGATTCGGCTATTCGAACTACTCACGAGTCGTGGCTCCAGTGCCATTGAAATTCACGAACGCTCCGGGGGCTGGGACAAAGGGATGCGCCGGCACCATGCTGGGGGGCACTGGAGTCGGTGTGAGTAAGATGAGCGAATATCAGAACGAGGCAGTGGCATACGCCAAATGGCTGACAAGTCCCGAGCACCAGCGGGGTACGTATGTTCAGGAAGGTGGCCAGCCCGCGAGTCTGGCCGCTTGGACGGACCCTTCGGTCAATGCCGCGGCGAGTAACTTTTTTTCCAACACTCTCCTGACTCTGCAGACAGCCTATGTGCGGCCACGCTTCGATGGGTTCGTTCGCTTTTTTGAAGCGGCAGGTGTTCAGATCAGCCGCTGCTTGCGAGGAGACCTTGAAGACCGCTCGCTCGTGCTTTGGTTGAATGAGCGTTACGCTGCTCAGCGCGCCTCAGCCCGTCAAATTGCATGACGATTAAAGGACAACTGTGAAGAACCCAAACCCTGATTCGACGAAGCACAAAGAGATCGCCATCTGGAACGCCGAGGACTGGCTCTTTGAAGATTTCGAGGTCGGCAAGCGAGCCCGCTCGATCCGAAGGACGATCTCCGAAGGCGAAAGCATGCTCTTCAACGCGATCGTTCTCGACATGCATCCCTATGTCGCCGATGAGGTGTTTGCGAAAGAGGAAGGCATCTTCGGGAAGCGCTTGGTGGCTGGGGCCATGGTGTTCAGCCTGGGTCTGGGGCTGATGGCACACAACAACATTCATACCTTCAGCTATGGATACGACAAGCTGCGGTTCATCAAGCCTGTGTTTGTGGGCGACACCATCTATACGGTTCGAACCCAGCTCGAAAAATGGCCACGATATCCAGAGATGGGCATGGTCAGGGTTTCCTACGAGATCTTCAAAATGCCGGGAGAACTGGTTCTTTACTGCGAGCATCTTCAGACCGTGAAATACCGTGAGCCGGAGAAATTCAAAGATCAAGTCCACCGAAATAATAATGAGCACGTTAGCCAAACAAAGGCCGTTCCTCGCTGAGCGAGCTACGATTTGATAACAAACGTCATGCCGCTAGTTAGCGTAAGGACGAGTTCCGTGCCCGGAAGGGCAACTGCCGAGCCACGCCGAAGTCAGGCACCCGAATACACGAGCTGCGTTTGCACCGACAGCCGCCAGTTGCTTGTCTGGAATTGTTTGCACCCCGGCATAGGTGGCAACAACAATGTGGCTCGCGGCCAAGTATTGTTTAAGTGGCAGCCGGTCGCCAACTGTCGCGCGCCACTGTACATACATTATCCGGTCCTGAGATGCGGAAATGGCTTTTCTCGCGCTTAGGATCAAAACAGAGCCGGCGCGACGAGATTCTCCATCCTAGACAGAAGTCCCTCCAGTTCGTCGAGAATCTTTCGACGTCGCAAAGTGAGTTCGAAGCCATTCGGCGATCGAACCAGAAGATCATCCTGAAACATCTCGCGTGGTGCTGGCTCGCGCCGTCCAAGATCGGCGACTTTCGGACGAAATGCTTGAGAGGTGTCCGACAAATGGCGCCCTTGGTTTGCGCTGATCTAAATCTTCCCAACCTTTCCTTCAGTTGCCCTGACGGGCATTCCGACTGTCACTGAGACGCCCCCCTTCGCTTATGCCGCGGGTCGCCGGCCGCCAAAAGGGGTTTTTGTTTTTTCTCGTTAAATCGGTACGAATTCCAACTCGGTTCATTGCTCGGCAACAGATCCAGCAGGCAAGGGGCACCTGCTGACCCCGTTCCGGCGGTTTCGCGTTCTTATGACCATGCGGCTGCAACATGTGACTAGCATCACAATCGTATGTGACGAACCCCACAGCCACCCCGCCAGTTCATCACCGAGAATCCCAACAACGTTGTGAGTGAGGTTGGCAGTAACTCATTCAATTTTATAAGTGAGGAGCCGACGAAGATGCTCAGGCACCGTGGCTTGTTAGTTGTTCTGTTCAGCATGCTAATCGTGATGGCGTTCTCCGAGACCAGCAGGGCGATTCCGGCGTTCTCACGACAATATGGGACATCCTGCAGCACGTGTCACATCGATTTTCCCAAGTTGAACGACTTCGGCAAAGCGTTCAAAGATGCAGGCTTCAAGTTTCCGAAAGACGACGAGAGCTTCATCAAGGTTCCACCGGTACTGCTGGGCGCCCCGGCGAACAAGGAACTCTTCCCCCGTTCGATCTGGCCGGGCACGATTCCAGGGTTGCCGCCCGTCGGCCTTCGTTACAACCACTTCTTCCAGGTGGTAAGCGCAAACCGCAACAACTTCAATCTGCAGAACACGGCCGGCGATCCGGCGCTGAATCAGTTCATCCCGAGGACGGATTTCCAGACCGGCTTGTTCAGCATCTTCATGGCCGGGAACTTCGGCAGCGATATCGCCTTCTGGGTGGACGACGACATCAGCGTTGCCGGCGCCAACTCGAATGGCGGCTTGGGCGATGGATATCTCAAGTTTGTAAACATCGGGCGCTTTCTGAAATTGCCGACCGACGCCCTGAGTCTGAGATTCGGCCAGTTCGAGCTCGACCTTCCGTTCAGCCAGGCACGAACGTGGAACCTGAGCGGATGGGACATTTACGACCAGCCGAATATCGGGTCGTCCTCGCAGAATGTGAATAACGCCTTCGCTCTCTCGAACGCCGCACAAGGCGTCGAGATCAGCGGCGGACACCAGTACCGCGGGTATCACTACTCACTGGCGATCGTGAACCAGAACACCGGAGGTACGCCAGGCAGCGGAGCCAGCGTCCCGCCCATTGTGAGTTACATTTCTGACTCCAACTTCAAAGACATTTACGGCCGCTTTTCGTATCGGTTCAATTTAGAACGTGACCCAGCCAGCAGAAATGAGATCCAGGCGGCCGGAACAACCGGCCCACGGGATCACACTTACCTGAGCCTGGGGACGTTGTACTTTTACGGACGCTCGGTTCAGCGTTTCCAGGGTCAGGACTCGACCGGAACGCCCGTCGTTCTCACTGCGCGAGAGCCGTTTTATCGCGTCGGCGGCGATTTCAGTTTCAACTACCACGCGCTCAACGTTTTCGGTCAGTTTCTGTACGGACGCGACCAGAACCTGTTGCCCAACATTCCTCAGGGACTGCCCCTGCCAACTGGCACAACGGTTGCCAGCCCCGCTCATTTCAGTGGCGGATTTCTGGAGGCGGATTACGTGGTCTATCCCTGGATGATGACGATCATGCGCTGGGACCGGGTCAATTCAACCGCTGACTTCCTGAACGGCATCGGGGCCGATCAGAACACTTCAACCGGTCCCTACCTATCGCCCGTGAGTTCCGTACGAAACCGAATTACACCAGGTATTCAGTTCCTGATTCACGCCAACATCAAGACGTCGTTTGAGTACCAGATCCGGCCCAAACAGATCGTGTACTTACCAGGAACCAACACCGTGCTCACTAGTCCGTTCCGGACTAATTCCGCGGTCGCGGGCCTGGAGTTTGTGTACTGAGAATTTCGGGGGAGGATGATCCGCCCCTGCAATCCACGAATTTCAAAGAGAGGAAAATCATGGCACGCAACTTTTTCGTAATCGGAATCGTCGTATTGGCAATGTGCCTGGCCGCGAGTGCCGGCACCATTAGCGGAAAGGTATCAGGAGTCTCGGGTGAGTCCGTCGTGTACGTCGACGTCATCCAAGGCAAGACATTTCCGGCACCTTCTGAGCACCCCCTAATCGACCAGAAGGGATTGATGTTCACGCCGCATCTGACGGTCGTGCAGGTCGGCACCACAGTCGATTTCCAGAACAGCGACTCCGTGGCGCACAACGTCTTCTGGACGTCGGTGGGTGGCAACAAGAAGCTCACGCATAATCTCGGAACCTGGCCCAAGGGCGAGAAGCGGTCCTTCAAGTTCGACAACCCAGGCGCCGTGCCGTTGCTCTGCAACGTCCATCCCGAGATGGCCGGTTACATCATCGTTTCTCCCACGCCCTATTTCACCACGACGGACAAGTCGGGTGCGTTCAAGATCGAAAACGTTCCTGACGGCAGCTACACCGTGGCCGCCTGGCATGAAGGCGCCAAGAGCCAATCGAAGCCCGTCGCCGTCTCTGGCGATACAAAAGCAGACTTCACCCTGAGTAAGTAAAGATTTATTCCGGGGAACGGCAGAAAATCACTTTGCCGTTCCCTTCAGTCTTCCCACGTTTCACAGTCGTCAGTTCACAACGACAGGACGGCGTCGTTCATGCTGAAGCGATTCAAAAACAAGAAGGTCGACGGGGATTGGTTGAACACCAACTTCCCCTGCATGATGGCCTGTCCTGCCCACACGAATGCGGGCCGATACGTGGGGCTGATCGCGGAAGGACGATTCGAAGAAGCCTACAAGTTCGCGCGCGATCCCAATCCGCTGGCTTCGATCTGCGGGCGCGTCTGCGCTCATCCTTGCGAGACCGCTTGCCGTCGTGGAGAGATCGATAAGCCGATTTCGATTCGCGCGCTCAAGCGATTCCTTACCGAAAGCTATGGGCCCGAATCTAAGCATCCTGTCGATATCAATAGCGGGCGGCAACAACCGAAGCTGCCCTACAAGGTCGCAGTAGTTGGCGGCGGTCCCGTTGGTCTTTCTGCAGCACATGACCTGGCCCTGATGGGCTATTCCGTCACGATCTTCGAAGCGGCTCCAGTTGCAGGCGGCATGCTCTACCTGGGAATTCCGGAGTATCGGCTGCCGCGCGATGTGGTTGAGGCGCAGGTCCGCGAAATTCTCGCCACGGGCGACATCACGCTCAAACTCAACCAGGCAGCCGGGCGAGACTTCATGGTCTCGGATCTCCGCCGTCAAGGCTTCGATGCTGTAGTGCTCGCAGTCGGCGCCCACCGCAGTCGCGACTTGAGCATTCCGGGCGTTGATCTCGACGGCGTTCACAAGGGCATCGATTTCTTGCTCAACGTCAATCTTGGCTACAAATTCACGATCGGCAAGAAAGTGGTTGTTATCGGCGGCGGCAATGTGGCCATGGATGTGGCCCGCTCGGCGGCGCGCGAGGTCGTCCGCCAACATGCATCCGGTGTGGAGGATGCCGAACCTTCCGCTGAGAGCGTCAATGCAGTCGCGACACGCGAAATGGTGGATATCTCGCTGTCCGCATTGCGCTTAGGCGCGCGTGAAGTCGACATCGTCTGCCTTGAACGGCGGCATGAAATGCCAGCCGCTTTGGAAGAAATTGAAGAAGCCGAGGCTGAAGGCATCACGCTTTTCCCCGGGTTCGGACCAAAGAGAGTCCTTGGCAAGGACGGAAAAGTTGTCGGGCTCGAAACTCTCAAGACCAAGTGGGTTTTTGACCAGAACCGTCGCTTCAATCCAGCATTCCACGAAGGCAGCGAGAGCGTGCTCGAGTGCGACACCATCATCATGGCGATCGGGCAAGCGCCGCGGCTCGATTTCCTGAAGCCAGACGATAAGGTGGAGATCTCGCCGCGCGGGCTGATTGCCGTCAATCCCCAAACTCTTATGACCTCTGCACCGGGAATCTTCGCCGGAGGTGATTGTGTCTTCGGGCCCCGGTTGATCATCGACAGCGTCGCGGACGGAAAGCGCGCCGCTATCGGAATCGATGAATACCTGCGCGGACGTAAACATCCGGATCCAATCGTCGAAGTGGAGATTTTCAATCGGCATGCGATGCCTCTTGGCTATCTCGACATTACCCGCCAGCCAGTTCCCATGCTTCCCCTCGAACGCCGCACCGGCGTGACGGAAGTCGAAATTGGATACGACGCGCAGTCGGCGATGGAAGAAGCGCAGCGTTGCCTGCACTGCTGGGTGAACACGATCTTCGAAGGGTGCGACGAGGACGGAACCTCCTGCATCCTCTGCGGCGGATGCGTCGACGTGTGTCCGGAGAATTGCCTCGAGTTGGTCTCTCTCGATCGAATCGAGTTCACGCCCGATACTGTCGAGGCCATTCGGGCCGAGCAGGAGTGTTTCGGAGTCGAACTGAACGAGGTTGCCGCGGATGAACTCGGTGTAGTCACTGGTTCCGCGATGCTGAAAGACGAGACACGCTGCATTCGTTGCGGACTCTGCGCGATGCGCTGTCCGGTCGGGACCATCACCATGGAATCTTACAACCTGCTGCCCGCCGAACCGACCGGATTGATTTCTGTGGAAGCAATCGATGCTGGTGGTCGTCCGAAGACGCCCGCCGCAGGAGCACCCAAGTAGCCATGCCTGACGAAAAACGCGAGACACACGAAATCGAGTCAGAGCCAGGCGGCACCTTCGACCGCCGCCAGTTTTTCATGAAGCTGGGGATGGGGTCGCTGAGTATCGCCGCGGCGGGCACCGCCGTTTTCGCCTACCAGTTCCTCTCGCCCAATGTTCTGTATGAGCCCTCGCCGGTGGTGAATGCAGGCAAACCCGAAAGCTACGCGATGGATTCAGTGACGCTCGATGTGAACTCGGGAATTTACTTGATTCGCGCGAAGGAAGGCTTTTTCGCGCTGGGTGCGGTTTGCACCCACCTGGGCTGCCTCACGACGTGGAAGCCGGAATTGGGCATTATCGCTTGCCCCTGCCACGGCAGCAAGTTCAAGCGTGACGGAGAAAAAATCGAAGGGCCCGCACCCAAGCCGCTTCCGTGGCTGCGTACCTGGCTCAGCGACGACGGCGATCTGATGGTAGATCGCAGCACGACGATCCGGCCGATGGAGTTCCTGAGAGTCTGATCATGGCAAAAACATTCGATCAATACTTCGACGAAGTGCGTGACACGCGGGTGTGGCGTTCGATTTTCCGCAGCGGAACCGGATCCAGCACGCTGAAACGCTCTCTTGCCATCCAGCAGAACGTCTTCCTGCACCTGTTCTCGACCAAGGTCCGCCGCCGCATGTTGAGCTTCAGTGCGACTTGGTACCTGGGGACGCTTACATTCGGCACATTCCTGATTCTGGTAACGACGGGAATTCTCCTGATGCTGTATTACCACCCCTCGGTGCCGCAGGCTTATGCCGACACCAAGGATCTGCAGTTCGTCGTTTCCTCGGGACTCTTTTTGCGCAACCTGCACCGGTGGTCGGCGCACGCCATGGTGTTCCTGGTGTTCGCGCATATGTTCAAAGTGTTCTATCGCGGCGCGTATCGACCACCGCGCGAGTTCAACTGGGTCATCGGCATTGTTCTTCTGCTTATCACCTTGCTGCTCAGCTACACCGGATATTTGTTGCCATGGGATCAACTCGCCTACTGGGCGATCACTGTGGGTTCGAACATTGCGTCGGCAGTCCCCGTATTCGGCGACAAGATTCACTTTCTTCTTCTCGGCGGCAATCTGGTCAATGCGAATGCACTGCTGCGATTTTATGTGCTGCACTGCATGATCCTGCCGCTCACCGCAATCTTCTTCATCGCGATCCACTTTTGGCGGATTCGCAAGGATGGCGGCCTGTACGCGCACCAGAGCGAGCCTTCCACCTTGAGACGGACGCCGCTGGCGAAGGAGGCGCAATGAGCACGAAGGATTTCGTGACCGCAATGGACTCAAACGCAAGGAAGGCGCCCCGACGGGTTGCCTTTATCACGCGCCGAGTTTCCGCGCAGGTGAAGGTCACCGACGAAGAAACCGTCCAGACCTTTCCGGAGGTGCTCTTCCGGGCGGCGGTCGCGATCGAAGTGATGGCGATCGGCCTGGTCACGATGGCGTTGCTGTTTAACGCGCCTCTCGAGGGGATCGCCGACCCTTCGCATACGCCAAATCCGGCAAAGGCGCCCTGGTATTTCCTCGGTCTGCAGGAGATGCTGCATTACTTCCCGCCGGTCGTGGCCGGCGTATTAGTGCCGGGACTGGTTGTGATGGCCCTGGTTGTGATTCCGTACTTCAACATCAATATCGAGGCCGACGGTTTATTCCTCAAGGATCGCGAGCGGCGTCTGCGGGTCTTTTGTATAGCCACCGCGGCGCTGTTGCTGTTCTTACTGTTGTTTCACGTGTACGTGGCATTCGTGCCGACCGTGATCGTGGGCGCTCTCATGATCGTCGCCTCGCAGAGTTCGCCGCAGTCGCCGTCACCGTTCCGTCGTTACCTGGCATCGAAGCCTCTTTCTTATTGGATCATGACCTGGTTCTTATTCGAGCTGGTGGTGCTGACCACCATCGGCACATTCTTCCGTGGCCCGGGCTGGTCCTGGGTCTGGCCTTGGAGGAGTTAAGTGCAATCATCCAACCCCGCTCCAGAGTCTCTGTGGAAGAAGTTGTTTGGCGAGCCGATCCGTGCCTTTGGCATTGTCAGCGTCTTGCTGCTGCTATTGCTGGCGATCGCGCCGGCCAAGAATCATTTCAGTGAGTGGCGTCATTACCAGAACGGATATCTCAAGCTGATTCGGACGCGCGGGGAAGCCATCACGCTGCAGCGCCATTTCCAGCCGGGAATTCAACAGATCTGGAAGCCAGAACTGGGCGTCACGGATCGCTGTACGTCCTGCCACGTTGGACTGAAAGAAGCCAGCTTGACGGACGTCCCCTCACAGCCCTATCGCAAGCACCCGGTGATTCCCCACGCGACGGATCAATTCGGCTGCGTCATGTGCCACCGTGGCCAGGGCGCCGCCACGACTCTGGAAGAAGCGCACAGCAGCACGCTCGCGTGGGAGCAACCGATCCTTCCGGCGCGCTACATCGAGTCTGGGTGTGGACAGTGCCATCGGGGCGGCCTCGAAAGCACGCCACAACTGAATCAGGGCCGGGCGTTGCTGGCGCGTTACGGCTGCGTGCAGTGCCACACGATCAAGTTGCCGGATGGCGGAGTGATGCAAGCAACCCAGGACGCTCCGTCCCTCAGCCACATCGCCGACAAGACCACCCGAGAATGGATCTTTGCCTGGCTGAAAGATCCGCAAGCATACGCAGTGGCGGCGAAAATGCCGAACTTCAAGCTGAAAGATGAAGACATCCGCGACATCTCGGCGTTTCTGATCGTGAACAGCACGCCGATTCCGGGTGACACCCTCCCTGCGATCAACCAGAAAGCGCCAGATCCGACGGCTGGAGCAAGCCTCTATGGCGAGTCGTTCTGCGCCTCATGCCATGCCGTCCAGAACGCTGCCGGAAATCTTGTGGGCGGCAATGTGGGCCCGGAACTTACACGGATCGGTAACAAAGCAAAGCCGGAATGGTTACGGGCCTGGGTGCGCAATCCGCGTATTTACGACGCGAAGACAGAGATGCCGCACTATCGCTTCACCGATCAGCAGGTTGCGACCATGGAGGGCTTCCTGCTGGCCAAGAGCGATTCGGATCTGCTGGCCAACGCCCATCTCGACGCTGCCACCCCGGATCAAATCGCACACGGCAAGAGCCTGGTGATGGAGTACGGTTGCGCTTCGTGTCATGAAATTGCTGGAATCAAGAAGCCGGAGAATTTTGCACCGGAGCTTACGCGGATCGGGAGCAAATCAGTATCCCAGCTGATCTTCCTTCCCGGGATGCCGCACACATTGCCTGATTACATCGCCGGAAAGATTCGGCAGCCGCGCGCGTTCGCGTCCGGTTTGAAAATGCCGCAATACACGTTCACGACGGCGCAGATCGACGCGTTGACTACCGCGCTGCTGGCGCAAAATGATCGCGGGCAGAGCATTCCTCCATCGCTCACAGTACCGGCGCCGCCCCCATCGCACTACCGCCCGGCAGGGAAGGCGGGCCAGATCATGGCAGATCTCGCCTGCTTCAGTTGTCACAGCATTAACGGCCGCGGTAGCGACATGGCTCCCGATCTCACGTGGGAAGGCAGTTCGGTGCAGCGGAAATGGCTGGAAGACTTCTTCCGGAATCCGGGAACGCTCCGGCCCGCGCTGATTCGCCGCATGCCCAAGTTCAACCTGTCGAACGAAGATGTCGCGGTCCTCTCGGACTACATCATGACCGTGTACCAGGATCCGGATTTCGATCGGGATTCCATGCCCGAGTCGGGATATTCCACGAGTCAGGTGGAGCAGGGCCGGCAGCTTTTCTATTCCAAATACGCCTGCCAGTCCTGCCATATCGTCGACGTGAAGGCAGATAAGGGCTACATCGGCCCGACCCTCACCTCCGTGGGATCCCGTCTGACGGGCGCGTGGATCTATCACTGGCTGAAGAATCCGCAGTCGTTGCGGCCCGGCACCGTTGAACCGAATCGTAACCTTAGCGATGACGAAGCACGCCAGCTCACGGCATTTCTGATGATGCAAAAGGGAGCCGGACAAAAGGAGGCAAAGAAGTGATGACCAACAAACGATGCCTGTTCGACGTCATGCTTCTAGCTCTTCCGGCCCTGGCTCTTGTGGGCTCCGCGACCGGCTGCGCGCGGAAATCGATGGCCGCTGCCGCTCCTGCGCCGGCATTCGGCTCCGCGATCGTTGAATCCAGCGGAGGAAAACAGATCGGTGCGGCTGGGACGGCTTTATCGCAGCCGGTCGTCGTGCAGGTAAATGACGATCAGAACAATGCGGTGACGGGAGCGAATGTATCGTTTAGCGGTCCCGCGGGTGTGAGTTTCGATCCGCCGAACGGAATTACCGACTCCAGCGGCCAGTTCTCGACGGTAGTCACGCTCGGGGGCATGGCGGGACGTTATCAAATCGTCGCCAGCACGAACACCAAAGCGCAAAAGCAAGTGACCATAAAGATCGAAGAGATCGCGCTCGACTATCAGCGGCGGCTGGGCCAGATTCTGGACGACAAATACTGCTCACGTTGTCACAATCCCGAGTCGACGCCTGAACGTGTTTCCAACTATGACAATCTCGAAGTCAAGCCGCATGCCTTCACCGAGGGCGAGACGCTGAACAAGCTGAGCGACGCCGATCTGATGGCCATCATCAGCCACGGCGGTCCCGCTTTAAATAAGTCACCACTCATGCCGCCCTATGGATATACACTCAGCAAGACAGAAATCCAGGCGTTGATCGCATATATCCGCATGGTCTCCGATCCTCCCTACCAAGCTCCCGGAATGATTTATGCGCAGAAGTAAGGTACTGCTGTGTGTGATCGTCTTAGCTCTTGTTGCTTTGAACGTTGCGTCGGCTCAGGTCGTAGCTCCGGTAGAGATGAAGGATCCAGAGCTGCGCTCGCTGCAGACCCAATACATGGACGATCTGAAGGCCGTTGGCACGCAAATCAATAATCTTTCCTTCGAATATCCGTTCTATCTCAGCAAGAAGCTGGATCTAGACGAACAGCAGCAGAAGGCGGCCGATCAGCGGTCTATTCGTTTCGATCACTATAACGGGAAGACCGTTCTGGCGATCACGGGCAACTACTACGCCGCATACAGCACAACGCAACTCAGCAAAGACCAGCGCGCGCGCAAGACGTTTCTTGCGGTCATCGATCCGATTCTGAAAGTCACTGTTCCCAAGTTCCAGACAAACTCCAACGTGCAGGGATATGCCTTAGAGGTAAGCCACCACGTGGTCGGCACGGTGATGGGCGTCTCGATGGAGCGGCCCGAGAACCTGATGGTCTACCTTCCGCAAAATGCCGCACTGAAGCTTCTGGCTGGCAAAACGGACACAACGCAACAGGCCGCTCTTCTTGAGGGACAATATTTCTTGAACGCTGAGCCAGTGACGATCTGGTTGAACGGAGAGGGTCCGCAACTCGGTACGAAAGCGCCAGTCCCTGAGTCGACCGACGACGACGAAAAGTCCAACGAGATGAAGGCGGAAGTTGCGAGCGGAGGCGACGGCTACGTGCCGCCTATCAATGTTCCTCTCAAGTTCCCAAAACGTTCGAGCCCTGCGGACGATTCTACGAAGGCTGCGGCAGTTCAGCGCGATGTGTCGCCGGAGGCACTCGCGTCGCTGCAAGCGGCCAACAAGCAAATCCTCGAGACCATGACGAAGGAGCTTGATTCTCAGGTCCACTTTGTTTCTTATGCGCCGGCCGGCTTCGTTACATTCCACCAGGAGGTTTTTCTCGAGCTCTCGTTGACCACAACTCTCAGTGACGCGTCGGCGGGCTCTCGCTACAAAATGGCTGCCGAAGCCTTCGATGACCATATCGCACATCTGATCCGGCCTGTGCTGGGCTACTTCAAGCCAGATTCGAAAGACGATCTGAAGTTCGATGGTATCGGATTCAGCACGACCATTCGTTTGGCCGGCAAAACGCAAGCCACCCAGGGTTCAGAGGCCGTAGAATTTTTTCTTCCGCTTTCAGCTCTCCGCTGCTATGAGAGGTACGACTGCACCGGACAGCAGCTGATAGATGGGGGCATAGTCCTGATAAACGGCGAGCGAGTGAGCCTGGATCTGCAGATTGCCGAAGGTGCCGTACGCTGAATTGGGAGTTCGCTACGCAGACCGCAACTCAGGGCCTGCAGTCCCAGCATCCAGACCTTGAGGTCCGAGCCGCCCTGAATCGGTTCGACCAGGACTCTACGTCGAGCTCAGCCAAGAACACGCTGTTTGATCTTTCCGGAGAGTATGTTTGCTGGAGTCGAAGCTAGTACTCAGTAGCAACCCGGCGGAGCAGGTTATAAATCATCTCGGTACCTTGGGCGAGCGAACGAACGCCGACCCGCTCGTCGTTGCCGTGCATTCGCGAGAGATCAGACGCCGGAATGGGATACGGGTATATTCCATATACAGGAATTCCACGTTTCCGCCACGCGGCGGCATCAGTACCTGCTTGGAACAGATACGGGGTCACAGGAGCGTGAAACTCTGCTTGCCCCTCCGCCACCAGCGCTTGATAGAGTTCGGTATCTGTCGGCGAAGGTTGCACCTTGCGACTTGATTCGTAATAGTTCCTCAGCATTTGGACGTCATCGATTGTCCCTGGGCCGCCACTGCCCGCGATCGCCACCTCAATCTGGGGATTGTGAATTACGCCACGCACTTCGTCGAGCACCTCGTCAATATCCGTCCCAGGCAGGAGGCGCAAATTGAAGGTCGCCTCGGCTGTGCCGGGAATAACGTTTCCGCGAAACCCCGCGTTGAGAAAAACCGGAGCCATGGTGTTTCGCATAAGGGCGTTATGCAAGGGATTCTTGCTGACCTCTTCATCTGCTTTTGCTGCCTGTTCCGCGTCCGCCGCATGAACGAGCTGTTCGAACGCCTCTGATTCGGGTGATTTACTCACTTGAGCAAGGGTCAAAAAGAACTGCTGCGTGCTGCCGAGCAGATGAACCTTTGTGCGGTAGTGTGCGAGTTCGGACATTGCCTCGGCGAGCTGCGAGATCGCGTCGTTGGGAATCGGCATGGAGGAATGCGTCGTCTTACCGTGCGCTGTCAACTTAAACCAGGCGGATATTTTATCGGCGGTAGAGATGCTCATATACTGCACGGAGCCGTCGGGATTCTCGATGATCCATCCTCCTTCGTTCAGGGCTGCTGCGCAGTCGATTTTTGGGAAATACTTCTCGGCTAGCCATTCCGTGCCATAGCGGCCACTTTCTTCATCCGCCTCGGATAGAAGAATGATGTCGCGGTTGAGCGGAACCTTTTCCTTCGCGAGACGAATCAGAGCCTCGGTAAACACGGCCAGAGATCCTTTGTTGTCGATGGCTCCGCGCCCGTAAAGGTAGCCATCTTCCATCTGTCCGCCAAACGGGTTCAAATGCCAACCTGCCCGCTCGACTCCAACCACATCGGCGTGCGCGGCGAGCAAGATCGGCTTCTTTGAACCGGCCCCCTTGAGCCGCGCCAGAAAGTGCACCTTCCCGGAATCCGGTGTAGGAATCGTTTCGACCTGAAAACCGAGTGGCGAGAGTGTCGCCGTTAGAAATTCGGCGATTCTTATATCTTCGCCGGGAGGGTTTGTGCTATCGATGCGAATCAACTTTGAGAGGAGTTCCGCGGTCGGATTCGTGGCAACGGCCCGATTGCTACCGCTCGTGGAAAGGGTGTGAAGCAAGACCACAGAACAGATGAACCAGTTCGCCTTGTGCATCATTCGCTTGCCTCGCTCAGGAAGCGCATTTCAAGTCGTGTCATACGATCCCCTTTCCTTCCACAATGTGGACGTAGCGATCGACAGAGACATTCGTAATCCGCTCAACGCGAGTCGAGGGGGAGGGCCATTTGATTTCGAGCCAATCGATCTTGGTTGCGGCGCCAAGTCCCAGAACCTCGCGAGGGTCGTGGGAGGAGAGGTAGCTACCTCCGGCCGTTTTGAGTCGCGAGCGTTTTTCGCCATTCGCCAGCCACGAAAGCCGTGCTCCAATCCCATCGCGGTTACAACTCTTACCTTCCAGGCGAATTCCCAGCCAATGATTGGGGACGCTCGACTTGTTTTGTAGAAGCACAGGCGCTCCGCCATTGACTCCGATCAGAATGTCCTGCTTTCCGTCATTGTCGAAATCGCCCACTGCCAGACCTCGCGCGGCGAAGTCCCTCGCAAAAACGGGGCCCGCCTCTTTACTAACATTCCGGAATTTGCCCGCCGACTGATGAAACAACAGCAGTGGTTCGCGGTAGGTCACGGCCTGGGATCGCTGGCTGACCATGTCGTCCGGATGTCCGTTGGCCAGAATGAGATCGAGTTCCCCATCGTTGTCATAGTCGAAAAACTTGAGGCCCCAGCCGCTCAGCAGTCGTGTAGCTTGCGCGATCGACTGTATCGGGGCAACGTCATCAAAAGTTCCGTCCTTCAGATTTCTATACAGTGAGAATTTTTCCTGATCCACGTTAGCTACGAAAAGATCTTGCCATCCGTCGTTGTTGAAATCCGCCGAGTCCACGCCCATCCCTGATCTTGCCTGGCCAGTTTCACCAAAAGCGATCTCGGCGTTGATGCCAGCTTCTTCCCAACGATTTCCGCCACGATTGAGGAAGAGAAAGTTCTGCACAGTATCGTTGGCGACGAACAGATCCATGCGGCCGTCATTATTTACGTCGGTAGCCACAACGCCGAGCGCCTTGCCCATGGTCCTTCCGATGATGCTTTCATGGCCCACCTCGCTGAACGTACCGTCGCCATTGTTGTGGAAGAGATAACTCGCAGTGGGGTGGAAAGCGCGGGGAATGCAGTAGTACTTCTGCCCCGCTTCGTTTCCTCCGCAAGATTGCCGGTCTTCCGGCAAGTATCGAACAAAGCTGCAAACGAACAGGTCAAGGCGTCCATCGCCGTCGTAGTCAAACCACACGGCGCTGGTGGTCCAACCTGATAGATCAATTCCAGACTTCCTGGTTACATCGCTGAATGTCCCGTCACCATTGTTGTGGTAGAGCAACGCCCTGCCGCATGCCGTGATGAACAGATCGGAGTAGCCGTCGTTGTCATAGTCGCCGATGGCAACGCCCATGCCAAATCTTCCGCCCGGCACGCCGGCCTTTTCCGTGACATCCGTAAACGTTCCGTCGCGATTATTTCGGTAAAGAACATTTCTGAGCGTCTGCTTGGGCTGAAAGAATTCCGAAGGTCCGCTGTTCACGAGGTAAATGTCCATCCATCCGTCGTTGTCGTAATCCAGGAAGGCACAGCCGGGTCCGAGAGTCTCTGGAAGATACCGCTCAGGGGACATCGCATTGTCGTGGGTCCAGAGGATCCCGCTTCGGGAAGGTGGCACTTCCTCGAAGATCATCGGTGGCGCCTGCGCCGAAGACAGATAAGGCAAGACCGCGAAACACCCCGCACCAAAAAGAAACTGCCGACGATTTATCCACGGCGCAGGTGTAAGAGGTTTCATTGCAAGCTTCAGAATCCGACTGCCTTTCTCGTCGCGAGAATCACACTGTACCGATATCATTGAGGTCTGCAATGGCTGCCCACCCCGGCTCCGAGCAATCGATCTTTGTGCACACGATTGCGCAACTTGCTGTCTGCAAAGCCGGAGTCGATGGTCGATTTTTGCACACCCCTCTTCAAAGTTGGCCTGCGGGCGTCCACATCCAGAGGAGTGCGATTTTCGCCCTCACACCCGTTTAAGGACAATGCATTTGCGCCCTAAAGCCCGAAGATCCTCCCATCGACAAGTAGGGTACCAGGGTTCAAAGGGCGACCCACATTGGGCCGTAGCAAGCCAAAAATGGTGGTTTACAGTTTACCGCGCCTTATGATAACGTTTGCACCACTTTCGGGGTCATCAGCAGGGGTTCCATCTCAGGGGGTGCGATGATGCCGTCGTGTTCTCGTGTTTACGCTCGATTGTTCGCCTTCTCGCTGCTTGCGATCACGTTGCTTACTTCTTCGCTTCTCGTTGCGCAGATCGACACCGGTTCGATCGTCGGCGTCATCAAGGATCCCACGGGAGCCGCCGTCAAGGGTGCGACTGTCACGTTGCGTAACACGGCCACAGGAGTTGCGCGTACAGCCACTACTAACGACGATGGCAGTTACCTCTTTCCCGCGCTGATCCCGGGCGCGTACTCGGTTGAGGTGTCTGCAGCGGGTTTCCAGCCTGAGATCCGAACGAATATCGAAATCGACGTGCAATCGCGGCCCGCGATCGACTTCACCCTGAAAGTTGGGCAGTCGAAGGAAGTCGTTGAGGTCACATCCGTGAGTCCGATCCTGCAGACCGAAACCGCCGATTTAGGCGGGGTGGTGCAGAGAGAGCAGATCAACGATCTGCCGCTGAACGGCCGCAGGTATTCGGACCTTGCACTACTCGAAGCCGGCATTCAGCGCAACCAGGTAAACACCAACAATACGGCGCCCGATCGCTTCAGTTCGAACGGCAATCTGGAAACACAGAACTATTTCTCGCTCGACGGAATTGACAATAATTCCGGCTCGACTAATTTGCAGGAAAGCTCGGTGCAGGTGATTCAGCCCCCACCAGACGCACTGCAGGAGTTTCGTATTCAGACGCGCACCTATTCTGCCGAGTTCGGAACATCGGCTGGGGCGGTGATCAACGCCAGCATCAAGTCCGGTACGAACAAGTTTCATGGAGATCTCTGGGAGTACGTGCGCAACGCAGCCTTCGACGCCAACACCTATTTCAACAATCAGAACGGCACTCCCCGCGGGCAATTCTCCCAGAACCAGTATGGCGCTACGATCGGCGGACCCATCATCAAGAACAAGACGTTCTTCTTCGCGGACTTTCAGATTTTTACGAAGCGCAAGGCGACCTCGACTGTATCGACTGTGCCTACGCCGTTAATGAAGGGTGGAAACTTCTCGGAGTTGGCGAGTAGCTACACCTTGCACGACTCTCCGGTGGCTGGTCAGACGGGCTGTGTCGTCGGTAAAATCATCAACTCAAATTGCATCGACAATACGGCCAAGCAGCTTATCGCGTTGTTCCCCGATCCGAACATTCCAGCGAAAGTGGCGGCAGAAGGAACTGCTGGAAGCTTTGACGGTTCGCCAAACTACACATTTCAGTATTCCATTCCCAACGATACCAATTCTTTTGACGTTCGCATCGACCACACGTTGAACAGCAAGAACAACATTTTTGGCCGCTATAGCCAGTACATCATTAAGAATCAGGATCCACCGTGGACGGGCAATCCCGTGGCCGGCAATGGCGACTTCGCGACGGCGTACAACATTCATGAACGCGGCGTGGCATTGTCCTGGAACAAGACAATCACCTCAACATTACTGAACGAAGCGCGCTTTGGCTTCAACCGGGACTACGCGCACAGCGATCCGATTGGGCTAAAACTGGGAACATCACTCGCCCCGAATTATGGACTCACAGGAGTGCCGGTGAGCCCAAATAGTGCCGGCATTCCTCCCATCGAAATCAACGGTCTGGTACGTCTGGGTTCCTCACCCTGGCGGCCGCAATTCCAGATTTCCCAGGTCTGGCAGGTCCTCGACAACCTGAGTTGGCTCAAGGGAAATCACAGCTTTAAGTTCGGTTATGAATACCGCCATAGCAGCGACAACTTCCTCGATATTCGCGCCCCGCAGACTGAAATCGCAGTGAATGGGATCTACACCGCCGGTGGCGGCTTCGGACTTCCGGACTTTCTGCTGGGGGATGTGGATAACACGCTCTTTGTGACGCCCCATGTGGTGCACAACTACACCTACGGAAATAGCTTCTACGGACAGGACACGTGGCGCGCGCAGAAGAATTTGACAGTTACCGCGGGCCTTCGCTACGAACTGTTCTCGCCAAACCTCAACCACCAAAATGAACTCAGCAATTTCACTCCCGCCAATGGTGGCGGACTGGTCACAGTAACTCCAAACGCGTCGGGTTGGTATGCAAGGTCTCTGATTCACCCTGACTACCACAATTTTGCACCGCGACTTGGATTCAGCTACAGCCCGATGGATCGTGTTGTCCTCCGTGGAGGATATGGAATCTTCTACCAGCACGGGGTACGTATCGGTTCCGAGAGTATCCTGGCTCTGAATCCACCGGCAGTTCTTTCTTACAATCTTCAACAATTCCAGGGCAGCAACACTCCGATTTTCCAGTTGCAGAACGGACTGCCGCCTTTTTCTTCAACCACTGTTGATCTGACCCAACTGCAAATCCGCGCCCAGGATCCCAACGAGCGCACGAGTTATGTCCAGCAAGCCAGCTTCGGGCCGGAGTTTCAAATTGGTCAGAGTATGTCTCTGGACGTGAGCTACGTCGGCAACTTCGCCAGAAGGATGAACCGGCTCCGCGACGCGAACCAGGGCATATTCACAGGCAACTTTGACGGAAGCGGAAATCCGATCGACATTTACCCATACTCTAACCTGAACACCACAAACAGCAGCGCGACCGGGAGTCACGCATTTTTGGAATTGGCCACCAACGACGGTAATTCCGACTACAACGCGCTTCTGGTTTCTCTAAGGCGGCGTTTTTCCCAGGGAGTTTCTTACGGAGCCAGCTACACCTGGAGCCACAACATCTCCGATTACGTGGACAATCTCACCGGGACGGCATTCCCCCAAAATTCTTACAACTACGCAGCCGAGCGCGGCGATTCGATGTTCGATGTGCGTCAGCGCTTTGTGGGCTTCCTGACCTACGAAGTCCCTGTTGGGCGTGGGAAAAAATATTTTAACCAGGGCGGAGTCGTGAATGGTGTGCTCGGAGGCTGGCAGGTCAATACCATCGTTACAAAACAAACGGGAAGCACCATCCAGCTTTTCGCGCCGGATGAGAGCTTGTCTGGAGGACAGCACGCGTCTCGCCCGGACTGCATCGGCAACGGACGTGCCGGAGCATCCAACGATCCGAGAAAGGCCTTGTGGTTGAATCCGGCTGCTTTTGCCCTGCCAGCGAAGGGCGATTTTGGCGACTGCCACGTCGGTGCATACCATGGGCCAGGCAACACGGACGTCGACTTGAGCCTGTTCAAGAGCTTCCCCATCCGAGAAGCGATGCACTTCGAGTTCAGGGCCGAAGCCTTCAACGTTTTCAACCATGCGAATTTCTCGAATCCCGGTTCGTTCTTCAATTCGGGCTTCGGAGTGATTTCTTCTACGATCGGAGATCCGCGTGAACTGCAGTTAGCTTTAAAATTCTACTTCTAGTGCAGACGCTCCCCGTCCCGCGCCGCCAGGCTCTCTGAGTCCGAGCCTGGCGGCCTGCATTCCGCGCACAAACGTGCTCCTGGCAAAATTTCCAGACCGCTCCGCACCTCACGAGGCCATGATGAAGCGCTTTCTAACGGTAGGACTGTCCCTGCTTCTTAGCGTGACGCTTTGCGCGCAATCGGCGTCTGATTCCTCGGTGCATGCTTCGCCGAATCCGCAAACGTTAGCGATTGACCGCGGAGCCGCTGGACTCTGGCAAAGCCTCAAGAAACTGCACACACGCGCCAGCTTGATCATGGTGACAGCGCATCCGGACGACGAGGATGGGGGCATGCTGGCCTACGAGTCTCGCGGACAGGGAGCGCGTGTTGCCCTGCTCACGCTCAACCGCGGCGAGGGTGGCGCCAATGTGATGTCGGCGAATTACTTCGACGGGTTGGGGCTGGTGCGAACCGAGGAGCTCCTTGCGGCGGGTCGCTACTACGGTGTCGATCAGTACTGGACACGCGTCGTCGATTACGGTTTTTCCAAGACGAAAGCCGAGTCAATCGCCAAATGGACCCATGACCGCGTGCTCTACGATGTTGTGCGCGTCGTCCGAATGACTCGACCCCTTGTCGTGACATCCGTCTTTGTTGGTGGGCCCACCGACGGACATGGAAACCACCAAACCGCCGGCGCCATGGCCCAGGAAGTTTTCTCAGCTGCCGGTGACCCGAACGTTTTCCCTGATCAGATCGCCGCTGGACTTAGACCATGGACGCCTCTCAAGGACTATGCCAGGACCCCATGGTTTGGGAACGACGACGGGAAACTGGCGACCAATGTTGTGATCCCGGAAGGAGATTACGACGATGTGCTGGGCGTCTCGTACGTCCAGATTGCGCGCGAGGGTCTTGGCCACCAGAAGTCACAAACCGGCGGCGGCATGATTCCAAAGCCAGGAGCGCTGAGTTCCACCTACCACCGATTCGGATCCGTGGTGTCTGCCCAGGACAAGGAAGCCTCCTTCTTTGATGGAATCGACGTGTCGCTTGTCGGGATCGCGACTCTGGCCAAAAACGGCAAAGCCGACTTCCTCCGTCCCGGCCTTGAAAAAATGAATGGCTTGGTCGAAGGGGCCATCGCGGAGTTTTCCGCCTCGCAACCCGGAAAGATCGCACCCAAGCTTGCCGAAGGCTGGAAAGTGACAGATGAGCTGATAAAGGAGGTGAAAGGTAGCCAGCTCTCTGAGGAAGAGAAATACAACATTACTTTTGAGCTCGATATCAAAAAGGCGCAATTTAACAACGCTCTCGCACAAGCGCTTGGCCTTTCTGTGAACGCAACTCTCGCCCCGGACAAGGAGCCGAATCCTTTGTATGCCCTGTTCATGGGCGATCCCGAAACCACGCGAGTGATCATTCCCGGCGAAAAGATTGGCGTGAAGGTGCACGCTGTGAGTCAGAGTTCCGAACCAGTAACGCTGGCGTCCGTCAAGGTTAAGCCGACGGACGAGAACGACTGGTCTGTCAAGGGCTCGGGCGACACCAGCGCCAGCATGACCGGCAATAAGCCAGTCGACCTTCGGTTCGATCTGGTTGTTCCGGAGAATGCAACCTACACGCGTCCCTACTTCTCGCGGCCCGATATCGAACAGTCTTATTACGACATTTTAGATAAGAGATATCTCAACTTGCCCCTCTCACCCTATCCGCTTGAGGCATGGGCGGAGTTTCAATACCAAGGTGGGCCAGTGCAGGTCGGACAGGTTGTGCAATCGAGCAAGCGTGTGACGGGCATTGGCGAGGTGCTCGAGCCACTGGTAGTAGGGCCTGCAGTATCTCTAAACATTTCACCGCGGGCCGGGATCGTGCCGCTCGACGCAAAGAAGTTCACAGTCAGCGCGACCATCCACAGCAATATCAAAGGGGAAGGGAAGGGCGTTGTGAAGTTGGATCTGCCCGAGGGTTGGTCGAGCCAACCGGCGACAGCGGAATTTTCCACGAAGGCGGACGGCGATGAGCAGTCGCTGACTTTCGAGGTGACGCCGCGTGGGCTGACCGAGAAAACGTACCGGATCTCCGCGGTTGCGCAGGTCGACGGCAAGGAATTTCGTGAGGGGTATGAAGTCACCGGGTATCCGGGTCTGCGTCCATACTATCTTTATCGACCCGCAGTTCTCAGGACCTCAGGTGTCGACGTGAAGGTGGCGGAAGGACTGCGTGTCGGCTACATCATGGGCAGCGGCGACGACGTTCCCACCTCGCTGCAGTCGCTTGGAATCAACGTAAACTTCCTGACCGCCAACGACATCGCAAGCACGAACCTCTCCAACTACGATGTCATTCTGCTCGGAGTCCGCGCGTACGCGGCGCGACCCGAACTAAAAACGTACAACAGTCGTTTGCTTGAATACGTAAAGGATGGCGGCGTCGTGATCGTGCAGTACAACACACCCGAATTCGATCACAACTTTGGACCTTATCCCTACACGATGGGCGAGAACCCCGAGGAGGTCACCGACGAGGCGTCGAAGATGGAGATTCTCGATCCCAAGAACCTCGTCTTCCAATGGCCCAATCCGATCACACAGCGCGACTTCGAAGGCTGGGTCGAAGAACGTGGCTCGAAGTTTCTCAAGTCGTGGGATCCGCAATACGTCGCGCTGCTTTCCACGCAAGACGAAGGACAACAACCTCAAAAGGGCGGTTTGCTCTACGCTCGTTACGGCAAGGGTATCTATATCTATAATGCGTATGCGTTTTATCGCCAGCTTCCGGAAGGTGTTCCGGGGGCCTATCGCCTGATTGCCAATATGGTCAGCCTGCCCAAGAATCCGAATCGCTAGCGGGTTGGACTGAACTAGCCAGAAGTCTCGAAAAGAGCCGATTTCAGGCGGGAAGCACCTCGCCGATTTCCTCGAGACGCACCGCACGCCGCTCATCGTACGATTTACGAGCCGCCAGGGCCATTACCACAGCGATGCGTCCATCGTCCCCATTGACCGCAATCAGGTCGTCGTGCAGCACCGCATTTACGAAAGACTCTATCTCGCTCACGAAGCTCTGCGTATAGCGATCCATGAAAAAATTCAGGGGAAGGTCACGCTGAATCGCAGAGTTTGTACTGAGGATTGCCTGGTTGGGATAGCAGTTCTCGGTCGCAATCGCACCCTTACTCCCCAGGATTTCTACCCGTTGGTCATAGCCATATACAGCCTGCCGGCAGTTATCGATGGTTCCGATAACGCCGCTCTTGAATTGCAGAACGACCAGGGCAGTATCCAGGTCGCCGGCTTCTCCGATTTCAGGATCAACTTTTACTGTCCCTGCGGTGTAGACACTCTCTACCTCGTCCCCGATGAGAAATCGAGCCATGTCGAAGTCATGAATGGTCATATCCAGAAAAATGCCGCCCGAAGTCCGGATGTAAGAGATGGGCGGCGGCCCCGGGTCGCGGCTGATGATATGCAATAGATAAGGTGTCCCGATCTGGTTACGCTCCACTGCACTACGCACCCGGGCAAAATTGGCATCGAAACGCCGGTTGAAACCCACCTGAAACTTTACTCCGGACTTACTCACCTCGCGAAGAGCCTGATCGATCTTCAACAGAGAGTGGTCAATCGGCTTTTCGCAAAAGACGTGCTTACCCGCACGCGCCGCCCGTATTACAAACTCCGCGTGGGTGGCGGTAGGCGAGCAGATCAGCACGGCGTCAATCGATCGATCCGCAAAGATTTCCTCCGCGTCCCGAACAACCTTTGGATTTCCGCAGTGAGCAGCCACGTCAGACGCGGCGGTGGCATCTGGATCGGCGATGGCGATGAAATCAGCTTTGGGTAAGCGGAATGCCAGCGTTTCCGCATGCACTCTTCCGATCCTTCCAGCTCCGACAATCCCAATTCTCAGTTTTGCCGCCACGGCCGCTCCGTGATGCTAAACAAAATGCTCCTCAATCGAGCTTAAATATTGACGATTGCGCAGAGCGCTGTCTTTAGGGGCACCCATACCAGGTAATACGTCTTGTTCCACGAGTACATACCCCTGATAGTTCTGTTTTCTCAGCCACTGGAGCACTTGGGGAAAATTGACGCAACCCTTTCCTAACTCGCAAAAGACTCCATTCCGTAGCGACTGGAAATAGTCCCAGCCCTGCTCACGAGACTTGGCCGCAGTTTCTGACCGGCAATCTTTCAAGTGGACATACCAGATTCGATCCTTGAAACGCTCTAGACCGGCAACAACATTGCAGTCTCCCGAGCCGAACACGAAGTGACCTGTGTCAAAAACCAATCCCACCAGCTTTGGATCCGTTAACTCGAGAAAGCACGAAATCTCGTCCGGCCTCTCGACATAGCCGGCGCAGTGGTGATGAAAAACCGTCCGCACTCCGGTCGCGTTAAAGACGGCGCTTGCCACGCCGTTTGCCCCCTCAGCAAACACTTTCCACTCCGCTTCATTTAGGCCTTGCTCTGGCCGAATTCGCCCAGCGTTCAAAGTGCGCTCCGCCACGCTACCATTGTTGTCGGCGAGCACGAGGAACGGCCGTGGGTTGCCAGCGACAGCTGCCAGCAGACGCGCTGTCCTGAGCGCACTGGCAATGCCCGCAGCATGGGAGGAACGCTCTTTCAGAGTGACCGGAACAAAGGCGCCCAGCATGACGACGCGACGACGATCCAGTTCCTGCTTCAGCGCTTCCGGTTCAGTGGGCATGTAGCCCCAATCGCCCAACTCTGTCCCGGTATATCCCGTCTCTGCCAATTCATCCAGCATACGGCCGAATGCGATTTGGTCAGATTTCACGCCTTCAAATTCAAGTGTGCCCCAGGAACACGGCGCGTTTCCGACTTGAAGTTTGTTCATCGAATCTCCTAATAGCTCGTCACCGTGGTGACCGCGGACCCTTGTCTTCAGGCCTTGCCTCAGCAGGATTGAGAGGCCTTTGCAACGGCGCATCGTCTCTAGCGGTCACGTAAAAAGCCTGGGCGACCTGGGGCAGACCTCAAGCAGCCGTCTCACGCGGTGGAGCTGTTGACGCGCGGATGACGAGTTCAGCTGGAACTCTGATTGGGCTCTCGGTACTCTCACCAGAGATCAGTCTCAGCAGGCTTTCCATCGCTAGCTTGCCCATAAGTCGCCGTGGTTGTTTCAGGGTGGTAAGAGGCGGCTCCATATAAGTGGCAATAAACAGGTCGTCGAAGCCGACAACCGAGACATCTTCCGGAACGCACAAACCTAGTGCATGCAGTTGCCGAATGGCAGCGAACGCAGTCATATCGTTGTAACAGACAATGGCACTCGGTCGCGTGTTGCGGTGCAGAAGGACGTCGATGGCCGGGCCGGCGCCCTCACACTTGCCATCGCCGTGCACTACCAGTTCAGGCACAAACGGCAGCCCGGCGCGCTCCATCGCCTGCCGATATCCGGCGAAGCGCTCCGTGTCCGACTGATAGCCGTAGCGATCGCCGAGGTAGGCGATTCGTTTGTGACCCAACTGGATCAGGTGATTCGTCACATCCGCACTTGCTTTAACGTTTTCTATCAGTACCGAGTTGACGAATTCTCCCGGATGCTGATTGTTGACCAGTACGATCGGAATGCGCATCTCCGAAAGAAGAGGGAGATAAAGAGCTCCCACGCGCGACGAAGTGACTACGATGCCTTCGACGCGCCTTTCGGAGAAGGAGTGTACGACCTTGGTCTCACGATCGGGATCCGCATTCGAATTGGCTAGAAAGACCGAGTAGCCATGGTGATTGCAGGCGTCTTCGATTCCGTCCACTACCTCACTCACAAACGGGTCAGCGATTGTTGTGACCACGACGCCAATCGACTTTGTCCTCTGGGTGACCAACCCGCGGGCGATCGCGCTGACACGATAGCCTGACTGCTTCGCGATGGTCTGAATCTTTTCCGCGGTATCGCGGCTAATCAAAGGACTATTTTGTAAGGCGCGGGAAACCGTCGAGGAGGAAACGTTCGCGATGCGCGCGATATCCTTGATGGAGGTCGGTTTGTGGATCAGGCGGGGCAAGTTCGCACACGTTTGCAAACTGCCGTATACTCTAACTGCCGCTCTGCTGGAAGTCAACTAACTGCCCTAGTTTCACCTGCTTGCCCGGGAAATCGCCTATCACACGGACCCTCTCAAATCAAAAGGAGAGAGACATCTTGAATGTGCATTTAGACACCATGTCGTCGTCAGCCGAGATGGACCTACGTACCACCTTAGTTTTGCAAATAGCCAAGGTTCTCCGGGTCAACCGTCTTCCACGTTGCGCGCAATCTCTCGGCGATTTCCCATTGTCCGATGATCGGGTATTCCAGCATCGCCAATAACGCCATGGGCCATGACTTTTCGACGGCCGCACGAATCGCACTGCGTTCATACGCTTTCACCGCCAGGACGAGGCCTCGCACACTTTCCGGCAATGTGCCAACCTGCGAGGGCTTGACCCCTTCCATGCTGATCTGACAGGGAACTTCCACGATGTCGTCCGCTCGCAGATCCTCAACACTGCTTTCATTGCGGACATTCACGATGACAGTTCGTGGTTGTTTCGACACCAACCCCATCATGACTTCGACCGCGATCTTGTGATATCCGGTTGGGGCGTCGAATGGGTCCGGCTCATCCATATGTGTTTGAAAGCCAGTTCCTGCCTCAGCTTCCAACCGCAGATACGACGCATTGCGTTTCATCAGGTAACGACGATAGGTGCCCAGCGCATCGCGCGGCGATTCCGATTGCAACTGCGAAAACAGATCCCCGTTCAGCCGCATCAATTCCTCACCACGACTCGCCCCCGCTGTGACTTGATTCTCGTACGCCTTCCGCTGGCTGTAGTAGAAGAACAAGTACTCAGAAGGAATCAGCTGCAGAGTTCGAATCAGCAACGGATCAAACAAGTCGGCATGGTAGAGCTGTCGCAAGGCGTGCTCGTCGGCGAGAAGCCGAGCCGTCACATCTTGCCCGCGCACCAGCACTCGTCTCACCCACCCCAGGTGATTAAGGCCTGCGTAGTCGCATTGGACGTCAGCAGGAGCCTCCCGCAATGCTTGAGAGATCTTGTGTACCAATTCCGCCGGAGTGTCGCAAATACCGATGACTCGCAGCTTGGTGTGATGCTGCAGAGCCTGCGTAATCAGACCCGCCGGATTGGTAAAGTTGATGAACCACGCATGAGGAGCGAGACCCTCAACCACGCGCGCATGCTCCAGCGCAACGGGAATAGTGCGCAAGGCCATCGCCACTCCGCCTGGCCCTGTCGTCTCCTGCCCGGCGAGTCCTTGGTCGATGGCGATACGTTCGTCCCGCGCACGGGCAGCCATGCCTCCGATGCGCAGGCTGCTTAACACAAAGTCGCTGCCTTCCACTGTAGACTCGATGGAATCGCGGGCATCAATCGGAACATCCGCGTCCAGTATCCGGGCGATCTCGCGCCCCAAGCCAGCCATCAGGTCGGCTCGTTTCCGATCCACATCAAACAGCTTCAAGGTGCCAATGTTAAGCAGAGATTGAGAGCGCAACAATCCGTGAATCAAAAGCGGTGTTCGAACCCCGCCTCCACCAATGATGCTTACTGTGCGGCGCATAAAAGTGTTTCCAGTTCCTCTCGTGTCGGAGTGCCATTGACGCCTCCCATGACCCGTACGGATGCCTGTCCGCAGGCCGCGCCGGCTTTGAGGCACAATCGAGGCGACATTTCTCGTAACCACGCGTACAGAAAACCTGCGTCAAAGCAATCACCCGCGCCTGTAGTATCTACGGCAACGACGCGCCCGGGCTCCTGAAACATCAGTTCTTCGTTGCAGAGGAGAGCCGCGCCCTCGCCCCCCATTTTTAAAGCGACGCATCGCAAGCCCATGCGGCCTAGCCCTTCCAAAACACAACGTGGTTCCTTTTCTTTCGAGATTTCGGAAGCTTCACGCAGATTGGGAAAAAAAACATCAACCATCTTCAGCGCAGCGATCGCTTCAGGGTCGGACAGCCATTCAGGATGCCAGCCGACGTCCAGAGATACTGTGCACCCTGCATCGTGGATCGCTTGGAATAAGGATTCAGCGTGGCCCGGATTCACCGCGTGCGCCAAATGAATGTGACGGGCGCCCGTGCGTTTCGCTAGGTCGGCAATAGAGTCGAGAGTCGGCGGCAATTTTCGATTTGCTCCTCCGTAAGTGAACAACGCGCGATCCCGCGCCGTTGATGCGCTGACCGTGAAAGCCGTAGGCTCATCCTCATCCATCTGGATCCACGATGCATCGACGCCGCGTTTGCTCAACTCGTCCAACATCCACTGGCCATCGCTCCTGCCAACGACTCCCAGGACCGAGGCTCGAACTCCGAGCTTGGACAAGCAACATGCGGTGATCGCCGCCCCGCCCCCCACTTCTTTGTGGAACTCTTTTGCGAACGATTCCTCGCCGGGATTCGGCCATGACTCGAAGCCAGTCATAACCAGGTCGAGGAAGAGATCGCCTGCGACCAACACCTCAACATGCGGTTTGCCGGTCATGTTGCTACCTCCGCAGGCTGCGCCGCGAAGGGCCATTCCTTCTCTGAACGGGCTCTCCACATGTACGCGGCGACGCCAAAGATGACGAGCGCGACCCCCCAGAGAATGAATCGCAAGCCGCTAGCGGCGAGAATGAATGCCCACCCCCCGAAGGCGATGATGCTGGTGAGAGGGTACAGCCACATCTGAAATGGGCGATGGATCTCGGGACGGTATCGCCGGATCAACGTCACTGCCACTACTTGTGCCATGAATTGCACCAATATCTGAATCACAATCAAAGCAGTGATCAGGTCAGAGAGGTCGAGCAGGCAAGCGAAAGCCGATGTGATCCCGATAAACGCGACCGAAACATACGGGAAGTTCTTGGTCGGGTGCAACTTCCCGAACATCTGAAAGAAGCGGCCGTCGATCGCAGCCGCGTAAGGAACTCTGGAATACCCCAGCAGAACCGCAAAAAGCGACGCGAACGTAGTGAACAAGATGAGCCCGGTCATCACCTGTGCTATGCGTGACCCGTACAGTCGCTGCATGAGGTCGGAAACGATGAACGTTGAGTGCATCGCATCGCGCCATGGAATCACGCCGATGATGCTCAAATTCATTGTGAGGTACAGGCAGGCCACCAGCCCGATGGAAATTAGGATGGAGCGAGGAATTACTCGGTCAGGCTGCCGGACCTCGCCAGCAAAGAAGCAAGCGTTGTTGTACCCGCCGTAGTCGTACATCGCTAGCAGCGTTGCTCCGCCCAAGCCGACCCAGAATTGCTTCGACAGTGCAAATGCGCCGGCCGGAAAATCAAAGACGCGCTTGATCTGGAAATTCAACAGGCCCGCCGCCGTCACCGCCAAGGCAGTAAAGATGACCACAGCCCACAACATGATCGACAATCGGCCCACTGATCGGATATCTCGGTACAGGAGGAAAGTAACCAGCAGGCACACGCCCATGGCGACAACCTTGACCTCCCATGCGCCTAGCTGAGGTCGAAGAAATTTCGTGTACTGCGCGAAACCAACCGCGCCGGCGCCAATCGAAAGCGGCGCCAAGAAGATGGTTTCCCAGATAAAAAGGAAACTCATCAGCTTGCCAAGCCCATTAGGACCGTATGCCTCCGAAAGATACCGGTACGGCCCTCCGGTCCCCGGCATCGCTGCGCCGAGCTCAGCCCACACGAGCCCATCGCAGACCGCTACGATCGCCCCCAGCAACCAGCCCAGCATCGCCTGAGGGCCATTCATCGTGCTCAAAAGTAAGGGGATAGTGAGGAAGGGACCGACCCCGATCATCTCCAGCATATTTGCGGAAATCGACTCAAACAGGCCGAGTTCACGGTGGAGGTGGGGCGCCTCAGGTGGCACAGGCCGGATTTTCTCACACGTTTGCATAAACTCACAAACCTGCGCCAAACCCCGCTAAGATACCCAGAAATGCGCTGGCGACACCTCCATCCTTGGTTGATTTGGGTTTGCTTGGGCGCTTGTGCGGGTCAGTCCGCGTCGACTCCAGTCGCAAAGGAAAAATTGCAAAACACATCTTTTGAGGAGGCCCTTCAACTCGCGAAAGCGCATCGCTATAAAGAGGCATTCGCTATTATTCACGGCGTTCCCGAACCAAGCGACGCTCAACAACGTTTGATCTTCCTGCGCGTGAGGGCTTCGATCGAGTCCGGGCTGGGAAATTCAAGAGCGGCGGCAACGGACATGGAAGCCGCGGCAAAGCTCGCGCCGCAGAACACACAACTGCGGGTGGGGGCAGCCCTGGCACGTCTCGAAGCACAGGTGGATGCGCACCAGAATCCGGGGTCTTCACTCAACGTGCTCCGCACCATGGAACTTCCGCCCGGCGGTGAGCTTGAGGTCCGCCTTCGCACGGCAGAAATCCTGAGCCGGGCACATCTGTACGCCGAGGCCGCTTCCGATTATTCGGAAGCAGCGAAGTTAGCGCCCGATCGTCCCGACATCTTCTTTAATCTGGCCTTAGCCCACTATTACAACGGCGCATGGGATGCGGCGCTCGAAAATGCCAACCGGGCAAAGTCCATCGAGGACACCGCCTCAACGGAAAGCTTGCTTGGCGACATTCACGAAAAGCGCGGGGACGCCCTTGACGCCGTCCATTGCGACCAGGCTGCCGTGAGCCTCGAGCCGAACGTGGAACAACATCGCCTGACCCTGGCTGCTGAACTGCTTCGCCATCAGACTTTCGACGCTGCGATCGTCGTTCTTGAACAGGCGGCCAGTATTTTTCCGGAGTCTACGCATGTGAGAGTCTTACTGGGGCTGTCCTATTATCTTGTCGATCGTTCCACCGACGCTGTACACACTCTGCTAGAAGCGACGCGACTTAAAGACGACGGCGGTCTAGCCGTTCGCTACCTTGGTGAGATCACCCTGCTCGACACAGCTGCGCCGGACCCGGCCGCCGTAGCAAAGATCTGTGCGTTTGCCGATGCACATCCGGAAAGTAAAACGGGCAACGCATTCTGTGGTGGTGTCATGCTCCGCGCCGCTCAAGAAGCCGGAGAGGATGCTCACCGCGAAGAGATTCTTCACCGCCTCCGCGAAGCGGCACGGGTCGCGCCGAACGAACCCGCGGCACGATGCCAGTTAGGCAAAGCTTTGGAGTGGACCCAACAATGGCGGGAGGCGCGAACTCAGCTCGAAGCTTGCGTTCGACTGACCCCGGGGTCTCCGGAAGGTCACTTTCATCTAGCCAGAGTTTATCGACGTCTCGGATTGAACTCGCTCGCCGCGCAGCAAACGAAGCTGCAGCAAGACACCGCAAAAGCCGAGAGCGCCGAGAGTGTCAGGCGCACCAATACAGTGAGTCGCTTTCTTGTGCTGTTCGGACGCGCAGAGAGCTTCTAGTGGTTGATGGCGTTCCATAGGCGCGTTTCTGCTAAGGCACTGCAGGCGTGGCGCCGGGTAGGAACATCGAAACGGTGAGGCGTACAAGAGAGTGAAGCAGTCGGGCGAGCCATGATCGCGCAGGGCGCATGGAGAGGCTCACTGGCGCGCAACAACACTCCCGCGCCAACTCCCTGTTCTTCAGCCGTCACGTTGAACATGTATGACGTCCCATCGCGCCGTTCAACGCTTCTGGTACGGATGGAAGATGTAGTCCTTAGCTTTCACTGGGGTATGGCACGCGTATCCGCAGTCTGAGAGGCTTTTGGGATCGGCCGTGAACTGGTCCGATGCGGCGTCGTAGTTGAACACCGCGTATCCCCACCCGCCGCTCTTCGGAAATCTCTTGCTGTCCTTTTCCATGACGAAAGCCTGGGAAAAGACGTCGGGCACTTCCACGGCGAAAGGTGCCTCCGTGCTCTTCTTCAACTTCCACTGGAGCTTCACGATCATGGAGCCCTCTGGGAAAGGCTGGCCTTTGCCCGGAACGCCGGCCTTGTAGGCCTTGATCATCGCCGGATTCGCGACGATCACCTTGAGTATCTCGGTGGTCCGGGCGGAAGAGACCACCGACCAGTCCTCGTATCCCCTGAAGTCGGAGAACGCGATTCCGCTCGGCGATTTCAGCGAGTACTTGTCCTGCGCGTAAACGGCCGTGGCGACGAGGACGGCGAGCACTGCGACGGCTGTCGCCACGATGGTAAAGCCGGCGAAACGTTCCACGGGGGTGCGCGTTTCTATCTTCTGTTCTTGTGGTTCTTGCGCCACAGATTTCGCCACAGGTTCAGGCATGGTGTGTTCTCCCTCGCAAAAAAGCTTTCTAAGCCCGATCAATGTGCATCTCGAACGATTGCGATTAAGCCAGACGTGAGGGGAGTAAAACAATTGGACAATGGTATCGACGATACCTTCGTATCAAGTGTGAGGGAGGAACTTTCTTCGCTCTGATCGATTTTCAGTACTAGTTGGAAGTAGATTGACTTCGCCATTGCAGTTGATACGAAAGTATGGGCAATACTATCGTCCAATTGCGCGGCCCGTTTCGTTCTGGCTGAATGGTGACACCTTTATTTCGCCGGGTAGCTTCTGTCGCCCAAGCGACGATTTCGGATCGAAGTTCTAAGCTGTTGAGATAGTCGTCGGCCCTGTGTGTATTTGCTGCGACGAATGAACTACAAACGACCGGCGGCCATTGGCGGCTTTAATCAACCGGTTTCCAGGACTAACAAATACGGAGGAAAATGCGATGGCAAGCGTGAACGCACCTACCAAACTCGCACAGATGAACGCGCCTACGAAAACAGCACAGATTCGCCTGGCCCGGCGGTCGCCCGCCTATTGGCGTGTCACAATCGACAATCCGCCGATCAATGTCATGGGCCCGGAAATGGTCCGTGAGTTCCAGGAAGTCATGAACGCTCTCGAGGCAGATGACCAGGTCAGGGTCGTCGTCTTTGACAGCGCGGTCGACGACTACTTCCTGAATCACTCCGATTTCCTGGCCAAGCTTGAGGACCTGACCGCAATGGCGCCGGGTCCCACCGGCCTGCCGCCTTGGCCGGACTTTCTCGTGCGTCTGACCCGTCTGCCAGTCGCCTCCATCGCCCTCATCCGCGGTCGTGCGACCGGTAACGGCAGCGAGATCACGCTGGCCTGCGACATGAGTTTTGCCAGCCGCGAGAAGGCCATCATCTCGCAATGGGAGGTGGGCGTGGGGATGGTTGCGGGCGGCGGTCCAATGGCTCGGCTTCCCGAACTCATCGGCCGAAACCGCGCCCTCGAGGTGCTCTTAAGTTCGGATGACATCAGAGCAGACCAGGCCGAGGCCTACGGCTACATCAATCGCGCCTTGCCCGACGCCGATCTGGACGCGTTCGTCGAGGTACTCGCGACCCGGATCGCCAAATTCGACAAATGGGCGATCGCTCAGACCAAGCGCCTGGTAAACACCAGCCTGCCGCCGGACGTCGAGCTCGGTGCTGGGTGGGATGCGTGCATCGCTTCGCTCGGACGACCTGCCGCCCAGGAGGGGATCAAGGCGCTGTTGGCGCGCGGCTTCCACAAGCCGGGGGATGTCGAAAATCGGCTCGGATACTATCTGGGCCAAATTGCGCGCTAGGGAGCGGGACTCGGGACACCGTATTTGTAATGAGCACTGTATCGAAAGGAGCCATCAATGAACGGCATACAAAAGCAGCCATCAATGGACGCGGTACAAGTCGAACAGAAGAGCTATGAGATGCCCCCGCGAGAGGGGATCAGCATCGCGCAGTTTCTCACCGTCGCCGACGTCGAGCGATCGGCTCGCTACTACGAAAAGGTCTTCGGCGCTCGCATTCTGACCATGGGTGACGGCAACGCGCCTCCGTACCTTCAGCTTGCGAATATCTGGATGATTCTCAACGTCGGGGGCGGGCCGACCCCGGATAAGCCGACGGTAACGCTCAGCGTCCCCGATCCGAATCACATCAACAGCTTTATGAATTTCCGCGTTGCGGATATTCAAGCGTGCTATGAATTATGGAAAAGTCGAGGAGCGGAGTTCATCACGGAGCCGATCCCCAAGTACGGGGAGATACGCTGCTATATCCGCGATCCTGACGGATATATTATCGAGGTCGGACAGAGCACGACCCTCACCTACGGTTAACACTCGCGCCAGACGGATGCCGACTTCGCGCCACATCGTTGCGCTTCTGCCGATTTTGCTTTGAACAGGCACTCGCCCTGACATCGAAAGGAGTTCCAGATGGTCGTCACAAACGAACTAAAAGAGGCCACCCGCGTGATCGCGCCTGTCGCCTTGAACACCCTTAGTGTGAATGTCTTTACCGCCCCGGGCAAGACGATGGTCGGCGAGCGCCCAAAGCCCTTCGGCGAAGCCCTCGGCTTTGACCCGATCACGTCGACTTTAATCTTCGGCGAGTACGACGCGGTGCTGGTGGACGCAATGGGGACAGTGGCTGAGGCCGAGGCTCTCGCGGATTGGGTCGCTCTGCACAACCGCAACCTGGAGACCATCTATATAACGCACGCCCACTTCGACCACTTCTACGGCCTTAGCATTCTGCTCGACCGTTTCCCAGGTGCTCGGGCGATAGCAACGCCCAAGACGGTGAAGGCCATGCAGATGTCTTTCACTCCCACTGTGGAGCGGTTGGCCCGCCGTATGTTTCCTGGGCAGGTCGCCACCAAGTTGGTTTCACCCGAGCCCTATGAGCCCGACACGTTCACTCTCGAGGGTCACGAATTGCGCATTATCGAGCAGGGACGCACCGATAGTCCCGATTCAACGTCTCTCTACGTTCCATCGATCGGCCTGATCGTCGCTGGCGACGTTGTGTACAACCAATGCCGCATGTATGTCGGCGACACCACCCCCGAGAGCCGAAAGAATTGGATCGCGGACCTCGACCGGTTAGCAGCGCTGAACCCGACGATGGTTGTCGCCGGTCACAAGAAGCCTGGCGCGCCCGACTCTCCCTCGACGATCCAGGACACCAAGCGTTATCTCGAGGACTTCGATCGGCTACAGAAAACCGCGACGTCCGACCAGGCGCTGTTCGATCAGATGACGGAGCTATACCCCCATTGGGTGGCCAATCAGTCGTGGTTGATGTTTGGATTCCCGGGGGCATGACCTACATCAACCGCTGATCGCCCGTCATTGCGCACGTTGGAGGGAACCGTGGACGGACGGAAGGGTACGCAATTTCAAGGAATGGGAATTGGTGAACGTCCCATCCGCCCCAGTTTTAGTTCCGAGTGTGCAACAGCTCGGCGCGCGCCCGATCTCGGATCTTATGGACTTACTCGCCAATATCGAAAACAGACTCAATTTCAAAAAGGAGAACAAAATGACAACTAAAGGAAAAGTCTTGGTGCTAGTCTCAAGCGGTCGTGGCTTGCCCTTGAAAGATGGCAAGGTTTATACCGGCGCTGGCTACTACCTCAACGAACTTACGGTTCCGGTTCGCGCCCTGATGAAAGAGGGCTACGAAATCACTTTCGCCAACCCCAAAGGCAACACGCCGCAAATGGATGTCCATTCAGCTGTAGCCGACTTCTTCGGTGGAGACGAGGCTAAGCTTCAGGACTATCTAAATTTCCGCGACACCCTGACTGGGCTCAAAAATCCAATTCGTATCTCGGATGTCATCGCATCGGGCCTGGATCAATATGACGCTGTTTTCGTCCCCGGCGGCCATGGCCCGATGATGGACCTGCTCGATGATCCCGACGCTGGCACCGTGATGAGACACTTTCATAAAACATCCAAGCCAACGGCGGTGCTCTGCCATGGCCCGATTTCACTTCTCGCGGCGCTTCCGAATTCGACGGAGGTGGTCGCTGCCCTGTCGGCGGGCGATGCCGCCGGAGCACACGCAAAGGCTCAAGGCTGGATCTATTCCGGATATAAGATGACTATCTTTTCGACAGCGGAAGAGCAGCAGCGGGAACCGCTTGAGATTGGTGGTAAGGTTCTCTTCTATCCGGACTTCGCCTTGAGTACGGCGGGCGGTGACGTAAGTGTGCTCGCTCCATGGACGAGCTATGTCCTTCAGGATCGCGAGCTGATCTCAGGCCAGAACCCATTCTCTGATCAAGCGCTGCTGAACCTTCTTCTACCGGCGCTCAATCGGAAGAAGGAGTCGGTTTCAGCGGCATAAGAATCGGGGACGCTCAGAAAGAGCTAATTGAGAAAGGGACGACACTTGGAGGGCGTAAATATCGATGAAACTACGTTCGGCGGTTTTTCGCTGATGCCGCCTGAAAATCAGGCAAGTGTGGGCCACGCGCCCAGATGAGCACTGTTCATCGGATGTGGAGCCGTCAATGAGCAGCGTACGAATCGAACGGAAGAGCTATGAGATGCCCCCGCGAGAGGGTTCACCGTCACACATTTCATCACCGTCGCCGACATCGACCGGTCGGCTGATTTTTATGAAAAGGTCTTTGTCGGCCGCATTTTGAGCAGAGGCGACAGCAAGGGTGCGTCTGGGCGCATTCAGATCGCGAATACTTGGCTGATTGTCAACGTCGGAGGCGGGCCCACCCCGGACAAGCCGTCGGTAACGCTGAGCGTCCTCGACCCGAATCACATCAACAGCTTTATGAATTTTCGCGTTGCGGATATTCAAGCGTGCTATGAATTGTGGAAAAGTCGAGGAGCGGAGTTCATCACGGAGCCGATCCCCAAGTACAGGGAGATACGCTGCCATATCCGCGATCCTGACGGTTACATTATCGAAGTCGGACAGAGCACCGACGTCACGTACGGTTAACGTTCGGCCGTAACGGGATGCGCATTTAAACGCCTGCGGAACTCCACTTCGAGCCAGCCTATTGGCGTGCACGATACAGCACCGCTCGGCCGCGGTTAGCAGAGAGGCCGAATTTGCGCGATACGGGGTACGGTTAGAGCACATCCTCGGTCGGAGGGGCAGGAGAGATGGATTGGAAACGGTTGGTCCAGTTTGCATTGCTCGGTAGCAGTGATTTGGAACAATTTGCCATCCTGCTGGTACGTGTTTCGATCGGGCTGTTCTTCGCCATCTCAGGGGCAAACAAATTGTTTGTTGCCGGCGGCACGAAACCTGTTTACGAAACGCTCGTTAAAGCCAATGTCCCGTTTCCCCACCAGACGGCTTATTTCGTGTCGGGTGTGGAGTTCGTTGCCGGATCCTTGCTGACCCTGGGGTTTCTTTCGAGCGCAGCCTGCGTGGCTTTATTGATCGATATGACCGTCGCCACCCTGACCAGCGCGGTCTCCACCCTGCCTAAAGGACTTTCACCTCTTAGCTGGCTCGACGATTTCCTCTACCTTCCGGAAGTCCTGTACGTGCTCTTCTTTATCTGGCTGATCTGCTCCGGTCCGGGAAGATTCAGTGTCGATTACTGGCTCGCGGGCAAGTTACTGAGGTGATCGATACCCAATCTGCAGTACGATCTTGCCGGACTTGTGTGGTGCGCCCGCAAGCATACGTTGCGCTTGGCGTGCCTCCGAAAGCGGCAGGATTGAGCCCACACGGGCTGTGATTCTGCCCGCGTCAAACAATGTTGTGAGTGTCTGCAGGCGCGCGGTGGTCACCTCAGCGTAGAAGAAAACGGCCCCCGCTGGGAGCGGCTGCGTGGAGACCGAGGTGACGAGTTTGCCTCCGGGCTTCAACGCAGCGACGCAGCGTTGAAACGTACTGCCCCCGACCGTGTCGAGGATGGCATCCACAAGCGGGAGGTTCCGCTCGAATGCGGGCTTGCTCGCGTCGATGATGGATTTCACGCCCAATGATCGGAGCAGGTCTTCGTCGTCGAGGTGGGCGATGGCAACGACGCGAATCCCGGCGTCTACGGCCATTTGCACGGCGTAGGCCCCGACGTTCCCGGCGGCTCCGATGACCATTACCGTTTGTCCGCGCATCGTCTGTGCATACTGGAACAGCATTTGCCAGGCGGTTACCGCAATGACGGGAACCGATGCTGCTTCTACGTGATTCAGCGATTGCGGTTTTCGGGCGACCATCCCGGAGGTGGCCACGGCGAACTCGGCCTGGGCGCCACAGAACTGCGGGTTGGTGACGCCATAGACTTCTTCGGCCGGCGCGAAGTCAGTAACGCCGGGGCCGACCTTCTCGACGACACCGGAGACGTCCGAACCGAGGGTGAGCGGCGGTTGCGGGCTGACCTTGCTATTGCCCTCACGGATGATCGCGTCCCAGGGAGCGACGCCCGCGGCCATTACGCGCACCAGAACTTCGTCTGGGCCCGGCGACGGCATCGGCACATCCTCGACCACCACGACGTCGGGCGGCCCGAAGCTATGAATTCTGGCTGCCTTCACGGCCTCCTCACCTTGAAAATGTTCGAAAGCCGATTCATCCGAGGCTAAAAGACGACCGTGATAGTAAGATCTGTATCATCTAATCCTCGCCGGGAGTTGGCTAACTGCCGCCCTGCCTTGACGATCTCGTGCTGCTGTACCTCCCGAGCTACGAAGGTATCTTCACAGAGGTTTCCGAGGTGCAGATTCCGATTGAACCTGCCGCGTGACACTATCCAAGCAGAAGGGTGGGCTTCGAACAATTGGATGATGGTATCGGTTGTATCTTGGTGCGGGCGGTCTTCGAAAAACCTCGTAAGAGGCGGACCCGACGCCACGTTGAAAACGCTGATAAGAGCCCGAAGGACGTCATTTGCGTCAAGTCCCTGCATATATCACCGCTCTTGATTGCACGCCTCACCAGGGAGCGAATCGCTTGAAGTGCTGACCCTGGGAAGCTTCGAACGTCCTCTCGTTTGTCGCTTGCCAAATTACCTGTGGTTGTTGAACCAGTCGAGGGCGAGTTGAGTATATTGACCGACCTCGATGAGGTAGCCGTCGGGATCACGCATGTAGCAGCGCCATTCCCAACCGTCAGGATTGGGTAATGGCTCGGTAAGAAAAAACGCTCCTTTGTCGCCCCATTCTGTGTAGCAGGCCCGGATGTCTGCGACACGCAAATTAAGGAAGCTATTTACCCGGTTCAGATCCGACGGGGTTTCAAGAATAACCTCTGGCTTATCGGGGGTCGGGCCGCCGCCGCAATTGAGAATGATCCACGTATTCGCCAGCTTGATGTAGCAGGGATTGTCTGGCTTGATCAATTTCCCGCCAAGAATCCGGACGTAGAAGTCTTTCGATTTTTCCTGGTCTCTCACGGTAACAAAGTGAGCTGCGAAGAAGCCTTCGTGTGCAATCGGCGCGTCAGGTAGATTCATGCGCTGCCTCCTGTTGTCGATTAACTAGGATGCGGCCGCAACCACCTACGGCCGAAAGGAAGAGTTCATCTGCTGACTACCATTAACGGGCAGCTAGTTCAGGAGCGATTCCCAGTTGGCTGGCACCCTCCCTGCTGGTCCAGGTGCGGGCTGACTCTTGGGATGCGAATGCGGCGGAAGCAATTCCACACCTTTAATCATCCCCTGCTTCTCGTAATCGTAGAACCAGTCCTCACCCGGCTCGAAGCTGGCAATGATCGGATGCCCCGTTGCCGCTGCATGCTTGGATGCATGCTGACTCGGAGAGCTGTCACAGCATCCGATGTGGCCACACTCCGCACATCGACGGAGATGAAACCACCAACCTTTCGGGGACGCCACACATTCCACACACCCATCGCCACTCGGCTTCGAAGCAGGGTTGATTCCGCGCAGACCCTTTTTCATTTCCGAATTTCCTTTCGTGTCCTCTGTCCGAAAAATAATGTCAAGCCACCAGCAAAACCTTCCCAACGCCGCCCTTCTCCGCTGCAGCTTGAGCTTCGGCTGCCTTGCTGAGTGGCAGTTTGCGGCTGATCGGGATCACCAGCTTGCCATCTCGCACCGCTTCGGCCATGAACTCGAGCGTTTTCCTGTCGAATTTCGAGAATACGTGCACCACCTTCACAGACGGATACTTCGCCGAGTTCTGCGGTGCCTCGACAACCGATGCATACACTCCCCCGGCCCTAACCTTGGCGATCAGCTTCTCGGCGGTTCTTCCGCCGACCGTATCGGCCACCGCATCGAGCGGTGGTAGATTCGCAATCGCGGTGTCGTCGTCGGTCGCGACCACCTGATCCGCGCCCACAGTCTTTGCTTCCTCTATCTGCCTCTTCAAAACTCCGGCGAGAACCTTCGCCCCGCGTTCCTTCGCCGTGAATACCGCCGAACGCCCGACATTTCCCGCAGCACCTACGACGAGAACCGTCTGGCCAGCTTTGATTCCCGTAGCTGAAAGCAGTTGGTTGCCGGTCACCGTCACCAGCGGCAGCGCCGCCGCTTGGATCAAATCGAGCCCCTTCGGAACCTTCGCCAAGACCGCGGCTTTCACGACACAAAGCTCGGCGTAAGTATTGTCCGCCATAGCGAACACCTCGTCGCCGACGGAAAAGCCTTCCACCCCCGGCCCGAGTTTGAATACAGTCCCAGCGATATCGACTCCTATGAGGCTCGGGAACTGCATGGGATAAAAATCCTTCGTTAACCCGGCACGTCGTTTGTAGTCGATCGGGTTCACACTCGTGGCAGCGACCCGCACCAGCACCTCGCCCGGTCCCGGAACCGGATCGGGGTACTCCTCGAACTTCAATACGTCCGGACCGCCATATTGGTGGACAACAACTGCTTTCATATTTCATCTCCTTGCACGTTGTGCAAACAGTCACTGACAAAACTCAGACGTGCGACGCTAGAGTTGGTTGAGATTTCACCTTACTTTTGCCGTTATTTTTCTGTCGGCCGACTCTCTGACCAGTGGATTCTTAGCTCTGCACTCGGCGTTCGCGGGTCACAACGCCCTTTGGCGGCGGCCTCTCTTCTATTTCTTTTGAGGATGAACGCCCAGGTCGTGCCATGACGTTTCCGCGAGGTTGACATTGTAGTACTTAGCAGCTTTCTCGATGTTCGCGAATGCCAAAGCTCGATCGGCATCGGAGACGTCGATGACCTGATCGAACCGCGCGACCGCGTTACGCAGATGCTCTGCGTCGGTCAGTGGTTCTTTACGCTGCTTCGGAAACGCGTAGACGCTGTCGGGTAAGTCGCTCTGCATCGTGAGCGTTCCGTGTTTCTCGTGAGGTTTCCAAGTCGCTTCCGGCATGTCTTTGCCATCCTTTCTTTAAATATTTGGCCAGAGGACGAACGGCGCTCCCAATCCCGTTTTTTTAAGTGTCGCTCTTCCGACCGAATCAGCTCTGATGAAGCGATTACACCCGAGGTAGTCCGGCGAATCAATTGGACAATGGTATTGGTGATACCTTGGTATCAGCGAGCATGAGGTATCGAATTAACGTTGCGACTCAAAACGGCGGACCAAACTAAACGCGACTGGGACAGACATAGTTGTCCAGACGCGTATCAGAGTGCCGATCGATTCAGTTCATTCGCAGAGCGGTATTGAGTGCCTCGAGCAGAGCAGTGTCGCTGAATGGCTTGAACAGGCACTCCACCGCGCCCTGTTCGAGTAGTCGCGGGCGAACCGTCTTATCTGTGCTGGCGGTGATGAAGATGATTGGAATCTCCCGCCCCCGAAGCTTCAATTCCCGCTGAAGGTCGGGTCCGCTCATCCCTGGCATGGCGATGTCCAGGATCAGGCATTTAGTTTGGCTGACGCAATCGGACGCGAGGAACTCTTCTGCCGACGAGAACACGAGGGCACCAAAGCCGAACTCTTTTAGCAAGTCGGGTAGCGACTCACGCACAGATTCGTCGTCATCAACCACTGATACAAGTGTGACGGTCATAGATTTTTCATGCTGCGCCCACAGCCACAACGTTTGGCAACGGTAGGACCCGTATCGGCACCAGGTTGGTTGAGGAAGGCGATATGTCCGTCAAGGAGTGCTGCCCATACCAATCAGCGCGACGAGACTGTTCTCCGGGGCGATGTTTTCTCGGAGGTACTCCACAACATGAGGGTGCGCCACTCCAGGAGGCACTGTCTATTGCACTTTAGTATTGGTTTGCCAATCAGAGGCAAGAAAAATCGGAATGCCACCCTGCAAAGTCAAAATCCCTTAGTAAGTCCCGAAACGGCTAGGGCAGGACACAGATTCCTCACGCCGCATCTGTCACGTTGGAAGTCCGAATGTCGCGATTATTGTCGGCGCCCGTCGCATTCTTGGATTCGCGAGGAATAAAGAACGAAAACGTTGCCCCCGGACCGGTATTCGGTGTCGCCCACAGTCGACCATGATGACTCTCGATAATAGAGCGACTAACGGAGAGTCCGATACCCATGCCGTCATTCTTGGTGGTGTAGAACGATTCGAAAAGTCTGTCGGCAGCCTGAGGGGTAAATCCAACTCCCGCATCCTTCACCGTCAGACGCACATGACCGTCTTCGTCTGCTTCGGTTCTGATCACCAACTGCCGCGAACGACCGTCAACTGCACTCATTGCTTCAGAAGCATTTCTGAGCAGGTTCAAGATGACCTGCTGCAACTGCACACGATCACCCGCGACACGAGGCAGGTCGTCGGCAAGTTCCTGCTGCACGATGACACGATTTCTCTGCAGTTCGCTCGAGGACAGCGCAAGCACCTCTCGCGCAGCTTCGTTCAGGTCTACCGATTCGATCGTGGGGTCCTTCTTGCCATAGAGTGAGCGCAATCGAGAGATCACCTCCGAGGCGCGGTTGCCATCGCGAATTGTGCGCCGCGCAGTTTCGCGAGCGCCCTCCACGTTGGGAGGATCGGCGGCCAACATCCGCAGACACGTGCTGGCGTTGGTGACAATGCCCGAAAGCGGCTGGTTGACCTCGTGTGCGATGGACGCCGTCAATACTCCAAGGCTCGTAACCCTGGCCACGCGTGAGAGCTCCGATCGGGCCTTGCTGAGCGCCTCTTCGGAGGATCGGCGTTCTGTCACGTCTTGAACTGCGCCGATGTACTCTTGTTGGCCGTGATCGCCCCGGATGTGAGCGACGACGTGTACGTACTTGACCGCGCCGTCCGGCATCTGCAGGCGGAACTCCAGTCGCAAATCACTGCTGTCCCGGCGAGATCGTTCGATATGTTCCTGGAATACTGACAAATCTTCAGGGTGGATTCGAGTACCGATCAGCTCAAAGCTCACCTGCGCATCCTGGTCAATCTGGAAGATGCGATAAAGCTGCTCTGACCAGGTGATTTCGTCTGTCGGTACACGCCAGGAAAAACTGCCGATTCGACTAAGATGCTGGGCTTCCGCGAGAAACGCCTCGCTGCGCCGTAGTTCCTGTTCCGCCCGTTTGCGTTCCGTAATGTCGCGCAAATAGCCGGTGAAGGACGGCGGCCCTTCCAACGGAATGCGTGTGATTGCGAGCTCGACGGGGAATTCGCTTCCGTCAGCACGTACTGCCGTCATCTCGATGCGTTTCCCAAGCACTCGCGCCTCGCCCGTGGCCAGATAGTGGGCAAAGCCCTGCCGATGCTTCTCCCGGAGAGACGGTGGAATGATGACGTCTGCCAGATGCTTTCCTAAGACTTCGTCCCGACGGTAGCCGAAGGCCTGCTCCGCCGCCGGATTGAACTCAGTGATACAGCCCTCGTGATCGATCGTCACAATGCAGTCGAGCGCCGCATCCACGATCGCTGCTTTGCGGACCTCACTGCGCTTCAGCTCCCTCTCCTCTTGCCCGAGCCTCTCTTCTACCAGTCTGCGTTCAGCAAGTTCCTTTTTGAGCTCATCGTTGACGGCGGCAAGTTCGGCAGTCCGTTGCACGACCCGTTGATCAAGTTCGCTGGCGACCCGCTTCTGATGGCTCAGTAGCCGTGCCTCTTGTAGCCCTATCGATGCCTGATTCGCCGCTACGCTTAGAAGAAGTGCTTCCGTCTGCCGCGGAAAATCCGTCCGTTCAGCCGCTGCCACGATTACGCCGAGTTCGCCTTGTAAGCCCAGCGGCAGAGGCACGATCGAAACGTCTCCCTCCCCCATAAGGTTCCGAAGCAGTGGAGGCCACCTCCGTGACTCGTTTCTGAAACACTGGCTGAGCGCTTCGCAAATCTCGTGCGCCGAAGGCATAGGCCCTCGCGGTTCGGCGATCCGAACGATCTCAACCGGCGCTTCGCCAGCTGGATCTGTCAGCCTCACAGAGACGAGGTTCAGGCGCAGAATGCGCATGAGCGCATCGAGCAAAGTATCGAGAACTTGGGATGGATCGCCGCCGCTCCACATGGCGGGAAGAGCAAGCAGGCTGACTAGATCGTTAATGCACAGTTGAAGGTGCTTGATTTCGCCGGAAGCAACTTCGGGTTTTAGTTCCATATCAGGCAGCCGTGGAGGTCAAGGACGGTCGCATAGCCCGACGTCGGCGGACCTCGCGCAGGAATTCCTCGGGCGGCACGAAGAACGGATTCTGTTGCAAGAGGCCACCGATGATGATCATCGGATGCGTCCGCATGATGTCGATCACCGTGTCGCCACCAAATTTGCCGAGATGGTAGGTGCAGATCACCGCGTCGTCGTGCCTGCGCCACACATCATTTACGCGCGATTCGAATTCAACGAGATCGTCTATGTAGGATCGATCTTCAATTGCCCAATCCATCCTGCAGCAAATGCGGCTCAGCGGGAATCCACCCTTGGCGTTGCCGCTGGCCATCTGCTCGAAGGCTGCCAGCATCCGATCCTGATCGAAGCGGCCGTCTCGAATGTACGCTTCGGCGTTGTTCCAAACCTCGAGTTGTCCGCTCTGCTCGGCTGCGCCCGAGTCGATCCCGATTGCAGCCAACCGTTGCAGATGGTCGTGACGCTGGTCGGGATTCACCACATGAACCGCTTTGTCGCCACACTCGAACCCGTCCTTAATGAACGGAAGCAGCACGCGGTACTCTTCGTCGTCGCTATTGAAAAATGCGCAAACGTGACGTACTTCGCCGAGCTGGGAGCCGGCAAGGGAAATCGGTGCCGTAGTCCTCTTCATGGTGTTTTCCTCCCATAGGCGTCGCCGCAACGCAGGTTTCTATTCTGGCGGGGCTCACGAGCCGTTCATCTTGTCCGCCCGGTTTCAGGACCAGCCCGCTACTCCGGCAAAATACTTGAAGGAAGGCGTCTGCGAATTCCGCGATTCCAAGAATAACTACAATGAATATGGCCTTTACGCCGCCTTAATCGTTGCCGGTGCGAGGCGGAGTCTCGCGGCCATCTTCACCAGGTCGGCAAGAGAGTCGGCCTTCATCTTCTGCATCACCTTGCCTCGGTGTGCCTTCACGGTGATCTCGCTGATACCGAGCTCCCCAGCAACTTGTTTATTCAACAGGCCAGAGACCACCAACAACATAACCTGCCGCTCTCGCTGCGATAGTGACGCGTAACGGTCCCGGAGTACCCGCATCTCCGCTTCCAGGCTAAGAGCAACTTGGCTACGTTCTAGGGCTGCTCGGATGGCGGCCAACAGCACGTCATCATTGAATGGCTTCGTCAGGAACTCAACCGCTCCGGCTTTCATGGCTTGGACCGTCATGGGCACATCGCCGTGGCCCGTGATGAAGATGATCGGCATGTCGGTGCGTTCCTCGGCGACGAGGCCTTGGAGGTCTAGACCATTGAGACCAGGAAGAGAAACGTCAAGGACGAGGCAGCTCGGAATATGAACTCGTGGGCGGTCGAGGAATTCTTGGGCGGAAGCGAATGTCTCGGGCTGCCAGCCTTCACAGCGGATTAACAACTCCAGCGACTCGCGTACGGAGATGTCGTCGTCGACAACGAACACGATGGGCGTAACATCCGACATGCGTCAACCTCACTCCTGGCCAGCGTGAGTCGGCGTAAGTCATATTTAAATGCCGACGATTGGTTGATGACGCCCCCACCGCTAAGGGGATTCTACCAGAGATTCCCTCATTTGCCTTAGGAGGATAGCGGCACTCGTTGTGGCAAGCGTTCGTTACCAAGAGCCGATACCAAAGTATCGACGATACCATCGTCCAATTGTTCATCTCCCAAGCTTCTGTTCTGATGACTCGCGTCGACCGACTCGCTCGCCGCGGAGAAAGCCGCCTAGGTTTCTACTTCAATCGACGGCTGCGTCGGCTAGTCCTCGGTATCTGTTTTGCCGGCCAAGACTATGCAGGTTCGTCTTGGCCGGTAGAATCCCGCTCTTCCGCAGTCAGTTTACCGACACATATTGAGTGGAGGAACCATTATGAGACGCTTTACGTTCTTGTTGGTTGCAGCTGCAACAATCGCCGGCCTTGTCACCCTCGCTGCCCCTGCCCCAGGCCACGCGGATGGCCAACCCGGCCCACCCTTCGTCACCGAAATCCCTCATGGGTACCGCGACTGGCAGTGGATTTCTTCGGCCCATGAAGCAGGCAACCTCAACAGTTTAGGCGCCGTCTTGGGCAACGATATAGCGATCAACGCCTATCGGGAAGGGAAGCTTCCTTACCCGGACGGTACCATCATTGCTGCTTTGCATTACCGTAACGTCCCGTCGGAGGAGAACAACAAAGTCTTTGGCCAGGCTCAATCTTTCGTCTCCGGAGCCCCCACGAACATTCAGTTTATGGTCAAGGACTCAACCAAGTACGCCGCAACCGGCGGCTGGGGGTTCGGGCACTTCGGCACAGATGGCAAACCCGGTGACGCGGCGTTTATGAAAAGCTGCTTCCCCTGCCACGAGAAGGCCAAAGCGACCGACCTTGTTTTTACTCGCTATGCGCCTTGATGCTGAAAACCAGAGTAGAAAGGAATGACACGTTGGCGCGAAGCAGCATGCCCGGCTGCGCTCAATGCCTTGCCGTAGCTCGAGAACATCTCGGATCGCTCGACAAGGTTACGCGGGTCGTCCGGCTGGGCGTGTCGGTAGCCACTTCTCGTCCCGGCAGACTCATGCATGAAACTGATGGTTGCTGTAATGCTCGCATCCTCCCAATTGTTGGCACGGGTCAACGGAAAGGAACATCCCATGAAATATCCGACGCTCTATCGCACCACACAGATCGATGGGCTCTCCATTTTCTACCGAGAGGCCGGCCCGAAAGAAGCACCGACCGTCCTTCTGCTGCACGGACTTCCGTCATCGTCGCGGATGTTCGAGCCGCTTTTGACTCGGCTGTCCGATCGCTACCATCTGGTCGCTCCTGATTACCCTGGCTTCGGACACAGCGACTGGCCGGATCCGAAAACATTTCTCTACACGTTCGATCACTACGCCGAGATCATGAATCACTTCACCGAAGCGCTCGCACTCTCGCGCTACACGCTGTACATGCAGGATTATGGCGGGCCGGTCGGTTTCCGCATGGCACTTGTGAACCCGGACCGCATCGAGGCTCTCATCGTTCAGGATGCGGTGGCGCACAATGAAGGGCTCGGGACGAATTGGAAGACACGCCGCACCTTTTGGGCCGATCGCGCTCCGAACGAAGGCGCACTGCGCACGAATCTTCTCTCCCTGGCTACGACCCGCACCCGCCATGTCGGAAACGATCCCAATGTCGAACGCTATGACCCGGATCTGTGGACAGACGAATTCTATTTTCTCAATCAGCCCGGACAGGCTGAGATTCAAAGCGATTTGTTCTACGACTATCGAACCAATGTGGACGCCTATCCTAAGTGGCAAGCGTGGATGCGCGAGAAGCAACCGCCACTGCTGGTGATCTGGGGCAAGTATGAGCTCTCGTTCGACCCGGGCGAGCCAGAACGCTATCGCGAAGATGTGCCGCATGCTGAGGTTCACATTGTCGACGGCGGTCATTTCGCGTTGGACACAGCGGCGGACGAGATCGCCGCATTGGTGCAAGGATTCATCGGTTCTTCACGAGAGCGGTTCGCGGCGCGGCGGGCGGGGTGAAGCCGCTTTGAGACGGCGGTGACCCCAGCTGTGTATTGGATTCGACCCTTGAAAACGAAAGGTTATTTATGTCAGGCAAGAAAACAGCAATCATAACCGGAGCATCGGGAGGGCATCGGTGCGGGCTTAGTCGATCGGCCGTTCTTTGCGGACCAGGCTGGCGACCAAGAAGCTGGCCAAGCCGCACCGAAATAAAAGGATGCTACCCAGACGCTGGACTTCGACGAGGTATGCATGTCCCGACTGCTTTCAGTAAACTCGGCCTTCCGCGCGACGTGACATGGAACGGCAAAACCGTCCGAACCGCAGTCTAGAAATCTCCGGTCACGGGACGGCGAATGGTGCGCAAGCTCGATATCGATGGTGATGCGCAAGCCGATCTCGCCGGTCACGGCGGTGAGCAGCGCGCCGTTTTTTTTCAGATGAACGCGAGTTTGCTTGAACTGGCGGAAGCGTGCGACCTTCCGGTCAGATGGTCGTGCCGGGCTGGAGTCTGTCATACCTGCATGACTGGTCTGATTGATGGATCGATTACTTACAACCCTGAACCGCTGGAGAGTCCCGCCCCCGGGAACGTGCTCGTATGCTGTTCCCAGCCAAACGCGAGTATCACTCTGGATCTTTAAGAGAAAAGGGAGAGTCCAATCATGCGTTCTGATATCGTGCCCGGTGGCATTTTCCCCGACTACGAACTGCCCGATCACACGGGCAAAGTGCGTAAGCTCAGTGAGCTACAGGGCGATGATCCGCTGATCCTTACGCTTGCGCGCGGCCACTATTGCCCAAAGGAGCATCAGCAGCATTTGGAACTCGCCGCGTTCTACCCGAAGATCGCGGTGGCGTACACTCAGATCGCCACGATCGCCACCGACGATCACCATACTCTGCAGGAATTTCGCGCGTCAGTCGGAGCCGTATGGACATTCCTTTCCGACCCCGACCGAACGGTTCAGAAGGATCTCGACATCCAGGAGTACACCGACCCCGAGCACAATCCGATGATCCCGCACACGCTCGTGCTCAAGCCGCGCCTCGTGATCTACAGCATCTACAACGGCTACTGGTTCTGGGGGCGTCCGTCGGTCGTCGATCTTTGGCACGACCTGCGCGTCGTGACGAGTGAAATCCGCCCAGACTGGGATCTGAGTACGCCAGGGCTCCGCGAGTCATGGAATGCGGGTGACCTCTCGCGTTTTCACGGGTGGAACAAGCAGGCCAGTATGGAAGATGCAGGGATGGCAAGGAAGAAATAGCACAGCCACCAACTTCGATCTACTGCGGTCAATTCCCGGAGGCCCGCATGATCCCGCCACAACCGTGAGAATCAGGCTAATGGGCGAAGGTGATGACCAACAGTTTCGGATTGGCTAGCTGCGGGCGCAGAGTATTTTTGCGGGGAAGGCCCCACACTCTCGAGTTCGCCCCGATAGGGAGGACCTGCGTGTCAGCAAGAGATAAATGACAGCCAACGCCCTCACCATGAGAGCATCGACAAAGAACCACCCATATCCCAACACGAAAATGTGACTGAGAATCACGGTACTCATCTACAGAACAGTCAATTCCGCTCCAAATCTGGCTGTCTTCGGAATCAGGAGCAGAACCGCCACCACAATCTCGAACACCCCTGACCCTAGCCGAAATACCTGCTGCGATACCAACCCGTGAAGCGCGTGCGACATCCGCGTGAACTTTGGACCGCCAGTGCACTTACAGGCGCCTATCGACATCGTGTCAGTTAGGGTCGACCGTACTATCTCGGATCACATCCCACACTTCGTCCGGTGAACCGTAACCGCGACGATAGGCTTGGCCGCAGATTTCGTATGGCCTCAAGTCCGTCGAACCCCACTGACTGGATGCAGGCGGCATACGGCAAGAACAGTACAGGATCCAGCCTGAGGCGGCGTGCGCGGTGAGTGGGATCAGGTACGATCCGTTTCTATACGGGCTGAAACTTGGCAAATATCGAGTGCGGCATTCCGGGCACTCGACGCAATGACGAACACGAAGCATGAAGATTGAAACAACGGTTTGATCGCAACCAGTGTGGCGCGCCAGAAATAGCGGCTATTGCGAATGCTCACTCAGGTTCACGATTTCGTTGATGGAGTGGAGCTTTGCCCCGAAAAACCGAACGATAAACGTCACTCTGAATGACGCACTAGCAGCGCCAGCACCACAACCCTGCGAGTCAGTGACAGCCTGAAGTGAGCGCATACGCCCTCCCCGGTAGTACTCAGTACAGCTGAAACTCGCTCTTTCCTTGCACAAAGTGCAGGCCGATCTCAGCGTTGCTCGACTCTGACAACTAATGTCCGATCCAGAGCAGAATCGACCGACAACTTCACAAATTCCTGCTGGTGCCAACTTAGGAAGCATGTGGTGTTCCACGTTCACAACGATTACGTCAGACAACAGGCCCACACACTTCAGAGTTCGAAAACAAGTGGCGGACTAACAGAATCCTGGGACGATCCCAAGACGGCTAGCGCGACTGTTTCTCCAACTTCTCATACACGTAGGCAAGAGGTTACGAAATTCGATGGATTTCCATATTGTTGAGCGCGTTGTTAAATCCCCCTTGACGCTCTGATCATCGCCATACATACTGGTTGGTATGTCGGCGGCACGCAAGAATCCGAAACGGAGAGCGGCCAGGCTGCGCGATCCTGAGCGCACGCGGGAGTGCTTGCTGCAGGCGGCATCCCGCGAGATCTACAGATCAGGTTTCCAGAGTGCCGGACTGGGCACAATTCTGGCTTCGGCTGGCGTCACTAAGGGAGCGCTGTACTACCACTTCAAAAGCAAGGAAGCCTTGGGATACGCCGTCGTCGAAGAGGTCATTGCCCCCGACGTACACGGGAAATGGGTGCGGCCTCTACAGAGCGTCAAGGACCCTATCAACGCTTTGATCGGCGCTGTTCAACGTATACCCGTTCGGCCCGACGATGTGCGAGGTGGTTGCCAGCTGAACAATCTGGCGCAGGAAATGTCTCCTCTTGACGTGGGATTCCGGAAACGGCTGGCGATAATCTTCGGTGCCTGGCGCGAGGCGGTTGCCTCCACTTTGCGAGAGGGCCAGACCCACGGAAGCGTTCGCCGCGACGTGGAGCCCGCCGACGCTGCAGGCTTACTGATCGCGATGGTCGAAGGCTATGGTTCGCTGGCAAAGAATGCTCAGGATCCGAAAGTAATGAAAGCGGGGATCAAAAACATCGTGGACTGGCTGCGGTCCTTACGCTCGTCGGGCAACCGCAAGCGGGACTGATCGCATCGGTTTTAATGCGTGTTTGTTTGTACATACCAACCGGTTTGTCTGCTACCAGTTCAGACATCACGATCGGAGGAAGCGCTTCAAACTTCATCATGAAAAGGAGAACGAACAATGACAAGGATCGCAGTGTCGCGCAGGAATCTGCTCGCAACGGGAGCCTGCGCGCTGGTTGGTGCCGCGAGCCTGCCGGGACCGGCAAATGCCAGCGCATTGGCAGGGCAGAACTTAACGAACGAGGAGGTGGCCCGGAAGTGGTACGCGGCATGGGAGAAGAAAGACTGGGGCCCAGTGGATAGCCTGCTCGCCGATGATTTCACGTTTACCAGCGCGGCTGGCGACGACCACATCAACAAGAGCACTTTCAAATCGCGATGCTGGGAAACACAGATCGATTTCATTGGACATTTTGACCTGGAGCGAATTACCACTGGCGCGGAGGATGCTTTTGTGAAGTATCTTTGCCACACCAAGGACGGTAAATCGTTCCGGAACGTGGAGTATCTCCGCATCAGGGACGAACGGTTGCAATCCATTGAGTGTTATTTCGGCGCGCAATCCAGCTTTCCGTCAGCAGTGAGCACTGGGCAGAAGTAACCACGGCCTGGAAGGTAAGCATGGGGTGCCGATCTGCCGAAGTCACCGGTGATGTTGAATCCACAATGCAAAGGCGCTCACCCAATCAACGTGTTTGTAGTTGCCGTGGGCAGGTGGTCAGACGGATCCGCTGCTCCGGCTATGTAGGCCCATTTCATCTGGAAGCAGTGCACTCATCATTCTCACTTCGAGCAGCAGTCAAAACGGCAGAGGAAGGGGTTCCATTTCATGAGCGTCCGCGAAATTCAGGATGAGAAGGCCATTGCAAGTGACATGTTTGTTCAACAAGGTGCTCACGCTAATGCAAACGCTTCGACAAGCCCACTGCGGGGAGCTACAATTTGCTCCACCGAGAGTAGACGGGATTACACTCTTGAATCGACAGCGGACGAGTTCTGCGAAGCTGCAGATACATCATTGCTTCCGGTAATCCAAGTTGATGCTGCAAACCTCATACGAGTCTTGCGGCAGTTGGAGCTTGTAGCAAAACGACAGGCGCCACGAATCGCGTTCAAGGAAAAGGGTAGCATCCTACTCTTGGAGTTGGCCGACATCTTGGCAGTGCAAGCCGAAGGTAATTACGTTTCGTTGCGGCCCCGAACTAATTCCTATTTGGTGCACGAGTCTCTCTCGTCGATGGCGGAGAAGCTCAAACCCTACGGTTTTATTCGCATCCATCGTTCGGTCGTCGTGAATATTTCGGCCGTGGAGGAGATCCAACCTTTACCGACGGGGGAGTACAGGCTGCGTGTAAAAGGCGGGAAGGAATACTTGGTAACGCGTACATACAAACACAACCTCAAAGATCTGGCTCAACTGTGGGTAGGCTCAGAGCGCCTCTGCGGCTAACTGGCAGCAAGATGTTGTGCCTGAGAGGAGATTGGTTCGAGGAGCAACTAGTCGGAGCGCATCCAGTGCACATAGATTCTGCCCTGCCTTAAGAAGCGCGACTGCGCGCTCACGTTGGTGCTCCGCGATTCTCTCTTGGCCGGAGCGCTCAAGAGAGAGGGCATCAATTGTCCGCACCATTTGCCCAATTCCTCTAAGTCCGTCCGTCCACCGGCACGAGAAATTCATTGACAAGGCTTGCTTGTCCGCCCCCCAGAAGAACGGTTCGTTTACATTCTTCACTCACGCAGAGTGGATGTCCCATTGGGGGCGGGGAACTTCTGCGATTCTAAAATCTGTCGCGAAGCAATTGCACCGCGCATCGAAGGAACAAACGCTATCGAAGATTGAAGCCGGAACATCGTCTGCGCGGTCCCAACCCCTCTCGTCACTGACATCGACATCATCAACGTCCATACGAGCGCTGCGGCCAAAACGACCGCCGAATGAAATTGAAGAGTAGCTATCTTGTCGTGCGGCTGGTGAGCGGCCAGGCGAACGTGTACTTCATTGCCAATCTTCAGCCCGAAGCGCACGAGCATCAAAAAAGCCGCCGGCCTGGAGCCGGCGGCTCAAGTGTCTCTACAGCTTTACCCAGTGTTAGAAGGTTAAGCGCAAGCCGAATTCGATTTGCCGTTGCGAGCCGAGCGAGTACACGCCCGTGCCGTTGCCGACCCGGAACGCTTCTTCATCGGACCGCGTGGTTCCGTTAATCGATCCTGTTCCTGGGCCGTTCAAGACGCCGAACATGGTAGTCGGCGGCAGGTTGAAGTTGGCAAAGTTGAAAAGGTTGTAAATGCCCACACTAGGTTCGAGGGTGAACCGTTCCTTGATTGTGTGCCTCCACGCCAGCTTCAAGTCGGTGGCTCGGAGCCATCCGAAGTTCACCTGGCTCCCGGGAGAATTGTTGCAGCCAACTTGCGAGGTCGGCGGCGGCGGGCAAATAACCGGAGATACGCCACCTAAGGCTTGCAGCTGGGCAAGGGTCATGACACCGTTGGCGATCAGGGTCTTACCCGCAGGCGTCGCCTGATTTGCCTGAGTAGAGTTGTAGTTGTTGATCAGGTTGGTGAGACCGGCAGCGTTTACGCTGCGGTCGAACGCGCCGAACTTTGTACCTGGGAGTGGATCCTGGATGGTTCCGTCGCCAGTAAAGTCGGTGCGGAAGATGTCGCCAGCTGAGCCTGTATTGGCGGCATCAATCGAACTCGCCAATGGGCTGTCGAAGTGAGAGATCAACCCAATGCGAAATCCGGCCGGTACATCTACATACCCACCAAATGAGATCTGGTGGGTACGATCGAGCAGTGATGGTCCAAAGTATCGGCTGGGGTTGTTGTTGTCTGCGGCTTGCAGGACAAAGTCCTGATCGCTGTCCGCCGGCGTTCCGGTGTTCTGGATGCCGCCGCTGTTGGCAAACCGCGACAGGCTGTAGGACACCTGAAAGTTCGCCCCTTTGATGCCGCGTACCGGGTTACTCACGTTTTGCTTCAACGTCATCTGCAAAGCGCTGTAAATCGAGCGGCCTTCGGGTTGGAGGAAGAACATATTCGACTGACCCGGATTTACTCCGCCGAAGGCGCACGGCCGCCCGATTCCGTTGACGGAGGTACAACCTGCTGCGCCGATGTCGAGCGCGGTGCCCAGACCGCGCTTGGCGAAATCGGCCATCGTCGCCGCTCGTGCCGGAGTGGTGCCAACGGCAGGATGTAGGCCTGGACAGCCTCCCGGGGCACCAGCAGCGTCAATACTACTCGCACCGCAAGCGGTCAGAGTTGCTGCAACAGCTGCTTGTGCCCCCGCCAGGTTAAAGGTATTGACATCCCCTTGGTGGTTGACGTCAATGCCGATCAGGCTGCGCGTTTCCACGTTGCGCAAGTAATCGGCGCTGAATACCATGCCGCGGCGAATTTCACGCTGGATGCCGATGTTGAGCTGGAAAGAGCGTGGTGTCTTGTAATTGGGCCCGATCAAATCGGGCGCTGTTCCGTCTCCGACTCCGGCAGCCAATAAGCTGCCAATATAATTAGGATTGGGCGCTTGCAAATTGAACGGATTCCCAGCCTTCACCTGGTTCCAGAACGACAGGATCGCCGGAATCGCGTCGCCGATGCGATTGTTGTTGCCGCAGAAATCAGTTGAGCTCCCCTGCCCCGGTGTTAGAGTCCCGCCGGCTACCGGGACGGCGGTGGCAACGCCGTTGCTACAAGCGAGGCTCGTCTGGTTGAAGGCCCCAGTTTGCAAGCGCAACGGCCGGTCAAACAGAACATTGTTGAAAATTATGTTTTCGTAGTAAAGGCCGGCGCCGCCGCGAATGACGGTTTTGCCGTTCTTCATCGGATCCCAGGCAAAGCCTAACTGGGGCGCGAAATTCAGATTGGCCTGCTTCACCTGGCTTCCATAGCCGGGGAAAGCGGCGTTTATGGTGGGATCGGCGGGCAAGTCGCTGTCGGTTCGGCCGGTGTCGCGGTCATAACGCAGACCGAAGCTCAAAGTGAAGTTCGGCTTGATCTTCCAGTTGTCGCCCACATAGAGACCGATGCGGTTATCCGGTCCCAGTCCGCCAGCCGGAAATCCTAAAGCCGGTTGCAGCGTGTTGAAGCCCTGCCCGTTGCCGACGGTGAGCCGATTGACAGGGTAGTTCAAAGGATTAGCGGAGCCACCCGAATAAGGTCCGGCGGCGGCGAAATCTGAGCACAATTCGGTTCCGGAGGGACCGCAATTCGTCGACCCCACATTGAAGCGGACCCGCGGCGCGGTGCCGAAGAAATCGGCGAAGCCGCCACCCTGAATATGATTAAACGACACTCCATAGCGAATAGTGTGGGAACGCAGCACCTTGCTGCCATCGTATTTCAGTTCACGGTTCGACTGGGGAGTGCTTTGTGGAGCCAACAGGTTCGGTCCAAACAAGGACTGGGTGGTATCGCCGATCTCTAACCCTGTGCTACTAAATGGAAGAGCGCTGTTGCCTGAAGTTACATCCTTGATCTGGTTCTGGAACTTCAGGTACGAGAAGCGAATGCTGTGAGTGAAGCTTCCGGTGTTGAAGTCCAAACCCACCACGTGATTGCGCGTGTAGTCCTTATTGGCATACACCTGGAAGCCGAATCCAAAAGTGGCATCTAGCGCGTTCTCGAAGTACGAGTAACGGTAGAAAGCCTTGGCGCCGTTGCCGAAATTGTAATCCACCCTTCCCAACAGGTTGCCTTCGCGGAAAGGCTGGCTGAAGCCACCGCTCAAACTTGCGAACGGACTGCCCGCCAAACTAACCGCCGCAAAGCTATCCTGCTTGGTGCGCTCACCGTCGGCGAAGAAGAACAGCTTGTTCTTGATGATTGCTCCGCCTACGCTGCCGCCAAACTGCTCGCGTTGGTAGGGATAGTCATGGCCGCCGGGCACATTGGCTGCAAAGCTGTGGTCACGAATGAAACCGAATGCCTCGCCGTGAAAGGTGTTCGTGCCCGACTTGGTGGTCACATTGACCGCCCCGGAGGAAGTCAAGTCGTTGGAGAGATCGAGCGAAGACTGACCTAACTGGAATTCGTCGATGGCGCTGGCCGGGATATTGGAGGTGGTTGTGCCTACGGTCTCGTCGCTGATGTCAACGCCGTCCACATTGATGCGGGCGGTTCGGCCGAAACGGCCGCCAAATGAGATCGAAGAGTAACCGGCTTTGGTCGGATCGAAGTTCTGGCCGTCTTGAATTTGCACGCCGGGTTCCAGCTGTGCGAGATCCAGGAAGTTGCGGCCGTTCACCGGCAGGTTCGCAATCTGATCTGAATTGAGGACGCCTTGCACCTCGGCCTGCTCGGTGTTGACGGCGACCGTGCTGGCCTGCACTTCAATGACCTCGCTCTCCTGGCCAAGTTGCAGCTTGATATTGGCAGAGGCAGTGTTGCCCACTTCCACTGTAATTGTTTCACTGACGCTGCTGAACCCCTTGGCCGAAACTTGCACTTTGTAAGTGCCAGGTTCGAGAGGACCGGAGGCGAATGCACCAGCGGCATTGGCCGCTAAGTTGATCGCCTGCCCGGTTCCAACATTGGTGATCAACACCTTCGCGCCGCTAACCACCGCCGCCGATGGATCGGTGACTGTGCCGACAATGCTGCCCGAACCTACTGTGGTCTGGGCCCAACTGGAAACGGCGAATATCAATACAAGCAACGTGACCGCAATCGAGACAATCGGTTGATACCGGCTGCTCCTGCCGCTTGTCTCTCGTACTCCATGCAGATTTGACATCTTCTTCCTCCTTAGGTTTCTGATGATTCGTCCCGGTTGTGCTTTTAGTCGGGCAGACTACACACCACTGGGGCAAGCCAATGCCCACTCGCGCAAGCGTGGTGTGAGTGAACGAGTTTCAGTTGTGACTTGTGGCCGGAGAGTGACGAATCGACACGTATCAGGAACTAGAGGAAACTGCTGACTCGTCCGTTCCTATGAGTATGCGTAGATATTGTGGGCAGACGGTATTACATTACATACCAACTAGTCTGTATTTTACATGGCGTGTAAGCGAAAACTGTTGCGAGCCCGTGTCTAGAATCTGTTTTTGCTTGTGAAATAGGACATATTTGAATGACAAAGGATCAACAACGCTTCACTTCCAACCAAAACGCCGAGCCGACCCATGAACGGTCAGGAAGGCTGCCTTCGGGGACTCATCGATCGAGCGTCCGGAGCACCGACCCGGACAGAATTCTGACCGCTGGCGGGATTAAAGGATAGTTTTTGCTTGACGCTAAGAGAGTTGCGATACATCCTCATTGGTATGTTGGCAGCACGAAGAATCCGAAACGCAGAGGGACGAGGCTGCGCGACCCCGAGCACACGCGGGGCGCTCGCTGTGCGGCGGCATTCCGCGAGGTCTACAGATCGGGCTTCCCGGGTGCCAGCCTAGACGCAGTTCTGGCCGCAGCTGGGGTCACCAACAGCGCGCTGTACTACCACTTCGATGGCAAGGAAGCATCATTCGTCACCTGTAGTGAAGCATCACATACCGACCGGTTCGTATGCGTGAAAATTGGCATCGACTCCAGGACTTCGAGGCCGGTGGGGACGGAAGGACTGACGGAAACAGCGTAGGCGCAGCTGGCGCAGCCTCGACGGGTAGGCTAGCTCCTCTAGCAAAGCGGAGAAAGAAATCGATGGCCCTGAAACCTCGGACAGTTATCGCCTTGGCCGGAGCATTATTTGTGTTGGTTGCTGTCGAGCTTATTCACGGTCAAGAAGCTGTGAAGTCTGCCGCGATCAAGCCCTTTAAGGTTCAAATTCCGGATAGCGTGCTCACCGATCTGCGGCGTCGCCTGGCAGAGACCAAGTGGCCTGATCAACTGCCACGCACGACATGGGAATACGGCGCCGACATCAGCAGAGTCCGCGAACTCGCAGAGTATTGGCAGACAGGTTACGACTGGCGCGCCCAGGAAGCACGAATCAACCGATACGAGCAGTTCACGACTGAGATCGATGGACAGACAATTCATTTCATCCACGAGCGATCGCCGCGAGCGGAGGCAATACCCCTGCTGTTGATTCACGGATGGCCGGGCTCGATTGTGGAATTCTTCGCTCTGATCGAGCCGCTCACACATCCGAAAGACAGCAGTACCCCTGCCTTTGATGTCGTTGTTCCTTCGCTTCCTGGCTTTGGATTTTCCGGGCCGACGAAAAGTCGAGGTTGGGGCGTGCTGCGGATGGCCAAAGCGTTTACGGTCCTGATGGATCGTCTGGGCTACTCCAGGTACGGGATACAGGGCGGTGATTGGGGTGCCGCAATTGCGCTAGAAATGGCGCGCCAGGCTCCGAGCCATGTTATTGGACTCCATTTGAACCTTATCCACGTTCCACCTCCCAGCCCGGATGCTATGAAAGAGCTGACCGCTGAGGAGCATCGGCGCTATACCAGTTGGTGGGACGAGGGGAGAAGTACCTTCTTTAACGTTCAGTCGTCCGAGCCGCAGACAGTTGCATATGCCCTGACCGATTCACCCGCGGGGTGGCTGGCCTGGCTGGTAGAGAGATTCCAGGACCTCACCGACAATGATGGAGATTTTCTGCACGCAGTGGATCGCGACGCGTTCCTCACCGATGTGACACTTTACTGGATCACCGGGACGGTGGGCTCCTCCATGCGCATTTACAGCGAGCACAAGCTCTCCGACAGCGACAAGGCTCCGGCCCGGATAAAGACTCCGGTGGCCTATGCCATATTCCCGAAAGAAGTCGTCGCTGCGCCCGAACGTTGGGTCGACCAGATCTACAACGTCGTGCAAAAAACCGAAATGCCGAGGGGTGGCCACTTCGCCGCACTCGAACAGCCAGATCTGATGGTGAAGGACATTCGATTATTTTTTGCCAGGCTCAAGTGAAGAGAAAGCTCATATCAAACAAGGAAGAATCAATGTATCGAAGGATAGTCAAGACGATCAACCTCGGAACCTTCCTGCTGGTTGCCCTGCTGAGTGTTGCGTGGCAGATTCAAGCGCAAGATGCCACTGGGCAGAATGCCAACTCATCATATCCCAGCATGGCTCCGCTCGATCAGTACCTTATGGCGGATCGCAATGCTGAGATTGCTTTGGCGCGAACTGCCGCCCCGAAATCCATATCGGCCGAAGCCACGGTCGTGGTTCTCGGGCGGCACGGCTACGAGACTGCCGTTCAAGGCAAGAACGGCTTCCTGTGCATCGTGGAACGAGCGTGGATGTCGCCATTCAACCATCCAGAGTTTTGGAATCCAAAGAATCGGAGTCCCATCTGCTACAACCCGGCCGCCGCGCGATCCATCCTGCCGTACACTTTTAAGCGGACAGAGTTGGTATTGGCCGGATTGTCCAACCCTCGGATGCTCGAGCGCATCAAGGCTGCGGTTGCCAACAAGGAACTGCCGGCGCCGGAACCTGGCGCAATGTCCTACATGATGTCGAAGGACCAGTACCTTAGCGATGCAGTCGGGCATTGGTTTCCTCATTTGATGTTCCACATTCCGAAGTCAGAGGGCGCGAACTGGGGTGCGAACCTTGACGGCTCCCCGGTCGTGATGGATCCCCGTGAGGTTCCGGAGCCGGAGACGATCTTCTTTGTGCCGGTTGGCACATGGTCGGACGGAACGCCGGCACCGGTAATGTAGGGACGTGAAAACCAGTGCGACAGCCTCCGCGCACCTAACTTTCCGAATCTTCACGATTCTGGCCGTTCTCCGTGAACCCACAATTCACGGGCGCACAACCAATCGACGTGTTCATTGTTCCCGCAGGCAGGCGGTCAGATGGATCCGCCGCACCAGCTACGTAGGACCATTTCATCTGGCTGCAGTGCAATCGTTAGTCTCGCTTCAAGTAGCAGAAGCCGAAACGAGAGAGGCAATGCGAGAGGTTTCAACATGGCGATCGCGAGATTCAGGATCAGAAGGCCATTGCACGTGAGATTTTTTTTCAACAGACTGCTCGCGCTAGTGCCGACGTTTCGGCGAGCTCACTGCGGGAAGATACGATTTCCATCCAGTTCTTTTTTTGGATGCCGCGTCCTATTGCTGCCAACCCCCTCCCAGTGCCCTATAGAGTTGCACGAGGCTCTGGTACTCATTACCTCTCGCCTGCGCCAGCGTGAGTTCCGCTGAATAGAGCGAGCGCTGGCCGTCTAACACCTCGAGGTAGGTGGTGATGCCGCCGCGATAGCGCAGGAGGGACGTATCGACTGTATCCTGCAGGTCCTTGACTGTGGTCTCTTGCGCGACCCGGACCTGGTGGAGTTTCTGATAACCGATTAATGCATCGGAAACATCCCCGAAAGCACGCTGAATGGTTTGCCGGTAAGCGATTAGAGCTTGCCGGTCCTGGGATTTCGCCAGATGGAGATTACCCTTCAACGCGCCACCCGTGAAAATTGGCTGGCTCACTTGCGCCCCATAAGACCAGACTCCGACCTGCGAACTCATCAAGCTTGAGAACACGCTGCTCCGTCCAAAGGCTCCGCCGCCGGAGCCGGTCAATGCGATTTGCGGAAAGAACTGGGCCGTGGCAACTCCGATTTCCGCGTTCGCCGCAATCAAGTTCTGTTCGGCCTCGCGAATGTCGGGCCGGCGCCCGATGATTGTGGAAGGCAGTCCTGGCGGCACCTCAGGAGGAAGCGGTTGCTCAATCAGAGGAAGTCCCCGCGACACATCCTGCGGGTAATTACCGAGCAGAATGCTGATGGCATTTTCTTCCTGAGCGATTTGCCGCTCCAAGTCCGGAACCTGAGCATTCGCAGTGTCGAGCACTTGCTGAGCCTGGAGAACATCGAGTTTCGTTGCCACACCGTGCTCAAGCCGCAGAGTGGTCAGTTTGACCGAATCGACCTGTGTATTGACTGTTTCATTCGTGATCCGGAGTTGCAAGTCAAGTTGCAAGAGTGCGAAGTAATCGCTTGCGACATCACTGACAAGGGTCAATACTACGGTTTGCCTCGCGGCTTCTGTAGCAAGGATCTGGGCGCGTGCCGCCTCCGTCGCGCGACGCAGGCGGCCGAACAAATCCACTTGGAAAGCAGCGTCAGCGTTTAGAGTCAAGAAGTTGAACTTGCTCTGAGCGTTGGACTCTTTTCCCCCCGCGAAATTGCCGTTGCCTTGTACTTGGGGAAACAGGCTCGAGCGTGTGATCGCGAGCTGAGATCGAGCGGCGGCGATGCGCTCTGTTGCAAGTTGCAAATCGTAGTTTTGCTTGAGTGCGGTGCGAATGAGCTCTTGCAACTTCGGATCCTGGAAGACCTGCCACCACGGTAAATCCGCATAAGAGGCGGCCTGAGCCTGAAGCTGGGCATTGGGTTGCAAATCACGATACGTAGTCGGAGTCTGGACCGACGGCCGGTGGTAATTGGGGCCGACCTTGCAACCGGCGAGCAGGCCGAAGATCAGGACCAAAATCAGCAACTTTGCGAGCTTCATGTTGCGCAGCTCCACGTGTGTTCTTCCCACGTATCGTGCTACCGCACACCTCAATCTCCGGGCGCCGGGCTGGACGCTGTCGGCAGCATTCCGGAAGCGGGTTCCTTGCCGGCGCCCGACCATTTTTCCACGACATAAAAGATGGCCGGCACGAAGAAGACTCCGATTGCGCTGGCGGCGATCATTCCGCCGATGACGGTGGTTCCCATGATCTGGCGAGCCACCGAACCAGCGCCGCTTGCGATCCACAGCGGGACGCAGCCAAGAATGAACGCGAAGGAAGTCATCAGGATGGGCCGCAGCCGAAGCTTGGCGCCTTCAAGTGCGGCTTCCGAGAGCGATTTCCCATGCTCATACTGATCCTTGGCGAATTCCACGATCAGAATCGCGTTCTTGGCCGCGAGGCCGATTAGCATGATTAGTCCTATCTGGGAGTAAACGTCGCTCTCGATTTGAACCATGAAAGGAGGCAGGAACGCACTTAGGATGACGCGGCGAAGCCATAGAATGAAAAAAGCTCCAAAGATCGCCACGGGCGTACTGAGCAGCACGCTGAAAGGCAACGACCAGCTTTCGTAGAGCGCGGCAAGAATCAAGAAGACAAACAGCAACGAAAGCCCGAAGATCACAGAAGGCGGCACACCTTGCCGGGCCTTCTGCTCCTGAAACGACATTCCGGAGTAGTCGAAACCCATTTCGCGCGGCATGGTCTGTCTGAAAACGTCTTCCAGAGCGGCGCTAGCCTGATCCGCGCTGTAACCGGGCGCTGCGCTGCCGTTAATCTGTGCCGAACGATACTCGTTGAAGCGCATCGTGAATTCCGGGCCTAAGCGCGGCTTGACCGTGGTGAGTGTGGACAGCGGCACATTCTCTCCTCGGCCGTTGCGAACATAGAACTGTCCAACGTTCTCCGCCTTGGCGCGATCCTCGCCTTCGGCCTCGATGTACACCTGCCACTGGCGACCAAAGCGGTTGAAATAATTGATGAAATATCCGCCCATGAAGGCCTGGATCGTACGATAGACATCGTTCAGGTTCACACCTTGCTTCAACACCTTGTCGCGGTCAACCTCGACAAATTCCTGGGGGACGCTAGGCAGAAAAGTCGTGCTCAATCCGGCAATCTCGGGCCGCTTGTGTGCAGCGTCAAGGAAGGTAGCCAGATTTTTTGTGAGAAACTGAACGTCGTTGCCCGCGCGGTCCTCGAGTACAAATGTGAATCCGCCGGACGTGCCGACGCCCGGAATAGCAGGTGGGGAGAAGCTGAAAGCAATTGCCGCCGGCAATTTACTCAATTGCTGGTTGAGATGTGCTTTGATGGCTTGAAATTGTTCGGCTCTGGTCTTCCGATCATCCCAGGGTTTGAAGGTCACAAAAAAGAACGCGTTGTAACTGGTGCGAACAAAACTCAGCAAACTGAAGCCCACCACGCTGGTCGAGTATTGAACTCCCGGCGTATTCCTCAGAATGTCTTCGACATCGGCCGCGACTCGCGTGGTGCGTTCCAACGAGGCTCCGTTTGGCAGTTGCAGGTTGATGTAGGCGTAGCCTTGGTCCTCGTCCGGGAGAAAACTTGACGGTATGCGAGTTGCGAAGAATACCGCCGCGACGCTGAAACCAACGAGCAGCACAATCGTAACGAAAGTTTTCTGGAGCAGCACTCCACTCCAACGGACATACACACCTGTGCCCCGCTCGAACACGCGGTTGAACCAATCGAAGAATCTTCTCAACAGGCCGCGGCTGGGCTCCCGCGGGCGCAGGAGCAGGGCGGCCAGTGCAGGACTGAGGGTAAGAGCGTTGAACGCCGACAGAAGCACGCTGATCGCAATCGTCACCGCGAACTGCTGATAGAGTCTGCCGGTGATACCCGGAATAAAGGCCGTAGGCACGAACACGGCGGAGAGAACCAGAGCGATACCAACGACTGGGCCGGACAGTTCTTCCATTGCTTTCAGCGCGGCGGCCTTTGGTGTCATCCCCTCCTCGATGTGCCGCTCAACGCCCTCGACCACAACAATGGCGTCGTCGACCACCAGACCGATGGCCAACACCAGTCCAAAAAGAGAAAGCGTATTGATGGAAAAACCAAACAGCGGGAACAGTACGAATGTCCCCACAAGCGAAACGGGAACGGCAAGGAGGGGAATCAGGGTTGCACGCCACCCTTGTAAGAACAGGTAGACAACGAGAATTACGAGCACGAGGGCGATCAAGAGAGTTTCAACAATTTCCTTCATGCCCTGCGTGACCGCGCGTGTGGTATCCAGCGCAATGGCATAGTCAACGTCTTCCGGGAAGCTCCGCTTCATTTCCGCCATCAAGGTCTTCACCCCATTGGCGGCCTCGACTGCGTTCGAGCCCGGCAACTGGTATACGGCAACAATCGCGCCCGGCTTCCCATTAAAGCGGCCAGCGATGCTGTAGTCTTGTGATCCGAGCTCGATTCGCGCTACGTCGCGGACCCGGACCGTCCCGCCATCGGGGGTTTCACGAACAACAATGCTTCCGAATTCTTCCGGCGACAGGAGACGCCCCTGAGCGAGAACCGTGTAAGTAAATTCCTGTCCTTTCGGAGCAGGCTCACCACCCGCCTTACCCGCCGGGTTCACAGTGTTTTGTGCCTGAATGGCGGTAACGATCTCCGGAACGGTGATGCCGAGCTTGGCTAGCTGGTCGGGTCGTACCCAAAGGCGCATGGCGTATTGGCCTGCGCCGAAGACCTGCACGTTTCCAATGCCCTGTGAGCGCGTAATCGGATCAACGAGATTGATGAATGCGTAATTCGCCAGAAACCCGGCATCATAAGTTCCACGCGGTGAGTAAAGCGCGAACAGCATGAGCGGCGCGGTAACCGACTTCCGAACTGTGACTCCATAATTAGTGACGTCGATGGGAAGCTGAGAAGCGGCCTGAGTCTCGCGCGCTTGCGTCAGGATGAAGTCTGTATTCGGATCGGTTTTTACGTCAAAGTCCACGATCAGAGTGGTATTCGAGTTCCCGGTAGCGTTCAGGGAGTACATGTAGTTCATGTTGTCCACCCCATTCATCTGCTGCTCAATGGGCGTGGCCACCGCTTGCTCCAGGGTTTGGGCGTCCGCTCCGACGTAGGTGGCCAGGACTTGGATCTCAGGCGGGGTGATGTTGGGAAACTGCGCCACCGGCAAAGATAGGATCGTGAGCGTCCCCACCAAGACCAAAATGATGGAAATCACTATGGCCACGATGGGTCGGTTTATGAAGAACCTCGACATCGGAATTATTTTTCCTTAATTTCCGTGTCGAACGGTTTGGGGGTTACGAGCGCGCCGGTGCGGACTTTCTGAACTCCTTCCGCTACGACTCTTTCCCCGCGATTCAGCCCGTCGGCGATGATCCACTGGGCACCGACACGATCGCCAACCTTTACCGTTCGGATGCTGACCTTGTTCTCGCTATTTACAACAGCAACCTGGTAGCCGCCCTGGAGCTCTGAGACCGCCCGTTGGGGAACAAGAAGCGCGTCATGTTGGGTTGAGACAACCGCGCGAACCTTGGCATAGCCGCCGGGTCGCAGTACGCTTCCGGGATTAGGAAACAGACCCGCGATCCGAATTGCGCCAGTGCTCTCATTGACTTGGCGATCGGCAAAGTAGAACGTGCCCTCGTGGGGATAGGTCGAGCCGTCCGCCAAAATCAGATAGAGGTGCAGAGCTTTGCCGGCCGCCTGGCTACTGGTTTCCGTCGGGAAGCGTTTCCGCCATGCGAGATATTGAGGTTCGCCGACGGTGAAATAAACCTTGATCGGGTCAACCGTGGAAACCGACGTCACTATCCCACTGTTTGGCGTGACCAGGGCGCCCACTTGGAGCTGGGCTTGTCCGGCGATGCCATCGATGGGAGCAACCAGCCGCGTGAACTCCAGATTAATCTTTGCGGTTTCAACCGCGGCCTCGTAGGTCTTGATTTGCGCCTTTGCCGTTTCAACGGTAGCAATCGCCGCAAGGTTGTTCTGTACGGCATTGTCGAGATCCTGCTGGCTGGCCGCCTGTTCCTTTGCCAGAGGGGTGTACCGTGTCACATCAAGTTGAGTGCGGCCTTGCACTGCCTGGGCATTAGCCAGTGAGGCCTTGGCTTGTGCTAGCTGGCCCTGGGTTTGATCAAGCGCAGCCTGAAACGGACGTGGGTCAATCTGAAAAAGAAGCTGACCTTGCTTGACGAACGCGCCCTCCTGGTAACCTTGTTTTAATAGGTATCCCGTGACCTGCGCCCTAACGTCGGCGTTGACCAGGCCGTCGAAGGTGCCGATCCATTCCCCGTAAATCGGAACATCCTCTTGCTGGACCCTGGCCACTTCGACATCCGGCGCGCCCGGCGGCGCGCCCAAAGCCTGTTTTGACGGGCGAACAGCTCCGATGATCAGCCCAATCACGATCAAGCAAAAGAGTCCGCCAATTAGAAGTGTGCGTTTCGAGAGATTGATCATGTTCATCTCCGGGAGCCTGCTCCCTCGGCTCGGACCCGATTAAGAGTTCTTTTATGGATGATCCTGCCCACATCTGGCTAAAGGTCACCATTCTCCTCCCGCGAAGGCAAAAGGGTCAATCGCGGTGCCCTCCTCTCGGCAGACGGACTAGGTGCGCAAGTGCCCGGTTCTCCCAGTCGTTCTAACCCGAGGGGCGGGCCTACGCCTCTTATGATTTTCGACCAGGTCTCGCCAACTCCGAAAGAGGACATCTCTGCGAGAGGTTTGCTATCGAATGAGGGCAAAAATTGTTGTGATGCCGTGCTGAACGGGTTCGAGGAGAATACAATCTACATCCATCGGATGCAATTGCGGCTGGGCAATTGCATTGCCGGCCTATGCTGATCTTGAATGGCAGTGCTCAATGACGGAATTAGCGATAGAGCAGAATCCGACCGATGGTTTCACGGCACCGTCTGAGGTGGGTGAAATTCAGGCGGGAAGTCCACTGCCGCTTGGCGGTGCACATCAAAACGGAGACGGAGTTAATTTCGTTTTGTTCAGCCGTCACGCGACCCGTGTTCGCCTCGAGTTCTATCGAAATGCTAGCGACTCTTCTCCGACGAAGATCATTGATCTGGATCCAATGCGTCATCGGACCGGCGACGTCTGGCATGTGTGGGTGCGAGGCATTCCCGCAGGTCAACTCTACGGTTATCGCATCGAGGGGCCATATCTACCTGAAGAGGGCCATCGCTTCAACGCACATAAGCTCCTTCTGGATCCGTATGCAAGAGCAATTACCGAGGTCCAGAATTGGGATTTTCTGGCCGCCCGCGGCTACGATTCCTCCAGCAGCCTGACTGACTTAAGCTTTTCGACAGTCGATAATGCCGGCACCACGCCGAAATGCATCTTTACCAACGACCATTTCGACTGGGAGATGGATTCGCCTCCAAAGCATTCCGCCTCCGCCACAGTCATCTACGAGACACACGTTCGCGGTTTCTCAATCCATCCGAGTTCGGGTGTGGCGCATCCTGGAACTTTCGTTGGCTTGACCGAAAAGATACCGTATCTCCAAGAACTGGGAGTGACCGCCATTGAGTTGATGCCTGTTCTTGAGTTCAACGAAAATGAATCCAACCGGCTGAATCCAATCACACGAAAGAGACTCAAGAACTACTGGGGCTACGATCCGGTCGCCTTCTTCGCTCCGAAGCTGTCCTACAGCATTGGAGGGGCGCACGGTCAGCAGACCCAGGAGTTCCGAGAGATGGTCAAAGCGTTTCATCGCGCAGGGATCGAAGTGATTCTGGACATTGTGTTGAATCACACAGCCGAGGGTGATGAACTGGGGCCCACGGTTTCTCTGCGCGGTATTGAGAACTCGATCTTCTATATGTTGCGAGAGAACGGGGGCCGGTACTACAAGAACTTTTCCGGCGTGGGCAATACGCTTAACGCAAATCATCCCGTCGTGCGGGAGTTCGTAAGGAATGTGCTTCGTTACTGGGTCATGCACATGCATGTGGATGGTTTTCGCTTCGATCTTGCTTCGGTCCTGGGCCGAGATGAGTATGGGAACATCCTCCGCGAGGCCCCGCTTCTCGAAGACATTGCCGAGGACCCCATCCTGCGTGACGTAAAGCTTATCGCCGAAGCCTGGGACGCAGGCGGCGCCTATCAAGTGGGGAGTTTTTCCACGCGGCGTTGGATGGAATGGAACGGTCGTTTCCGTGACGATGTGCGCCGTTTCTGGATCGGCGACGCGGGCATGATGGGATCGTTCGCCAGTCGTATCTGTGGAAGCTCGGATTTATACCAAGCCTCCGGCAAAGGACCTGCCAGCAGCCTCAACTTCGTAACTGCTCATGATGGCTTCACACTGAATGATTTGGTCAGCTACAAGCAGAAACACAATGACGAAAATGGCGATTACAGCCGTGATGGAACCGATGCCAACTACAGCGACAATTGCGGGGTGGAAGGTCCGAGCGACGATCCCGTTGTTGAAGGGGTGCGGAACCGCTTAATCAAGACGTTTCTCTTGACCCTGTTTGTTTCTCGCGGCGTTCCCATGTTGCTTGGCGGAGACGAATTTCGTCGAACTCAGCGCGGCAATAACAATGCCTACTGCCAGGATAACGAGGTGAGCTGGTTTGACTGGAGCCTGGTGGAAAAGCACAAAGAGATTCAGCGGTTCACTCGAGGAATGATCGCCTTCCGCCGGGCTCATTCTGTACTGCGAAGAGAAGTTTTCTATACCGACGCAGACATAAAATGGTTTGCGCCAAACGGCAGTATTCCCGACTGGACGGACCAGCGGCAGAAATCGTTTGCGTGTCTGATTCTGGGACAGACAGAACCCGACTTGTTCCTCCTGTTTAACGCCGACACCAGGTCAGTTGCTTTTTCCATTCCTGTGTTGCCGGAGAATAGGATCTGGCGTTTGGCGGTGGATACTTCTCGAACGGCCCCTGACGATGTCTACGAACCGGGGAAAGAGCCCTCCCTCCAAGGCCAAGTCAGTTTTTGGGTTGAACCTCGATCTAGCGCAATTCTCTTGACGGATGGATAGCGAGCATGAAAGTTCAAGGGCTCGCGTTTTGATCTGCCCGTAACATGTTCGCGTCATACTAAGAGAGGAGTTCTGCAATGGCTTCCCGGCCGCAAGCAGAAATCCCTGGTGAGGTGGCAAGTGAAAATCAGTTCTGCTGCCGGGAAGCCGGCGGACCCATCCATACTTCTTAACGTCCCGAAGCTCGTCACAGCCTATTACGAATTGCGGCCCGATCCGAGTGATCCCAGACAGCAGGTTGTCTTCGGTACATCCGGCCATCGCGGATCGGCTCTGGATGTGGCATTCAACGAGTGGCACATCCTGGCAATCACTCAGGCGATTTGCGATTACCGCAAACTCCAGAACATTGACGGGCCGCTGTTCCTCGGCATGGATACCCATGCTCTGTCCGAACCTGCGTTTGCGAGTGCGCTGGAAGTGCTTGCCGCCAACAACATCGATGTAATGCTCTCCGAAGGCACACCATACACCCCAACCCCAGCTGTCTCCCACGCGATTCTGCTTTACAACCACGCACGAAAGACAGGGCTTGCCGACGGTATCGTAATCACGCCGTCTCACAATCCTCCCGATGACGGAGGTTTTAAATACGATCCTCCGCATGGGGGACCAGCTGATTCCAGCGTAACTTCGTGGATTGAGTCGCAAGCCAATCAATTTCTGCGAGGGGCGCTCGAGGGCGTCAAGAGAATCTCCTTCAAGAAAGCGTTGCATGCCTCCACGACGCACAAACATGACTTTTTGAAAGCCTACGTGGGCGATCTCAATAGCGTTGTCGACATGAAAGCAGTGCGCGACGCCAAGATTAAGCTTGGAGTGGACCCTCTCGGAGGCGCAGGCATCGATTATTGGCCGAGGATTGCCGAGCAGTATGGTCTTGACCTCACGATCGTCAACCAATCTGTTGATCCTACGTTTCGCTTCATGACCGTGGATTGGGACGGCAAGATTCGCATGGATCCTTCCTCTCCTTATGCCATGCAGAGACTCATCGCATTGAAAGACAAGTTCGATATTGCGTTTGGCAGCGATACGGATCACGACCGCCACGGCATCGTGACCAAGGGAAGCGGGTTGCTGCCTCCGAATCACTACCTTTCAGCTTGCGTCAGCTATTTGTTCGCGAACCGGCCCAATTGGAGTGAGGACGTCGCTGTCGGCAAGACCGTAGTGAGCAGCAGCATGATCGATCGCGTCAGCGCTCGCCTGGGGCGGCGGCTTTATGAAGTTCCGGTGGGCTTTAAGTGGTTTGTCGAAGGATTGCTCGCCGGCCGCTTAGGTTTTGGCGGCGAGGAGAGCGCTGGTTCCTCCTTTCTCCGGCGCGACGGCAGTGTGTGGACCACTGATAAAGACGGAATCATTCCTTGTTTACTGTCAGCAGAAATTACGGCGCGTGTGGGCAAAGATCCGGGTGAGATTTATCGTGAGCTCACCCGCGAGCTGGGAGATCCCGCCTACGAACGCATCGATGCTCCCGCTACGCCCGAACAAAAAGCCGCTCTTGCAAAATTATCTCCGTCCGACATTCACGCTACTGATGTTGCTGGTCAGCCGATCCAGAAGATTCTGACCACCGCTCCGGGAGACGGCAATCCAATTGGAGGAATCAAAGTGATTGCCAAGGATGGCTGGTTTGCAGCGCGTCCTTCGGGCACGGAGGAAATCTACAAGATTTATGCCGAGAGCTTCCTCGGGCAGGACCACCTACGACACATCGAGGAAGAAGCCCAAACCATTGTTTCGGAAACGCTGGCTCGCAGTGCCCAGGCGGCCTGAGCCGATAAGCCTAAGAGGAGTTTGTTTATGAGTAGCTCGACAATCGTTGATCGTCCCCTCGATACAGCCACTTCAGATGCTCTTACCGACTTGGCCTTGGACCTTAGATGGTCGTTCAATCACTCGGCGGACCAGCTTTGGGAGCGACTCGATCCCGAACTCTGGGACCTGACCCACAATCCTTGGGTTCTGCTGCAAACCGTATCCCGGGAAAAACTGCAAAGTCTTACCTCCGACCCAAGATTTCAAAAACTCTTGACTGATCTCCACCGCGAGAAAACGCTCGCCGAAGAGTCGGAAGCGTGGTTTCAAAAGGCGCATCCGCGTTCGGGTGTGTCGACAATTGCGTATTTCTCAATGGAGTTCATGTTGAGCGAAGCGCTGCCAATTTATTCTGGCGGGCTCGGCAACGTGGCCGGCGATCAGCTCAAAGCAGCAAGTAACCTGGGCGTTCCGGTGACTGGAATTGGTTTGCTCTACCAACAAGGCTATTTTCGGCAGGAAATTGATGCACAAGGCCACCAGCAAGCTTTGTACCCATTCAATGATCCCGGCCAGCTTCCGATCCGACCGGTGCGCGAACCAAACGGCGAATGGCTGCGCCTCGCCATCGCTATGCCTGGCTTTAAGTTATGGATCAGAGTCTGGCAAGTACAGGTGGGCCGAGTCAAATTGTATTTGCTCGATACCAACGATCCCGCAAACCTTCCGTCCTTCCGCGGCATTACGACTGAACTGTACGGAGGTGGTGCGGAGTTGCGTTTGAAACAAGAGTTAGTCCTCGGTATTGGAGGCTGGCGGCTCCTGCGAGCCTTGCGACTGCAGCCCGAGGTTTGCCATCTCAATGAAGGTCACGCCGCATTCGCGGTGCTGGAACGGGCGCGTTCATACATGGAAGACAATGGCAAGCCATTCGACGTCGCGCTCACTGTCACCCGTGCCGGCAACCTTTTTACAACCCATACCCCCGTGGAGGCGGGCTTTGACCGCTTTGCTCCCAGCCTGATCGAGCGATACCTCAAGAAGTATGCCGAGGAGAAACTATCGCTTTCGGTCGACGAGCTTCTGGCGCTGGGGCGACGCGATCGCCAAGACTCGTCCGAACCGTTCAATATGGCCTATTTGGCGATCCGCGGTAGCGGCGCTATCAACGGCGTCAGCAAATTGCACGGTCAAGTCAGCCGACGACTCTTCCAGCCCCTCTTTTCCAGGTGGCCTGAAACAGAGGTGCCGGTAACGCACGTGACCAACGGAGTGCACACCCCTACTTGGGACTCTGCTGAAGCAGACCGCTTGTGGGAATCTACCTGCGGAAAAAACTGCTGGCGAGGAACGCTGTCAAACACGGAGAGAGATATTCGTGCAGCCAGCGATGCCAACCTGTGGCAATTGCGAGGCGATAGCCGCAAGGCTCTCGTGAGTCGCGTCCGCAGAACTTATGTACGGCAATTAGCAGGTCGGGGAGCGTCGTCGGAAGACCTCGAGCAGGCCGCACTGATACTTGATGACAATATTTTGACTCTGGGATTTGCCCGTCGCTTTGCGACGTACAAGCGCCCGAACCTTCTGCTGCATGATCCCACGCGGCTTATCAACATCCTGACGAATCGAGAGCGTCCTGTTCAACTCGTGCTTGCAGGCAAGGCTCATCCCCAAGATGCCGAGGGGCAAGAAATGATCCGGCAGTGGTTTGAGTTTGCTCGCCGCCTCGAAGTTCGATCCCGGGTGGTCTTCCTTTCCGATTACGACGTTCTCATGGCGGAGCATCTGGTTCAGGGCGTGGACGTCTGGGTGAACACTCCGCGACGGCCTTGGGAAGCGAGCGGCACAAGCGGCATGAAGGTGCTGGTGAACGGCGGGTTGAATCTTTCTGAACTCGATGGCTGGTGGGCGGAGGCGTATTCGCCGGAAGTAGGCTGGGCCATCGGAGATGGGCGCGAACATGGGGATGACCCTTCTTGGGACGCAGTTGACGCTGAAAGTCTGTATGCAGTGCTCGAAAGTCAGGTTATCCCAGAGTTCTATGGCCGCGACGAGCATGGAATTCCACGCGGCTGGGTTGCCCGCATGCGCGAAAGCATGGCCCGATTAACTCCGACCTTTTCGACCAATCGCGCAGTCCGCCAATATACCGAAGAACACTATCTCTCGGCGGCAGCAGCTTTTCGCCAGCGAGCCGAGAATCGTGGTTCCGCGGGAGCCGATCTCGTCGCCTGGCAGGCCGAACTGGCGAAACATTGGTCAGCTCTGCGATTCGGTTCCGCGACCGTTCAACAACAGGGCGAGCAATATCTCTTTGAGGTTCAGGTCTTTCTTGATGATATCGATCCCGATGCCGTGAGGGTCGAACTGTACGCGGAGGCGCAGAAAGACAAGGACGCAATCACGCACGCTATGAATCGTGGCGAACGCATTGTCGGTGCGACAAGTGCCTTCACCTACAGTGCTTCTGTTGCGACGAATCGCCCGGCTGCTGACTACACACCGCGCCTCGTTCCGCAGCACGTAGCAGCGATCGTACCGCTTGAGGCTCCTTTCATTCTGTGGCACGAAGCACCGTCCTGGCGGTGAATTGGAGCTGTGCGCAAAGATCTGAATACGAAAGAAGAATGGGTTTTGATCATTGACGTGTAAGTAAAGAAGCTTGAGCGCGATCTCTAAAGTCTCCACTTTCGCAACGGTTGTACAAGAGATCGTGCCGAGCAAGCAGCGACACCTGAGGCCGTACCGAAGCAAGATGAGTGGTCGAGACGCCAAGAATACACAAGAGTTAGCAGCGGCAATCGACGTAGACGCGCTTGTAAGAGTTCTCCCCGTTGCCGTGGATCACGGCATTCGCCAGGGCTTCACGAAGAGCCGTCTCGATGTCGATCTCGCTTCCATCCGCGCTTCGAAACTTCAGAATAAAGCGCATGAGTTGATCAACGAATTGGGAGATGGCCACGACTCTGCTTGGGAGCGATTGTCGCAGCTCGATGAAGGGAACAGAATGAGCATTTCGCAGCAGGGGCGAGAGAGACGGTTGAAAGTGTTGAGAGCGCCGAGAGACGTGACTTCGAGCGCTCACGAAGTCTGAGCCGCGATTCTTCTTTGGAAACGTTACCGCAGTTGGTTTTGCATCGCTTCAAGCTCAGCACGGCAAACATTGCTGAACTCGCGCAAGGGGTCCTGGTGCTTGGGTCGGGACTGAAATTCCTCTGGAGCCAGGTTGGGTTCCGAGTACGTGCGAATGATGTGCTTAATCACCCGTTCAGCGCTCGCCAACACGTCACCTGAGGAGCTCAGACGTATACGGCTCAGAAGTGCATACGTCGGAGTGAGCTTATTCGGGTCCTGAAAGTTGTGTTGGACGGCGTCAGCCATGGCTCGTGCACTTTCGCTGATGAAGTCTGAATACAACTGTTCGCGGTGAAAGATTCTCTTTGCCAGAAGTTCGCGACGATCCTGGTGCCTCTGTGTAATCCAGGTGCTCACACTGGATGCCAATGCGCCAGTAAGCGAGCCAAAGATGGCGGCCAGCGCGGAAATGGTTGCCGGGTTCCACGATCCACCAATCCATCTCATTTTCAGACCTTGACAGAAACGCGTGCCTTCACCACCGATACAGCAAAATGAACCCTAAGCCTGCCATTAGAATGACGAAAATGATGGAGATTACCAAAGCGGCAACGTCATCCTGCTCCTCGTTCGTGCTTCTTGGGGCCGGTGCAACGTTCGTGTTCCTTGTGCCTGGCTCTAGATAGCGAATCGCGTCGCATATCTCTCGGTCAGTCAAATCTTCGATATTCCATTTCGATTCGTGTTTCTTCGCCATGACTTCCTCTTTCAATGCATTGAGACCTGGCCACCTGCTCCGGGTTCGTTCTTGGCGAGCAAGAAGGACAAGAAAAACATCGACACGGAGACAATTGCCAGAAGCCAGTACACCTCAACATAGGAAATGGCTTGGGCCTGTCCCAGTAGCATCGCGTACGTCCTGGCGAGCGCCTGCCGGTGTGCATAATGCGCGTTCAGCCCGACATGTGTCAGACGGGTCGCTAAGGCCGTGACTGCCGCATCAAAACGAGGAGACCGCGTGTATTCGGCCAGTACGGACTGATGGTATTGACTTCGGCGCGCGATCAAGGTCGTCACAGCCGAGGTGCCTACGCTTTGCCCGATGTTACGCATGAAGTTCATAAGGCCCGCAGCGGCGTTGCTTTTCTCTTTCGGCAAGCCCACATACCCAACAGCGGTGAGTGGCACAAACAAGAATCCGACCGGCAGGTAGCCCACAATGCGAACCCACATAGCGGCCCGAAAACTGATAAGTAAATCAAGCCGTGTGCAGGAGATATACATCCCGATAGCCAAGGTGATCCAGCCAAACGCGAGCAGGTAACGTGCCTGAAACCGCCCAAGGAGCCGGCCAACCAGCGGCAAAACGAATAGAAGGAGGATGGCTGCTCCCGACAGCACCATGCCCGCTGCTTCCGCCGTGTAGCCCATCAACGTTTGCAGGAATTGTGGGAGAAGCACCGTCGAGCTGAACAGAACCACACCAACCACGAAGAACATCAGGTTGCTACTAGCAACATTAAAAATCTTGAACAAACGGACGTCCACGATCGGTTCCTTCTGGAACCATTCCCAGATCACCAGCGAGACCAGACCGACCGCGGCAACGACGATCAACGTTGTGATGAAATGCGATCCGAACCAATCATCTTCTTGTCCCTTATCGAGTGCGACCTGGAGAGCCCCCACACCTATGGCGAGCAGACCAAAACCAATGTAGTCGAATCTTCCCGCTCCCTTTTTCTCGCGGGATAAATAAGGAGGGTCTTGGAGCAGCTGATAGACCAGCAACACAGCCAGAATTCCGACGGGAACATTGATATAGAAAATCCAGCGCCAGGAATAATTGTCAGTAATCCAGCCTCCGAACGTGGGACCAACCGCAGGCGCGCAGACAATAGTGATCCCATATAGAGCAAACGCCAGCCCGCGCTTCGCTGGAGGGAATGTGTCGGCGAGAATCGCCTGTGCCATCGGCTGCAGTCCACCACCGAAAGCGCCCTGCATTACACGAAACAAAAGCAGCAGGCCAAGGCTCGGGGCGATACCGCATAAAAAGGAACTGGCCGTAAAGAAGACAATGCACGTCAGGAAGAAACGCTTGCGGCCCAGCCAGCTGACAAGGAAGCCGCTGATCGGAAGCACGATGGCGTTCGACACGAGATAAGTGGTCAGCACCCAGGTGCTCTCATCGTTGCTTGCTCCCAAGCTGCCCGCAATGTGGGGGAGGGCCACATTCGCAATGCTCGTATCGAGTACTTCCATGAAGGCAGCGAGCGAAACCGCCACGGCGATGATCCACGGGTTGACGGGCGGTTTCGAGACTGGCTGTTCGGCGGTGATGGCCTGCGCGTCGCTCATCTGACCCTCACGTCCGGCTCGGCCGACAACCCTGGCTTCAGCAGTCCCTCTGCGTTGAAGTCTTGGGTTTGAGAGCGGTCGAAATCGATTCGCACCGGCACCCGTTGCACGACCTTTACGTAGTTTCCGGTCGCGTTTTCCGGGGGCAGCAAGCTGAACACGGAACCGGTCCCGCCGCCGAGATTGGTTACATGACCTTTCCAGGTACGGCCGTAGGCATCGACCTTTACCTCGACTGGTTGACCCGCTCTCATGTGTTCAAGTTGCGTTTCTTTGAAGTTGGCCGTCACCCAGACATCGTCGAGGGGAACCACGTCTACGAGTTCTTGTCCGATGCTCACGTTCTGGCCGACTTCCGCAGTCTTTCTCCCAACAATTCCATTCACGGGAGAGCGGATCACGGTATAGCTGAGATTAAGTTCAGTCTGATCCAACTGGGCCTTGCGTTGATCGACCTGTGCGTTGGCGGCGTCGGCCTTGGCACGCACCACGGAAACCTGCTGCGGAGCAGTCTGGGCACTGCGTAGGTCGGCTTTCGCCTGTAAGAGCTTTCCTTCCGCCTGGTGAAGGGCCTGCTCGTACGACTGAGCGGCCGCTGTAGCTGAAACAACGGCGGCCCGATTCGCCTTCGCCGCTGCTGAAGCTTGGTCGTACTGTTGTCGCGAGATATCTTCTTTCGCAACCAATTGCGAGTAACGAACCAGGTCTGCATCAGTTTTTCCGGCATTGACTTGAGCTTGTAGCAGCGCGGCCTTTGCAGACTCCAGATTCTGTTCAGCTGCTTGGACGCCCGCTTCCGCGTTGTGAATTGCCGTCTTTGAGGAATCGAGGGTGCTCCAAGCCGTGGCAGACAACACCGGTACACTCCACATCGAGCTGGCAGCAGTCGCTTCGGCGTCGGCCAGATTTGCCTTCGCTTGGTCAACTGCGATCTTGTAGTCCTTGGGATCGATCACTACGAGCACATCGCCGGCGTGCACCAGTTGCCCCTCAATCACGCGCACCTCTTGGACCTGCCCGCTGATACGAGAGCTGAGCGGCATGACATGTCCATCTACCTGCGCGTCATCTGTGTCTTCGTAAAGGAAGGCATTGCGAGTGAAGTAGCCTCCGACCAAAACGACAATCGCGACCCCGATCGAGATCAATAGTTTCGTGCGGCGGCCTAACGAGGGCTTATGACGATGCTCAGTTGCAGTGGGCTCAGGTATTGCAATTTCCGATTCCTGTTCAAAAATCGCATTCAGGTCTTCTTCATCGGTGGCGGTTGCTTTCGATCTGGTGTCGTTCGACATTACTTTCCTCCGACATACTGCTCGTAATTGGTGCGCGCTACTCCGAGCGCGCGAGCCAGCGAGAGTTTGGCGAGGCTATGGTTGTAAAGGCTGCTGATGTACTGATCGTTGGCACTGGCGAGAGCTTGCTCGGCTTGCACCACTTCGACGCTATCGGTCACGCCCGAAGTAAAGCGGTCTTTCGACCGAGCCAGGCTCTCATTGGCGAGCGAGACGTTTTGCTTCGCCACTTCGATTTGCTCTTTTGCAGCATTCAGGTTGAGAAATGCAGCGCGTACGTCGTAATCAATCCCACCGCGGATGTTCTCCGCCTCGGCCCTGCGCTGTCGCAGTTGAGCTTCGGCTTGCGCGATATCGCCTTTGATCCGGCCACCGGTGAAGATGGGAACGTTGACGCCCGCCTGAAAAGTAAAATCTCCGTGCGACTGCCCGAAGGTTGGCCCAACATCGCCATACCCCCCATTTGCCGCGATTACTGGAAAGCGTTCGCCTTTTGCAGCCGAAAGCGTCTGGTCGGCAGCCTTCTCGGAACTAAGCGCAGCCCGCAAATCGCTTCGTGATCTGTATGCCAATTTGAGCGCGTCGTCCACGCTAGGCGGATTGATGTCGGAATAGGGAAGCTGATCGGCAAGGTCAAATTCCTGGCCCAGCGGCAATCCGATCGTGCGGCTCAGGTCGAGTTTCGCGATGTCGAAGTTATTACGCGAAACGCTCAGGTTGTATTCCTCAGTGTGTAGTTGAACTTCGGTGCGCGTGAGGTCGATTCGTGGTGCGGTACCGGCCTGCACCTCATCGGCTGCCTCATCGTAAAGAGCTCTCGCATTTTGCACTTGGGCTTCCTGTGCCTGAATGCGTGAGCTCGTTTCGATCACCTGCAGGTACGCATTACCGACCGCTAACGTGACGACATCAAGAACATCGTTGTAGCTGAGCTGGCTGGCCTGCTCGGTTGTCCGGGCAGCACGAAAACGCTGAATCGATTCGAAACTGAAGAGCGTCTGACTTAGGCTTGCATCCACTGAGCTGTACGAGTACGGTCCAATCACCGGCGGAACGCCCGGCAGTTTCAAGCCGAACGTAGTCAGGTTGATTTGCTCGACATGCTCTGAAACTCCGGCACTGACCTGAGGCAGAAGCTTACTTAAGGCAAGGAGTCTCTGGCCACGCGCTATGCGTGCATTTTCTCCACTTTCAATGGTTGCCAGGTTATAGCGCAGGGCTCGAGTGATGGCGTCGCGCAGCGTTAAGTGCAAAACCTCGTTCGTCGCCGGGCCACTCGGTACGCTTCCATTGAATCCGGTGACCCCACTGGAGCTCTGAGTCGCGGGAAAACCTGCCGTGGCACCCATCCCGGCGCTGTATTGACCCATTGCTGGCAAGACGCAGCAGACGATTGTCACCATTGCCAACGTTGCGGCGTGCAGACGTGACTTGGTCAGGACTGATTGCACAGAATGAGTCATTCACTTCTTCTCCTGCACGAAAATGTGGTTTTGGGAACGATTCATGTGAGGTGAGTGCGCCAAGTCGTTCAGAGCACGGATATGAGCTTCCCGAACTTCTGGAACTGAGCACCCTAGAAGCAGGGCACAGTCATGCTGCGAGTAGTGCTCCAGCACGGACAGCACGAACACAAACCGCTCGTAGTCTTCAAGCCCAAGCACGGCGTCGATTGCGAAATGGTTGGCTGGACCACTCGAACGTCGGCCGATGTCGAGGAAGATGGCTGCCGACGCGGGTGAATTGGACAGGCTCGGCCGCGGCCTCAATTCACGAATTGCATTCTGGACGATAGCGCGCTTCGCCCAGGAATGGGCCCATTCACGAAAGACTGAATTTCCGGCCACACAGTCTTCAAGGCCGCTTACAAAACACTGCTCCGCCTTTTCGGGATCGCGAGTGAGTAGAAACGAAAGCTGATATAACCCATCCAGATCTTCAGCAAAGATCCTGCGAAAGTCCTCTCGACTCGCGTACCGATCCGTTTCGTCTTTGCGATCCTGAATGTAAGCCCGTATAGTCATCTCTTCACCTCCCGAAGACTCTTATTTGCGCGACGGGTTAGCTGTTTCAACACGTGCTTCGTAAACACACCCCGGCAACGGAACTTGAATCCTCCATTGATCAATTCAAGAATTACGTTCTCGCCTTCCTGACTGATCGTCGTTAAATGTTTCATCTCGATCACGAGATCGCGGCCAAGAAGGTCTGCTTTTGCCTCTTCGCACGCATTCCGTAGTTCGGCTGCCCAGGGTGCAATGAGCCTTCCTTCCACAATCACCCGACGATGCCGGGCACTATCGATGAGCGAGATCTTCAGCATTTGCTTCTTCCTAGCTCCCGATAAGGCACGACCCACACCAAAACCTAGAGCGCCGTAAGTCACTGAATTTTCAGGAGACGACGGGCCAGAAATCACGATGGCAAGGTCGAAGAAGTTGAAAGGGTCGAAATTGTCGACGATAAGGGGTGAGGGCTAGGACAAGGAGGGAGACTGCAGATCAAGCATACTGCTTCGCGTGGATGCCGAGTTTCTTCATGCGAGACAGGAGAGTCGTGCGATTCATTCCCAAGCGTTCGGCAGCACCATCGTCACCACCGACACGTCCCTTACATTGTCCTAGTCTCAACTTGATCTGACATTTGATAAACTCGCGCGACTAGCGCGCAGGAGGATGTCAGATGAGTACCGACGAAAAGATCATCAAAAACAAAGTGGGTTTGCTGAAGCTCAGTGAGATGTTGGGCAGCGTCTCGGAGGCCTGTAAGGTGATGGGCTACTCGCGAGACAGTTTCTATCGCTTCAAAGAGTTGTACGAGAAGGGCGGCGAACTTGCCTTGCGCGAGATCAGCCGACGCAAGCCCTGCCCCAAGAACCGGGTCGAAGAACACGTGGAGAAGGCAGTGGTGGAGATCGCCTTGGAGAAGCCGGCCTTCGGCCAGGTCCGCGTCGCCAACGAGCTCACCAAGCATGGGCTGTTTGTTTCGCCCACGGGAGTGCGCAGCGTTTGGCTGCGACACGATCTGGAAACCTTCCGCAAACGGCTCAAAGCGCTGGAGGCCAAAGCGGCCCAGGAGCACCTCATTCTCACCGAGGAACAACTGCGTGCCTTGGAACGAGCCCGCGAGGAGAAAGAAGCCCATGGCGAGATCGAGACCTTGCATCCTGGTTATCTCGGGACGCAGGACACCTATTACGTGGGCACCATCAAGAGCGTAGGCCGCATCTATCAGCAAACGTTTCTCGATACTTACGCCAAGGTTGCCTTTGCCAAACTCTACGACCGTAAGAACGCGCTGGTGGCCGCCGACCTGCTCAACGACCGCGTGCTGCCCTTCTTCGAGGAACACGAGATCCCGTTGTTGCGTGTGCTCACCGATCGCGGCACGGAGTACTGCGGGCAACGCGAGCACCACGAGTACGAACTGTATCTGGCGGTGGAGAACATCGACCACAGCCGCACTAAGGCGCGCCATCCGCAGACCAATGGTATCTGTGAACGCTTCCATCGCACCATTCAGGAAGAGTTCTACGCCACCGCCTTTCGCAAGAAGCTCTATACCAGTTTGGAGGAACTGCAAGCGGACTTGGAGGACTGGCTCGCCGAGTACAATCGGACACGACCACACTCGGGCAAATACTGCTATGGCAAAACCCCGATGCAGACCTTCCTGGATTCGGTTTCTCTGGCGCGGGAGAAGATGCTCGACCGTAATTTTTCCTCCGCGCCGGAGCCGGAGCGGAGCCCTGCGCAGCGGAGCGCAGGCGGAGGCGCGGCCGCGGGTACGGCCGCTTGAACTTAACCAGAATGTCAGATCAAGTCTGAGCTATTACACTTACATGCAGTCAGTGCTCGTATGATCTCGTCGCGCTGCTTTCTTTCATATTCGTCAGCGACACTGGCTTTGTCGTTACGCGAACTCGTTCCTTCTACAGCGACTTCTCCGACTTCATGCTGGTCGGCAAGCGGGAACTCGATTGTGTTCGTTTTTCGCAGTTCTCCAAGCGGCGCGTCAAGCGATTTGCCGCGCGTGATGATCACAGACCGCTCAATGAAGTTTTCCAGCTCACGAATGTTGCCAGGCCATTCCCAAGCCGAAAGCCCCTTCATGACGGCCGGAGAAATTGCTTCAATCTTCTTCTGCATTTGCTTCGCAAACTTCTGGACAAAGTAACTTACCAGTTGTGGAATGTCTTCCCGACGCTCCCGCAGAGGCGGTATCCGGATCGGAAACACATGCAAGCGGTAGTACAAATCACTTCGGAATTCACGCGCCGCAATCATCTTTTCGAGATCGCGATTCGTTGCCGCTATGAGACGAATATTCACTCTTCGAGTGTGGGTGCTCCCCAGCCGTTCAAATTCGCGCTCTTGTAAGGCGCGCAACAGCTTCGGCTGAATCTCAATTGGGATATCTCCCACTTCGTCCAGGAACAAAGTGCCTTGATCTGCCAGTTCCATTCGTCCGACTTTTTGCGCAATCGCGCCAGTGAAGGCCCCCTTTTCGTGTCCAAACAGCTCGCTCTCAAGCAGACCGGTAGGAATGGCCGCACAATTCAGCTTCACGAACGTGCGATCTTTGCGTCTGCTGCGGTCGTGAATGGCGCGGGCAATTAACTCTTTCCCCGTCCCTGTCTCGCCCAACAGCAGAACTGTGGAATCATTGGGAGCGACCGTTTCCACCAGTTCCAGAACATGTTTCAGCGCCGGGCTGTTCCCAACGATATTCTCGAAGTTGAAGTCGCTGCGGATTTCCTCTTCGAGGTACAACTTCTCCTGGGCAAGCTTGTCCTTGAGTACGGAAATTTGTCGGTACGCTAGCGCATTTTCAATGGCGATGGCTATCTGCCCTGACGCCCGGTTGAGGAAATCGACCTCTTCCGCCGAGAACGTAGTTTCCGTCGTGCGTAAAATTGACAGAATCCCGAGTGCCCGGCCGTGATTTACAAGCGGAATATTGCAAAAGGCTTTTATGCCCTCCGCCGCCACTATGTCAGATGCCTCAGACGCGAGCTCGTTAGGCTCCCACGTGTTAATGACCACTGGTTTCAAGGTGTCTAGCGCTTTCATAACGGCCGCACTTGGCGTAACAAGCAACTCTTCCTTGACGAGCCCTTTTCCATGCGGAAAATCCATGGCCAACACCCTGAATTTCTCCGAAGCGGCATCGGGCAGTACAACTGTTACTGCGTCAGCGTGCATGACTTCGCGTATGTTCGCCGCAATCGCGCGCAAGACCTCACGCAGGTCGAGGCTTGACGTGATACTGGCCGTCAGACTGAGGAGCAACTCCAGTCGTTCGTTTTGATTTCGTAGTTCCGCCTCTGCGTTCATGTTTTTACGTAAACACCCAGGATGGGTCGGACAAAGTCTAACGTACTCATGTCGAGATTTCAGATGTCGCTGAAATGTGAGTGGCTCTCGGCGTCTCTCCCAACGTCAACGTACACGCCTGGGAAGACGCCAGCGTACCCGAATCACAATCGACAGTTTAGACGCTTTCAACATTCTCGAGTCAATCGACTTCTGCGAACCGCTGCCGTTTTTCAGCACATGCCACCCGCACCCCCAGGCGGATCGAACACCACTTCCCGATGGTGGGCCTCTGCCTTGTCGCGACATTGGTCTTAAGCAAACTGGAAATTGCAACCGGTTATGTTCTCGATTGCTTACGGCGAATCAGCCGTAGAGAGCGTGGGTCCGAAAGAGTTTCGAAATTCCCAGAGGAGCACTCAGACGGGCTCGGGCGCGTCCGGCACGGAAAATTGTACCCACGCGGAGGAATCAGCCACGCACGTATTTGTTGAACCAGTCGATCGTGCGTTGCCAGGCCAGATCGGCCGCGGCTTTGTTATAGCGTTCCGGCGTCGCGTCGCAATTGAAGCCATGGACGGCGCCCGGGTAAATATAGCCTTCGTGCGGAACGTGCGCCGCGTTCAGGGCCTGGTCGTACGCCGGCCACGTCGCTGCCAGTCGCGTGTCGAGCTCACCATGATGTACCAGGATCGCCGCCTTAATTTTCGGGATGTCCTCTGGGGCGGGAGGACCACCATAGAACGCCGCCGCTGCCTCCAAGTCGGCTCCCAGCCGCACCGCTAGCATATTGGCGGTCGAGCCCCCATAGCAGAAACCGGTAGCGCCGATCTTTCCCGTGCAGTCAGGGCGCGACTTCAACCACATGGCCGCGGCCACCATATCCTCAGACATCTTGTTCTTGTCGATCTTGTTGAACATCTGGCCACCCTTATAGTCGTCGCAAGGATAGCCTCCCAGAGATGTGAGTCCGTCCGGCGCAAATGCCATGAAGTTGGCCAGGGCAAACCGTCGCGCGATGTCCTCGATATGCGGGTTCAGGCCCCGATTCTCATGGATCACGATGATGCCGGGCAACTTCGTTACCGTCTCGGAGCGGGTGTCGGCGCTGACAGGTCGCACGAGATATCCTTTGATGCTTCCGTTGCCCTTCGGGGAGGGAACGGTCTCGTAAGTGGCCTTGATGCGGTCATCGGTGCGGGAAACCTGCTGGCCCAGTGCATAATTCGGCATCAATGCGTTGATAACCGTGGCTGCTGCCAAACCTCCTGCTAGATGCTGCACGCCCTCCATAAAGGCGCGGCGACTAATCTCACCGTGAATGAAATCGTTGTAGAGCTCGATGGCTTCGCTTGGAAGTTTGGGTTTTGTCGATTCCACTGGTTCACTCCCGTCGCGATAATACCATCTGTTTCTAGCCACCGCTGCTATCGCCAACCATTCAGCGCTGCGCCCGGCAGTCGCTTGCCTTCCCAATTCAAATCGGGCGTGACCACTACTGTTCTCCACACTACGTTACTCGATGCTGCGGAGTCTTCATTCACTTAGAAAAGCTCATCGAAACGTGCATGTAATAGGGAGAGACTGGCGGGAGTGGAAATTTGTCCTTTTGCAACGTCTGCCGCACACAAGCAAAAATGTTTGTTTCATGATCGGTGTAGAGCGCAAAACACGACCATCTGCTCCGATTGCCGCAACGAATGAGAACGGCGATGTGTCCGCGTGGTCAGTAGATTTCAGGCAGGAAACAAATACAGGCGAGTATCTCTGCTGGTAGTAAATCCTTCCGTCCTGCGAAACTCGGCGACGAGAGGAATGATCAACTTTGACCTGCCTGTGCCGTTCCAGCATCAGCTTCAGGCTCTCGGTGGTCATCTATCTTATAGCGACCGCCATATGGTCTTACCGGTTGAGATGAGCGGCAGACTGGGCATGGGGTCGTGTTGCGAACGCTGACGCTCCACTTGCCTACGAACTTGCCACCGCCCTTGCATGCAGAGGTCATTTGGACGTCTCCAGCTTACGAAATGAATTGGAACCGTTCGGAGTCGCTAGTGTTTTATGTCGGGCAGAGCTTACAGTGGGGACACGTTGGATGCCCCATAAACGTGGCTGCGTGACGATTGCACATGTTCAGCTTCACCGGTTCAACAACAAGCCAGCGAGCAGGATCAGGCAGAGTGTTGGCAGCAACCAGGAATACCAGTCTCTACCCGGATCAGCCATTACTCTTCGCCTGCTTGCTCTCATCGCTCGCTCCCCATTCACTGATCAGTCTGAGACAAAGCCCACATCTCGACAATGGCCCTGACGTGGTGTTACTGAGGTCTAATGGACGTACGGTGGGATCGTAATTCTTCACCGAGGTCAAGCTAGGATCACGGAGTGGCGTGCAGTAATCGGCTCGTATCGCTGCAGCGTCAGCCGGTCTTCTCAGAACGCGATTATGCTGCCTACCCCGAGAAAGTTCGGACCCTTCATTCAGTGAAATAGGGATCTTGCAACAGGAACTGCCTCTCCGCACGAACGTGCCCCTTTTCGGCCTGTCTGTGCCATTCCCAACTGGAGAATCGGAACGTAAGCTCGAAATCGAGCAGTACTCGGGGGAGGCGCTGTTCAGCGATGCGTCCCAGGACTCTAACCAGAGTCTGGGGCGTTTTCGTTTTTGGGCAGCTACCGTGGCAGTCCACCCTCTCGGCCCGCAATGAGTGCAAATCGCGATGTTAGTGCGCCGGGGTAAACCGGCATGAAGCAGAGAATGGAAAATTCTTACGGGAAAGGAGTAGCGATCCACTCGGCCCCGAGACTTGCGCTGCTACCGCGAGGGACACAGTGAAGCGTAGACAGGGGTATAGGCGGGGTGGGCTATTGAGCTCCGAAAAGATACAACCCGGACGCCGACGCGGTTAATATGCGGGGAAGGCAACATGAACAGGGGCGATAATGCGAGTCCTTATTCAGTCCGGCGTAGTCGAAGACCCCAGACACGCCTAGAAACTTCATGCACGAGAACCGGGAGACCTCGGAGGCACCTGCGGCCCAGTCTGGCAGCAGGCCGGCGGGCGAAGGCCCAGGCCGTACGGCCCGCATGCACGTCACCGAGGAGTCACACAGCGGAGTAATACCTATGAACCATTCGAACAAAGACGGGAAACCGTTGGCGGAGAGTGCGGAGGAAAGGCCGCTGATCAAGGAGAACGCTCGTCAACCTAACACGTACCCGACGCAGAGCGGGAAGGGCGTGCCCCAGGGGCTGGCGGGTGTGCGGAAAGCAGCAAAAGAAAATAGGGAGATGAAGTTCACCGCCTTGCTCCACCATCTGACGACCGAACTGCTGCGGGAAAGCTTTAACTCACTGAAGAGGAAGGCGGCACCCGGAGTGGACGGCGTAACGTGGCAGGAGTATGAACCCGGGTTGGAAGATCGCTTGGTCGATCTTCATAGCCGGGTGCATCGCGGAGCATACCGAGCGCCGCCCTCGAGAAGAGTGTACATAGAGAAAGCAGATGGGCGACAACGTCCACTGGGAGTTGCGGCTATGGAAGACAAGATTGTCCAACATGCCGTAGTTACCATCCTCAACCAGATTTACGAGGAAGACTTTCTCGGCTTCTCATATGGGTTTCGTCCGGGGCGCAGCCAGCATCAAGCGCTGGATGCGTTGTCGTACGCGCTCTTGAAGAAGAAGGTGAACTACGTTCTTGATGCCGACATCCGAGGGTTTTTCGATAACCTCGACAAAAGTTGGATGGTCAAGTTCGTGGAGCATCGCGTCGCTGACCCCCGCATCCTGCGGTTGATCCAGAAATGGCTCAACGCGGGAGTGATGGAGGAAGGCAAATGGTCGGACACGCAAACGGGTAGTCCGCAAGGCTCGGTGATTTCACCGCTCCTCGCGAATATTTACCTACACTACGCGTTCGATCTGTGGGTGGACGTCTGGCGCAAGAAATGGGCGCAAGGCGACGTCGTCGTCATCCGCTATGCAGACGACATTATCCTAGGATTCCAGCATCAGACAGAAGCAGATCGGTTCCTGGAAAACTTTCGGGAACGGCTGGGAACGTTTGGACTGGAATTACATCCAGACAAGACGCGCCGGATCGAGTTCGGACGGTTTGCCGAACACAACCGGGAACGAAGAGGGGAAGGCAAGCCGGAAACGTTCGACTTTCTAGGCTTCACGCACATCTGCGGGAAGAACGGATTAGGGCGATTCATGGTGCGGCGCATTACGATCCGCAAACGCATGCGCGCCAAACTGCGAGAGGTTAAGCAGCAACTCCGCAAGCGTATGCATGATCCCGTGCCCCAAACCGGAAGATGGCTCAAGTCGGTCGTGCAAGGCTACTTCAACTACCACGCGGTACCAGGAAACCTCAAAAGCTTGGGAGTGTTTAGGGATCGGATGATCGCGCTCTGGTGGCGAACTATTCGACGCCGGAGTCAGCAACGCCGGATCTCCTGGACACGCACTCTCGCTGTGGCTCAGCGCTGGCTTCCTCCGCCGCGTGCGCTCCATCCCTTTCCTGATGCACGCTTCGCCGCCACTCATCCGAGATAAGAACCGGATGCGCTAATCAGCGCCCGTCCGGGTCTGTGCGGGTTGTGCCTTGAAAGCTCATGGAGTTCAGTTTCCTGAAATGGAGACCGCGGCAAAGCCTAGCTCGCCGCCGCGTACCAAGTCTTGCGTGATGACTGGCAACGGGCACTGCGAAGCGTAGACAGGGAGGTTGCAGGCCGGAACATCAGTGAACGGCAAGATAGCCCCGAAATCGATCGTGATGGAAGTAGCCGACCTTATCCCGCTAACGGGGAAGGCAGAAACTCTGGACGCGGTATGGCGAGGGTTCAGAGATGCTTCCGGGGTTCGTACCGCCAGCATGCAGCCAAAGGAATCCATGGGAACAAGGGAGATCCGTCGGGTTCAAGTGTAACTAGCTTGTAAGGTCCGACAAACCGACAAGGTGAGGACGACCTGATGGCCTGACGGAAGTCAGACTGGCTGATAGTACTCTGCGGTCGGGAGAGCCGACTACATGGGGAAGCGGTCAGCGGAAGTTGAACAGTTCGAAGGAAACATGGGCTCCATCCAAAGGGAGGATTCGGCCTTCTATGCAAAGAGAAGAATCGCCAACCATGACAACAGGACTCGAACGAATAGCAGCGAAAGCTCGGTGTGAACCGAAGCTCCGGTTTACGTCACTGGCCCATCACATCACCAAGGAACGAGTTTGGGAGAATCTGAGTCAGATTGCAACCGACTCGGCCCCTGGGGTGGATGGACAGACGGTGCCGGAGGCGAAGGAGAGCTTCGAGGTATGGATTGAAGCCATGCTTCAATCGGTGCACCGCCAGGGATATCAAGCGCCGAACATTCGGCGGGTGTATATCCCGAAACCCGGGAAGCAGGAGAAACGCCCGTTGGGCGTGCCTTGTGTAGCGGACCGGGCGCTCCAGAGAAGCGCCGCGCAGGTACTATCCGCCATTTATGAGCAGGACTTTCTGTCGTGCTCGTTTGGAGGACGGCCGAAGCGTGGAGCCCATCAAGCGCTGGCAAGCTTGCATGAAGTGATAGCTGGCCGGAAGGTGGAATGGGTGCTGGAGGCGGACCTCAAGAACTTTTTCGGGAGCTTAAGCCACGATTGGATGCTCCGCTTTGTTCAGCATCGGGTAGAGGACCCGCGTCTGATCAGCCTGATCCGACGCTGGCTGAAAGCCAGCATTCTGGAAGATGGGAAGGTCCACGCGAACGAGGAAGGCACCCCACAAGGTGGTTCGATCAGCGTATTGCTGAGTAATGTGTACCTGCACTATGTGCTCGATCTGTGGTTCGAGCGTGTGGTCAAGTCTCGGTTACGGGGCGAAGCCTATTTGGTGCGGTACATTGACGACTTTGTGTTGTGTTTCCAATATCGCTCGGATGCTCTCCGTGTCCAGAAGGCACTGTGCCAGAGACTGGGAAAGTTTGGCTTGACTCTGGAACCGGCAAAGACCAAGCTCGTCGAATTCGGTCGCTATGCGCAGCGACACGCGAGCAAGCGTGGCCGTAAACGCCCGGAGACGATTTACTTTCTGGGGTTCACCCTGTACTGCACGCGCAATCGGAAAGACAACTTTCGGGTTGGGCTGCGTACGGAGAAGTCACGCCTGCGCCGCGCGTTGATGCGGTTGCAGGACCAGATGCGGCGAATGCGGCACTTGTCGATCCGGGAGCAAACCGACTGCCTCAATCAAATGCTCCGCGGTCACTATGCGTACTACGGCATTGCCGGGAACATACGGGCACTGCAGCGGGTCCATCGGGCCGTGGAACGTTACTGGCGCAAAATGCTGAGCAGCCGGAGTTGGCAAGGGCAGATCTGGTGGAAGCAATTCCAGCAGATCAAGGAGCGGTTTCCGTTGCTGCGACCAAAGCTCTATCTCCCGTACTCGGAGCTGCAAGCTATCGCCGCGCTGTGAAGCAACTTCTGACGAGCGTAGTGCGGGAAATCTGCACGCTACGTTCTGTGGGAGCCGGGGCGCGGGTGACCGCCCCCGGCCACCCGGTGGGCAGCCAGCAACGGCTGTCCCTACCGCGATCGTTAACTCACCTGCACACGGCCTGCTACCATCACGCAATGTTCAATTTTGGAAAACCAAAAACAGTTGGCGACTGGATAGTTGACGTCGCCGGGGCCATCGTCGCTATATTCCTAGTCTGGTGGATGCTACGGATGTACGTACTGTAAAAACCCACCGAGCGTGGTCAATGTGTGGAATAGGGATGTTTCGCCAACTAGCGAGAGGATTGGTGATAGTTGTGACCACGCTTCAAATGACGTAGCATCCTTCGGGTCGCGACGGTGACGCAACCAAACTGGAGGACCTATGAAACGAGAGGGCATCTTGGTTGTCGTGATCCAGCTTTGTCTGATGATCTCGCTGGCGCAGAACACCACCCATGTTGAGACAAAGGACGTACAGCCGGTACAACGTTTAGAACAGGTTATCTCGGGGCACGTTACCGATCTGAATGGCAAGTTCAAATTCCGGGTTTCAGAAGTCACATATCAGCCGGGAGGATACGTCGGTGATCACCATCATGCTGGTCCTGGCGTCAGGGTGATAATGGCCGGTGAATTCACCTACGTAAAGGGTGATAAGACAACAGTCTATAAGGCCGGAGACGCATTCTTCGAGCCAGGCGATGTGACGCATCGCGCGTACAATCGAGGAAACACCATTTTGAGGGTCATGAATATAGAAATCCTGCCTGCGGATTTCAGGGGATCTGCGCTGATACCGCCGCCGTAGTGACCTGATTGTTATGGAATCAGGCGATGTCGCAAGCTTGCGCTTTTCCGTCGCCTCTTTTCGTGTCGGTGAGTGCTATCGCGATGTTTTCGCCAACTACAAATCTTGTTTCCAATTTCCGCGTTGCTGACATTCGGGGGTTAATGGCACAAGCGCGTTTGTCGGTACCTATGCAACTGGTAGACTCCAACAAAGGTTACCCCTCCCCACTGTCCCCGTGGGTTCGCACTGTGGAAGCCGATTTTCGTTTGGCGGTTGCGGGGTGCAGATTCTATTCTTGCTGCTGGCCTGTTGTACCGACGATTGCCGGAACATCGGGGGTTATGTAGCTTGGGTACACCATCTCACTCACTGTTGGTACAAGTGGATCGCCCGAAGGTAACAAACCAACAGCCCGGTTCTTCCCGGCCCTCTTAGCCTCCCCAAGGGCTCGATCAGCGAAATTGAGGACTTTTTCGTAATTGACAATTTCGGGACGTGTGGAAAGCCAGGGGAATGCAGCCCACCCAATCGAGCACGTTCTACAAATGGTTTCATTCGGATTCGTAAGTGCGAAAGGTGTATCGCTGACCGCGGCGAGCACTCGCGCGCTGAGAGTCTTAGCCTCCGTGCGATCCGTATAGCGCGACAGGATTAAGAATTCCTCACCGCCCCATCGCACCAAAACATCGGAGTGCCGAATTGCCGAACTGATTCTGCGTGACATTTCTACCAGCACTCTGTCACCAACATCGTGTCCATAGCGGTCATTGACTTCTTTGAAATTGTCCGCGTCAATCAGGTAAAACACCAGGTCTCGGGTTCGTTGATCGCGATTGTCGGCGTAAGAGCGCAACGCATGGCTAACGTCTCCTTCGATAGTTTCCAAGAAGTACCGGCGGTTGCGGAGGCCGGTCAAAGGATCGGTCAGAGAAGCTTCCTGCAGCACGTCATTGGTGCGCTTCAATTCCTCATTTAAGCGGTAATGCTTGAAAAAAATGAGAAACGCCATCGCAAACATTGTGCCGAGCGTCACGAGTACGCGAAAACGCACAACTGAAGCAGGAATGTTGTGGCCCAAAAGAGCGAAGCCACCCATGAGCGGCAGTGACAACACCGCCATCATCGCGAGCCTTGCGATCCAGGAAGCGTATGTTTCGTCCTTGGAAGCTTCTATCGTGGACGACAAGCCTTGCCCGGCCAGGGCGACTAAGGTGAACGCCGCAAACGATACTGAATAGGGAAGGTCATACCAGCTACCCGTATAATACACTCCCTTGTGGAGTTCGCGATTCAGGAGGTAGAACGCCGCGCTATTGAATAACACCGCTGCAAGAAAATAACCGTAAAACTTCCTCCACTGTCCTGAGGCCCGGTAGCAGAACACTCCCAAAACAGAGGCAAGCACCAGGGCCTCTGCTGCATCAAGCAGATCGTAGTTGATATCGTAGTGAGCCTGATCCGGAGAGACGTATTGCCAGCAAATCACGTAGAACACGTAGAGATAGAGCCACCACAACAGGAGCAGCGAAAAATCCAGGGCACCCAATCGAGCACTGCGCTCCGAGGGCTGAAGATGCGGCCGAAGCAACAGGCCAGCTAAGATTGGGACGCCCGCCATGAATAAGAGCGCATCGGCGGAAAACATCTCCGGCATTTGTTTCTGCAGCACAAGATCGAAAACAATCCACAGCAGCTGGTCAGTCAGCCAGAGTCCCCACCCAGCGGCTTGAAGTATCCAGAACACGCGCATCCGCCCTTTGCTCAATATTCCGTTCAAACTAGTGACCATCAGCACGGAAAGCATCAGGAGAGCACAGACAATGTCGCTAAAAGCTGCACGAACAAGACCGCGCGGGAGCAGGGCGAAGGCAACCGCCAGCACCGCCGTGAGGAAGACAAGCGTGAGGATCCAGATTTTTGAAAGCAGACGCAATTTCGGTGGCACTCCGTGCGATTCTAAAACTGCGCTATTGACTCCCCTAGGTTACCGAAGTTACATGCCAGCTGGCTGCGTTCTTCGAATGACGGGCATCCGGAAGTCAGTTGACGAAATCAGGCGTGGCTGTTGAAAAAGGAACCAATACAGTAATTTCGTCCGATTCTCCACGATTTCGCGAACGAAGTCTCAATCACTTACGAACAGATTTTTGGGCGATTTCTACTCAAAAATAGTTTTTCAACAGCCACAGGCGATTTCACAAGCTTGCGCCGTTTGTTCGCCAAAATCCGTGTCAGTGAGCGTAGTCGAGATGTTTCGACACAACGACCGTCGAGGCGCCAATACAAAAAAGGAGCAGCCCGAAGGCTGCCCCAGACTTCGCTATCTTCAAATTATGTGCAGGGTGGCCCAGCGTCTGTCAGGAACGTGCCGTTGTCGGAAAACCATCCGTTCACGCCGACGGAACGTGAGGTGTAAAACCACGAGAAGAACGCCAACTCTTGCAGGTGGTAAGTGAATCCGTTCGGCATTGCGATCCGTGGCGCTTCTGTGCCGGTCAAGGGATCGCCCACCTCCAAATTGTTCTGACACGCCCCGACCTGTCCGGTGTGACCCCATGCCGGTGTCGGGTTGTTGCCAAACGGGTCGTTCATCCATTCAGCGACCTCATGGGAAGCAACTGCCGTATCCATACCCGAAACGCCGAAAAGACCCGTGGAGTCGAAATCCAGAGGCGAGTAGGTCTGCGTAGGGTCCGCGTTCCCGGTGCCGTGATAGCCGAGAACGCAGCAATTGGCGAGGTTCGTAGGGTCGCCGATCGACATGACCACATTGTGGAGAAAGAAGATCGGGAACGTACCGTGGTTAACGCCGCGCGCGGCGAGCGCTGGCAGAACGTTGTTGTTCAGAACCAGGTCGAAGAGGTTGATGTCGATGATGCCCATCGGCGCACAAAAAGCAGGAGGGCCGAGGGCAGTGGTTGCAAGAGCAAGCCCGCTCGCTGCAGGGATGTCGATCACGATCCGATCGAACGGAGTGACGGGACCAAGCGTCACATGGTAACTTCCACGATTGATGACCCTCCAGAAATTTGCCCGCTGGAATGCATCGGTCGTCTGCGTTGTCCCCACATCGGTGCCCCCATAGTTGAAGTCAGCGGGCTGCACCAATGGCGATTGCAAAAACAGCCGGAACGGATTGTTGTTTCTTGATCCGAGACAAGCCCGGTCGGACTGCGTTGGATTAAATGTGCTGTTGCCAGATGTGGTTGTAATAATCCCCTGCGCGTTAACAGCAGTTCCCACGGTGTGGGTTCTGATCACAATTGGCACCACTTGAGTTGCGACGCTGGTCTGTCCAGATCCCCCGTCAAACGGATTGGTGCCCACCATCACGCCGGTGTATTCGTTACCGTCTCGATTCGACTCCACGTTGAAGGTCCAGAGAGGAAGGCCGGGCGTTGCCGCCGCTGCCGGTCCTGCCGAGGTTGCAGCTGCCGCGTTGGTTTGAGTGTGGGCGGGCTTGACGGTGTGCTTGGCCTGCAGTCTAGGCATTTGCGCGCTGGATTGCGCTTGTGCGAACGTCGCTGCCAAAGCGCCGCACACGATAACCACCACAGAAAAAAGAAAAAGAGGTTTCTCACGCTTCATTCGTCATCCTCCTTGCCGGCTGCCCAATCAACTCAGAGCAGGGCAACAAAACACCGAGGGCCTTTGCTGGCGCGCGATTGTATGTGAACCGCGCACCTGTTTCAATGTTTTGTTTATTCCCAAGCCCTGAAAACGCTTGCTGGGCGCGGCATTCACGCAGAAAGCGAGCGACCGGTCGGCTTGGTGCACGCGTGTAGGCTCCTGAAGATAGGGGATATGCCAAGTCTCGAGCGTAGCCGAGCGCGGGGGCATCCTGTCTCGGCCGAGGAGAGGTTTTAGGCGCGCCGACGATCCTTCTTCAAGGCAGGGCCTGCCGGAGATATCCAGCCACGTCGCTAACGAAGCGATGCACCGACACTTCCGCAATTCGGTGGCCGATGATCGCGTTCATGGTTCTTCCCACGGCGCCGAAAGGTGGTTCATAAAATCCGGAGAAATCCAACTGCGTTTCGGTCGAGGTCAGCGGGTATACGGAAAGCTCGCCCTTCATGAGCGGAAATAATCCCGGCACGGTTGCGGCCTCCCATTCCAGCGACAACCGTGTGGTAGGAGTTGAGGTGGCATCAACGATCTTTTCCTCAATGTTCTTTATGGAAATATTGATGTCGGTCTTCAGCCCAATCCCGCCAAAGTCGACGTGCAGTTCAGCGGCGATCGATTGCGCTCGGGAAGCAGCCGCCTTCGTTGCCGATCGGAACACCGTGAGTGCGTTCTGCGTCAACGCATCGCGAACGCGCTCGTAGGGACGGTTCACGTAGTCGTAGCTGCGAATCTCAAATCCTGTACTCATCGTTCCGTCCAGCTCGACGGCGAGTCTTCAGATTGACGTTGACGAAAACTGTACCATAGGGCGTTCGAAACGGAGTTCGTTTGCGCGTGCGGCTCCCTTGCTTTCGGGGCATCGTTGCTCCGCCTTTGACTGAGGCATCATTTCCGAAAGCAATGACATTGAATTTGCCTGTATCATGGCAACCGCTCGTACTCAGTCGCAATCAGGCCAGCGCTTGATAGCGTCAGCACGAACGCGTCAGGAGGCTCCATGTCTCAGATTGACGTCCCACTATCGCGTGGGAGTTTCGGGCAGACTCAGCGAGCCGACAATTGGTGGGTACAGCCGCTCGTTGTATTTCTTGGTTTGTCGGCATTCATCGTCTACTCCACGTGGGCTGCTCTGCAGGGCCAGCATTACAGGTTCGGACCATATCTCTCGCCATTTTATTCGCCCGAATTGTTCGGCCCCGCCCATGAGGGTTGGTTTGGTTCAAACCCAAGCTGGATGCCTGCTTGGGTTACAGGCGCGATGCTCATTTTGTGGGCGCCGGGTGGGTTTCGAGTGACGTGCTACTACTATCGCGGGGCGTATTACAAGGCTTTTTGGGCCGATCCGCCTTCCTGCACCGTGGGCGAGCCGCGGAAGACATACCTCGGCGAACGATCGTTCCCTTTAATCCTGCAAAACGTCCACCGGTATTTTCTTTATCTGGCTCTGGTATTTCTCGTAATTCTGGGGCGCGACGTCTGGGACGCTTTCTGGTTCGACGGCCGGTTCGGCATCGGCGTCGGCACTCTCGTCTTATTGACGAACCTGCTGCTGCTGAGCTCCTACACTTTCGGGTGCCACTCCTTGCGTCATCTGGTTGGCGGTTTTCGCGATCGGTTGGCGGGGGCGCCGGCTCGCAAGCGAGTTTACGATTGTGTGAGTTGCCTGAACCGGCGCCACATGCTGTTTGCCTGGTGCAGTCTCTTCTCCGTAGCGTTTTCCGATTTGTATGTGCGGATGTGCTCGATGGGTATCTGGACGGATTGGAGGATCGTCTAGTGAGCGAGTACATCACGCATGAGCACGACGTTCTGATCATCGGAGCCGGGGGCGCTGGTCTGCGGGCAGCCATCGAGGTCTCGGCCGCCGGTCTAAAGGTTGCGGTCATTACGAAATCTCTTCTCGGCAAAGCGCACACCGTCATGGCCGAAGGTGGCGTAGCGGCAGCGATGGGAAATGTGGACGACCGAGACAGCTGGCGTGTTCATTTTGCCGACACCATGCGTGGCGGTCAGTACCTGAATGACTGGCGGATGGCGGAGCTGCACGCCAAGGAAGCTCCGGCGCGCGTGCGTGAACTGGAGGCTTGGGGCGCGCTTTTTGATCGCACCAGTGACGGACGAATTCTGCAGCGGAATTTTGGCGGCCACCGGTATCCTCGACTCGCGCATGTGGGCGACCGCACTGGCCTGGAGATGATCCGCACCCTTCAGGACCATGGAATCCATCTGGGTCTCGACGTGTTCATGGAATACACAGTCATCACCCTGTTGAAGGACGGCGGTCGCATCGCGGGTGCCTTTGGATATGATCGCGAGCGCGGCCGATTTCACCTTTTCCGCGCCAAGGCCGTGGTGCTGGCGACCGGAGGAATTGGAAGGGCTTACAAGATCACCAGCAACAGTTGGGAATATACGGGTGACGGCCATTCGCTCGCCTACCATGCCGGTGCGGCGCTGATGGACATGGAATTTGTGCAGTTCCATCCTACGGGAATGATTTGGCCTCCAAGCGTGCGCGGCATTCTGGTCACGGAAGGAGTGCGCGGCGAGGGAGGAGTGCTCCGTAATCGGAATGGCGAGAGGTTCATGTTCAAAGATATTCCGCCGCTTTACGCCAACCAGACCGCCGACACCGAAGAAGAAGGCTGGCGGTACACCCAGGGGGATAAGAACGCGAGACGCCCACCCGAGCTACTGACCCGCGACCACGTGGCCCGCTGCATCCGGCGGGAGGTGCGAGAAGGGCGGGGCAGTCCTCACGGCGGCGTGTTCCTGGACATTGCCTGGATCAAGGGGAGAATTCCGAACGCGGCCGAACATATAAAGAAGAAGCTGCCCAGCATGTATCACCAGTTCAAGCAGCTTGCCGACATTGACATTACCCAGGAGCCGATGGAAGTGGGCCCCACAACCCACTACATGATGGGAGGCGTCAAGGTCGACGCTGATTCCCAAATGTCAGACGTGGCTGGCCTGTTTGCAGCGGGAGAGTGTGCGGCTGGTCTGCATGGCGCCAACCGGCTCGGCGGGAATTCACTTTCCGATTTATTGGTCTTCGGCAAGCGAGCCGGAGAACATGCCGCGGCCTATGCAAAAGAGAACCCGCTGAGCGCGGTGAATAGGGATGAACTAGGGTCAGCGGAACGATGGGCGCTGCAGCCCTTCGAGCATAAGGGCTCCGACAATCCATACGCTGTACAACACACGTTGCAGGACGTGATGCAGGAACTGGTGGGGATCGTGCGCCAGGAACAGGAGATGCTGCAAGCGCTCGAACGCATTCGAGAGTTGAAAGCTGCCAGCGAACGGGTCAGCGTGGATGGAAACCGGGAATACAATGCGGGCTGGCACACTGCGCTTGACCTGCACAGCCTGCTGACCGTATCGGAAATTGTTACCCGGACCGCGCTGGAGCGGAAGGAGAGTCGCGGGGCACATTTCCGCGATGATTTTCCCGCCAAGGACAAGCAGTACGACGGCTTCAACATTGTGGTGCGAAAAGGCGCCGGTGGAGAAATGCAGCTCACGCATGAGCGGATTCCCCCGATGCGAGAGGATCTGCAGCAAATCGTCCAGGAGATGAAGTAATGGCGACGGCCACGTTTCGCGTCTGGCGCGGGGAAAAAGGCCAGGGGAAATTCCGGGACTACACTGCAGAGGTTTCCGGCGGCATGGTGGTCCTTGATGCCGTGCATCAGATACAAGCGGAACAGGCCGGCGATCTCGCGGTGCGATGGAACTGCAAGGCGGGGAAGTGCGGCTCGTGCTCGGCGGAAATTAATGGCGTACCGAAATTGATGTGCATGACGCGGCTGAACTCCCTCCCGTTAGATAAGCCTGTGACCGTCGAACCTATGAAAGCATTTCCGCACATGAAAGACCTGGTCACGGACGTATCCTGGAATTACGACGTAAAAAAGCGCATCCCAAAGTTCCAGCCGCGGCAGCCCGACGCGCCTGATGGGACCTGGCGCATTGCCCAGGAGGACGTCGAACGAGTGCAGGAGTTTCGCAAGTGCATCGAGTGCTATCTCTGCCAGGATGTCTGCCACGTCTTGCGCGATCATCACATGCACGAACAATTCATCGGCCCACGATTTTTGGTGTATACGGCCGCGCTCGAGATGCATCCGTTGGACGTAGGCGATCGCGTTGAAGAGCTGAGAAAGCAATTCGGTGTAGGCCTGTGCAACATCACAAAGTGCTGTACCAAAGTCTGTCCCGAGAACATCACGATCACCGACAACGCGATCATCCCGCTGAAGGAGCGCGTTGTGGACCGGTTCTTCGACCCGCTGTCGAAACTGTTCCGGGTATTCAGCAATTCGGAAAGATAGGAGATTGTTATGCATTTCGAACTGAAATCCATTTCCGAGCAGAGTATTCCCGAAGCGCTGGCGAAAGTGGAGCGCTACCGATTGTTAAATGAACCCAGCCTGGCCGAGAGCATATGCCTCGATATTCTTGCCATCGTGCCCGACCATCAGCAGGCGCTAATTTCGCTTCTGCTCGCCCGAACCGACCAATTCCCGTCGCATATGGATGCGAAGAGCGCACAGGAGGTTCTTGCACAAATAAAGGGCGCCTACGAGCGGGCTTACTACGAGGGCATCATCTGGGAGCGTCTGGGGAACGCGCGCTTCCGCCTCGGCGGGGCTGGAGCTGGCCCATCTGCATATCACGCGCTGCGGGAAGCAATGGATCGTTATGAGAAAGCCATGAATTTTGCGACGCCTGGAAACGACGATGCCATTCTGCGTTGGAACACCTGCGCGCGTGTGATCATGCAGAATCCCCACATCCGGCCGGCCCCCGAGAGCGAACTTTTAGAGGCGTGGGAGTACGACGAAGCTGGCTCCAAAATCGCAGACGCTTAGCGTCACGCCCATTGACCCATTTCTTGTGGTATTCCGCTCTGCCGCAACTCTGGCCTTAAAGGGCCCGGTGGGTGTACGATTCTGTTGCTCTTTTAAGCAAGTGACCGAGCGAGCGGCCTTATCGTAAGCAAGCCTGTCAGGTAACCCGGGAATCCAGTCCATCTCTCGGGGCCGTGCAGATTGAGCACTAGCCCTCCGCGTTGCGTTCCCGGCATGCACGAGGAGGATACTTGTCGCTCGGTCGCAGACACCATCCGGCTTTCTCCATCTCCCTTATTTCTCTGCAGGATCGTCGTGTTTTTGCACGGTCCGGTTGGACGCTCCTCAGCACGCACAAGGAGGCACGATGAAATTTGCGGACCCGGTTGAACTGGTATTGCAGAACAAAGGTCGACACAGAGTCCTCTCGGTTACACCGGAGCAGTCCATCTACGAAGCGATTGAAAAGATGGCAAAGGAAGGTGTGGGGGCCTTGCTGGTCATTTCTCACGATCAGCTGGTCGGCATCCTTTCAGAGCGCGACTACGCTCGCAAGGTTGTCCTGCAGGGCCGTTCGTCCAAAGACACGCCCGTCCAGCAGATTATGACCACTCCGGTCGTGTTCGTCACCCGCCAACACACGGTGGACGAGTGTATGGCCATCATGACCGACCATCACTTTCGCCATCTCCCGGTCGTAAAGGATGGAACCGTGGTTGGTGTGATTTCGATCGGCGATCTGGTGAAGTGGATCATGAGCGGCCAGGCGCAAGTCATCCAGGAACTGGAAGGTTATATCGCGGGCAGGTATCCCGGCTAGGAGAACGCATATGAAGCAGACTTTCACGATTGGGATCGGTGGCGCGGCCGGACAAGGGGTCGCCACACCGGGCGACATCTTCGCGAAGATCTTCAGCCGGCGCGGCCTGCACTTGAATGCCTACAATGCCTACCAGTCGATCATTCGCGGCGGCCACACGTTTCTCACGATTCGCACCGGTCCTGAAAAAGTCAGCAACATGGGCGATCGTCTTGATTTGCTGATTCCTCTGAATCAAGACGCCATGGATCGTCACCTCGGACTGCTTCGAAGCGGGGCCGCTTGTATTTACAACGCGGATACGATCAAGTCCGGCGTTGCGGCCGAAGGAACAGCACTATGCCCACTTCCCGTCTCAAAGTTGGCTGACATCAGTCGAAACAAGGTCGCCCAGAATACGCTGGCCGTTGGCGCGGGTCTCAACATGATGGGAATCGGTTTCCAGGCGTTGGAGGAGGTTCTCACCGAGCAGTTCAAGAAGAAGGGCCCCGCCATGGTCGCGGAAAATGTCGACATCGCGCGTGCCGGTTACGACTACGCTGCCGCCAACTTCAAACCCTTCGCCTGGCCGCTTCCCATGACCAACAACCGCTATGCGGTGCTCAGCGGCAATATCGCGATGGCCATGGGCGGCGCTGCCGCCGGGGTGAAATTTTATTGTGCTTACCCGATGAGTCCCTCGACGGGCGTTCTGCACTGGATGGCGGCTCATGCCCGCAAAGCCAACATCATGGTCCGCCAGGTGGAAGACGAAATCGGTGTAGTGAATATGGCGATTGGCGCCGCCCATGCCGGGGTTCGCTCGATGTGTGCGACCTCGGGCGGCGGTTTTGCTCTCATGACCGAGGGTCTCGGGCTATCGGCCATGATGGAAACTCCCGTAGTGGTGATCGACTGCCAGCGCGCTGGACCGTCCACGGGGGTACCGACAAAAACCGAACAAGGCGACCTGTGGCAAATGTTGGGCGCGGGCTTTGGAGACTATCCGCGGGCCATCGCGGCTCCTCTCGACATTGGAGACTGCTTCAAGATCATTCCCGAGATTTTCAATCTTGCGGACCGCTATCAATGCCCGGGTATCGTGCTCTGCGATCTCTTGCTGTCGGAAGGGCGGCTGAGCGTCGATCCGAAAGATCTCGACTTCGCCCCGGTTGTCGATCGCGGAGAACTGATCACCGAGGCTCCGTCAACAGCAGGAACAAACGGCGACGCTGTCTATAAGCGCTACAAGATCACCGAGAGCGGCATCTCACCGCGAGCCGTTCCGGGCGTTCCCGGCTACACCCACACCGCGGCAAGCGATGAACACGATGAGGATGGCGTCCTGATTAGCGACGAATTCACCAATCCGACCAAGCGCCGCGCCATGATGGAGAAACGCATGCGCAAAGTCGGCGGGATTGAGGCGGCCGTTCCCCCTCCGGAGCTGTGGGGGCCGCACAACGCAGAAGTCACTCTGATCGGTTGGGGCTCCACCAAGGGCGTGATCGAAGAAGCCTGCGAGATCCTCAACGAGCAAGGAATTTCGGCGAATCAACTGCAAATCCGCTGGCTGGTGCCACTGCACGGCGACGCGATCCTCGACATTCTGAAAGGCGCGCTCCACACCATCATCGTGGAAAACAATTACAGCGGCCAGTTCGCGCGTTACCTCCGAAGCGAAACGAGCTTTGTCCCGAACGGATACATCCGGAAATACGATGGTGAACCGTTTATGCCGCACCACATCGTCGAAGCGGTCAAGGAACAGATGAGCGGCAAGTCCAGACTGACCGTTCCCGCGCACGAAATTCTGGTTTAGGAGAACTGAAAATGGCGACCGCGTTAGTCGATAGCAAGCGTTTGGCAATGACAGACTTTAAGGGTAAGGTGGACCCGGACTGGTGTCCCGGATGCGGCGATTTCGGGGTGCTGGCCGCAGTCCAGAAAGCATTGGTCGACCTTCAGATCCCCAACCACAGTGTGGTCACCATCAGCGGTATTGGGTGTTCGTCGAACTTTCCGGGTTTTATCAACACCTACGGCATGCACACGTTACACGGCCGGGCCCTTGCGGTGGCCACGGGAGTGAAGCTTGCCAATCACGACCTCACAGTCTTAGTGACTGGCGGAGACGGCGATGGCTTCGGCATTGGCGGCAATCACTTTATGCATACCATGCGCCGCAACGTCGATCTCCTCTACATCGTGATGGACAACCAGATCTATGGCCTCACGACAGGTCAGACATCGCCAACCAGCCGCGTCGGCATGAAGACCAAGAGCATGCCTTTTGGCAACATCGAAGCGCCAGTCAATCCGATTTCTCTCGCACTGGCCGCGGGTGCTACCTTCGTAGCGCGTGGTTTCAGCGCCGAGCAGAAGCACCTCACCGAGTTGATCAAGCAGGGCATCCAGCACAAGGGCTTTTCGTTCCTCGACGTCTTCAGCCCATGCGTCACTTACAACCTCGACAATACCTATCAATGGTTCCGGCCGCGCGTGAAAAAGCTCGAGGACGACACTGCTTACGATCCCACCAACTGGCTGGCCGCGATGGAGAAATCCGTGCTTTGGGGTGACGAGATCCCAATCGGAAAGTTCTTTGAGCGCACCGACGTTCCGACCTTGCATGGGGCCGAGCCGATATTGAACGCGGGGCCGCTTCTGCACGGGGACGTGCGGATACCGCCCGATGTGGCTCGTTCCTTCGTTGAGGAGTTAATGTAGCGCGCGGCCGGAAGTTATCATTAGCCGTCGGGTAAGTCCCGATAGATGCGCTGCTGGGTCAATGGGCTGAGAGAAATCCGGAGACCTCGAAAAGATTGAAGACGGTGCGGGTGCGTGCCGCAGTCTTCCCAAGCTGCGTGACGGGCTCTCCCCCAGGTCCGTCCAGCGCCGCACCGCCCCAAACGTGCGAGCGGCACAGTAGTCCCAAACAGGCCGCCTGTCGGTCGCCATCACACCAACGATGTCGATAGTTCTGAAATGTTCAGTCCAAGCGCCCGGCCCTCTTAGAACCAGAGGGACAAATAACAAGTAATCGAGTCCGACGCTGTCAGCGGGCCCGCGAGTTCCCATCCGCATACTTCAAACGAAATGGTTAATTCGTCTCCTGCGTTGACACAACATCAGACACGTGATGAAACCGCAAAACTGTTATGAGTCCGTTATCTCATAGCTGTCAGACACTCATCTATGTTTTCCGGTATCACATTCACTGCGTCACCCATCACCTTCCAGAAAATACGTTCAGTTAGCCCGCAATGTTTTGGAGTGTTAGTTGCCTTTCTCATAGCGGGCGCGCAAGTGCTCTCCGCGCTTGACGTATGGTGACAGAATCGCTTCAACAGTGCTCGGTCAGTGTTCTGTTATCGCCCAACTTCACCGTTTCTGTTCAGGAGAGATTGTATGAATCGATGCGTATCTATGTTAAGAACGACGTTATTTGCGCTCGTTTCGTTAGCGATCGTTGTCTCTGGGGCGACCGGGGCCTTTGCCCAGGCAATCAGCGGCAATCTGGTCGGAACCGTCCTCGATTCCTCGTCGGCGGTTGTACCCGGGGCAACTGTCTCAGCCACCAAGATCGACACAGGCGTTGTCACCACCACTACCTCGAATAGTACCGGCGCCTACCATTTCGAAAATCTTCCGGTTGGAACCTACCGGATCGCCGTGACCAGTCGTAGCTTCAAAACGGCCGTTCAGCAGGTCGATGTCGTCCTCAACCAGACCGGAACTCTCAACATCACCCTGACGCCGGGCGCTACGACCGAGACTATCGAAGTCTCCGGTGTGGCCGCGACGATCGACACGACATCCGCCCAATTGCAATCCACGTATGACAATCGGTATTCGCAAGATCTGGGCATCACGTCCGCCGGCGGAACCGGCTCGGGCGTCCTGAATCTGTCTCTCCTGAGCCCCGGAGTGGCTCAAGTCAGTTCGATGGGAATCGGTGTGGGTCCGTCTGTCGGTGGTCAGCGCCCCTACAACAACAACTTCACGGTCGAGGGCGTCGACAACAATAACAAGGCCGTCACCGGCAACCTGATCTCGGTTCCTAACGATGCGGTCGACAACTTCACCTTGCTGACAAACCAGTTCAACACTGAATTTGGTCACTCGTCGGGAGGCCAGTTCAACACCACCATCAAGAGCGGGACCAACAGCTTTCACGGTTCGCTGTATGAGTATTTCCGCAATCGCAATCTGAACGCCGTTGACAACGCCTTCGTGCTGCAGGGCTTCACGTCGAACCCGCGCTTTGACAGCAACCGCTATGGCGGGACTTTCGGCGGGCCGATTATCAAGAACAAGCTTTTCTTCTTCACCAATTTCGAACGCCAGGGAATCTCGCTCACCGCCACCGCCGGTGGCCAGGTATTGACGCCGACGGCTGCTGGCTTAGCCGCGATCGCTACCGACCCCAACCTCAGTGCAAACAACTTCGGTGTCTTTAAACAATATGCGCCCGTCGCCGCTACAGGGAGTGACTGTCTTCCTTATGCAGGAGCTCCGGCAGCCGGGAGTTGCGCCGCCGGATTCGTTCCGATTGGCCCGGTTACCGTGGCGGCGCCCGCGTGGCAGAACTACACGAATTTCGTGCAGAGCGTCGACTACAACATCTCCACCCGCGATCAACTTCGTGGCCGCTACATTTACAATAAGGTAGACAAGATTGATCAGAGCGCGAACCTGGCAGCCTTCTATACGGTTGAGCCTTTCCGCTACCATCTCTTCACCCTCGGTGAATATCACTCGTTCAGTTCTTCGGTCCTTAACGAGTTCCGCATCGGCTACAACCGCTACTACAACATCTTGCCCGACGGTGGTTTTAAGTATCCGGGACTGGACGCGTTCCCTAATATTCAGTTGTTCGATCTGGGCGGCAACGGTTTGCAACTCGGCCCCGATTCCCAGGCCCCCCAGTTCACGATTCAGAACACGTATCAGTTTGTCGACAACATCAGCTGGACCAGGGGTGCTCACACATTTAAGTTCGGCGGGGAGTACCGCTGGTACATTTCGCCGCAGAGCTTCACCCAGCGTCAGCGCGGCGACTATGAATACAACTCTACGAAGCTCTTCCTGGACGACCTTTCACCGGATAACGTTGGCGAGCGTAGCCAGGGTTCCCTCACATACTACGGAAACCAGAAGGCAATCTACTGGTATGCGAACGACAACTGGAAGGTGAAACCGAATCTTACTTTCGATCTGGGAATTCGTTACGAATACACCACGATCTCCAGCAGCGAAGCGCATCAGACGCTGAACACGATCTCCAATACACCGAGCATCATCATTGGCGGGGCCGTGAATCAGCCTCTGTTGTTCAACGCGCCGCAAGCTCCAAAGAACAACTGGGCTCCTCGCGTAGGCATCGCCTACTCTCCGGGAAGCAGCGGTCGGACCTCGATTCGCGGAGGTTTCGGCTTAGCCTACGACGTGCTATACGACAACATCGGCATCCTCGCCGTGCCCCCGCAGATCGGTGCAACGAACGATGTTGACCTGACCACGCAAACACCTAAGTTTCTTGCCAACGGCGGCTTGCCCGGAGGCGGATCAGGAATTCAAGTTCTTCCCGAGGCCGCCGCTCGCGCCAGCACTTCGAACTGGATTCCACCGAACGTCAAATTCCCTTACTCGGTTAATTGGAATTTGGGCGTGCAGCATTCGTTCGGCAGGGATTTCGTCGCCGAAGTTCGCTATGTCGGGAGTCGGGGCAATCACCTCGATGTGCAGGATAGAATCAATCGGCGAGCCCTGGTAACTCCGCAGTCCTTCCTGCCCACCTACCTCCAACAGCCGTCACAGGCTCAGTTGGACGCGCTCACCAACACGCTGACTAGTCTCAAGGCGCCGGGGTCGTTCATCCCGGCCTTCGTCAATGCCGGATTCGGCTCGAACATCGTGGCCGATTCCCCGGATGGTTGGTCCATTTATCACGGGCTTCAGACTTCACTCACCCGACGCTTTACGAACGGTCTGACGTTCCTGGCGTCCTACACGTTCAGCCGTACCATCGACAACAGCACGGCCGACTTCTTTTCCACCAGCCTCACGCCTCGCCGTCCGCAGGACTTTCAAAACTGGGACGCGGAAAAGTCGGTCTCTGCTCTCTCTCGTACCCACCGCTTGACGCTGACGGCCGTCTACGATGTGCCATTCTTCAAGGGTTCAGATAACTGGGCAATGAAGAACATCCTGGGCAACTGGAGCTTCAGTCCGGTCTATACGTACGAATCGCCGCAATGGGCGACCGTCCAGTCCGCAACCGATTCAAACCTGAACAACGACTCTGCTGGAGATCGCGTGATTCTGAATCCGGGCGGGATTCGCGGAACGGGAAGCGGAGTGACCGCGCTTACTAACACCGCGGGCGATACGGTCGCTTATCTTGCAAGCAATCCGACCGCCCAATACATCGTCGCTGGAGCCGGCGCACTGGCCACCACGGGCCGCAACACTCTCGCCACTCGGCCCACCAACGACGTGTCTCTCTCCACTTACAAGGAGATCAACTTCACTGAGCGCTTCAAGTTCCGCCTCGGCGCTCAGTTCGGCAACATCCTCAATCACCCGCAGTACATCCCAGGCAGCAACCCGGGCCAGGGATTGGGTGTCAACGATGTGACTTCGTTCTTAACCGGGCCGAACAGCATCAGCTATATCAACTACCTGACTCCCGGTAATTCCATTTTCAACAACCCGAAGGGAGTCTTCGCCAGCAACGCTCGCACCATCGCACTGGTGGCAAAGTTCATCTTCTAACCGAATTTGCAGGAGTGAAACGGGGGCCAAGGGGCCCCCTTTTCACTTTGTCCGCAAATGGCGTTTTTGCGCGTCTTGCTCTTTTAAAGGTGTTTCGTTCCAATTCATTTTTGACGCTGATTCAACTTGTCGAGTGTCCGCTTCAACTCTTCCAGCTTTTGTCCGGCCTCGCCGAGCTTGCCTTCCGCCGTCAGGCGCTGATAGTCGGAAAGGTCTTTGGCGGCTGCCGCGATGAGCGCATTGAGGTCCGGTGCGAGTTGGGGCGACGCGGTGGATGCAGGTGTGCTTCGCTCTGACGGCGCTGGGGCTGCCGCGACGCTTGTCGACGAAGCCGCTCCGCCGAAGAGTGCTGCCATCGCCGATTCGAAGGTTGGTCCGTACGCCAGGCGATCTTGCAGCGCGAGCACAACCAGACGCAACTCCGGCATTGGACTCCGCTCGGCCTGCAGATAAATCGGCTCTGCATATAAAAGCGCGCGCCCCGACGGAATCACGAGCAAAGCTCCTCGCCGCACGTGGGAGCCTTGCTGATTCCACAATGTTAATTGCCCGGAAAGCTGCGCGTTCTGATCGATGCGCGCCTCGATTTGCAGCGGTCCGTCGACCAGCTTCGTTTTGGGGAAGTTGTAGACGACCGACGTACCGTATTGTGCGCCGTCGCCACGCCCGGCGATCCAGCCAATCAGATTATTCCGGTTGGCGGGCGTGAAAGGCAAAATCTCGACGAACTCCACGCCGGTTTCGCCAGGGAGTTTCATCAACACAAAATTCGGTTGCATCGCCTGGGTCGTTTGCTCACCACCCGCCCCCATCCCGACTTCGGTCGCGACCGTCCACAGATCCTCACGGTTGTAGAACGCTTCAGTGTCGGTCATGTGATAGAGGCCGTACACTTCCGCCTGCAGCTTGATCAATAACTCGGGATAGCGCACATGCTTGCGCAGCCCGGGCGGCATCGTGGCGGCATCCTTGAATAGACCCGGAAACACCCGCCCGTAGGCGGCGATGATCGGATCCTCCTTATCGAACACGTAAAACGTCGTCGTACCGTCATAGGCGTCGATAACCACCTTTACGCTGTTCCGCATGTAATTAATGAGATCGCGATCCAGACGATAATGCGTTGAGTAGGGATAGCTGTCTGAAACCGTGAAGGCATCCATGATCCACGACAGCCTGCCGTCGTCGCCCAGCACGATGTAAGGATCTTGATCGTAGGTGAGGAACGGCGCTAATGCCGCTACCCGATCGCGCACGTTGCGACGCATCAACAGCCGGCTGTCCTTGTTGACATCGTCGCTGAATGGCAGCTTCGCGAGATCGCTTTGGTCGAGCGCGATGATCATGCGGCGTAGGAAACCACCGAGCACGATGCCGCCATTGCCCTCGTACGACGTGAGGCTGTTGCTCGCGCCTTGCGGGTAGTTGAATTCCTTCTGCCGCGTCTTCACGTACACGTCTGTATTGGTTAATTCGCCGAAATAGATCTCGGGACGCGTCACGGTGAGACTACGTACCGTGCTCTGGACTGGCATGTTGCTCAGAATCAGGTTGGGCAACCCTTCCGGCGTGAACCCATTGACCGGGTTCATGGTGATCCCGTAACCGTGGGTGTAGATCAGTTTTTCGTTAATCCAGTTGCGGCTGCTCTCCGGTAGTTTGTCGACGTTGAGCTCGCGCGTGGCGAGCATCACTTCGCGAGTCGCGCCGTCGATTTCATAGCGATCGATGTCGATGTCGGGGAAGTCATAATAGGTCCGGATTTCCTGAATCTGGCGCAGTGTGTCCTGCAGCGCACGCCAGTCCCACAGCCGGATGTTCTGAAGGGTAGCCTGATTGTTCGACGGATCGGCTGCATCGATAGTCGTGTCTGCGGGAAATTCTCGCTGCGAGACGCGGTCCAATCCATAAGCCCGCCGCGTCATATCGATGTTGTGGCCGATGTAGGGCTGCTCCCGAACCAGTTCGTTCGGTTTGACGATAAAGCTGCTAACGTACCAGGCCACTGCCTGCAGGCCGACATAACAAACGGCAGCGGGAAGGACCGCCGCGACGAGCCAGCGCCCGCGTGGCTCCCGCACGGCGTTGACCATTGCAATCACCGCGCCAAAAATGAGCGCTGCACAAACGACGAGTAGCCCGGTGAGCGTAACGTGCGCGTCTGTATAGGTCACGCCGCCGAAGATCGTATGATCCTCGAACAATTGCTCGAACCGGCCCAGATATACACGCAGCGCGAGGATCAGCAAGAGAAAGGCAAGTCCGATAGAAACTCCGCGCCAAGGCAACGTGACGTGTCTGCTGAGGCGCCCTGCCAGCACCCGGCTTCCGCCCGTGATGAGAATAAAGAGCGCGGCGAGCAGACAAATAATCACGGCCAACGTGAGCATCCAGCCGGCGATGAGCTGCCATGCGGGCAGGGCAAAAAGAAAGAAGTTCAGCGGCTTGCCAAAGATCGGGTCTACCAGGCCGCCCGTTGTGCTGGGTGCATACCAGAAGAGTGCGAGCGTCGGCCACTCCGCCATCATGCCGGCCCCGGTGGCAATCGCAATGACAAGGGAAACGCCGAGGGCGATGAGGCGAAGAACCGGCTCAACCGGCAGCTTCAACGGCTGTCCGCCGATGTAAATCGTGTGGCCGGTCGGCAAATCTGGAAGATGCGCGCGCTTCAGCGCCAGGAATGATCCGTACAGAATGAGAAAGGTTATCGCCGTAAACGCAAGAAAAATTCCCCATTGCAGGCTCAGCGTTTTCCAGAACACGTGCCCGTAGCCGAGCGACCCGAACCAGAGCACATCCATGTAATACGACAATACGGCCCGGCCGCCGAAGACAATGCCGCCTACAATGGCGAGAATGAAAAGGAAACGGCGACGACGAGGCCGGGTCTGATGCGGCGCTGGCCAGTCAATGGACTCGGGCACTTCTCCACCTCTCTTTTGGCGGCATTTCTGTTGTCAGAGTTCGAAGCGACGTAATTGTACCGTGCTTGACGAAAATGACTCCGTTCAACGGCAGGCAGCCCAGCGTGCGACCCGGCCGCGTCTAAAAAAGGCTGCCGAATGGCTCATGCAATAGACCGTGGTCTTGCCGGTGCACGTGATATTTCTGAGTCGACCGTCGGTGCGCTGCATCGAACTAATACCGACACTAAGAAATAGCAGCGGGACAACCGGATTCCTCGGTATTGTGGAACTCCTGGACGAACAATGGGTGAGTATGGCGAGCGCAACTACCAAAGAGATCGCAGGCTCCGGCGCTTACGCGTCGACTGCAGACTTCGAGCGGATTTTCATCGAGGACATGAGCGCTCTCTACCTGCTTTCGCTTCTCTTGACCGGAGACGGAGACAGGGCGGAGGAGTGCTTTGTCGCTAGCGTCGGAGAATCCACAAAAGGAAACCGGGTATTCAAGGAGTGGGCGCGCTCCTGGGTTCGGCGCACCATCATTCAGAATGCGATCCGGCTTGTTGCGCCACGGCAGCGTTCCGGGAGAACGATACAAAGCGCTGTTTCGCCTCGAGACTTGAATTATGTGCCCCTGGGTTCGGAGGCGGAGGTAGGTGCCATCCTCGGGCTTGCACCGCTTGAGCGCTTCGTATTTGTTATGTTCGTCCTCGAACGCCATTCAGAGCACGACTGCTCAATTCTTCTCGGTTGCTCGCGGAAGGATGTAGCGGAAGCCCTGGCTCGTGCATTGCAGCACTTGGGAAGGTTGATGAACTTTCAGCAGACTGAGGCAAATTCCGGGTTAGAGGGCACATCAGGCCTCGAAAGCTTCAGGCCAGTCATCGAACTGACGATTGCTCGATATTTCGGAATACCACGCCGCAACACAACTCTTTCCCCATAAACGCGCTTCGTTAGCTTTTGGTATGACTCGCGGCATCACCCACCACTTGGGTGCTCATGTGGTCAATTTTGACCAGTTCTCCGGTCCCTTCCCGCTGCATAGTAAGAAGAGCCAACCCGCCAACGAGTCTCAGGATGATGCTGTAAGGATGCGTCTGGCCATCTGAATCCTCACCACTTCCTCATTTCAGCAAAACTAGGGGGACAATGTCGGTATCAAACACTGGGCTTTCCAGGCCAACGCTGAAAATCGTCGGCGCGCACACCCCGGTCGAGGCCGGCAGGTCAACACTTCGGCCAAGATTGCAGGTGAAGCCGTCACTGCCCAGCCGAATTGCCGTGATCGGAAACTATCTGCCACGCCACTGCGGCATTGCTACTTTCACTACCGATCTTTGTAGCGCGATCGCTGCCGAATGCGGAACGGCCGGTTTGCTGGCTCTACCCGTAAACGACGTAGAAGAAGGATATGACTATCCGGCACGGGTGAGATGGTCACTCAACCAGAATGCGGTCGCCTCGTATGAAGAAGCCGCTCGCTTCCTGAACTTCAACAATATCGACATGGTCTGCCTGCAGCACGAGTACGGAATCTTCGGCGGCCCGGCGGGAAGCCACATTTTGCATCTCTTGCGCGGGCTGAAGATGCCCGTGGTGACTACCTTGCATACCGTCCTTCGTGAGCCCAATCCAGACCAGTCGATCGTGATGAAACAGATTGCCGAGCTTTCCGACAGGCTGATTGTAATGAGCCAGCTGTCGTCCCAGTTCTTGCAGGAAATCTTCAAGGTTCCTGGCAGCAAGATCGATCTGGTTCCCCACGGTGTTCCGGACTTGCCGTTCCTCGATCCCAATTTCTACAAGGACCGGTTCGGTGTCGAGGGAAAAGCAGTTCTCCTTACGTTCGGCCTGCTGTCGCCGAACAAGGGAATCGAAAACGTGATCGAGGCCCTGCCACAAATTCTCTCGAAGCATAAGAGTCTCGTGTACATCGTCGCGGGCGCGACTCACCCGCATATTCTGCGCCGTGAGGGTGAGAGGTATCGAACGCACTTGCAGGCGCTGGCGAAGGCAGTGGGCGTGGAGTCGAACGTGATCTTCCACAACCGCTTCGTCAGTCCTGAGGAAATGGTCGAATTCATCGGGGCTGCCGACATTTACATCACTCCTTACCGTCATGAAGCTCAGGTCGTCTCCGGGACACTCGCGTACGCTCTGGGTGCCGGTAAGGCAATCATCTCAACGCCTTACTGGCATGCGATTGAACTCCTGGACGATCGCCGGGGGGCCCTCGTCCCCTTTCAAAATCCGGGGGCAATTGCTCAAAAGACGATCGAACTTCTCGATACGCCCGCGATCCGCCATACCATGCGAAAACGCGGCTACCTTTTTGCGCGCCAGATGATTTGGAAACGAGTCGCGCAAGGGTACTTGGAGAGTTTTGCACGGGTTCGCGGCGACCGCATGAAGTTCCCGCAGGTTCAGTTCTCGGCCCACGCCACGGAGAAGACGCTCAATCGCCTGCCTGCGTTGAAATTGAGTCACCTGAAGCGAATGACCGATGACACCGGAATGTTTCAGCATTCGATCTTTACGGTCCCGAACTACGGAGAGGGGTATACCACCGACGACAACGCCCGCGCGCTCGTCTTCACCGTTTCTCGTGCACAAAGAATGAGGTGCAAGCCGGACCAGGTCGGGGCCGCCGCTCCGAAGTCCTCGATCGTCTTGTCCTCGAGGTACTTAGCGTTCCTGGAGCATGCATTCAATTCGTCCAACGGGCGGTTTAGAAATTTCCTTACTTTTGATCGTCGCTGGAGCGAAACCCAAGGTTCCGAAGACTGTCACGGGCAGGCACTGTGGGCACTTGGAACAGTTCTCGGCCGCTCGGTCGACGAGGGATTGCGGGGCGCCGCAGGACGACTGTTCGAGTTCTCTCTTCCGGCAGCGGTCGAATTCCGAAGTCCTCGCGCCTGGGCCTACACAATGATCGGAATTCAGGAATATCTAACCTCCTATCCCGGAGACCGGGATGTGCAAAAAATCCGGTCGGTTCTCAGTCGGCGCCTCCTCGAAATGTACGAGTCCAGCCGAACCCCTGACTGGCACTGGTTCGAGGATGTTCTTGCCTATGGAAACGCGAGATTGCCCCAGGCGATGATGCTGGTGGGATCGGCCTGCTCGGATGGTCACTTGGTTTCAATCGGTCTCGAAGCCCTGGACTGGTTGTTGACACAGCAGCAATGTGAATCCACTGGCCACTTTGTACCGATCGGCTCGCAGGGCTTTTACCGCCAGGGTGGTGAAAAAGCGCGTTTCGATCAACAACCGATTGAAGCTGCCGGCGCCGTTTCTGCGTGCTTGCAAGCGTACCGTGTGACTGGGGACACGCACTGGCGAAGCCAGGCGTGGTCAGCCTTCAACTGGTTCCTCGGCGACAATGACCTGCAGCTTTCTCTTTACGACCCAGTCACCGGTGGGTGCCGTGATGGTCTGCATCCCGACCGTGCGAATGAAAATCAGGGCGCTGAGTCAACACTATCGTTCTTGATGGCGCTGTTAGAGATGCGCTCGCTTGACGAGTCCCAACAACTGGAGATTCCGTCGTGACCGTCCCTGTCCACAAGCCCATGTCTGTTCTGATCGCTCAGCAAGAGCCACTGCTGATTCGTCATCCCGGCAACCCAATCCTCACCAGTAAGGATTGGCCCTATTCCGTTAACAGCGTGTTCAATGCGGGTGCGACACTTCTGGCGGATGGCTCGACCCTGCTGCTTTGTCGCGTGGAAGACCGCCGCGGATTGTCCCATCTTTGTGCCGCGCGTTCTCAGAACGGCGTTGACGGTTGGCAAATTGACAGTGAGCCGACGCTCATGCCCAGCCCAAAAGAGTATCCCGAAGAAATCTGGGGGATCGAAGATCCCCGCATCACCTTCGTACCCGAACTGCAACAATACGTCGTCACCTATACCTCCTACTCGCGCGGCGGACCCGGTGTGTCCCTGGCCCTCACGAAAGACTTCCGAACTTTCGAACGCTACGGCGTCATCATGCCGCCGGATGACAAGGATACGGCGCTTTTGCCGCGGAGGATCGATGGTTACTGGGCGCTCATTCACCGTCCGATGACGACGCTCGGTGCGCACATGTGGATTTCCTACTCGCCTGACCTGCAGCACTGGGGGAGGCACAGGCTCATGCTGGAGGCAAGGCGTGGTGCCTGGTGGGACGCCAACAAGATTGGCTTGTCGCCACCTCCGATCGAGACTTCCCGAGGATGGCTTGTGCTCTACCACGGCGTGCGGCACACGCCTTCGGGATGTTTGTATCGACTGGGGCTGGCCCTCTTCGAGCTTGAAAAACCGGAGAAGTGCCTGCTGCGCGGAGATTCGTGGATCTTCGGTCCCGAGGCAGAGTACGAGAGACACGGCGATGTCGACGATGTCGTGTTTCCGTGTGGTTACACAACGAATCCCGATGGCGACACGATCAATGTCTACTACGGAGCGGCTGACTGCGCGATCGCGCTAGCTCGGACTAGTGTGAGGTCTCTGCTGGGCTGGTTGGATGCCCACGGAAGCTGCGAACGACGACAACGGACGGAGTTATGAGGCTGCCGCTTTGGCTGACACAGGTTTTTGGCGGGTGTCATCACAGTCGACTGAGCAACGTGTTCACGATCCATAGACGAACGTATCAAGTCTGCCTGGAGTGTGGTCAGGAATTTCCGTATTCGTGGGAGCAGATGCACTCTGGAGTTGGTGATTCGGTGCCCAGATCCGCGTGGGCGCGGCTTCGCGTGTCGAGTGATCGCGCCCCTGCTCACGATGCATTGTGAGATGCAGCCGCCAACTCTCGATCTCGGGATTGCGCTGCTAAGGATGCTGTTTCAACGAACTTGAGAAGGGAGCATCCCGTCGATTCGTAGAGGATTGTCGGGCGCGAGTAGTGGTTCTACGCGGCCTGCCCATGCCCATGCGATTAAAGGGCTCCCTGGGTGCAAGCGAGCGCGCCCTTTTGCGTTGCTGCAACGACTCAATACTCAACACAAAATGAAGGGTCGCCATCAGGAAGTGTGGGCCGTCAGACCTGACGACGATCGCATCGACCGACTTGAAAGCATCGTCGGCAATATCCAGGTTGTCGCACACCATCACAATAGGAACGTCCGGGAGGACTTGTTTGATCTCAGGGCCACGACCGCACCGTCCAGCAAGCCGAGGTGAAACTCGATCACCACCGCATCCACGGCCTGCGACATCAGGAGACGCAGGCCCTCATTCCCGCAAGTTGCGGTCACAAGGCGGTATCCGTCCTGCTGCAAGTAGAGGAGCTGACCGGGATCGCGATGAATGCAGAGTAAAGTGCGTTGCGCGTCCATTCTGATGTCCCATTAGAGCCCGGAAATCCCTTCACATCTGTTCCAAATTGCTCAGTTGTGGGACGTGTTCGATTGAGGCGGGAATCGATTCGCGGACGGAAGTAAAAAGAGGGTACTCAGTACCTGTGGCACATGAGCACCCTTGTAGTGAGCTACTTAGACCGGCTTTACGTTCTCTGCCTGAAAGCCCTTTGGGCCTTTCGTGACATCGAACTGTACCCGTTGGCCCTCTTGCAAGCTGCGGAAGCCGCCCGCTTGAATTGCCGAAAAATGGACGAAGACGTCTTCGCCATTCTCCCGGCTGATGAAACCAAAGCCCTTGGCGTCGTTAAACCACTTCACTGTTCCTGTTTCCACTGTTGTTCCTTTTTCTATTTGAATTGTCTGCTGAGAAGAGTCGCTGCCGGTGAGAAGAGGTAACGCTGGTTGGCGAACCGATTTTCAACTGCCAATGAACCAAACTTAGCCGATAGTCATTGGATGCAGGTTGGCGACAAACAGCTCAGATCTTTTTTACGTTGACCAAAATACTCGCTTTACCTTTGGAATGTGAGTCTTTTTGACCAGATCGGTCGCGTCCCCGTGCGTAGTATGAGTGCGGCGATGAAGCTGTTTTGCGCCGACTCAGCCTAGCGACCCCTTCTGGGTGCGCCGCCCACGCGGAGAAACTATGAAGCGACCTCTTGGCACTCTTGTGGTTTTGCTGGTGTTTGCACTTCTGTCCCTGGCACAGGATACCGGGAGTGCTCAACGCACCAATCAAGTTCCCGTGTCGGGGCAGATGGCGGGTCCCAACGGTAATTTGTCAGCGTGCCAGCATGGCTGGACTGAATGTGATCGCTCGAAGCTAACACCGTCGGAAGCGGCTGAAGTTGAGATGGCCGACCGCCAGCGCAATGTTTCGGATTGCAGGGATCGCATGAGCAGCTGTAATCTCGGGAAACTCAGCGATGCGGAGCGGGCAGCGCTCGCCGTCGCCGGTCACGACGATAATGTCGTCGCATGTAATAACGGCTATGGATCGTGTGACCACTCGCAGCTCACTGCGTCGGAAGCTCGTGCGGTCGCCCAGGCTGAACACTTGCGCAACGTATCTAACTGCAAGTCCGGGATCGGGGACTGCGACGTTTCCAAGCTCACTCAGAACGAAGCGGCTGAGGTGGCCGCCGCGCAACACGCGCGGAATGCCACCGATTGCCAGGAAGGGATGGCACTGTGCGACCCCTCCAAGCTGACGCCCGCGGAAGCGAAAGATGCAGTGACCGCCGGTCACGAGCGCAACTTGACGAATTGCAGAAATGGCTGGAATGACTGCAACCACTCGAACCTGACCACGCAGGAAACGCGCGAGGTGGAAGCAATGGAACATGATCGCAATCTTTCCGATTGCAAGGCAGGCCGCGAAACCTGTCAATACTCGAGGCTGACCGGGCCGGAATCTGGCGCCTTGACCGATGCGGAGCATGTCCGGAACTATCGGGCGTGCCTCAAGGGCTTCGGATACTGCGACAGATCCCGGCTCACGCCGTCAGAGTTGAAGGCAATTCCTGATATCTCACCGGTTCCGCGTTAGGGGGCAAGCCGACTCTCGACGATCAGTTTTGAAGCTCAGTCGTCGGATCGGTCAACGCGATCAATTGCCCGAGCGGATAGTCTTCCGGCGTGAGCGGAGCTCCAGGTGCGGTGTTCACGATCGTCATGACCTCGCCAGTGGCAACGCCCTGAATCGTGAGTCGCTGACTTTCCACCGCTACTACTCGGTAGGTCTCATCGAAAATCGCCATCGTTGTCCTCCTTAGGCTCGTCATTGGATGTGTAGACCATCTGAAGCCATTCGAAACAGGCAACAACAACAATTTACTGAAACGAAGAATCCAGCTATTTGGAGGCACGTTGGCCGCCGTTTCCCGGACCAAGCTGGAATACCGTGTCTTTTCAACATGCTGAGCAGCAGTGTCAGGGAGGGTGACGGTCCCCGGTGGGAAGTAATTACTCGACGGCCTTCCCTCGATCGGGAGCGAAACAAGCATATGACTGTTGCGCTTCGTGTCTCGCACAAAAGGATCCGCGACCCGAATTACCCACTTCCTATGATAATCAAACAGCGGGTCTGTATCTGTTCAATTGCGCTCATCTTTCCCGAGGTTGCCTTCGCACTGTTTTGTGCATCGCCACCGGCCCGAGTTTGTGTTGCCCCCGAGTGAGCAGTCTTGCTCAGACTTAGGAGGGTGGCCCCTGTCATCTTCAAAACATCAGATCAATGCTCGTGGCCATTGAACATTCGGCTCCAGGTCGCGAAAAGGAGTTGCGTATGCTGGGAATCATGCTGACTGTCATTTTGGTTGTGGCGTTTCTTGCGGTGCTGCCCCGGTGGAGCCACAGCATCAAGTGGGGCTATTATCCAAGCGGCGGAGTAGGGCTCATTCTGTTCGTGGTCGTGATCCTCCTGCTTCTTGGTCGTATTTGAACATCGTGAGCCATAGTTGGTTCCGGCCTTGCGTCCGCGCGCTCGCGATCTTCCTCATCGTGGTGACGTGTGCCGACGGGTTGTCCGCCTATTCCGTTTTGACGCACGAGGAAATTGTCGATCTGCTCTGGGGCAATGAGATCCAACCGCTCCTGCTCAAGCGTTATCCCGGCCTCAGCGCGGACCAACTGCGTGAGGCGCATGCCTACGCCTATGGCGGCGCAGTGATCCAGGATCTGGGCTACTATCCGTTCGGCAGTCGAGAATTCAGCAACCTGGTGCATTACGTACGCAGCGGAGATTTCGTTCGCGAATTGCTGCTCGAGAGCCGGGATGTTGACGAGTACGCTTTCGCCTTGGGAGCGCTGTCGCATTACGCGGCCGATATTGTCGGCCACCCCGCGGTAAACCAGTCCGTTGCGATCGAGTACCCGAAGCTGCGAGCGAAGTTTGGCAAGTCCGTACGCTACGCGCAGGACAAGACGGCACATTTGAAGACGGAGTTCGGATTCGACACGCTGCAGGTCGCGAAGAATCGTTATGCGTCGCAGCAATACCACGATTTCATCGGATTCCAGGTCTCCAAGTCACTGCTGGAACGGGTTTTTCCGGTGGTGTATGGGGTTGAGCTAAAGGACGTCCTGGCCCACGAGGACCTGGCTGTGGGCTCGTATCGTTTCGCGATCAGCCGGCTGATTCCCCGGATGACCCAGGTCGCGCTGCAAACTCACAAGAAGGACTTGATGCGCGAGACGCCGAATTTCGCGAAACGACAATTTCTGTACCGTCTTTCTCGCTCCAACTATGAAAAGGAGTGGGGAAAAGACTACGAGAAGCCGGGCGTGGGCACGCGAATCCTGTCGACCCTCCTGCGATACATGCCGAGAGTAGGTCCGTTTAAGGGATTAGGGTTCAATAACCCGACTCCCCAAACGGAAGATCTGTACATCAAGAGCATCAATACGACGGTGGATCAATACCGAGTCCTGCTTGAAGAAGTGCGTACGCACTCGCTGGTATTGCCCAACTGCGATTTTGATAGCGGGCAACCTACCAAAGCGGCTGAGTATTCTCTAACGGACGACGCCTATGCGAAGCTACTAACCCGATTGTCGGAACGAAAGTTCGACCTGACATCCCCGGAGCTACGCGAGAATATTCTCCAGTTCTATGCGGACCTTTCTGTACCGATCGACACCAAGAAGAACCAAGGCCGTTGGGAGGATGTGCTGACTGCCCTGGACCAGTTAAAGTCTGTGACACCGGCGCCAAGTGTTGCCCGCAGCCCGGCACAGTAACCCCTATTCCGGCCCCCTCATGGAGGATTCTATGGCAGACAAACAATGGACCGTGAAAGACCTGGCTGAAGCCTTGAGGCAGTTTCCCCCAGACGCGAAGGTATATTACGAGATGGGGCCAAACGGTCCCGGAACGGTTGGCAAGGCACAGTACGTCAAAGCGTGGGGGGAGAATGACGAGATGGGCGTCCTGCTGGACCGGTAAGGTTGAGGAATAAACTGCGCGCTGTAACAATCTCTTTTCACTGCTCCGGGGTCTCTAAGAAACAAGAGCCACCACTCGCCGCCAGAGCTGCCAGATCGGTTCGATAAATATCTCGTACAGAAGCGTCCTGACGGGATTTACCACTATTTCACCTGTTCCGATCAGTGTTGCGGTTGTGAAGCGCTCGCTGAGAAACTCATGTAGGACCGCTCTTTGCGCGAGAAGCCCCCAGCCTCACCGGAATTGGTCCGGCGGGCTGGGGATTGTTTCTTGCAGCGCTTGGGCGCAACTTGCTATTTCTTGTCTTCGTTTGCTTCCGCAATCCGTGCCTGTTGGCGTGCTTCTGACACGGCCTTCATGAATGCATCCGCACTCTTCGGGGTTGCCACCTTGCCCGACAGAACTTTGCGGAACTCAACGTTCTTGCCGTAAATCGCGCGCGTGGAATCGTCATCCTGCCGCACAACCGCACCTTCGAGTGTAAGCCCTGCGAACGCACCCTTCGAGCGCGAGTACGTCAGAACTTCAGTGTTCATTTTCCAGTCCGTTCCCGCGGAGGCATGACGACCGACCGGACCCGCCGCACCCGATGCTTCTCCCGTGAGTTCGAATTTGCTGGAAAGCAGATGCTGGAAGCCCTGGTCGTTCATGATCAGCATGACCAGATCTACGCCTTCAACTCCGATCTGCAGTCCGGCGCTCCCGCCGCTAACCGAAACGAATGCGGGCGCGCTCCAACCGTTTGCCGTGCGGCAAGAGGCCACACCGCGTCCGTGCTTGCCACCAAGAATGAAACCACCTTTGATCAGGTTGGGTACTACAAGGATGCACTTTGCGCCGTTTAACACCTCTTCTGGGATGCCTTTGTCCGGAGTCGCCATGATGGCCTGCAGAACTTCGACGGACGATTGCAGGCGATCAACCGAGTCTTCGCGAGCCGAACCAGCCCAGGCGTAAGTTCCAACCATACCCATCAAGCTCATCAACAGCAGCGAAATTGTCTTTTTCATAAATTGTGACCTTTCAGAATGGAACTAAGAGGAGGAAGCTTCAGATGGCTGACTTAGTTCAGAGAACCTGAAAGAGAGAGAAGAAGAGCTCGCTCTGTCGCCATCATCGCTCAAAGGCCGAATCTTAAATGGTCTGAATAGCTCACTCTGCTGTTGCTCGAGTTGCTCCTGGCGAGCAGCTTCCTGAACTCCTCGCTGTCTATCGACGATGGCCGTGAAATGTGAGCAATCCAGCACAGTATCTTCGGGCCACTGGCGTCATGCTTGACCTTGGCAGGGTGTAAGCATGCATTCTGCATAGATATAGCGCTGCCACGGATCACGCCCATGGGTAAACATGGGCAATCGTGAAGGCGAGCCCATGGAACCAGTCCTAGTTCAGTTTCGCGATCGCGTCCGCAGGCGTTTGGCTTTCATGGCTCGGTGGTTCAGCAAGGCGTCAGCGTTCCTTGCGCCGAAACGCCCAGAGGTCCGGTCGCAAAGGATGTGTCCGTTTTGTGGGTTAATAACGTCACGTCGCAAGACTTTTTGTTTGGAGTGCGGCAAGTCTCTCAACCCTGTGTAGGGCTGCAGAGCGAATATTCCTCGCGAACGGGTTTGCGGAGATTGCAAAATCTCTCGATCTGTGACGGGTTTGGATGTTCAGTAATCTTCCAGGAAGGGTGGCACAATGAGGAAACAGTACCTTCATCTCTCCGTCTACTCATGTGACAAGTGCAGTGGACCGGTCGTGGCAGGTTCAGTTGCAGTCCGCGAGAATGAAATCTCCAGGGAGACAGAGATCAAGCAAGTGGGGGCCATTTGCCTGTCCTGCGGTCATCGCCAATCCAAAATGACAAAGCTCGGTATGCCCAGGCAGTTTCCTCCAGTTGAATGGGCACATGAAATCCCCTCAGACCGGTCGCATCTTGCGACGGCCTTCGAGGAAATGCTCCATCGCACGACCTGATGACTAAATGGACGATGGTCAGTGCAAAACCAGGTAACGTCCTTAAAGGGAGTTGCTGATTCTTAACAGGACGGAGAGAACTCTCGCGGCTTATCCTTCAAACCCGGAACAGCTCGAACAGTGGAAATGTAAACGGAAACGAATCAGGCAAGAAACTCGTGCAAGCCCTCTCTCTTCAAAAGCGCCCGGGGGAAATGCTAGTCATGCAGAACCACATTGAGCAGTGAGCTGTGAACTTGTAGCCCGCCTGCATCACCCCCGGCGTAATCAATAAAGCCCATCTTCCGGAACCGGTTCATAAAAAAGCTTACACGGGAACGGGTCGTGCCCACCATCTCAGCCAGGGTCTCCTGACTGATCTTCGGAACCACGGTCTCGGGCACTCCCTCCTTGCCGAAGTGAGCGAGCATCAGAAGCACGCGGGCGAGCCGTTTTTCGCTCGAGTTGAACAGTTGGTCGACCAGATCTTCTTCATAACGGATATTGCGCGCGAGCAGATACGCCACAAACATGTCCGATAGAGCCCGTTCGTTATGAAGCGTGTCCATCATCGCCTTCTTCTCGACCCGCAGAATCTGGCAGTCGGTTATAGCCGCTGCTGATCCCATACGGAGAGGTTGGCCGGCCAAGGCGCCTTCGCCAAAGAAATTCTCTTCGCCCAAAATGCCGATGGTGGCTTCCTTGCCGGCTTTCGATACGACTGTGAGCCGCACCTTCCCTTTTTGAATATAGAAGACAGCATCCGCCGCATCCCCCTGACTGAAGATCCTTTTCTTTCGCGCAACCGCGAAGCTCTTCCTGCCCTGGCCAATTGTGGCGAGGAAGCGGTCGGGATCGAATGCGCGTTTTCTCCTGGTTGCCGCGGCAGGACTCATCTCGTCTGATTATAGTCCTGCAGAAGGGAACCTCCTGCGAGTTTGATCCAATTGGCGCAGCGTGGGCGCGCCATGTGTCAGGTTTTCTAAAATGAGCCATTCTGCACAGTATTTCGAAGGGAAAACAGCGATTCTAGAGGTGCTTCCGGCCCTAACGGGAACTTGCTGCGGCAGCCGGATTGGGGAGCATCCTTCATGTCATTGCCCATTCAAGTCGGCGCCGTTTTGATTGACGAGTCACCGCGGATCGCGCAACTGGTTCGCTTTGAGAGCGAGCCATATTTGGGGAACTGGCGCCTGGTTAAGGGGCTAACGGGCTTCTCATTGGACCGTATGATCCGCCTCTCGGGATGGAACTTCTTCTTCATGGCGACAGAAGTAAAAGCGATCATCTTTGGTGCTCTTGGGACGAGCAAGGTCCACAACGCGATGACACGAATTCTTCAAAAGGTGAGAGGGCAACACTTCAATAGCCTCGAGGTGACGGCGATCGAAGAAAGACGGTTTCTCGGTGTGCCCTATGCCGTTGTTTCAGCACACTCTCGGCATGTCCAGCAGAGTTGTTACTTAGATAGCGCCGAGGCACGTCGGACGTCGCAGCGCGATGCAGCCTGGGCCAGAGGCTGAGCGCAGGTCCGATGGGGAGGTGGATCTATGAAAGCGAACGAGAGCCAAAGTCTGGAGCGAATCCTCGAATCTGCAGTGGTTGTGTCATGGGCAGACCTCATGCGCAACGCACAAGCTGGCTTGATTCATATTGAGTACGGCTTCTCCGCGGACGGCACTATCGATTCTCTGAAGTTCTTTTCATCTGTAAGCCGGGGTCACTGGCTGCTGGCGGTTGAGTACTGGACCTCACCTTCCACGTCTCACAGTACTGGCGTGCGCTTTCATAATGGATACGAAGCGGAGGGGCTGAAGCACACGTTAGATTTGGTGATGCAGCACCAAACTGAATTCTCGCTTCCGGTGGATTTTGGAAGGCCGGGACTGCTCCAGATCGCAACCCCCACGCAACAGGGGAGCGGTGCGGCCTCCGCGCTGGTTAGCGAAACTCTTCACCATCTGCGCTCTGTCGCCGAACTTGCGCCGGCCTGACTCCGAAGTAAGAGCGGTGGTGCGAGCACCCCTGGTACAAACACCGGCCATTAAGGGTAGTGCAACTCAGTGCCTACTCCCCATATATCTGCTCAATGGTATGTCGCAGAGCGATCAGATTGCTGCGCGAAGATGCTGCAGCACGACTGATAGGGTTCCTGGCAAGTTCGGTCTGGTAAATCTTTATGAGGAGATTGGCCTGTCTCCGCAGACGTGCAATTGTTGCAGAATCGAATTGTTCTTCAGGCATACTACATTGTACTGGTTATGGGGCAAATAGTTCGCTGTCGACGCAGTTACGATGGTGGAGGTTCCTCTTGCTAAGCACGTAGCACCGGCTTAGGGGCCGGATCCAGCGAGCGCTTGATCGTTTTCTCTAGTCTCGGAGCTCTATCCCTGGGTTACCACGCAGATACTACGGAGTTAGTGCCCTGAAGTTCCAGCTTGCCCCGCCGCAGTAGCGCAAACACTTGAATGTTTGCGAAATAGCGGCTTTCATTCCTTGGAGAATCGGAAGTCTAAGTCTCTACCGATATTAGCTCCGGGCTGCAACGGGAAGTTCGGATGGAATTGACAACATCTTCAGCGGTGAACCTCCCCATAAGCAGAGCGAGCCTGCGATTGCTGGTTGTTTGAATAGGGGTCCGATCGATGCGCTGCACGTACTCAGGACCGCGAGTGCCTTGGCGATTCGTCTTTACAACAAATCTGATAGTTTTCATGATTGTACTTATCCATTCTACACTCTGCTCCGATTCTCTGCTTGTGGTGCACGCGGTTGCCCGGCAGACCGGTGGATGCCCTCTGAACTCTAGCAGGCTGCGGAAAAACTGAATTGCAGCGTGTTTTTCTTTCTGTTTCTCATGGTTGCTGATCTCGAACGGGTTCATTTCCGGTGTTTTTGTGGCCCTCGGAGTCTAACCCGATGGTCCTGAAGACAGCCGTCGGGCCGGACTTACACCGCCGGAACTGCGGCGGTCAGGTTTCGCATGCGCACCAAGTTGTAGGCGGCGCAGGCCATGGTAAAAATCCAATCCACTCTACAGACTCCGCGATGCCGCACCTTCCGCATCAGCGCAATCGTCTTCAGCCAGCCGAAACACTCCTCGATTCGCTTTCTCTTTCTCTGGCTGAGGGCGTAACCTGCGTGCCGCGTGGTGCGGCCATCAATCGCGCTGCCGCCGCGCCGTTCGAGGTTCTGCGCTACATGCGGCGTCACCCGCAGATTCCGGCACTCGGCTACAAATCCCTGCGTGTCGAATCCTTTGTCTCCGCCTACCGTCACCGGTTGCGTGCCGGGAAGTTTCTCCAACATCACCAGGGCCGCGTCGCGCTCCGCCGTCCCGTTGGCCTGGAACACTTCCGCGTCCACGATCAGACCATGGCGATTCTCCACCAACAGATTCCCCGTGTAACTCAATTTCGACTCCTTGCCTTCGCCTTTGCGCGCCAGCAACGCCTCGGGATCGGTCTTCGATTCATGCGTTTCATTCGACCGCCGCTCGCCGCGAAAGTTCACCGTGGGATTGCCCGGATCGTCATCCGACGGAGGAGAAGACTTACCTTCCTTGGGCTGAAAACTCTTCGCTCCTGCCCAGGCTTCCAGCAGCGTGCCGTCCACCGTAAAATGCTCGTCCGAGGTCAGACCCTTGGTCTGCGCTTGCTCCACCACTCGCGACAAAAACTCTTTCGCCACGTCGGCCTCCAGCAAGCGGTCGCGGTTCTTGGTAAACACCGTCGCGTCCCATACCTCGTCATCCGCGTTCAGCCCCACAAACCAGCGGAACAACAGGTTGTAATCCATCTCTTCCATCAGCAGTCGCTCGCTGCGGATCGAGTACAACATCTGCAGCAACTGCGCCCGCAACAGCTTCTCCGGCGCAATCGACGGACGGCCCACGCGAGCGTACATCGCATCGAAGCGCCGCGACAGTTGAGTAAGTACTTCGTCCACCATCGTTCGGATGGCGCGCAGCGGATGATCCTTCCGCACCCGCTCCTCCGGCGACAAATAACTGAAGATGTGATTCTGCTGCCGATCGTCTCCGCGCATGCCTTCTCGTACCATACTGGCCTGTGGATTAGAAGTAGTTTTTCAGCAGCCTGCTAGGCTCAGAATGTAAGCGATGAAAAGTCCGCCCACGGTTCCAGGGCCGGTAAGGTTCGCAGCACATCGTGCGATGCTGAACAGCTCCGCGCAGAACACGACTAAGTCCGGCGACCACGCAGCAGATTCAACGCATCCAAGGCGTTTTCTAATTTGCGCCGTTCATCCGAAGTCTCCCCCAGAACTCCCATGCGGCGCTGGATTGCAGCATTGGCCTCGGTCATTCGCAGCAATCGAAAAGCTGGGTTTCTTTCGAGTATCGCGGCTCTGTACTTCATGGACCACTCCGGTCGGACAGCCATGTTTTCTACACTCCTATATAGGGTTGAGAGAAGCCGTTTTAAAGGTTCGCGGTTGAGATTCAACCGTTTGCGGTAATCTCCTCGTCAGGTTTCTCAAACCTTCTATCCAATTGTTCGGCCGTCCGCGATCAGCTCAGGGCTTCTCTGTTTTCTGCCCATTGGATGTCCAGTAGCTTTTGCCTCAGGTCGGCAAAGGTTGTCCATAAGGTCGCCGAGGATGGCACACAATATAGTAGGTAGTACCCGAGGCAAGAAACTGGTCAAAAGTGAACACTGGCGCGAGCCTAATTCTTCTCGGTAACTTCTTGCGTAGTCTGCGCAGCGGCCTGGGCTACCTCCGCGCGACGGGATTTCTCCTGCAATTGCGCCGCTTTCTTCATTAATTGTCGGGACCGATCTGCTCGGGATTTCGCCCGTTCGCGTTCCTGGCGGGCTTTCTCACGTGCGGTCAAATTGTTGTTTGGCATGAAACTATCTTGTCACATGCCAGGGAGCTTGGCCATTTCTGTTTGTTTGCAGTCGGAAGCAAACGCTCGCGATACTTGACAACTTCACTCCGCAAGGCTAGGCTCGACAGTGAGCAGAGCTTCTCTTTCCGCTCTTTCAGGTTTCCTGAGCTAAGTCAGCCCATCTGAAGTTCCCCTTCTTAGATCACGACGAATTCCGGAGGTTGACTATGTACGCTCGCAATGTAGCTATCCGCCTGAAGCCTAATACTCTCGGCGACTTCACTAAGACTTTTGAAGCCAACGTGGTTCCCATCCTGCGCCGCCAGAAGGGGTTCCAGGACGAAGTCGCATTCGCAATGCCAAACGGAGTCGATGTGGTCGCGATCAGTTTGTGGGAAAGTAAAGAGAATGCGGAGTCCTACAACACCGCTGGCTATCCGGAAGTTCTAAAGAACCTGGAAAAATTCCTCGACGGAAGTCCAAAACTGCGCGTTTCGGACGTCATTAGCTCGACCCTTCATACGGCAGCGGTGGTGGCAGCCTGAATGGCTTGTCAATCGGTTCGGGGACGGCACGAGCCGTCTCCTGGTCGATCTTGGTTTCGCCTTTACGGATGGAGAGAAAATGCCTTCAGGAATTCAGATCGGCTCGATTTTGGTCAAAGCGCAACAGCTCAAGATCGAGAATTTTGGTTTCGAGAGCAACTCCTACTTGCAGGACTGGAGCCTGGTTCGAGCGGTTAATGGCTTTTCGTTCGCTCACAGCGTCCGAGCAGCTGGCTGGAACTGTTTCTTCATGGCACCGGAGGTCCAGGGGAATGCTTTCGGATCCATCCGTCCAGGCAGTCTGCGGGGTGCCCTGCAGCGTATTTTCCTGAAGGTGCGCGGCGATGACTTCAATTGCCTTGAGGTAACAGGGATCGCGGCTCGCAGCCTCTTCGGCATTCCGTACCTAGTGGTGTCCGCGCACTCGCGTCATATCCAAAAAGGGTTTCGTCTCGATCAAGCCCACGAACGCCGGGCTGCGCCGAGCGCGGCAGAGTGCGCCAAGGGTTAAGACATGCAGTGCATAAGTTTTCCGAGTCTGACAGACGAAGATGAACCCATTGAACACGACAGATATATTTCTCGCAGTCGCGGTTTCGCTGCTCTTCGTCGCGGGCGTCGTCCTGCTCGTTGCAACTCTGCGCGAGCGGATCAGGGTCCGCAAACAGTGGGGCTGGCGCGCCTGATGGAACGCACCGGCGATTTGCACACGAAAGGTCTGCCGATCCCTTGTCGGGATCAGACATACCCTTAAGAGGACTATGCTTACGAAATTCATGAAATGGATCGCCAGCGCTGCGCTCCTCGGTGGTCTCTTGCTTCCCGCGTTCCTGGAACGCTTCGCCGGGGGATACCGGATGGTCTTGCTGATCCTGATTCCCGCCGCTGCTACTGTGGTCATATTTCAGGCCGTTGCTCTACACGAATATCGATGGGTCGCCGCCTTTGGCGTAGTAGCTTGCCTGTTCAATCCAGTTGTGCCGTTCGGATTCTCGATCGCATCCACCCTAGTCGTGGACACGCTCGCACTCATTTTGTTTGCAGGTTCCCTGAAGGTGCTGAAAACGCCGCCACGGCTCTCTATTGCGTCCATTACGGATCGTATGCCGGGCAGCGAGTCGTTATGAGGCAAAGCCAACCGCGAGGGACGGTTTCTCTTCACCATGTCTGAACGTCAATGTCCGGAATGCGGAGGCGAGTTGGGGCTTGCGCTGCGTCCAAGTCAACCAGAGACTCCAAACCTCGCTGCACCTTATACTGCGACCCGATCCACTCTCTGGAGATGTAGTACTTGTGGTAATACATTCACGGCAGAGCAAGTCCGGCACGGCAAACGTGTGCGCTCGAAAGCACCCCAATCTCAATAACGATTCATTTCTTGTGCCATGAGCACAGCAGCCGTCGTGTAGGTTTCAGCAAGTGCAGTACGATAAATCCTTAGAGAGAAGGTCAAACATGGCCGAATCACAAGAAGGAACATCAAATGTCCGGGAACGAGGCACCTCCTCGGCCGAAGCGGTCGGCGAGACCGCTACCGCAACTGGGAACCGGGAGATGAAAACACCTAAATCACCGGAACGCGCCACTGACAAGCGTTTTGTGCAGAGGCATAACAACGTAATGAAGGCGCGCGCCGCACATAGGCGCAACATTCGGCGATCGAACACAAACGGCTAAAGAGGTTGCGGGAAAGTCTCGCTCTTCGGGTTCCGAGTGGACCGTTGGATGTACGAGGGCATCGCTATAGCGATGCTGTTAGACAATGCTTTTCTGTCGAGTTCTTTAGGGGCCGGAAGGGAATTTGTGACTTTTGCGGGGTACCCCGTGAACAACTCATCGAACAAGAACGCCTAACGTCGCGCCAGAAGAATTACGCCTGGTGGGTCCAGGGTCAGATGACGCTCGCTCCCAGCGAATTCCTGCACCGCTTCTTTCTGCACGTGCTGCCCAAAGGTCGAGAGTCGCACGCTAGCGGTTGATGAAAACCCGCACTCTTGCCATTTGCTCTTTTCGCTCGAAGAAGCTGACCCTTGCCTCCCGCAACGCAACAATTGATAGTTTCCGGTTTGCCGACCAGCCGACAACTTACGCGTCGGGAGGAAAAACAGGGCAATTGTAGGAGGTGTTGCGCGCCGTGTTAGCATCGTTCTGGGGTTGGATTTTCGCATCCTGCTGAAGCTACCGCTCCATATCCAACAAAAGTCTTCTTCTCCATGCAGGATGTCCCGAAAAAGGAGTTCTGCGCGGCTATGAACGACATTCGAAAAGTAATCCGTGTGGGAGAAGAAGAGGGCTATTCCACCGACAGCGAGATGAATCACCCCATTCCACCAGGCGTGCCTTCCGCGCAGGATATAGACGATCTGCTTGCCACCATTCGCACCCGCGGCCTTGACGTGCTTGAAGAGGAGCCTCAGTTACCGCATTCGGGTCTGGATCAAAGGCTGGTTGGCGAACCGGACGAAATTGTTCTCAATCCGGCTACGGTTGCCACTGAGACGGCCAACGATCCAGTGCGCGTTTACTTGCGCGAGATGGGTGCCTCACCTCTGCTCACGCGTGAAGGGGAAGTGGAGATCGCCAAGCGCATCGAACGCGGACAACTCTCCGCCATGAAGGCGCTTTCACGTTCACCCATTGTGATTCAGCAGGTCCTAGCGATGGGTGAGGACTTGAAGCGGGGTCTGCGGTCGATTAAAGACACGGTCGTCTTCGATGAGGAAGAAATCACCGAGGAGATTTTGCAGGACCGTGTCAAGAAAATTACCCGCTGCATCGATCAGATACAGCGCAATTACAAAAGAGCCCGCAGCCTGGCGGAACAGATGGTGACTTTCGCAGCGGATAAGAAGGCACGGAGATACCGCCGCTGCCGATGCCAGCTGAGCCGCGAGATGGTTCGGATTTCACTGATTATCCGCGACCTCGGCTTGACCGCATCGGAGCGCAAGCGTCTGACGGAACGGGTGAATCACACCACCGATCTCATGCGTTCGCTTGAACGCCAGTTCAGTAACCTGGAAAAGAAGATTGAGAACACGCGCAGCGAGGAACTCAAGAAGAGCTGTCGCACCCTGCAGCGACAGCATCGTGCCGAGATGAAAAGGCTGGAAAGCGCGGCCGGTATGACGTTCGCAGAACTGCAGCGCACACAGCGTGAAATCATCCAGGGCGAGATGGACGCGGAACAGGCAAAACACGAGCTCATCGAAGCCAACCTCCGCCTCGTGGTCTCCATCGCGAAGAAGTACGGCAACCGCGGCCTTCAGTTCCTCGACCTGATCCAGGAGGGCAACGTCGGCTTGATGAAGGCGGTAGACAAGTTCGAGTATCGCCGCGGATACAAGTTCTCCACGTATGCCACGTGGTGGATTCGCCAAGCCATTAGCCGAGCGATTGCCGATCAGGCACGCACCATCCGGCTACCGGTACACATGATCGAGATCGTTAACAAACTGGTGCGCATCTCGCGGCAACTGGTGCAAACCCTGGGCCGGGAACCTACCTCGGCAGAGATTGCTCAGCAAATGGACATTCCGGAAGCCAAGGTGCGCAGGGTGCGCAAGATCATGCGGACGCCGATCTCGCTGGAGACGCCGATTGGAGAGGAAGGGGACTCACACCTCGGCGACCTCATTGAGGACCGGGCCCAAGTCTCGCCTGCCGAGGCGGTCATCAACGCGAACCTTAAGGAGAAGACTGCGCACGTGTTGCGAACGCTCAGTGCACGGGAAGAGAAGATTCTCAGGATGCGCTTTGGTATAGAGGACGGCTCAGAGCGGACACTGGAAGAAGTTGGCCGGTCGTTCGATGTTACCCGCGAGCGTATTCGCCAGATCGAAGCCAAGGCGCTGCGTAAGCTGCGCCATCCCTCGCGATCCCGCGAACTCAAGGCACTCTTCGATGACGTAGGCGAATAAGCGAGCTCGAATATGAACCGATTGGTATAGTCACCGCTGAGGTATTTCGAATCAGTTCCAGGTTTGAAGATTGTTCTTGCGCGTTCCTGGAGCACCGAAGAGTAGTGGCTACGAGCGTCCCGAGAAATCCTGTCTCATCGCTGACGATCTGGTGAAGAGTTCGGAGTCTCTGTCTCCCGTAGAGCTTTCGATTCTCGCCCTTCCAATTCAGCTTGGCGATGCTGGGTAGCTTCAGCGGGATCTGTTCCCGCTCTGAGATCTGTTTTCTCGATGAAGTAGCGCCAGCCTTCGTGCCGATCGGAGGACTCTTGAGAATCCTCAAAGGTCTTCAATTCTAACAGTGCGCGCTGCTTGCCCTTGACCACAGCGACCACACCAGCCGAGCGGTAGGTGCGAACGTTATGCCGGATGATTGCGTAAGAATCGATGAGGTGGTCGCGTGTCAGAAAGAATCCGTTCCTAGCTCTCTGAGAAACGATCAAGCGGCAATTTTGCCGCGCTCGCAGTTCACAGCCTATGTCGCCGATGATCTCTGTTTTCAGAATCAGGTGTTGATTCGAGATGAAGCTTCGGGCGAGCTTCGTTCACTCTCATCGAACGCCCGTTAAGGATCTTTCCGTCCAGCGCCGCGATAGCGGCTTGGGCTTCCGTCGCTTGCGTCATCTCGACAAAAGCAATACCGCGGGGCTCGCGCGTGTCCCGGTCCACGACGATCGTGACGGTTTCGACGGCTCCATGTCCTGAAAAAAGGTCCCGCAGTTGGTCGTCTGTTACCGTGATATCAAGGTTCCCTACAAAGATGTTGGTCACCAGTTCATTTCCTGCCCGCTGATCTTCGCGAACGTACTTCTAGAACCAGAAGCGATTTTCAAAAGGCGATCTCGAGAGATCGCCTTTCCGCAAAGCGTCGTGCTCTCAGACTGGATGTACGTTCTCAGCCTGCCAGCCTTTGGGGCCCTTCGTCACGTCGAACTGAACCGTCTGACCCTCCTGAAGGCTCTTGAACCCCCCCGCCTGGATCGCCGAAAAATGCACAAAAACGTCTTCGCCATTCTGACGGCTAATGAAGCCGTAGCCTTTGGCGTCGTTGAACCACTTTACCGTTCCTTGTTCTGCCATGTTGATACTGTTCCTTGTCAAATTTGATTTTACGCTGGAGAGATTCGGAGGTACTGAAGGGCAGGTTACTGGCTGTTGAGGCGAGAGCTGCTCACGACCGATTCGGTCTAACGCACACCGGAATCGTACGCGTAGCCCGCACAATTAGCAAGGCGATTCAACCATCCGTGTCGTCCAGCACCGGGCTGGCTCTGCGAACGGAACGACGGTTTCATGCCCAATTGTCGTGCCTTCACAGTCGCAAGGTACGAGCCTTCAGCATGATTGTGGCAAACAGCGTATACTGAAAGTTCTTAACCTCGAAGATAAGCCGCTAAAGCACCCAGCGCCTTCGCGATTGAGAGATCGAGAGGCGATATTCGCGTAACGTTTACTCCTAGTAGCCAATCTGCTCCACGACCGGTTGCGATTGCAGTCGAAGGCGTGCGTCTTGAGGCGCCTCATAACGCTGATCGCGACGATGCCCTTGGCGGCAACCGTCTTACTTCGCTCTCCGTCCGACTTCAGGGTGGGTGTGTGTATTATTGTGACGTTGGCAGCGGCCACGGTTGTGGTTCGCAGCCTCTTCACCGGCAAGTTCATGTGGACACTGCTTTTCATGGGAGCTCTGGACATGTTGACACCCTTCCATCGGATGCGGTTTTCCCACCTGGTTATAACCATACTCGACATGGCGACTCTGGTGCTTTTTGCGGCTTCGCCGATACTCCTTGGAAAGTCTACCCGTCCGTTTGTGCTTAAGGATCCTAAAGGAAATGTTTGATCACCCGGCAGCAACCGCCGAAAATGACAGGAGCTCATGATGTCAGCACGAAATGGAGACAGGTCCAGATTTAACCGGGAGCGCAAACAGAAGATCGCTCGGCGGAAGCGCACCAAAGAACTGCTGAAGAGCGCGGCAATGGCACCTAGGGCCTCAGCCCGCGTGCAGCCACGGTCGGTGTCGGCATGACCGCGCCGATGGCTCCGGCGTCACTGCTCTCTGCGCCCATCCCGGGAGAAGTCAAGAAGAAACGAGTGCTGCTCGTCGACACTTCAGAGGCGAAGCGGGAGTTGCGCGCTGAGGTGATGAGAAAGCTCGGAATGGAGGTTGACTGCGCGGCCGACGTCGCGGAAGCTCGTTCATGGTGGAGAGCTGCCTTATACGATCTGGTCTTGATCGATATGGAAAAGGGGCAGGGCTATCGGGACAAGTTTTGCGATGACATTCGCAGCGCGATACCCCCGCAGCGGTTGGCGTTCCTGGTCGGCAGCCCCGAATATCTTGCGAATTCGCCCAATGAAGAGTCGCTGGTGCAGAGCGTCGTCGACGACCAGATGATGGGTGACTTGAGAGTGGCCCTCGCCGCCGATCGTGGAGATCTGTCCCAGCGTTGGGGCATCCTGGAGGCATCGCGGCGAATCTCCGCGGTTCGCTCCACGTCACTTGCCCGCACCCAAGCGATGCGCTCCCTGCCCGCTCCGCCACGAGATTCTGAAGGACGTCCATCGAAACGAAACACGACCCCGGTCAACCCAGATGACTTACTCAGAGAGGAATTGCGATGAAGAACCTGTACGTTGGAAATCTGCCCCACAGCACAACAGAAGCCGAGTTGCGAAACATCTTTGAAGCACACGGACCGGTGGAAAAAATCACTCTTGTGACCGACCGGGATACGGGCCGCTCCCGTGGTTTCGGCTTCGTCGAAATGACCAATGCCAGTGAAGCCGACAAGGCTATCGCGGCACTGAACGGCACCGATCTGGGTGGACGGACCTTGACCATCAACGAGGCCAAGCCAAAAACAGAGCGTCCTCGGGGTGGCGGCGGTCGTTTTGGTGGAGGCGGAGGCGGCCGTGGGCGCGACGACTATCGCGGCCATCCGCGGCAGCCGCGCGAACCCCGCTGGTAGTTTTTCGAACACAATGTGCCGGTGAGTTTACGTGCCCGCCGGCTACAAGCAAAGAATAGGGGATACGTATGCCTAGAGGGCGATCAACATTTACAAAACGCCAGAAGGAACACACACGGCAACAGAGACAACGGGACAAGGCAGAGCGCAGGAATCAGCGAAAGCAGGATAAGCCTGTGGAAGGCGGCGCAGATGAGATGGCCGAACTGCGCGAACATGCTGCAGCGCAGGCGGCGTTGTTCAACATTGGTGTGGAGGAAAATGAAACTGCGGAGGAGACCACGCCCGATGAACGAATGAGCCAGTGATGTGTGATTGCAAGTCTGCCGGAGCATCATGGCCCTGGCAACCGGGTTTCGGGACCAAGCGTCTTCGCATACGAGATGCGTATTTGAGTTCTAGTGCAGGAGGGTGAGTGTGGCAGAAGTTCGATTACAAGAGGGCGAATCCTTAGAGAATGCGCTCCGTCGCTTCAAACGTAAGGTTCAGACGGAAGAAATCATTAAAGAAGTGAAACGTCACTCGTACTATTTGAAGCCGGGCGAAAAGCGGCGGGTGAAACAGGCTTTGGCGCGAAAGCGCGCGCGGAAAAAGAATCGAAAGGAAGGTTCATTCGCAACCGACTCGCGCCGGGAAAAATGAGCGATTTGGTAGAGACCACCCGCTCGCAAAGTGCCGGGGCCTGATGCCCCGGCAACCAGATTCGGGATTCTACACAAATACCTCTCCCGGCAGAGCGGTCAGGGTTCGCGAGGCCAGCGTGTTTTGGATCATTCGCCTCGGTGATGCGCCCCTCGCCATCTCAGTGTGCTTGCGTTCGATCTTTAGCTGGAGAGTGCGTTCGATCTGGCGCAGTTCCATTACCTCCGCTCCTGCCGCCAAGGTCGAAGCGCGTCCCTGTAAACCTGCTCTACCTGTGCGACCAACTCGATGGATGAAGTCTTCCGCCATTTTGGGCACATCGTAGTTAATGACGTGGGCCACGTCATCCACGTGCAGACCACGTGATGCGATATCAGTCGCTACCAGCACCTGGTAGCGGCCTTCCTGGAAACCGTTCAGAGCTCCGTTGCGCTGCGATTGAGAGCGATCGCCATGAATCATGGCAGCCGCGAAACCGTCGCGCACAAGCTCCTTCGCAAGACGCTCGGCGCCACGCTTGGTACGGGTGAAGATCAGAGTCTGGCCCTTTTCTGCATAGAGAAGCTGGCGGAGACACTCGAGTTTCTCTCCCGGCCGCACTTCGTAGGCCTTTAGCTGTACGCTCTCCGCGGGCTTGAGCACCGAACCCAAAGCGACCCGGACCGGATTGCGCATATACTCATTCACCAGGCCGGCGACGGACCGTTCCATCGTGGCCGAGAAACACAGTGTCTGGCGCTGCTGGGGCACGACCGACAAGATGCGACGGATCGCAGGCAAAAATCCCATATCCAGCATGCGGTCGGCCTCGTCGAGCACGAGTATCTTGACGTTCTGCAGATTGGCGAGCTTGCGATTCATGAGATCCTGCAAGCGTCCGGGAGTGGCAATGATCAGTTTCGATCCGGCGCGCAGACTTTGGATCTGTGCCTTCTCGGATACTCCGCCGATGACGAGCGCGGCTCCGGGCATGGCTTGGGTGCGCAGTTGCTCGTATTGTTCCTGAACCTGGATGGCAAGTTCCCGCGTTGGCAGCAATACCAGAGCGACAGTCTGACCAGCCGGCTCGTGCTGCAAGGTCTCGACTAACGGGACGAGGAATGCCAATGTCTTGCCGGTGCCAGTCTGGGCGGTCCCGATGACATCGCGGCCTTCAAGCGCAGGAGGAATGGCGCGTTCCTGGATGGGGGTGAGATTGGTGAATTGAGCTGCCGCCAGCCTTCGCTGCAACGCGGAGGACAAGGGCAGTTCCGAAAATGTGGTCATTCGAATTTGTTTCTTTCTGGAGGGGCAGCTGTCACGCACGCCCTGACACACGTCTAGAGCTGTGATGCCGCTCACATTGAATTTTTGGATTTCACGCAAGTAAACGGTGGGCAGGAAAGGCGGAGATAAATCTAGTCTGAGAAAACGACTACCGCGTGACGAGCAAACCGTAATCAATACGTGGAGTTAGTATACCAGAAGAGACGACAAGGCACAGATTACAACGGTCACCTTGAGTTCCCGGGAATGTTGACGGTCGAGCCTTTTTTGGAGAGGCGCTTTGCCCGCTGGAAATTCGTCGGTTGAGAATGTCAATACATTAATCCTGATCTCAATCGATTGGGCTGGTTGGTTGAGCGAAAACTTGGCTTCATCAAACGGTGGAGGCGGTTTTTCAAGAGCGATGCCGGTGTCAGGCTGCCGAGCAGTCTTTTTGAATGCCGATGAACTATGAACCAAGCCAGAAACCTCGCCGGAAGCGCAAAGCTTTGGACCGCGTTTTATTTCGTCGTCATCTGTTTTTTTCGCTCCGGACGGTGGTGCCTTGCCAAATCTGAACTTGTTCGGGCAACTGTCCGGTGACTGTCGACGTCAGTCGCCAACCTTTGCTAAGCTGTCGGTTCTCTGATTTCCCCTGAGCGAGGGACTTCTCGTAGCGCAATTGTTTCCGGCCCCTTCAGGAAAGAATCCGATGGCGTCCGACTCCCCTAGCACCCAAGCACCGGCAGTCTTAACCAATCCACAGGTCGTCTCCTCTCCGCTGACAAGCACAGCAATTTTTCTTGTCGTCACGATTAATCCCGGCGACAAAAATCGTGTCACAGTCCGCTCACTCTGTGCCGATCTCTCGGCGCTTCTACGCAGTGTCGGTTTTCGCGCACTCGACGGCGCACTGTCCTGCATCATGGGTTTCGGTTCCGACGCCTGGGACCGGCTCTTCGGCTCCCCACGGCCAGCCGAACTTCATGCTTTTCGTGAGATCCGCTCCGGCGCGCGCCACGCTGTCTCCACACCCGGCGACCTGATTTTTCATATCCGCGCCAAGCACATGGATCTGTGTTTCGAGCTCGCCAGACAAATCATGGATCGCCTCGAAGGCGCGGTCACCACAGCCGACGAAGTCCAGGGGTTCCGCTACTTCGACGAACGCGACCTTCTCGGCTTCGTGGACGGCACCGAAAATCCCACAGGCGGCGCGGCCGCCGATGCCGTATTTATTGGCGACGAAGATCCCGCGTTCGCCGGTGGAAGCTACGTCATCGTCCAAAAATATCTTCACAATCTTGATGCCTGGAACAAGATCTCCACCGAAGCCCAGGAAAAGATAATCGGCCGGACCAAAGTTTCCGACATTGAGCTCGACGACTCCGTGAAGCCCAGCTGCGCTCACAACGCCCTGACCGTGATCGAAGAAGACGGTAAGGAAATTAAAATCCTGCGCGATAACATGCCGTTCGGGCGCCCTGGCTCCGGCGAGTATGGCACCTACTTCATCGGCTACAGCCGCTCGCCGCGCACCATCGAACAAATGCTCGAGAACATGTTCATCGGGCGCCCAGCCGGCAATTACGATCGCATTCTCGACTTCAGCACTGCGGTCACGGGAAGCCTGTTCTTCGTTCCAACTGCCACGTTTCTGGATGGCGTTTCGCCCGACCAGCCTGTGGTCGCCGCGTACTCGGGTGCACAGAAACCCGCGACAGCCCCAGCGTCGGCCGAAACTTCCGTCCCTACAGTGCCATCCAAGAATGGTTCGCTCGGCATAGGTTCTCTAAAAGGAGAAGAGTCCCATGAATAATCTGCATCGCGAGCTGGCTCCGATTTCTGATGCTGCGTGGGCTCAGATCGAAGAAGAGACGACGCGCACAATCAAGCGCTATCTGGCCGGTCGCCGAGTTGTGGACGTTCACGGCCCCGCGGGTTCAGCTTTCGCAGCGGTGGGGACTGGGCACCAGTCTCCGATCGCCGCGTCCGGAGATGGTGTAACGGCCCAGCTGCGCGACGTGAAAGCTCTCGTCGAGCTGCGCGTTCCCTTTGAGCTCGAACGCACGATGATCGACGACGTCGAACGCGGGGCCAATGATTCCGATTGGCAGCCGGCAAAAGGCGCCGCGCGCAAGCTCGCTTTCGCGGAAGACCGCGCCATTTTCGAAGGCTATGCTGCGGCTGGCATCGTCGGTGTTCGGCAGGGAACCAGCAACCCTCAAAAATCTCTTCCCTCCGATGTACGAAAGTACCCGGAAGCCTTTGCGCAGGCCTTAGCCCAGTTGCGACTCGTCGGCGTCAACGGCCCGTATTGCATTCTGCTGAGCGCGAACGCCTATACCGAACTCGCCGAAACCAGTGACTACGGGTATCCGGTGCTGGAACATGTCAAGCGGCTCGTTGAAGGGAAAATCATCTGGGCACCCGCCATTGATGGCGCGTTCGTGGTCACCACCCGCGGCGGCGACCTCGATCTTCAGATCGGGCAGGACGCTTCCATCGGCTACTTAAGTCATACAGATGCGCACGTTAACCTGTATTTACAGGAGACGTTTACCTTCCTCTACCTCACCTCTGAATCCGCGGTCGCGCTTAGTCCGCCATCCTAAGATCCCAAGATTTTGAAGCGCCGAATGGCTTTCATGACAGAATCTGAAAGCGTATTCGTGCTCGCGATGACTTGTCGTTCCGAATCTCTTCGATATAGGCTCGGGTACACGAACGATTGGGCACCACGCGCGAGTGCCATTCACGCGAGTGCCTATTAGAAGATGACTGCGAATCTCGACAGCGAACGCTTCCGGAGCGGCGCGGAGAAGTACGCCGCCTACCTCGAGACAGCGGAGGGCCGGTTGCGTCTCGATCTCCCCTTTGCCAACGTGCAGGAGTGTCTGCCAAAGACCGCGCAGTCGTTGCGGGCTCTGGATCTTGGATGCGGCACCGGCGCGACGGGAGTGCGCATGGCGGGCCTTGGCGCCCATGTCACGCTGCTGGATTCTTCCGCGCAGATGCTCGAGTTGGCGGAACGTGCGGCGAAGGAAGCAGGAGTGACAGAGAGCATCGCGCTGAAACACGCCGACGTCGCCGATTTGTCAAATGTGTTTGAGGCCGGGTCGTTCGATGTAATTCTTTGTCACAATGTTCTGGAATACGTGGACGACCCGATTGCCGTGTTGCACAGTATGGCTCGTCTCTTGAACGGGTCGTGCAGCATCCTCTCGGTTCTGGTGCGCAACAAGGCAGGCGAGTTGTTGAAGGCAGCGATTGTAAATGGGGACTTGCCTGCCGCGGAGCATAACCTCACCGCTGACTGGGGAAACGAGTCCTTGTATGGAGGGAGTGTGCGGCTCTTTGCGCCTGAGGGCTTGCGAGCTATGCTGGCGGCAGCGTCACTTGAAGTGACGGCGGAGCGTGGTGTACGGGTCGTGTCGGACTACTTGCCGTCACAGGTTTCCCGAAATGACGACTACGCCCGGATTTTCGAATTGGAGCGCAAGCTCGGCATGAGACCGGAATTTGCGGCTGTCGCGCGCTACACGCATTGCCTGGCGCATCGCGCGGGGCCGGTCCTGAAGGGCGGTGCATGAACAAGGTCACAGCCCAATCGTCGACGATCGGATCCCGTACGGCGATGCCGGACGCCGGAATTTCGCTCGGGCTCGGGCTTACCAACGAATGTAATCTTGCGTGCTCCTTCTGTTACCGCGATCCTACTCGCGCAGATCGTCTCGCGCTGGATCAAGTGAAGGCGGTCATGGAACGCTTGCCCGTGCGGTCGGTGAATCTCGGCACTGGCGAGAACGGAATGCATCCAGACTTCAAGGCAATATTGGCCTACCTACGAACTCGACACGTGAAGCTCACGATCACTTCGAACGGTCACAGTGTTGCTGTTCTGGAAGACGATGAGTTGCGCGCGTTCCATGACATCGAGTTCTCCCTCGACTACCCGACAGAAGTAGAACAGGATGCGCAGCGTGGATCCGGAAACTGGGAACTGATTCAGCAACAGGCCGAGCGGTGTGTGCGGCTGGGCATACCCGTGACGGTTGTCGCCGTCATGATGAGGTCGAATTATCTGCGGCTCGCGGAAGTGGCGCGAGTGGCGAAAAAGTTTGGCGCTCCCCTGCGTGTGAATGTGTATCAGGCCGTGCGATCGGATATTTACGCGCTGAGTTACGAAGAGTACTGGGAAGGGTTCCGGCGCCTCTTTGCGGAGACCGACGTCATTGCGATTGGCGAGCCGCTGGTGCGAGCAATCGCAGGGCTTTCACCGCAGGAAGGAGGGTGTGGTGTGAGCACAGTGCGCGTTACACCGCGCGCCACGACGCAGCCATGCGTGTATTGGCCCGGCACGGGAGAGCCCCTGTCGGATCTGGTCGCAGTGGGAGTCGAGATTTTAGATTCCCCGCCCTTCGAGCAAGCTCGCACGCTTCCCGAAGCATGCGTGCCGTGCGAGTTCCGAGCCTCGTGCCACGGCGGATGTGCCGGACGGCGGCGCTTGCAAGGCGCACTACAACAGCCGGATTTCTATTGTCCGATCATTCGGGGCGAGCGCCCAAGTCTCAAGATCCGCGTGGCTGCAGATCGCGATTTGCCCAAATTCGGCAGCTCCTGCACTACTGTCGTGACTGCCAGGTAGTCTGATCCCTGACGAACGACATCAGCGGTTCGAAGAAGCCCGCCTGATCGTTTACTGCGCTTTCATCCAGGTATCCGAGCCCGTCAGCTTAACTGAAACGTCAGAAAGAAAGATGTGCAGAGGCTTGCCATCGGCGAAGCCGAGATGCTCGGTTGAGAACAGAATTGGACCAGCCTTTTTGTAGCCTGCCCACGATGCGAGGACGCGGCTCGGCGGCTTGGGCCCCCCGCGGTGGTAGACAAAGTACACGACGCGGTTGTCCTTTCCGACATAGAGGTCCCAGATGTCGCCGGGCGTGTACCCGCCATCCGCGGGATACTTTATTGGGAGCAGCTCGGCCATGCCGGGGCCCACTGGCAGGTTAAACTTGCCCTGATCGATCGCGCTGGCGCTCTTGTCCCAATAGGCATGGAAGGGGAACAGAGTCCAATAATTGTCGTTAATGAAACTCGGGTCGACTTCGTTCTTCACAGCGTCGGATTGGGTGCTGAGGTCGGTGCGCACATAAGAAACCTTGACCGGCTTGCCGTCTTTGCCCACGCCTTCAAAGGTAACCTTGTTGGTCTTGGGCTCCCATTCCCACTTGTGAGCAGCTTTGAAGAGTCCGGTAATTTCTCCGTTCCAGGTGTAGCGGATGGCCTCAACTTTGTCCCACGAATCGATTCCGAAGGTCTTGGCGACTTGATCGAGAATTGGAGCGCGTTGCTGCGCCCACACATTCGGAACAAGGAGAAGCACTGCGAAAGCCAGAAAACGGATCATTGTTGCACGGCTCGCTTTAGTCATGGGGTTGCTCCTCGACGAAATTGAAAGAACACCGTCAGAGATGACCAGGCGGTGGTTAAAGATACACGAATTAACGAGTCGGACGCAGTAAACCTCACGCGCCCTCGTTCGTTGAGTATGGCACTGGTCGCCGTGTGATCCGGCGGAATGCGATAACGGCACAGGCCGTTGCCACGCATCCGTATTCCACCAGCATTACCCAAGCGGGAAGCGCTCCCCATGGACGCCCAAGTGCGCGCAAGTGCCATTGAACGTACGTGGGGATTATGCTGACCGTCCAGACGATGATCAACAGCGTCGAGGGTGACGTCAGAAATGGCAGTAGCCAGAGCAGATACCAGGGGAATACGGCAGGTGCGCACAAGAGAGATGCGGCCATTGGCCAGGCAAATACGTGAGGAGACCACTCGGGCACTGCGCTTCTTAGCCAGGTTGCAGTCACTAGTCCGACGAGAACTGCAAGACCGGCCAGTAATGTCGGAGGCACAGCGTGAGCGAGCGCTGCAAACACGGGACCATTGAAACGGAAATTCTGCACGTAGGAGCCGAGCGAGCCGACCGGAATGCGGCCATGATCTAGAAATGGCACGTATAGCAGTCCGACTACAAACGCCGCTAGCAAGGCGTCACGAATGCGAACCCGCTTCCAGTAGAGCGGCAATAATACGATCGGCAGAAATTTCACTGCAACCGCTAGCCCAAGCGTCAGGGCCGCGATCGTCCGCCTGCTGCGCGCGAGCGCGGCGACAGAAATTACCAACATGAGCACACCAACAATGTCGATGTGACCGCTCCCCGCCACCTCAATGGCCAACAATGGGTTCCAGGCGTACACGAGAACGAGGTGCGGTGCCTGCTGCTTATGACGCAGCACATCCAGCAACACGAAAACAATCGCGAAATCGCAAATGACGAATGCTACTTTGAGCGCAAAGGCGGACTCGTGGATCGCGGTTACGGCGCGGAAGAAAAGCTGTGCCCCCGCTGGATACGGGCTCGGCAGATCCGGGTTGTTCAAGTTGCGGGTTTCGGCCGTATGCAGGCTCTGGGCGGCAGGATCGCTGGGAATGACAAGATAGGGGTTGTAGCCGAGTCGCTGCAGGCGTCCGTCCCAAACATATCGATGGATATCATCGTCGGCGCCCGGGGCCTGCCGCAGAAATTCAACGTGCCACACAGCCGCGAGAATGAGCGCAATGACGACAACACGTTGGGCAAATCTTGGCGTAGCGAAAAGCTCACGGATCGCGAGGAGGTAAACGAATCCCGCAAGCGTCAGAGACGCCATGAAGTACGGTCCGCCCCGATCGCTGAAATTGCGTGAGCAGATTGTCAGCGCCGCAAGCAAGATGATGCCGAGTCCGTACAGCCGCGTCGCGGGTGTGAGCTTCACAGCTCTCCCTTGGCAGCCCGTAATTGTGCGACGGCCTGTTCCCAATCGGCGAACCAAGCTGCGGTTCGAGGTGCTCTGGATGGTGCCAATCGGAGTTCCTCACGGAGTTGCAGAAGATCGTCGGCGACGTCGATGTCGTAGAAGGGTTCTGTAAAGCCAGTTGAGAGTTCGAGGAGCTTTGTGCGGGTCAGCAATCGGTCGAGCGCACTTTTTGTTCCCATTCCATCGCCTTCGAAAAGTGAGGGGTAGGCAGTCTTGGCGCCAACCAGGTAATAGCCTCCGTCATAAGTCGGCCCGACAACCACGTCGTGTGTCGCGAGGATCGCAAAGGCACTGTTCAGAACAGACGGCGCGAGATGTGGGCTGTCACTGTTGAAGGCGATGACGTGCTGCGGGCCGGCGGCGGTGAAGTGTCGAAAAACAGAATTCAGTCCTGCGGCGAGGCCCGCACCGTTCTGAGCCACGACTTGTACGGTGTCACCCAGGAATTTCGTCAGCTCGTCCCGGTCCGACTCGGGACACATCACGGCGACATCGACGCTGGTCAGCGACTTTGCCAGTGCCATCGTGTCTTCTAAAAGGCAGCGATAAAGTGCTGTCACGGCGGAGGTAGGGAGAGTTGGGGTGAGACGAGTCTTGACCATGCCTGGTTTTGGGGCCTTCGCCATAATCACGAGCGTGCGCTTTTGGCGAGGAGGACGAACAGGGGGCTGGCTGGGGGATTCCATGAGAGATCGGTCTATGCGAGTTACGCTGGTCGCGGCGTTCCCGCACTTCGACGCCGAAAATAATAGCGCACGATCCGGCTCAGGATGAACCACCCTGCGCCCAGAGTGCCCTTCACCGTGCCGCTGATTTTCGATTTCCCAATGCGTGGGTAATAGCTCACAGGGACTTCCACGATGCGGAACCCCGCGAGGGCACCCTTCAAGATCATTTCGACAGCCCAGCCATAGGTAGGCTCTTCCAGCGAGAGAGAAAGAAGCACATCGGACCGTCCGGCGCGAAACGGACCGAGGTCGCTGATCCTCACGCCATACAAGAACCTGATGAGGCTGGCGGCGAAGCGATTGCCTAACGATTGGTGCCAGGGGAGCACGCCCTGGTTGCTGTTGTTGCTGAGGCGCGAGCCGAGTGTGATGTCCGCCCGGCCCTCGAGGATCGGAGCCAGAAGAATCGGCAATTCCGACGGTCGATCGCTGTAATCTCCATCGAGGAAGACAACCACATCAGGGCTATTCGCATTCGCAAGCCCCGTCAAGCAAGCGCGACCGTACCCGCGGCGCGGTTCTTTTAGGACGCGAGCGCCTGTGCTCGCGGCGATCTCGGGAGTGCCGTCGTTTGAATTGCAATCGACAACGATGACTTCGGTGACGAGATCGGGCGGAAGATCGGCGAGCACGCGGCCAATGGCCTGTGCTTCGTTATGAGTAGGAATGATGACGGAGACTCGCACGCAGCTTCGCTCGTCACCACCAAGGGGATGACGGGTTGCGCCGCGCCAGAAACGCGTCGACTCCCCAAGCTCGACCTGCGCGTCCCAGTGCGACTCCGAGCGATGCGAGTACCGGAACCAGCAGTTCCCAGATCCACGAGGTTCCCCATTCCGACACCCAGAGGCTGCCCAGGTACAGGAACGCCACGAAGGCGACTGGGCGCGTAAGGAGACCAATGACCAGCAGAACTCCCAGTGAGATCTCTGTCATCGCTTGCATGGGAGCCGCCAGCGCCGCGTGGCTCGCAACCAGACCCATGACCGCCTTCCACACTGCGGGTGAATGACCCTGCTCGATGTAGTAGTTGATGAGGCCGGCGTAGCCCGCGGGAGTGTAGAGGCCTTTTCCCAAATTCTCGAAGAAGACCCACACTAACATTGCACCGATCGTCGCTCGCACGATTGCGAGACCAGTTGCTGCTTGCGGTGCGGCCACACTGGTCAGTTCAGTTTGCAGTGAGGTTGCATTTGTTGTCATCGTGAACCTCGCCCGTGGATGCTATACCAGATTGCGAATATCCGACAGGGGCTCAAATGTTTGGGCAACGAACTATTGCACCCGTTGTCGTCATCAAGAGCCTTCCTCAGCAGCCCTGACAATTCGCGTTCGCTGCTGTTAGAATCTCGGTTCATGTCCGCCGTGCGTCCGCTCTCGGCGCCTTGGCAATTTCGCATGCAGCACGGCACTTTTATCACCTACGGATCTACGCCTCAGCATCGACTACTAAAGTAAGGAGCGTCTCTATGAGGCTGCGAGTTCTCTCGTCGTTATTACTTCTCTTTTTTTCGGCAAGCCACTTGGCTGCCCAAGCCACTCCGAATGCCCAAAAATTCAGTCCGCCAGCCCGCACCTTTCGCTTCACTTACAACTTCACGGTGAAGGACATTCCCCCCGAGGCGAAGCGAGTCCGTGTCTGGGTTCCGGTGCCGCAGACGGACCAGCATCAGATTGTGCGCGTTCTGGCGGTCAAGGCCCCCACTAAAACCCAGATGACGGAAGATTCCGAATACGGCAATCGAATGATGTACGCCGAGATCCAGAACCCGGCGTCGGGCAAGGCAGAGTTCACTCTCGAGTACGAGGTCACGCGCCGCGAATACTCGCGTGGCAATTACGCACAACTCAAGCGCGCGGATCAGACGCCTAGCATCGTTCCAGCGTCGATGAACCGTCTGGTTGCGCCCGACACGCTGATTCCTACCGACGGGAAAATCAAGGAACTGGCCGTTGAGGTGACCGGGTCCCAGAGCGGTTCAGTCGCAAAAGCGAAGGCTGCCTACGACTACCTCTTTACGAATATGCGCTACGACAAGACGGGATCAGGATGGGGAAGGGGAGACGCAGTGTGGGCTTGCGATGCAAAGCGCGGCAACTGTACGGATTTCCATTCCCCTTTCATCGGTATGCTGCGAGCGGACAGGATTCCAGCCCGTTTCGATATTGGCTTTCCATTGCCCGAAAACAAGGACAAAGGGGAGATCGCCGGCTATCACTGCTGGGCTGAGTTCTACGCAAGCAAAACCGGCTGGATTCCCGTTGACATCTCAGAAGCGTGGAAGGCGAAGGAGAAGGAAGATTATTTTTTCGGCAGCGTGGACGCCAACCGCGTGCAGTTATCGACCGGCCGGGACATCGTGCTGTCTCCCAAGCAGGATGGCCCGGCGATCAACTACTTTGTCTACCCGTATGTCGAGGTCGACGGCAAACCGTACGACAAGCTAGAAAAGCAGTTCAGCTTTGAGGAAGTAAAGTCTTCGAAGTAAATTGGGATCCTGTCGCTCGCGGTGCTGGCATTTGCCATTCCGCGTTGCTCATTTTCGACGCGCCGAGCGTCATGGCAACGAGACGTTTTCATCCCGAACAGATTCAGCCGTCTTGAAGAAGCCGGCTTCCGAACCACGATTTCCATCCCTCGTTTCAAAGGAGACATCATGCCGACCATCTCTATGAAAGACAGAACGCAGATTTATTACAAAGACTGGGGCTCAGGTCAGCCAGTAATCTTCAGCCATGGCTGGCCGCTGAGTGCGGACGCCTTCGAAGATCAGATGTTCTTTCTGGGGTCGCGAGGCTACCGGTGTGTTGCACACGATCGCCGTGGACACGGGCGCTCCGACCAGCCCTGGCAGGGCAATGATATGGACACTTATGCCGACGACCTCGCGACGCTCGTCGAGCAACTCGATCTCCGCGACGCAATTCACGTCGGGCACTCGACGGGCGGCGGAGAAGTGGCGCGCTACATCGGGCGGCACGGATCCAAGAGAGTAGCCATGGCTGTGCTCATTGGCGCCGTCCCGCCCTTGATGTTGAAGACCGCGGGCAATCCCGGTGGTTTGCCGATGGAAGTGTTTGATCAAATTCGTGAAGGAGTGCTAAACGACAGATCGCAGTTCTTCAAAGACCTGAGTGCTCCGTTCTACGGCGCGAATCGCCCGGGAAGCAAAGTCTCCCAAGGGCTGCGCGATTCGTTTTGGATGCAAGGCATGTTGTGCGGGCACAAGGCTGCCTACGATTGCATCAAGGCGTTTTCCGAAACGGACTTTACCGAAGACCTGAAGAAGATCGATGTGCCAACGCTGATTCTGCACGGCGACGATGACCAGATTGTGCCCATCGCCGATTCGGCGCTGCTCTCGGCGAAGCTCGTGAAGGGCGCCACGTTGAAAGTAATTGCAGGCGCACCGCATGGGATGTGCTCGACCCAGAAGAAGCTGATCAATGAAGAACTGTTGAACTTCATTGGGCAAAGGAAGAAAGAAGCGGCCGCATAAACATCGGCAGGGAACCGCTTACGGAGCGTTGTCAGGTTCCGGGCCTTCGGCTTCCGTTTCGAATGGGGCACCGGTGACGGAACCTGACAATGCCTCTGAAGCATCAAATCCAGTGAACATTGCGCTCAGATGAATCTGTGCGGGGATCGCCACAGCCGGCGCTTTCTGTGCGAAAATGCCGCGTGCCTTGAAGCGACGGGATCTCCAGGGCGCATGCCTCAAGACCGCTGAGTGTTCATCCCTGGCACACGTCTTTTCTCGTGAAAGCAATGGTGTGAGTTTTTCTCGGCCAGCCATCATACGCGTCGGCCTTCAGGATTTTTGCATGGACTCGAACGAATACGATCTGGTGGTTATCGGAAGCGGACCCGCAGGACAAAAGGGCGCCATCTGTGCCGCCAAACTCCGCAAGAAAGTAGCAATCATTGACCGGAAACGCACCATCGGGGGTGTCTGCGTTCACACCGGCACCATTCCCAGCAAGACCTTGCGTGAGGCCGTCCTCTATCTGAGCGGATTTCAGCAGCGCACATTCTACGGGCGCGGCTATGTGCTGAAGGACCGAATCGCGATGTCGGACCTGATCTTTCGGGCACAGGCCGTGATGGCCCGCGAAATCGAGGTCATCAAGTCGCAGCTTCGACGTAACTACGTCACAACCCTTGAAGGCGAAGCGCGATTTATCGATCCCCACACGATCGAGATCCGAAACGACGCAGGATCGCAACTGGTTCGGGCTGGAAAGGTTCTGATCGCCTGCGGTACCCGCCCCGCACACAGTGATGAGATACCGATCGACGGGAAACGCATTTTCGACTCAGACCAGGTGCACACCCTCGAAGAGGTACCGCGCGATCTGGTCGTTGTTGGCGCTGGAATCATCGGGTTGGAATACGCCTCGATGTTCGCCGCTCTCGGGGTGAAGGTCACTTTGCTCGATCAGCGCCCGATCCTGCTGGATTTCGTGGATCGCGAGATCATCGAGAGCCTGTGCTTTCAGCTGAGGCAGCTGGGTACGGTTTTCCGCCTGGGCGAAAAGGTTGTTTCCGTGGGCTTCGATCAGGAGCGCGATCGTGTGTTCGCCAAGTTGGAGAGCGGCAAAAACGTCCATGGCCAGGGCCTGCTCTACACGATCGGACGACAAGCGAACAGCGATCTGATGAACATCGAAGCCGCGGGCCTTCAGCCGGACGGACGCGGCAAACTTACGGTCAACGAACACTTTCAAACATCCGTGCCTCATATCTATGCGGCTGGGGATGTCATCGGATTTCCGGCGCTTGCCAGCACTTCGATGGAGCAGGGCCGTTTGGCCAGTTGCCATATGTTCAGCAAGCCCGGCAAGATGCCTCCCAATCTGATCCCTTATGGGATCTACACGATCCCCGAGATCTCGATGGTCGGACAAACCGAGGAGCAACTCACCAAAGCCAGGATTCCTTACGAGATCGGGCTGGCGCGGTACGCGGAACTCGCCAAGGGGCAGATGCTGGGAGACGAACAGGGCCTTCTGAAGCTGGTTTTTGATCCGGATTCCCTAAAGCTGTACGGGGTGCACGTAATTGGGGATCGCGCCGCCGAAATCGTCCACATCGGTCAGGTTGTGCTGACGATGGGAGCGAGCATCGAGTATTTTCGCGACACGGTGTTCAACTATCCGACGCTCGCGGAGGCCTATAAAGTCGCGGCACTGGATGGCCTTAACAAGCTCTAGCGGCTTCGCCTTTATCCACTGTCCGGTGCTGTTGTCCACTCGCCTGTACAAATCCTCGCCATCTTTAACACTGGCGTAACAAGGCTCCAGTATATTGCGCGCGTTCAGGGACGGGACTGTCTCGGAACATCTTCTCCAAAAAATAGACGGGGTGCGGAGGATCGATTCATGGCGACAGCCTCAACTGCAATTAACGCGAAACTCAATCGCCGTCCGGGGTTTACTGGCATCATCGGGTTTGGCATTGTTCTCGTTATCGGTGTCGCCTATTCGGCGTTTCATTTGCTCTCCGATCTCTCCTCGGTGCGCTCAGGATCGATCACGCCGTATGTCCTGCTGGGGATCGCGCTGCTGGTCGCTTTGGGATTCGAGTTCGTGAACGGTTTTCACGACACCGCCAACGCGGTGGCAACCGTGATTTACACGCACTCGATGGAGCCGCATATCGCGGTGATGTGGTCAGGATTCTGGAATTTTCTCGGGGTTCTCACCTCGAGCGGACTGGTTGCGTTTGGAATTATTTCTCTCCTCCCCGTCGAGCTTATTTTGCAGGTAGGCAGCAAGGCGGGATTCGCGATGGTGTTTGCCCTGCTCGTCGCGGCGATCATCTGGAACTTGGGCACCTGGTATTTCGGGCTTCCGGCCTCGAGCTCCCACACATTGATTGGCTCGATTATCGGCGTCGGTATCGCGAACCAGTTAATGTCGGCCCGCAGCGGAACCAGCGGTGTGGATTGGGCGCAGGCAACGAACATCGGCAAATCGCTGCTGCTCTCTCCACTGGTCGGATTTGCCTGTTCGTTCCTGCTGCTGTGGCTGATGAAGGCCGTTGTCAAGAATCGCAAGCTGTACGAGGCTCCGGAGGGAGTTGAGCCACCGCCGTTCTGGATTCGATCCTTGCTGATGCTGACCTGTACCGGCGTGAGCTTCGCTCACGGTTCCAACGACGGACAGAAGGGAATGGGGCTGATCATGCTGATCCTGGTCGGTACCGTCCCGACGGCATACGCGCTCAATCATGCCGTGACCAAGAGGCAGTCGGATGACTTCATTGCCGTGTCGCAACAAGCGGCCAATGTCTTGACGAAGTACGTCAGTCCCGATGCCGTCGTGGGTGATGATCGTGAAGAAGTGACAGAATACGTACGCACGAAGGATTTCACGCCGAACACGATGCTGGCTCTGCGCCAGCTGGTCAGCGACATCACTAACGAAACGGTACTGTTTGGCGAACTGGCCCGCGTGCCTAACGATCGCGTGCGCAATTTCCGCAACGACCTCTATCTCGTGAGCGAGGCTTTGCGGCTGATGAAGAAGAGCGGCCAGCCCGTCCTGGCGGACGCAGATTGGGCCGCTTTGAGCAACTACAAAAAGCACGTGGACGGAGCCACCCGCTTCATCCCACCGTGGGTGAAGGTCGCCGTCGCGCTGGCGCTAGGTTTGGGGACGATGGTGGGCTGGAAGCGCATCGTGGTAACTGTGGGCGAGAAGATCGGTAAGGAACATCTCACGTACGGGCAAGGAGCGGCGGCCGAGATCACCGCGATGTTGACGATCGGGGCGGCCGATTGGTTCGGCATGCCAGTGAGCACGACACACGTACTGTCTTCCGGAATTGCGGGCACGATGGCCGCCAACCATTCCGGAATTCAGTGGTCGACGGTTCGAAATCTTGCGATGGCCTGGGTGCTGACTCTGCCCGCCTCGATGGTGCTGGCAGGCTTTCTGTTCTGGGCGTTCCGCAATTTGTTCTGAGGTGCTGGCGGGAGCCGCAAGCGTGTCAGCAGACGACTGGACGTGTTGACCCGATTACTTCGATCCAGCTGCGCCTATTGCCGCTGGGGCAACGATGGTGAGTGAATCCGGCTCGGTCCAGGTCGCCTTTCCAGCCCTGAGTTCCAGCCGATTCATGGTGAGCTTCAGGGTTCTGCCATCTACCTCTCCGAGCAGGTAGTGATAGTTGATCTCTTCGCTCTGGAACAAATCCTTCGGGTCGCGCTCGATCGGATAGGCGTGCGCTCCTCCTCCGCCCGTCACAAAAAATGGAATGCCACCGTGTTCGTGCCGTTCGTAGTTGTGGACATGCCCCGAGAACACCACCAGGCGCGCCCGCAGTTGGTTTTGGTGAGCTTCCAGCATCTTTGCCAACCGTTGTTCGGGAGAGCGCGCAGAATGCCCACCACCAAACATTTTGGAATCGGATGAACTGGTGTAAGGCGGATGATGCAAAACGATCAGCACGAAATCCACATCGGTAGGAACTGATTCCAGTTTTGCGGTGAGCCAGGCCCCTTGCGCTCCAGAAGTTTCGTCGAGCGAGCTATCGAGGACGAGCATCAAGATGTTCCCAGCCCGCACGGAATAGTAGCGATTGCGTTCGATCTCGGGAAAACGGCCGAAGTAATTGGCGAGAGCAGTGGCCTCGTCGCCCTTCAAATCGTGATTGCCGAGAGCGGGAAGAATGGGAATCCTCCGGTCCCGCCAGATGGCAGTCTCCGTGTCCCAGACCTTCCAGTCATTCGGGTTTGCACCGCGGTAGGAAATGTCCCCGCCGATTGATACGAAGGCCGGGTGCACGTCGGCAATGGCCCGCACTAGAGTGCGGCGTGCTTCCGCGTTGGATGCCTCCGTATCGGTGGGATCCGTGAAGCGTGTATCCCCGTAGGCCACGAATCGAAAGGATCGGCTCACCGGAATCTGCAATTCGATCGGCTGAGTTTGCGCAAGAGTTGCGTGAAGAAAAAGGGCCGTCCATGCCCACGCGATCAAAATAATTCGAGGTTTCAAACGCTGTCCCATCAGAACGAAACATGCAGATCCAAATGTATCTTATTTGTTCGGTTCATTCGATAACGTGTAGCGAAGTCCGAAGATGTAGCTCGGCTTGTAGTACTCACGCTGGATCGGATAAAGCGGGCTACCCTGGTAGAAGCCAAACACTTCATTGGTCAAGTTCAGCCCTGCCACAACGAAGTGCAGCCCTCGATACATCCGGAAACTGGCCTGCGCGTCGACCTGCAAGTGGGAGTATAGATAGACATCTCCGTTGGGACCTTTGATGCCGAGCGGTTGCGGATTGGGTGTCCCATCCGAATTCAGATTTGTGTAGTTGTATTGGAAAATGTTGGCGCCGTTGTAGGAAAGCCCCAGGCGAGCGGAGATTCGCCCGCGGTCGTACGTGGGACTGATGTTCCATGTGTTCGGCGCTTGCCGCTGCAGCGCCGGCTTATCCGAACGATTCGGAACTCCGTCGGTGGACGAGCCGGTGTAGCTGTAATTTGCCGACATGCCAATTCCGCCGAGGGCACCGGGAAGGAACGTCAGGTGCTGCTGGTAGGCGATCTCGAATCCATAAAGGCGAGCGCTCGAACCGTTGACCGGACGCACGAGGTCGAAGCCGATGTATTGGGAGGGAATATTGAATTCCGTCGCGACGGTCGAGTCGATCGCCGTTCGGACGCCCTCATAAATCGGATCTGAGATCTGTTTGTAGAAGAATCCGCCTTGCAGCAAGCCGAGCGGCTTCAGATATTGCTCATACAGAATGTCGAAGTTATTGGCATGCGTCGGCTGGAGATTGGGGTTGCCGATGTCCACTTCGTTGTTCGGTCCGTTGTGATTGAAGAAGGGCGGCAGGTCGGCGAAGTTTGGCCGGGCAAGGGCTCGCCCATATGCTGCGCGAAGTGCGGCGTCATGCGGCAATTGGTACCGGACCTGCACGCTAGGCAAGGGATCGAAATACGAATTGTTTTTCTGCAAGGTTGAGAGCGAAGTCAGTGCCCCGGTGTTCGGGTCGAACGTCAGGTTGTAACCTTGCAAGCTCTCATTCGTATTCTCGAAGCGCAAGCCGGTTTGGATCCGGAACTTCCCGATATCAATCGTGTTCATCAGATACCCGGCCGAGATGCGCTCAATCAAATCGTAGTCGTTAGGAAGCGTGTTCTGTTGGGTCTGGATACAATCAAACGGTAACAGCGCCGTTTGCGTATTGTCCTGCTGGCACGTGAACGGCGAAGAACTCGGTCCCTGGTTGGCGTTGAAGAAGGCACGAATCTTGCTGTAGTCCGTTACCGGCCCGAGCGTGTAGGCCTTGTTGTAATAGTTGGAGTTTGTGAATGTCCCCATGAAGCTCGACATCTGAAGGGCGGCAGGATTGGGAATTGTTGTTGGATCGACGCCGTCGTAGTAATTGTCGACCGTGTTCTGGAACTTATGCGCGTTTCGGAACTTTCCTCCAAATTCAAAGGTGGCGTAATGCCCTCCCCAGGTGTAGCTGCGGGCGGCTGAGGCCCCTATTTGAAGATTAACCTGAGGACTGTAAGTTCTGGCCACGTCGAGAACTCCAGAGCCTGTCAGGTAATACTGCGACTGGTCATAAATGTTGACGCCTCCCTGCGGTACCAGTTTTGGCGTGTGGGGGTTCGTAGTATCCAGGGTGAATGGGATGGATCCACTTAATGGGCTGCTCGAAAGCGGAGTGAATTGCGCACTCGCATAGCCGTGATCCTCTTCACTGGATCGCGCTGCCGAGAATTCGTAGGCCAGCCACCATTTCGTGAAAACGTGTTTTCCGCCGGCATCGATGCTGCCGATCACGTCCACGGGACGGCGAATCTGCGAACCAAAACTCATCGATCCGTCGCCATTATTGATGGTTCCGTTATTGCCGGCCGGCGTGCCGAAACTAGGGCTATACACCCAGCGGTCGCCGAAATTGTTGAAGTGCGAGTAGATTCCCCGGATGTAAAGACCACCAATGTCGCCCAACTTGTAATCGATACTGCCGGCCGCGCCGTAGCGTGAACGGTAATAGCGGTATTCGCGGATGTCCTCGCCTTTGTATGTTGCAAAACTGGGCGCTGTGGAACTCGGATTCAGGCAGCCCGTGGGGCCGGGATCGCATTGCACGGTGGTCGGCGACGGCTCGACGTCGTCGATTCCCCGTCCATTCCAGTCATAGCTGGCGCCAATGAGAATCCCGAGCCGTTTGCTTGCGCCGAATCGCTGTCCGATCGTGCTGTCGACTTCATACAGAGTGCGGCCACCGATGATCGGCGTGTAACCGCCCTGACCGTTGATGTAAAGAGTCGGCCGTTCTTCCGCGGTCTTCGTGACCAGGTTCACGGAGCCTCCGATCGCGTCGCCGTCCTGGTTGGCCGACAGCGTCTTATTGATCTCAACGGAATCCACGAGGTTTGCGGGAACGGTGTCCAACTTGATCTGCCGGACACCGCCTTCGGGAGATGGCACTTCCATGCCATTCACGGTGACGTTGCTCCACGCCGGTTGTGCACCTCGAATCTGCACATACTTCCCCTCGCCCTCATCGCGCTCCAGCGTCACGCTTGGGAGCCGCCCAAGCGCATCGGCAATATTCGTGTTCGGCAAGCTGGTGATTACTTCGACCGGCAATACTTGCAGAATGTTGTCGGAGGTGCGTTCGCGGTTGATCGCCTCAACTTCGCCCGATTGCCGTCCGCCATAGACGGTGATCTCCTCTCCAGCTGATGCCACCTTCAATGCGGCGTCGACACGAACGACCTGACCGGCGGCGACGGTCGCATCCTTGCTGAAAGGCTGAAAACCTACGTACGAAACCGTCACCGTGTAGCTCCCGGGGAGAAGGTCCGTGAAGGTGAACTCGCCCTGGGCGTCGGAGGCGACGAACGAACTGCGCTGTAAAATCTCGACCCGAGCCCCCTGCAGGACTGCCCCCGACGCGTCCGTCACTCGCCCCGCAATCGTCCCTCGACCAATCTGCGCGAAGGCTGTGGTGGTGGCGCCGCCAAAGAACAACAAATTCAACGCCGCTGCAAGAGTGAAAACCATCGCACGCCAGAATTGTTGTTGCATACAGGCCTCCCTGAAGAAACGGTTTCGGACACCACGTCCATTGTTTGCAGGGCAAAGCGAGTAATTTTTGAAGCGCGATTCTAGGAGGGTTCTGTTACTACGAGATCAATAGGAGATGAATGTTCTGTTTCATTCGGGGTTGTGTCGAGGGCCTTAGCCTCTGTGGGAAAGTGCGGCCAGGTGCTCCGAGTAATCGAAAAGGCAGATGTTAACGCCATTCGCGAAAAATGTTTAACATGGGAACGCTCAAGCACTGCGCATCGCTAGCGGAGGCCACTTTTGATCAGAAAGTTCAAGATTTCCCCCGCGCTCAAGAAGCGGGCCAGCGGCATTCAGGTGCTGCTCATGGATGTGGACGGTACTATGACGGATGGTAGCGTCACGTTGCTCTCACAGAATGATGGCACCGCTCTCGAGATCAAGACATTTGATGCCCACGACGGCCAGGGACTCACGCTGGCGCAAACCGCCGGGCTCCGTACAGGATGCATCACTGGACGTGAGAGTGCGGCTTTGTTACGGCGCGCCAACGAGATGAGAATGGAGTTCATTTACATGAAACAACCCGTGAAGCTGCCGGCTTATGAGGAGATCCTCAAGAGAGCTGGCGTGTCCGACCGGCAGGTGGCTTTTGTTGGAGATGATCTTCCCGACATTCCGTTGTTGCGGCGTGCCGGACTGGCCATCGCCGTCGGAGATGCCGTGCCCGAGGTGAAGGACGTAGCTCACTACACGACGAAGGCGCTCGCGGGACACGGGGCAATTCGCGAGGCGGTCGAATTGATTCTTCGATCCAAGGGGATATGGGAAGAAATGATCGACAAAGCACGGGCGTGAGGCGCTTTTGGAACGAAGTCTTCATCCAACCAGTCGGGGGTGGACGAGATGGCAAAGCAATTCGACGGGAAGTTGGTATTGGTAGCGGGCGGTACGGGCGGCTTGGGGCGAGCGGTGAGCCTGGCGTTCCTCGGTGAGTCTGCCCAGGTCGTCGTGACCTACCGCAACGAAAACGAGTTCTCAGCGTTAAAGCAGACGACTGCCGCGCGAACATCCCTGAGTGGATATCAAGTCGATGTGACCGATGAAGTAGCGGTGAGTCAACTGGTGAAGGACATCGTTGCTGCCAGTGGACGGCTCGACGTGATGGTAAATGCGGTCGGGGCCTATGCCGGAGGAACGCCCGTATGGCAAACAGATTCTGCCGTCTTTGATCGCATGATGGCGCTCAACCTGCGCTCGGGATATGTCTTATCCAGACACGTCGTGCCGCAAATGCTGAAACAACGATCCGGCTCGATCGTGAGTGTGTCGTCGCAGGCAGCCGCCGATCACGCCGCCGGCGCGGGAGCATACGCGGCTTCGAAAGCAGCAGCAGTGGCCTTGTTTGATTCATTGGCCGCAGACCTGAAGGGAACTGGCGTACGCGCGAATTCGGTGCTTCCCAGCATTATCGATACAGACGCCAACCGGAAGGCGATACCCGACGCCGACTTCAGCAAATGGCCCAAACCCGAGGACATTGCGAAAGTCATCCTGTTCTTATGCGGCGAGGATGCAAAGCTCGTCCATGGTGCGTCGGTCCCCGTGTACGGTGCGTTCTAGAAACCACAGAGCGACGTTCTTGCGAGCGCATTCCCGCGGCGTTGACATATTGGCGTGCCCGCCCTCGAGCACAGTGAGGTGGACATGGCAAAACAACATATTGTTTTCTCGCTCCATCATGAAATGCCCAGACACGTGTCGCCGCAAGAGACTATAGTTTACGAACAAACCTTAATGAGATAACGAGCGGCGGATCTGGCCGTCTCGTTGTTACAGCCAGTGCTTTTCAACAAATGCTGAATGTTCAGCAGGAGGACTTATGGCAACGATGAGAGTGGCTGCACCAGTCATGACAGTAGCGCAGATTTCAAAGCCGGGAGGGGATTTCGAGGTCGTGGAACGCGAGATTCCCAGGCCGGCCGCGGGACAGGTGCGCATCAAGGTACAGGCCTGTGGTGTCTGCCACAGCGATGTGCTCACCAAAGAGGGCATGTGGCCGGGAATTCAGTATCCCCGCATCCCCGGGCACGAGGTGGCAGGCCTTATCGACGAAGTCGGTGCCGGTGTGACTGCGTGGAAAAAGGGTCAGCGTGTCGGGGTTGGTTGGCATGGCGGACATGACGGCACGTGTCGCGAGTGCCGGCGGGGGGACTTCGGCAATTGCCGAAACGCGCAGGTCTGCGGTATCAGCTACGACGGTGGGTATCAGGAATACATGCTGGCTCCCGTTGAAGCGCTTGTCTCGATACCACAAAGCCTGAAGGATGTGGAAGCCGCACCTTTGCTCTGCGCCGGAATTACTACCTACAATGCGCTGCGTCATAGTGGTGCTCTGCCGGGCGACCTTGTCGCGGTGCAGGGAATTGGCGGCCTGGGGCATCTCGGAATTCAATTCGCGAACAAGTTTGGATACAAAGTCGCTGCCATCGGGCGTGGCGCCGAAAATGCCGCACTCGCAAAAAAGCTGGGAGCGACCCTCTACATCGACAGCCAAGCGACGAATGCAGCTGAAGAGTTACAGAAACTCGGAGGCGCGAAAGTGATCGCCGCAACGGCTCCAAGTTCGAAGGCGATGTCGGAGCTGGTGGACGGTTTGGGACCGAACGGGAAACTGATGGTGATTGGCGCGGGCTCCGATTCCATAGAAGTCACACCGCTCCAGCTCATCAACGGCAGCCGAGCTATCCAGGGCTGGTACTCAGGAACACCGGCGGACTCCGAGGACACCCTGAACTTCGCCGAGCTGACCGGCGTGCGTGCCATGATCGAAACCTATCCTCTCGACAAGGCTGCCGAGGCGTATGCGCGCATGATGAGCGGCAAGGCAGAATTCCGTGTCGTGTTGACGATGTGAGGGGTGCGTGAAGCCTTGTAGGATGATGTCGAAGCGCGGGTGATGTGTCGAGAAAAGAGGGAATTCCTTCGAAAGCTCGTCACATCACCTCGTCGGCAGCACCTCCGAGTTCTCCTCATGGCGCACGCCCGCCAATGTTCTCCTGCTTTCGACGCGCACGTCGCACTTCCCGCGATGACTGCTAGTTCTGAAGCAGCGGAGATTCCGCGCGAATCGGGAATGGACGTGCGGACCAATGAATAGCCTGCGCGATCAGAGATTTGAGGTGTTGGTGGTGGGGGCAGGTCCCGCTGGAATCGCCGCCGCGGTGTGTGCGGCCGAATGTGGCAAGCGTGTCGGTCTAGTCGACGACAATTTCAAACCCGGCGGCCAGATCTGGCGGGGCGATACAGGGGCACACGTTCAGTCGGAAGAAAACAAGTGGTTGGATCGTCTGCGTGCCGCGGAGGTCACCACATTCCTCGGGTATCGTATCGTGGACCGAATCGAACCCGGAGCCGTGATCGCAGAAAGCAGCGCTGACACCGTCGAACTACGCTACGACCAGCTTATCCTGGCAACGGGAGCGCGCGAGCGATTCCTACCATTTCCCGGCTGGACGCTGCCGAACGTTGTGGGTGCTGGCGGGCTGCAAGCGCTAGTAAAAAGTGGTCTGCCTGTTCAAGGCAAGCGCGTGGCTGTGGCCGGATCGGGTCCGCTCTTATTGGCAGTTGCCGACTACCTCCATCGACACGGGGCGAAAATTCCGATCATCTGTGAGCAGGCTTCCCGCGCCCGCTTGGCGAGATTCGGCCTTGCATTGCTCGGGCAGCCGGGCAAGATTTTGCAGGCGGTCCAACTGAAGAAGAGCCTCGCCGGAATCCCTTTTGCGACCAGCGCTTGGCCAGTTGCGGCACACGGCAAAGACGTCCTCGAATCCGTGACCATCTTGCAACACGGCAAATCGCAAACGATACCGTGCGATTATCTAGCCTGCGGCTTTCATCTTGTTCCGAACATCGAACTGGCTTCGCTGTTGGGTTGCGCAATCCAGGACGGCTACGTGCGCGTTGATGATTTCCAGCAAACAGCGGTCCCGGGCGTCTTTTGCGCAGGGGAGCCCACCGGGATCGGAGGCGTAGAACTCGCCTTGCTTGAGGGCCAGATCGCCGGTCTTGCCGTGTCCAGCCGCTTTGACAAAGCGCGCACACTCTTCGCCGCACGAAACAAGCTCAACAAGTTTTCCGCCGCGCTCGAAGCCGCATTCTGTCTTCGTCCGGAATTGCGTAATGTCCCTACACCCGACACGCTGGTTTGCCGATGTGAAGATGTTTCCTATTCCCGGCTGCGTTCGCACGGCAATTGGCGCGCGGCCAAATTGCAAACCCGCTGCGGCATGGGACCTTGCCAAGGCCGCGTGTGTGGTCCCGCGACACAGTTTCTTTTCAACTGGGAACCGGACTCGGTGCGGCCTCCCATCTTTCCTGCTCGCGTGGAGAGTCTCGCCACATTCACCCCAGAGCCTGCGCAACCCCTGTCCACAGGAGATCAACGGTGAACTCGAAGGGCATGATGCCTGCAATCACTCCGTGGTTTGCCGAGGACCTTCTGGCACATCGTCGATGGAAAGATGACTCGCGCGGCGATCCGCTCAGTCGTGTCCCCGACAGCCGTATAGCGGTTGGGCCTTGACGACGCCGCGCCGATGCTGCGGTCAGGAAAGCGCAGATTGCCAGTGAGGCTTGCATGATCGTTGCGCGCCGATAGCTTGGCCTAAACTCGGCGGCCGCAACGGCAGTCCCGCACTCCATCCGCGCGGGATGTTCGACGAGACTTATGTAGAGGGAGGCGCCTGCGAAGATGGCTGTAGTCAGCGTTGCCGCAAATTCAAGAGCGAACCGCAGTGCGGGCATTGTTGTCGAACCTTGGCCCCGATAGGCCAGCGCTCGCGAGGGTCAACTGCGTTTACCAGCTGCTGTAGGCCGTGCCGTCTTGGCCCGTGAGATTCGAAGCGCTGTGAACATCGTAGATCCCGGGCTCTTGCTGGTCCACCGCGATCAGTGCATCTTCCATATCGAGCGCCCAGTTCGCGTCGCCCGTGAAGGGATCCTTGGGAATATCACGAATGTATCCAGCTTGTTTCAGGTCATCCAGAGTTTGCGGAGCCTTCTGTTTGTCGAGCGTGTATTGCTGGATCGTGTCGCGCAAAGTAAACAGGTCCTGGCGCAGAGTTGATTCCTTGGCCCGCAGAATCGCGCGGTTGTACATGGGCACCGCGATCGAGATGAGGATCAGGATCAGACTGATCACAATCATCATTTCGATCAGGGTAAAGCCGCGGCTTTTCTTGCCCAGTCGCCCCATTTACCAGTCCTTGTACTTCGTTCCGTCGAGGGCGGTCTCTTCGGACTTGGAGTAGACGTCGAATACGCTCTGTCCGCCCCATGAGTCCGAAGTGGGATCGTCCTGCATGGAGCGCATGCCCCACTCCGCTTTATTGGTAAAGGGATCGACTTGAATCTTGCGCAGGAACCTCAGCTTCTTACCGTTTGTATCGACACCTTGAACCAAAGTGTCCAGATCGGGTGGATAGCCTTCACTGCCAAGTTTGATCTGAAAGGCGCCACGATCGGCCGCATCTTTGTAGCGGTCAATCGCGTCCCGCATCTCCCAGAGGTCATGGCGCAGCAAGCGCTCCTTCTCGCGCTTGATGCTGACCCGGGCCAGCGGTACCGCCATCCCGGTCAGGATCACCAAGATTGCGGTGGCGACAATCAACTCCATCAGCGTGAAACCACTGGCCTTACGCCATTGCGCCGCCGCTGCCCGATCTGTGCTTCGTACTGCCGACATCCTCAAGTACCCTCTTCCGTACTACCACTATTGTATGTTCACGATGGCCTGGGCGCCATTGACCGTGATCGGCTGCATGGCCGGATCGCGCGCTCCACCGCGGGTAATCGTGAGCGGCGACTGCCCGCTGGCTTTAGTCATGAACGTGAGTGTGACCACCGAACCCTGCCCGGAAACGCCTCCGGAATTCGGTGGTCGGGTCGCGGTGATCTGCAACGTTCCCGTTGCTTCATCCTCGCGGTGTACCAAGGCGACGGCTTGGCCGTCCTGGCCCAGGAATCCTCCGTTCGACACGTTGACCAACTGGAGTTTCGATGGGTCGTAGTTCAGCTGCAGTGGGACGGAGTACACATTCTGAGCTCCGGAAATCAGCACATTTACAGTGAACGTGGCGCCTTTGGTCTGCGAGATTGTGCTGGGATCAAACAGGAAGCTCGTGCCTCCCGGTCCTGGCGTGGTTGCGGGCTGGGTCACAGGACGAGCGGGCTGCGGAGCCGGAGTCTGCGTCGGGGCCTGCGCCGGTACTGCCGCCGGAGCCGGATTCTCGACTTGCTGGTGCGCAACACGCCGCAATTCCAGCGAGTTTGCTGTGCCGACATCAATCAAACGCTGGTTCTGGTCGTTGACATCCATTCCGCGAATAATGTGCGGAATCAATGCAAACACAAGTTCCTGCTCCGAGTGGTCTTTCGTTTCCTGACCGAAGAAGTACTTCAAGAATGGGATGTTCGCCAGGATGGGCAGTCCACTCAGAGAGCGAGTCTGGCTGTCTTCCATCATCCCGCCCAAGAGGTTGACCTCGCCTTCCTTCAGGCGGATCTCATGCTCGACCTTGCGTTGGCCAATGATGGGCTGACTGATACCACCGATGTTGGACTGTCCGGTCACGGACGAAATATCGAGGCTGACTTTGAGTGTGACCTCGCGGCCTGCATGTACTCGCGGGGTGATGTCGATATTTACGCCGACGTCGAGGTACTGGAACTGCGTGTTTACCAGCGGGTTAATGCCAACACCGCCAATTCCGGGCTGGAACGAACCAGTTGCAACTGGAACACGGTCGCCGATCTTGAGTGAGGCCTTCTGGCCATCCAGAGCGCGAATTTGCGGGTTCTGAATGATCTTCGTATCGCTGTCGCCCATGATGGCTGACGCCGTGATGCCCGGGATCGTAATCGTAAAGTCGGTAGCGTTCAGGTTTCCGATGCGGTTGAGGTTGATACCGCCGCTGGAAGATGTTGAACTCGAAGTGCTTGCGGTGCTGGTCGTGGTGCTAGTGGTGGTCGTGTTGATGTTGTTGTTCAGCGAAACGCTGGTGCTGGTCGGCGGCGTGATCCCCAACGTTCGCGAGCGATCGCGGCTGACCTGCATCACGACGATATCGATAACCACTTCGGGCTTGGCTTTGTCGAGGTCATCCACCAACTTCTGCGCCAGTGCAATCTGATCGGGAGTGCCGCGGACGATAATCGCGTTTTGTGATTGCAATTGCTGGATGCGGCTGACTTCCAGCAGCGTGCGCATGGCGTTTACAACGTCTTGCAATTCCGTAGCTTGGGAGAGATTCGAAAGATAAAAAGTCTTTATGACGCTTTGATCGAGTTCCTTGCGCTTGGCCGGATTGTCCTGCGCGATAAAAATTGTGTTGCGGGTAACAGGTCTCCAGAACGTCTTTGATTCCAGTGCGATGATTCCCAGAGCTTCTTCAAGCGTGACGCCGTTTAACTCGATTCGAATCTTGCGCGAGGTGTAGTCCGGATCGAACAAGACGTTGATCCCCGCCAGTTTGCCGACCGTCTCGTAAATCACCTTGGTATCTTCGGTCAGTTTCAGGGTGATCGGGACGTTCGAGATCGCCTCCAGTTCAACCGGTCCCTGCGCCTCATTCAGGATCTTCTTGAGAAGATTGGGGGTAGGCGCCACCGCCTGAGGCGGGTTGTTCGCCTGGTTGACCATCTCTTGCGTCTTCTTTAACTCCTGCTGGGCAATGAAGCTGGAAGGATCGATGGTGGCGGCCTTTTGAAATTCCGCGACGGCCTCATCCAACTTGCCGCTGTCACGCAGGAGTTGACCGCGATGAACGTGAGAAGCCGAAGCCAGGAACTTGATGTGTTCATACGCTGTCCGATAGCGCAAGTCCTTTGGCCTCAAGCTGAAAGCCTGTTGATAGTAATCGTAGGCTTTCTCGTAATCCTGGCGCTCCTCGGCGTCGCGGCCTTTGTTCCATAGCGAATGGGCTTTGTCAGCGGCGGCAGGAAGGGTGATGGCCAGGACGACAAAGAGCAGCGTCGCCGGGCGAAACAGACGTCTCATTCGGTTCAACCCTCGTGTATACACTCGGAATCCATGGGGCTCAAAAGCCCCTTAGGGGGGAGATGTTCGCTTTCACTTGGCAGAAATTTCACAAAAGCTGCGTGATTATAGCATCGGTATCAATCACTTCCGAAGTTACTGTGTTCCGGACATTTACACTCTTTGGTCTTAGTCCCAAAAGGGCCCGGAACTCGGCCCTGAAGTCGGCGATGCTTAACATCCTCGGCATAAGAAAATGTTCAAAACCCGCCCTGCAAGCCGGGTTTGACGCAATCCGCCGGTCAAATTTCGTGATCCGCGTCGGTTTGTTGTCCTTGTGGTAACGTTTTCCTTGCCGTATGACCCGTCAATCCGCACATCAAACGAAGCCGAATCCGGAGAAAAATCCTCGCAGGGACCCAACCGCCGCCGGCGAGCGTGATGCTGCTGTAAACAGGATCGCTTCGCATAACTATTTCTTGCTGGAAAAATTTGAGACTGGCGTGGTTTTGACAGGGACGGAGGTGAAGTCTGTTCGTGCCGGCCTCACTAACTTGAAGGACTCCTACGGTTTAGTGAAAGACGGAGAGCTCTGGCTTCTGAATGCGCATATCGGCCCCTATGAGCACGGCAACATCTTTAATCACGCCCCGCTCCGCACGCGAAAGCTGCTAGTACACAAAGACGAGCTGCGGAAGCTGATTGGCAAGACGCAGCAAAAAGGCCTTACCCTCATTCCCACCCGCGTGTATTTCAAGAATGGCAGAGTAAAACTAGAGCTTGCACTCGCAAAGGGCAAGCAGCTCTGGGACAAGCGTGAAACCGAGCGCCGCCGTACCGCCGATAAAGAAGCCCGCGAGGCCGTGGCTCGCGGGCGTAAACGTTAGAAAAGCTTTCGCTCGGACGAATGCTCCCACACTGTTTCACGACTTGATGCTTAGCTTTGGCGCCGCTTCACGCCGCTTTTTCATCGGCGGATGGCCCGTAGATCGCGGGTACCATTGCTTCGTTCAACCGCAAATATACCGTGAGTTGCCCGCGGTGGTGAGCCAGGTGATTCAGCACGCCATCGCGGATCGCCACGTAGCGTGTTTGCTCACTCAGGGGCTTGCCGCCAGAGAGCATGCGCCATTTTGTATTGAGCAGATGATCGTCGGTGGTTTTTTGCAGAACCTCGCGGCCCTTTTTCAAGCTGGCTTCGAACTGGTCGAGCAATTCCTTCCGCGTCTTCCACGCCGGGGGACGATATTTGGGTCCTCCGGGAGGGTTTATGTCGAGTTCTTCAGTGTTCACAACGATGTCAACCCATGCGGGCATATTGGCCACCATCGTCGCCAGCGAACCGAGCGCCATCGACTTCTGATGCGGTTTCCAATCGTTTCTGCCCTCCGGCACACGCTCAAGTGACTTTCGGATTCCCTCAGCTTCGCGGTCCAGTTCTTCCAGCAGTAATTCCGTGATTTTCATATGCACTCTCCATCGCGGGCTTAGATGCATTGGGACCGAAACCGGATCGGAAGAAAGGCGCACCGTTTTCCGGATTGGAATCAGCCCAGCGTCGCGACGACCCGCGTTTTCCTTTACACCGCAAGAGAATCTTGATCCCGCGAGATCAGCCCTCCGAAATTTCGTTTCTCACTTTTCTTCGGTAAACGCCCTTGCTCGGCAGACAATCGCGCCCCCATCCTCCAGAGATACATTGCCGCGTAAGCGCGCCATGGCCTCCAGGCCTCGGCGCGGGACTCGAGTTCGCGATAGCTCTTTAACTTCAGAGCACGAAGCAAACCCAAATCAGACGATGGGAACGCATCCGGCTCGCGTAAGGCTCGCATTGCGACATACTGGGCCGTCCACTTGCCGATGCCTGGCACTTCGCATAAGTGTTGCAGAAATGTCTCGGTGTCGACTACGCCTTCGAAGTCGATTTTGCCACTCGCCACGGCTCGTGCCAGCGTGCGAATCGTCTCGGCTCTGGCGCCCGTTAAACCGATGCCGGCCAGGTTTGCATCGGCCAAAACCTCGGGTGTGGGGAAAAGGTGTGTTAGTCCAGGCGGCCCTGCAAAGGACATTCCGAATCTGGCCGCAAGCCGCCCCGCCAGGGCCGTCGCGCCCTTGACCGTGACCTGCTGTCCGAGAATCGCTCGTATCGTCAGTTCGAATCCATTCCAACTTCCCGGCACGCGAAGTCCGGGATCAGCCTCCATTGCCGGGGCCAGCGAGGGATCGGGTTTCAGCGTTCGCACGATCGTCGCCCAATCCGCGTTGAGATCGAACATCGCCCGGACTCTCTCGACGATGAAGAAGAGCAATTGTGGATCGCCAAACTCGATGCGCGCGACCAGCGCATCGTGCTCCGCATCGAGAGAAACTTCGAGATAACCGTCGCCGCCGTGCAGGGAAATCGTGCGGCGGTAGCAGCCGTTGTCGACTGCTTCGACTCCGGGCGTCGCCCGTGCCGCCAGATAGGAAAGCGCACCCTCCCAGTGGTACGGCGGCCGGAAATTCAGACGGAAGCGATACTGATTTTCCGATGGCGTTCCCTTTTGCCGTACTAACCGTCGAATCTGCGTGGGGGTACGTTTGTAGACCTTGCGAATGGCTGCGTTGAAGCGGCGCACGCATCCGAATCCGGATGCCATGGCGATTTGACCCATCGGCAGCCTGGTTTCATCGATGAGTTTCTTGGCGAAGTGCAGGCGTCGCGTTTGCGCGACGGCCATTGGCGTGGCGCCCAGGTGCCGCAGGAAAAGTCGGCGAAGATGCCGCGAGCCGACGCCCAGCCGTTCGGCGAGACTTTCGACTCCGCCGTCTTCGAGGCCGCTCTCGCCGATCAGACGCAAGGCGCGCGACACCGTATTCGAAGTTCCCAACCACGCGGGCGTGCCTGGAGAACATTCTGGCCGGCAGCGCAAACACGGGCGAAAGCCCGCTTCCGACGCCGCGGCCGCGGTTGCGAAATACCGGCAATTCTTCTCTTTCGCGGTCGGTGCGGGGCAGATCGGGCGGCAATAGACCATGCTTCCCACCACGCCGATGTAGAACTTGCCATCAAAGCGCGGGTCGCGCGAAAGCCGGGCTCTCGAACAAACTCGCCAATCCAGTTCCATGCCAACCTCGAATCACGGGGCGGAGTCACGCGAGGAGATCATCATAGCCCCCACGCCGCTTCGGATTAGACGTTTTCGGACCGTACTCGGAGAGCACAGATTCGGGTCCGGAAACGTCCACCTCGCCGGCATTCGAGTCCGCAAGCGTCCAATCTCAAGAGATGGCTTTGAGTATGTTTCGCGGTACATCGCGTCTGTAGAAATCGACCGCGACGGGCGGGCCCGCCAGAACCGCACTAGGTTCCTTCATACGCCTGACGTTGATCAAGGAGGGATCCATGCCATCGAGAAGTCTGTACCTCATCGCGGCAGTTGTTGGTTTCGCCGTCATGCTCGCTGCGATTCCCGGCCACACACAAGGCCATGCCAAGCAGTCTTCGAAGTACTACGTCTTTAATCTCGGCGCACCGCTGGGCGGGGTACCGGAACCAGTTGGCGTCAACGATCTCGGTTGGGTCTCCGGGGGCGCGAATCTGGCGTCGAACACGCAGGTGCACGCCGAACTCTGGGTCGGCGCTGCTGTCGATCTCGGTACACTCGGCGGCCCGAACAGCAATATCGCCTGGCCGAATCACAGCAACCGCGGCGAGGTCGTAGGAATCTCCGAGACCGCTGAAAAAGATCCTCTGAACGAGGCCTGGAGTTGCTCGGCCTTTTTCTTTGGCCCTGATGGCTACGTTTGCCGCGGGTTCACTTGGCAGAATGGGCAGATGACGAAGTTGCCCACCCTCGGCGGAATCAACGGCTACGCCGCGGGCGTGAACAATGCCGGGCAGGTGGTGGGCTGGTCCGAAACGTCGTTCCACGACCCAACCTGCGTCACCGGGACCGAGGTCCTGCAATTTCTGGCTACGCTTTGGGCACCTGGAACCAACCAGCCGACGGCGCTGTCCCCGCTCTCGCCCGATCCTGATTCGGCTGCCACCGCCATCAATGATCGTGGGCAAGTGGTTGGCATCTCCGGCTTATGCTCGGTCGCAGTGGGAGGCGCCAGCGCCGAGCACGCGTTGCTGTGGGAGGGCGGCGTGCCCCACGACCTGGGCAACATTGGCGGCAAAGCCTGGAACACCCCGGTCGCGATCAACAACCGCGGTGTCATCGTCGGGTTCGCCAACACCAGCGGCGATGAGCACGCCGCTCTTGCGCCCACGGCCTTCATTTGGACACGAGCCAACGGGATGCAGCCGATCGCTCCGTATGGCACGGATACCAACAACATCGCCTTCGACTTGAATGAAAGCAATCAGGTGGTGGGGCAGTCGGCGAACTCGAGCACCGGTGCGGCGCGAGCATTTCTCTGGCAGAGTGGCGTATCGAGCGACCTAAACACGCTTGTCGTCGGTCCTACGACGCTGAACATGGTGCTGGCACAGGGCATCAACGACGCTGGCGAGATCACCGGAACTGCTGTCGACACCGCTACCGGCGAAGTTGTCGGATTCCTGGCGGTGCCGGCGTTTCTGTCGAATGACGATGCCAGCCTTAGCGCAAGCACTCGCATGAGCGTCTCGCGCGAGGTTGTCGTCAATGACCGCATTCGCAAACAGCTTCCTTATTTCAGCCGAACGATGATCGAAACGTTTGGCAAATAGTTTCCAGTTGGCCTACGGAAATTTTGCGACTCCACCCGATGCCGGAATCGCATGAAGGGGGCAGCGCGGCTCGCTCCTCCAGCAGTAAAGGGACTGGATAGATTCCATGACCTATCGTCTACGACATTGCGCCGAATGTCCGGGCTGCGGGACACGCTACCTGGTGGGATTCAGTCCCTATTCGAATGGCTCCTGGCTTTTGGGGCGCGATGACGGTCTGCCGGACGAATGGACGTTGTATTGCCGCTGTGCCACGCCGCCAGTGTGCAGCCAATGGCTGTGGAGCGACATGAAGACTTACGACGTCTCTGAGGAGGCCCACGAACGAGGGTTCGGTTCACCCGACGAGATCGTTCGCTTTGGAGCGAGGTTCAACTCTAACTGTGATAAACGACACGGAGATTTTTTTCGATGATCTGGTTAACTCGTGGCGTGTGCGCGGTGTGCGTGCTTACAGCAGTGGTATCAGGCTCGTGGTTGCATGGGGCATTCCGCGTGAAGCCAAATTCTGCGGATCCCTTGAATTCATCGCCGGACGATAGGTCCACTGTCGCAGCGCTTGACGAGCGATATCAATCGGCGGTGAAGGGCAACGATGTCGCAACCATGGATCGCATCCTTGCCGACGACTTTGTTCTCGTGACCGGCTCCGGCAAGAGCTATTCAAAGGCAGATCTGCTCAAGGAATCGGGCAGTGGCGAGTACGTCTATGAACACCAGGAAGACACGGAGAGGAACGTTCGCATCTGGGGTGATACTGCGGTTGTAACTGCGAAGTTGTGGGCGAAGGGAATGGATAACGGCCGTGCATTTGATCACACCGTGTGGTTCAGTGATGTGTACATTCGAACACCGCGTGGATGGCGGTACGTATTCGGCCAGTCGTCGTTGCCGCTCCCGCAAAACTCGGCAGCAGTCAGAGTGACTCTCGGCGAGGTCCGCAGACAAAAATTGGGCCCGGGAACCAGTCCCGAACCCATGGAGAGAGTGAACGACCCAACGAACAATACCTTATTGAATGGTGAGGCTGAGAGGCGTCGAGTGCGAGATCGAGCCTGAAGTGCCTACCACCATCACGGTCTGTGCGCCCGGCGTGCCATTATGGTTGCTCGAACTGCTGCCACACCCGACTGCGGCAAGCAGCAGCCCGAGCACCAGGACGGCGGAACCCAGTGCCCATATCCCAGTCCGCCGTTCCATGCCCCGCTGGCCCCGCTTTCGCGCCCCATAGACCAGACCGAGCAATCCCATTCCTGTGAACGATCCCAGCATCATGTACCCAGATGGAGGTACATACGTAGAGCCGACGGCAATCGTCAGGTTCGAACTTGCCGCCGTTCCGCCCGGCGTGATCGAGTTCGGTGCAAATGCACACGTCACACCCGTCGGAAGCCCCGTGCATGACAGGCTGATCGGGCTGTTGAAGCCGCCCGAGGCGCTGGCATTGATCGTCACCGCAGTCGACGCTCCGCGGGTCACCGTCGCGGATGGGGCCGAGAGCGTCAGAGAGAAGTCGGTTCCGGCGGCCGCCGCCGGAACCAGGCTGGCGAACAGTCCGCTAGTTTGCGAAGGTCCGCCGGCCGTAAAGTAGAGTGTGTTTGGATCGCCGGTGCCGCCTGCGCCGAACACCAGGTCCCACAAACCCGCGTTGGTAATGACCGCACCATTGCTGTCTTTCACCTGTCCGAGAGAGTTTCCGTTCGTGTCAAAAGCATTGATGGTGCCGTCGCCGAAGTTTCCAACCAGAACGTCATTGGAGAATTGTCCGAAGTTCGCCGAAGCCTGGACAACACCCCACGGAGCATTCAGCGTTCCCCCGGTCATCCCGCGTTTCATGAACTTGCCATCGGTCTGGAAAAGATCGACGAGTCCCATGCCTGCCCCGGTCGTTGGATCGTGCTTCGCCCCGTCCTGCACCGCATACGCGACAAACACGACGTTATTGATGACGTGGACGCCGTGGGGTGCGTAGCCTGCGGGCAGGTTCGGATCGGTAAAAGTTCCGCCGCTCAGCGTTGCCGGTTGGAAGTTCCGGTCGAAAACGTCGATCGCGCCGCTGTGAAAGTTGGCCGCCAGCAGAAAATTCCCCTGTGTGTTGTTCACGAACGCGAGACCCTTATAAACTGCGCCAGAAGCCGAGTTGTCTACTTTCGTGACGGCGTTCGCGGTTCCATTCCAACTGGCGATGATTCCGTCCTCTGTGTCGAATAGAAACAGCGCGCCACCGAAGTCGGTTGTGGTGTTGGCGACTGTTCCAGTGGGGCAGCCGGGATTGCAAGGATTGGTTCCGGCAACTGGGATGCCCACTGTAAGTGTCTGCTTGTTCCCTTGCGCGTCGTAGGTGGTAGACGTGCCGCCGTTGTTGTTGGCGATCCAGAACACGTCGCCGGGTACAAACGAAATTCCCCAAGGGTTCGACAGCTGGGAGTCTGTGTGATTGGCTACGCCCGACACGTTCGCGGTCAGGTTCGTCTGCTTGTAGCTTGTTTGTTGGGCGCGCAACCCCGGAGCAATTCCGAGGGCCAACGCCGTCCCAAGAATCAGAAGTGTCTTGAAATTTGTCACCGCTGCTTTTCCTCCGCCAATTCTCGAAGCCCCGGGGCAACGGGTATGTTCAATGGTTGAACCGAGATTAGCGACGACGAAGAAAGTGGTTGTCACCGCCATGTCAGCAGCGGGTAAAACGTTTGCGAGGTTGAAATCATCGTTTTGCGACGCATCGGTGACAACGAGGAGACATAAATTCAGTCGCTAATCGTCGGCCGTCAGCCCAAATATCCAGATGGGAAATTGGAAATTGCACTGGTCGTGATCAGTTCCGGCGCCGACCACGGATTTCAGGCGGCGCAAAGGCAACCATCTTGATTAACGTGGCGCCTTGCACGAGGAAGGCACTGCCGACGATACTGGTGAGCGATGAAAGCTAACCTTCTTCTTGCCAATCCTGCTCAAGTGGAAACCGAATGCCTGGTCGCGGTTGCGCTGGACCGCGGATCCAAGGACAAACCCGAGGTGGCTCTGGAAGCGGACGACTCCGTGACGAAAGCGGCCGCGGAGGTCATCGCCAGCGGCGAGTTGACCGGGAAAAACTTTGAGACCACGCTGCTGCACCACCCGTCGGGGCTCAAGGCCAAGCGCCTACTGGTTTTGGGCGGCGGAAAGTCGAGTAAGTTCACGCAGTTCGATTTGCGGCGGCTGGCAGGGGCGGCCGTACGGACACTAAAATCGCGCGGGCTGCGTAGCTTCGCGTTCGTCACGCCGCAGGCCGGCCTGAATGCCGAAGTCGCTGCGAAGGCGATCGTGGAAGGGGCGTTTGTCGGCAACTTCGATCCCGACACGTACAAGAGCGATCGCAAGGATCAACTAGTCGATCAGCTGACGGTGGTTGGGAGGGGAGACGAGGCGAAGCTGCAGGCTGTGGTGCAGGAAGCGGCCATCATCGGCGAATCACAGAACTTTACGCGCGAATTGGTGAATGAGCCCTCGAACCGTATGACACCGACCATCCTCGCCGAGCGCGCCAAGAAGATGGCGCAGGAAGTCGGCTTGAAGTGCGAGGTGTATGGTGCAGACAAAATCAAAGAATTGAAGATGGGCGCGTTCTGGAGCGTGGCGCAAGGGTCGGACGAGCCGCCCGCGCTTATCATTCTCAAATACGAACCCGCGGGTGCTCCCGAAGAGCCGGTGCTTGGCCTGGTAGGGAAGGGCATTACGTTCGACACCGGCGGCATCTCGATCAAACCTGCCGATGGCATGGAGAAGATGAAGTACGACATGGCGGGCGGAGCCGCCATGCTTGGGGCCATGCGCGCGATCGCGCTGCTTAAGCCCAAGGTGAAAGTGATCGCCATCGTATGCGCCAGCGAGAATATGCCCTCGGGCAAAGCACAGAAGCCGGGCGATGTGCAGATTGCCATGTCGGGCAAATCGATTGAGATCATCAACACCGATGCGGAAGGCCGTCTCGTACTTGCTGATGGTCTTTACTATGCGCGCCAACTCGGTTGCACTCACCTTGTCGACGCGGCAACTTTGACCGGCGCTGTGGTGGTGGCCTTGGGCTATGTGAATGCTGGTATCTTCGCCAATGATGATCGCCTTTACGACCGCTTCCAAAAGGCCGAAGACAAGGCCGGAGAGAAATTCTGGCGTATGCCGCTCGACGAGGAGTACAAGGACGTGATCAAGTCGAGTATTGCAGACATCGTGAATTCAGGGGGACGTTGGGGTGGGGCGGTCACAGCCGCAATGTTCCTCAAGGAATTCGCAGAAGACACGCCGTGGCTGCATCTGGATATCGCAGGAACAGCCTGGACCGAAGACGCCAAGCCCTGGATTGCGAAAGGGCCTTCGGGGATCGCGGTCCGCAGTTTGGTGGAGTTCGTGAAGGGCTTTGCTACCTAGAGGTGCATATCAGGGTTCTGCGCCGAGGCGCTGGTTGATTGGGGCGATCAGTCCCGGCTGACCCGGGCAGACAGCGTATGCGCCACCCTTTGGGCTCGTCCTGCGACAGCACCGAGGTAATCAGGATTCGTTCTTCGAAGCGAGATACAATCGCGCCCAATGGACATCCAGACGATTACCAGAAAGTACGCCTACAAGATCGAGGCGAAGCCGGAAGGCGGATTCATTGCACGGGCCACCGATCCGACCGTCCCGCCTATCGAGGGTGCGACGCGGGAGGAGGTCCAACGCAAGATTCGCGAGATCGTGGCGGCTGGTTTGGCACAGGCATTTCCCGGCCTGAAGATTCCACTCGAAACCAAGAATGCAAAGCTCGAGTTCCGTGTCGAGCGCAAACCCGAAGGCGGGTTCTCTGTGCATTCCACAGAACTTGGTACGCCAACCATGGCGCCGGCGACTCACGAGAAAGTTGATCATATGGCCGAGAAGCTGCTTGGCCTGGTCGACAAACACTTTCCCGAGTTCTCGCGGGCGCTGGCTGAGCAGGCGGCCTCGGAGGAAGTTCAGATCATTACTGAGCAGAAAACCGAGAAGTGGAGCGGATTCCCGACCAGTGCGCGCGACCTTCTGCCGACGCCGCTTGCGAAGTCGGAATCGAGCGTCGCCGGAGTTGTGAAGTGGACGGGCGGGGCGGCAGACACCACGTCCGACAGTCTTGGCGGTGCGATCACCAATACTCCCATCACGCCACAATCCAGCAGCAACTGGGCTATGCTGCGCTTTCTGCTCGCGGCGCTCGCGATTGCAGGACTACTGTACTTCTTCCTGACGCATCGGTAAGTGCGCTTCAGTCGGCCGATTTTACGTTCTCAGGCAGGGCGAGTTGTAAGGTGCCGGCGCTCACGGGGCGGCCGCCCGTGTCCCGCCCGCGGGATAGTCCACAGCGACAGAGACAATTTCGAACGGGTGGACGGGAACCCGGAGACGATTTCTCTCGACCGGGAGCGGAGAGTCCTCCGCTTGCTCCATCAAGTTTGTCATCGTTGCACTTTTGGCACCTGGTGGAACCGTCAGCTCTACCTCTCCTTCCTTGCCTGCCCACTCGTAAAAACGGAAAAGGAGTTGGGGTCTGTCCTCGGATTTCTTCATCGCCGTCAACACAACGTTCTGTTGACCGATTTCGACGAAGGAGTGTGCTGGAGGGAGATCCCCCTCATGTGGTTCCACCTGTATGGCGAGCAGTTTGTAATTGAACTCGTAGCCGTGGCGCACCGTCAGCGCCTGTTTCCAGTCTCCGCTGTGAGGGTAGAGGGAATAATGAAAACTATGATGGCCGCGATCAGCCTCAGGATCAGGCCAGGTGGGAGACCGCAGTAAGGAGATCCGCAGAACATTCCCTTTTCCGTCATACCCGTACTTCGATTCGTTGATGAGGCTCAGACCGTGCTGGCCGTCCCCCAGATCGGCCCATCGCAATGCCGGAACTTCAAACTTAGCCATTTCAAAGCGATTGTTGCGAGTGGTTGGGCGTTCAATGGTGCCGTAGGGAATTTCGTAGGTCGCCTCGCTACTCGAGGCCGCCAGCGGAAATGCGGCTTTTAGCAAAACGTGAGTTTCATGCCAGTCGATTTCATTTCCGATGTCAACGCGATTCAGCCCGGCATATAAGGAGATGTCCTGCACAAACTTCGACTGTTGCCAATGGCGGGTGACCCGGATGGTCGCGCGAACCGGGCCTCGCTCAACGATTTCTACAGAGTCCGCCTGGTCGAGCTTTGTGAAATGCTCTTCGAAATTCGCGTCGATATTCCAGGCATCATAGTCCTTGGGGGTGTCTTTGAAGCCGATGAGTTCGTTCCCACAACCATTCGGCGCGATCTCTTCGAACTTCGCATTCTTGTCGTAAAGACTCGAAATGCAGCCAGTCTTCTGGTCGACGGTCACCCGAAGCAACGAATTTTCAAGCGTCAGTCCGTGCACCTCAAGATCTGACTGCACCGGGTTCGCACTGCTGACGACATGGAACACCTCGTATCCCATCGATGGCAGTTTTTCTGCTTTGACCAACAGTTGATAAGAGTTTGACCGTGAGTCGGTCGAGAGCACCTGAAAAAGTTCGGGCCCGCCGTGAGAATTGAGAACGCTGAAGCCATTCTTTGAGGATTGCGGCAGTTGGACATTTAGTGTGACCAGATCAGTTCGCTCCCAGGCGAGTGGATTGATCACCAGAATCGGAACGCCATTCGCTCCCGACGTGTTCACCCGGCTGGCGAGCTTGTTGAGAGCGTCCGAGCTCAAATGCTGAGTCTGGAGGCGGACGAAATCATAATCGCGCTGGGCGTCATGATAGATATCCGCGATCCCGGAACCCGCAGCGAGGTCGTGGAATTGGTTGAAGAGCACTTTCTTCCATGCTTCGGTCAGTTCCATGCCGGGGTAGGGAAGGCCATCAAGCCAGGCGAGCGATGAGAATTTTTCCGCGTTCAGCAGTTCCTCTTCGCTTTCGCGCATATTGCGCTTGTGGTTTGCCTGGGTCGTGAACACCCCACGGTGATACTCGAAATACAACTCGTCGTTCCAAACCGGAAGACTGAACTTGCCGTCGGTTGGAGCCGGCAGCTTCTGATTGCCGGAGGCAAGGACCTTATAGTTCCAGATTGGTGAATGCGCAGTGTCGGCTCTGCTTTCGATATCGGAGAAAAATCCTTGTGCGATCCCGAAAGTAGTTTTCGGGAAGATCACGTCTGGTTTCGACCAGTGCATTCCGCTGTCGAGCATGGCACGAGTTGGACCACCTCCATGGTCACCAATTCCGAACAGGTGCATCATCTCCGGCACGCCGGGATTGAGGGCCTGGCTGGTGGCAACGTCATTCGCGATTCGCAGTGGCTCGATTTCGTTGACGTAATCGTGCGGGAAGTAGGTCAGGACACGACTACCATCGGGTGACTGCCACCAGAAAATCTTCACCGGAAGTTGATTGCTATCATTCCACGCCATCTTTTGCGTGACGAAGTAATCGATGCCCGACTTCTTGTAGATTTGCGGCAGTTGCCAGTTATATCCGAACGAGTCGGGATTCCAGCCGATGCGAACGTCAGTGCCAAACTTTTCCTTGAAGTACCGCTTTCCGACGAGAATCTGCCTTACGAGCGACTCGCCGTCGGGCATGTTGAGATCGGGCTCAACCCACATGCCTCCTACCAGCTCCCAACGTCCTTGCTTGACGCGATCGAGGATCTGCTTGTAGAGCGACGGATACTTTTCGAATACCCATTCACTGTACGCAGCTGCAGATTGCGTATAGGTGTATTGCGGGTATTCGTCCATCAGTTGGATGGCCGTCCCAAATGTTCGGCGTACCACATCCACTGTTTCCGTCCAGGGCCACAGCCACGCGGCATCAATGTGGGCGTTACCGGTAAGACGAACAGACGTCTGCTGCAAATCGGGCTTTACGGGTTCGAGAAGTGCGCGAGCCTTGGTGAGCGACGTATCGAATGCGCTCTGGTCTGCATTCGCAAGAGCGTTCAAATCGACTGCGTCAGCGGCGCCCGCAACCGCCTTCTGCATTCGCTCGGACGGTGATCCCGCGTATGGGGCGAGAATGGAAACCGTTCCCATTTCTTGCAGGAGGTACTCCGGGTTCGGGCGAGCATTGGGTATATCGATTCGGAGGTCGGCGCTCGAAAAATGCTTTTGATCGACAGTGTGCAAAAGTTTAACGGCGACCAGAACCTTGTCGCCAGGTTTCGCGTTGTCGAAGAGCACGATCGGCTCGAGGTCGTCACCCATCGCGACCCGGCGGCCGTTGAAATAAATGATCTGGACGACCGGGCCGTTCGCGTCGATCTGAAAGGAGAACCAGATGCGCGCTCCGGTGAGATCGTAGCCGTTCAGATTCTTAGGGACCTCGATCCAGCGGCGATACCAGAGTGCCTCATACGGGCTTGTGCCGTTGGGGCGTATGGTACTCCACGAACTGTCGTCCAAGTCGATGGCTTCGCCGTGATCAATGTCCGCCAGATGAAACTTCCACTCGTCGGCCGGAAGGCGCATGAGAGATTTCAGTCTGGTGGCGACCGTCTCAATGCGGTCGGGGGCGTTGGATGTTGCGCGCTGCCAGACGACTTTCTGCTTCTCCAGGCCTACGGACCATGTGCCTTGGATCGATTGAGAGTCGGTTGAGAGTTGGCCTTCATACTCGGCCAAACCAGTGCGAAACCTAAGTGTGTTTTTCGCGAAGCTGAACGATTCTGCCCGACTGCCGAACTGGAACCGAGCTGGTACGTCCAGCGTCGCGCTCGGGGAGCCTGCAGTGGTTGCAATATGCAGAACATAGCGCTCGGGTCTGCCGCGTTCCTGTACTGAGGTTTGCCAATTGCCTTCGAGGTTTTGTGCAGCGAGGGGGAGAGTTGCTAGTATTGCAAGCAAACCAAAAAATTGGCGCAATCCCATTGGTCACCCGTAAGAAGTCAGAAAGGTTGGTTTAAGAATCACGACGTTGGAATCTCAGAACAACCGTTTCAGGCCGAACTGCGTCGTGTGGGCTGTAAGCGAAGTGCGTAAGAAATCCGGTCTGGCGAAATACTTTTTTAGCGTCTGTTTAGTGCCTATAGAGGCTCTCATCGCAGATTGAGCTTGAATGGACAGCGATTATAAACGTTTCGGGCGAAATTACTTATCTCGATTCTTTATGACTCCGGCGCGTGGTGCCCTGGCGGTCCGCGGCTGAACATGACGAGGGAACTCGCCTTTTTTGCGTGAGGCGCATTCACCTTATATGGTTTCTGCCCCAGGAGGCTGACCTGAAAATCTACCTCATCGACGGCACCTACGAACTGTTCAGACACTTTTACGCGCTTCCATCGATTCGTGACGCCAACGGTCGAGAGGTAGCGGCCGTTCGCGGAGTTCTGGGCTCGGTCCTGCGGATGCTCAAAGAGGGGGCGACCCACATCGGTGTGGCAACGGACCATGTCATCGAGTCTTTTCGAAACGATCTTTGGCCCGGTTACAAAACAAGCGAGGGTATCGACCCCGAACTCTGGGAGCAGTTTCCGGTATTGGAGGAAGCGCTCCTCGCCATGGGGATTCGCACATGGCCCATGGTGGAGTTCGAAGCTGATGATGCGCTCGCATCGGCAGCGGCTGGCGCCGCTCAGGATCCTCGAGTCGAGCAGGTTCTGATCTGTTCGCCAGACAAAGACCTGGCGCAGTGCGTCAGCGGCAATCGAATCGTGCAGATGGATCGGCGCGCCGGCGCAATTCGAGATGAAGCCGGTATAGTCGGAAAGTTCGGCGTTCGGCCAGAGTCCATCCCGGATTACCTAGCTCTCGTTGGGGACAACGCGGATGGCTATCCGGGACTGGCCGGTTGGGGGGCGAAGTCGGCAGCGGCCATCCTGGCGCACTATCGTCATTTGGAGTCAATCCCGGATGATTGGCGACGATGGGAACTTAAGATCACCGGTGCCGCAAGACTTGCCAGTACGCTTATGCGGGATCGAACGGCGGCGGTTCTTTTTCGAACTCTAGCCACGCTTCGGGTCGATGTTCCCGTCTTTGAGTCGATAGATGAATTGCGCTGGGCTGGGCCCAAAGAAGGCTTTTCACAAGTGGCGGAACGCCTGGATGCCAATAGCCAGAACAAATTGCTGCTCTCGGCAAACACGATCCACGCTGCGGTCGTCAACTAAGTTATGGGGTGACGAAAATCAGAATGGGCGGCGCGGTGCTGCGGAAGTGCTCCGGGAGTCGAGAGTCGCTCCCGGAGATTCCGGCAGTTCAAACGGCCGACCTCGAAAACGCGTAAAACCTAAACCGCCTTCTTCAAGGTGTCGGCGCTCTCCGAGCCCTTCACTCCGGCAGGCCCGACTGAGCAAGTCGGGCAGGCGGCCACTGCTTCCTTGCGACGTTCGCGTAGGCGCGCTTGAAACGTGTCCCAGCGGCCACCAATTCCTACGGCGCTGTTTGCGATCGTGACCGAGTCCGTGCCTGCTGGCACTACCCGTTCCGTTGAGGTACTTGCCGCGCGCGCCGCGTCTTGACGATAGGTCGCGCTCGGAGCGCCTGCTGGTGTACCGGACGACACGGGATTTCCCTGCAACTGCTGCGTGGTCGGCGTAACGTTGCGGTCCGATTCGGCGCGATGCATGACAGGACCAGTCTCCCATTTCGATCGATAGCGACCTTCGTAGTCCGCCCACTTTTCATCGGATTGCAAATCGCTCTTGTTGTAGGGTGGGAAGGTCTCGACTTGTTTCTTCGTTAAGTCGGAAGAAAAATCGCCTTTGTGTTCAATAGAGGCCTGCAACCGGTCAGCCGGAACAATGAACTCCTTCGTCGAGAGCCAGCCACCCGTGTCGACCACCACGTACCGGACGTTGCCGGTGGTGTGATCGAAGATCACGTCCTCGATCTTGCCCAGCTTTTGATCCTGGAGCCCATATAAGTGCGTCCCGCGAATGTCGTCTGCAGCTTCTTGAAAACGGTAGTTACCTAGCACTCCGTAATGCGACATGCATCCTCCGTTGTACTCGTAATTTTATGTACCCGGCAGTTCGATGCCAGGGGACTCGCTCGCTGTTTTATCTGAAATGTGGAGGCGCCGCCCCCGGCGACAGGTGGACTTGGTCTCGTTGAGGAGGGCAAGTTTTCTCGGAAATCGAGGATCCGTCGCACGTATAAGGTAGGGGCTTCTCTTATGCCGCCTTTCTCCCTACAGGTTTCGCCTCAGGATGTCCTCGTTCTGCGGCCGCGTGCTCGATAGTTGCATTTATTTCTCCGCCAATCAGAATCGCAAGTCCTGTGACATAGAACCACAGCAACAGGATGATGACGGCTCCTAAAGAACCGTAGATCCGGGTGTATGAGTTAAAGAAGTGCAAATAGGCGCGCAATCCGGCAGACGCGATGGCCCAAAGGGCGACACCAGCGACAGAGCCGGGCGTGATCCAGTACCAGTGCTGCTGGTCAACGTCAGGCGCAAAGTAATAAAGTGTTGCGAACGCAAGGATCACAGTGCTAAGGGCGATCGTCCAGTGCAACACCCTGATCGCAACAATGACAGATTCACCGAGCCCCACCGATTCTCCGACAGTTCGCAAGAAATGCCCGCTCGCGAATGCCAGAGAGACGGCCAAGACAATCAGTAGTGATAGCGCCAGCGTCAATCCGAGCGAAAGCAGGTGCACTTTGACCCACGATCGCCCCTCGTGGACTTCGTAGGCCGCATTGAGGGTGGCGATCAGCTGTGTCATTCCGCCCGATCCCGCAAACAGCAAGAAAAGAAGGCCGAGCGTGATCTTCCCGCCAACGGCATTGTGAGTAACCTCCTGAAACGTACTCGACAGCACATGGTACGCAGCAGGAGGCAAAGCAGGTTGGATGTAGGTTAAAAGCGTGTTGCGCAAGGGGCTACTCTCTGATGCGAGAGCGCCGAACAAGGCGACGAATAAGAAGAGCATTGGGAAGACGGCAAGCAGGAAATTGTACGCAAGTTCATAGGCCCGGTTAATCAGGTCGGTTTGATTGATGCCGCCCCAGACGCGATAGGCGAACTCGCGAAACGTTAGTCCGCCCAAGCTCCAGATCGACTCGAGTTGCTTATCGGCACTGAGTATGGAACGCGACATAGGGCAGAACAGCGGTGGGGTCTCGGTTGCTGCACCTCAAGAAAGTTGTGTCCTGCGATGTGTGCCCGCGATAAACAGGTTGCCATCGACTTTCGAGAATCACAGCTCGTGCGAATCAATCACCTCACATTGCTCTTCGAGAGCCCGACCCCTCCTCAACTTGGCTCGCAATGGATACAGAGATTCCTTGAGGGTTGCGAGCGCCAACCTTCGCTCTGCGCTTCAGCATCACAGGTCCGCGACATCGCGAGACATTCGTCGAAAGGGTTCCAGCGCCATTCTTTGTGGGCATCAGTGCCGCATGGCGCGTCAATGGCTCCGGGCATCACGCCGATGCGGATTTTTATTATCATTGCGACCATTACCGCTTCCTTTTGCGTTGCGGGTGCACAAAAAGCGCCCGCCGGACCGCAGGCGGCCTATGAAGGGCAAAACGTCAGCGCCGTCTCACTCATCGCAAATCCACATCGTGACCTGGAGCCCTTTCGCCCAGTTGTGACCCAGAAAGCCGGAGAACCCTACTCTGGAAGAAAAGTGCAGGAGAGTGCTGCTGCGCTCCAACAGAAGGGAGGCTTTGGAGAAGTTCGAGTAGAGGTTACACCTGAGATCCAAGGCCTTCGGATTAGCTTTTTGTTGGAACCGGCGTGGTACCTGGGGGTCGTGGAGTTTCCGGGTGCGGAGCGATTTTCATACACCCGACTGCTGCAAGTGGTGAATCTCCAGGACGAGGATCCGTACGATCCTGCCCGTATTCCAGTCGCAGAGAAGGCCCTTCTAGACTTTCTGCACCATAACGGATTCTTCACGGCAGACGTTCACGGTGAGCCGCACATTAATGACGAAAATCAATTGGTGAGTGTCAGCTTTGTGGTCCGTCCCGGAAAGCAGGCACGCATTGGATCCGTGAGGGTCGAGGGCACGACGAAGGCGGACGACACTCGCTTAATGCGTTCGGTCCGCTCGCTGCGAGCACGGCTTTCCGGAGGGCTGCTAAAGCGCGGAAAACCATATTCTCCGGAGCGAATCGCGTCGGCTACCACGCTGATGAAAAAGACTCTCGTCAAGCAGCGGCGCCTGGCGAGTCGGATCGAGGAAAACGCTCCTGAATATCACGCCGACACCAACCGGGTAGACGTTTCGTTCAATGTAGACGTCGGACCGCTGGTCACGGTGCGCGCAACAGGCGCTCGCCTCTCTGTGATTCCTTTTCTGGCTGGGCGTGAAATGAAGAAGCGGATTCCCATCTACTCGGAGGGGACCGTCGATCGGGATTTGATCGACGAGGGGCAGCGGAACCTCGTGGAGTACTTCCAACAGAAAGGGTTCTACGACGCGAAGGTCAATACAACCTTCCAGCGTAAGCCCGATGAGATTCTCGTGGTGTACGCGATTGACCGAGGGAAGAAACACAAAGTCAACAGCATTGCATTCCGCGGAAATCACGAAATCTCTGACAAAGAGCTTCTCGATCAGGTCATGGTAAAGAAAGCTCATATCTGGACGCATGGCAGCATCAGCCAGAAGTTGCTGAAGCAGAGTACGGACAACATCGAAGCTCTTTATCGAGATCGCGGTTACGAGGACGTCAAGGTCACGTCGCATATAGCTGATCACGATCCCAAGATTGACGTGTCCTTCGAATTTCAGGAAGGCCCCCAAACCCTGGTGGACGACATCAGCGTTGAGGGGAACAGCAGCGTTCCTTACGAGCAACTGACGGCTCCCGTCGGCTTCCAGCTTCGGCCCGGAGTGCCGTTCTCCCCGCGAAAAATGGCCGACGATCGAAACCGCATCTCGGCAACATATCTGAATCGTGGATACCTCAACGCCGAAGTCAAGGTATCGGTAAATCGCAGCGGAAACGATTCGCATCGCGTGAACATTGCCTACGCCATCACCGAGCACCAGGTTGTTCGTATTAGCGAGGTCGTGTACCTCGGCCAGAAACGAACTCGCAACTCATTGCTTGCAAAAACGGCCCAGCTTCCTGAAGAAGCGCCAATGAAGCGAGGGCAGATGCTGGAGGCGGAGAGCCGACTGTACGATCTGAACATCTTTGACTGGGCAAGCGTCGGTCCACGTAAACCGATTGTGGATCAGACGGATGAAGAGGCGCTAGTAAAAGTGCATGAGGCTAAACGGAACGAACTGACATATGGGATCGGATTCGAAGTGTCTCATCGCGGAGGGAGCACGCCCGGTGGAACGGTTGCACTTCCAGGCGGAGGTCCGACGATCGGCCTAGGGTCAAATCAAATTGCTCCCAGTCAGTCAACGTACGCGAGTCCGCGCGGCCTGTTGGAATTTAGCCGTCGAAACATGAGAGGGCTCGGCGAGACGGCAAGTTCGTCGCTGCTGTTGTCAAGGCTTGACCAGAGGCTTCTGGCGTCGTACTCGCAGCCCCATTTTGTGGGCTCGCAGTGGAGTTCGCTCACTAGTTTCTCCATCGAGCGCACCAGTGAAAACCCCCTGTTTACCGCCGGTCTGGGCGATCTGTCCTTCCAGGTCGAGCGGCTGATCAGCCGCAAGCAAAACACGCGATTGCAGATCCGGTACGACTTCAATCGCACAACTCTATCGCACCTTCTGGTACCGCAACTCGTTTTGGATCAGGACCGCAATGTCCACCTCTCCACCTTCTCGGGGACGCTTATTCGAGACACACGGGACAAACCACTCGATGCGCATCGGGGTGTGTTTTCGACGCTCGATCTTGCAATTACCCCTACGGCATTAGGCTCGAGCGCGAATTTCGCAAAGCTGTTTGGGCAATATGCCTATTACAAGCCAATTCATTCGCTGGTATTTGCCAATAGCATCCGCCTGGGATTGGCGAAAGCATTCGCCCAAAGCTTTGTGCCCACAAGTCAGCTGTACTTCTCGGGCGGCGGTACTTCGTTGCGCAGCTTTCCGATTAACGAAGCTGGCCCGCAGCGCCTCGTGCCGTTTTGTAATGTGCTCCAAGGACAATCCGGCTGCGTAAATGTGACTGTGCCTGTGGGAGGAAGGCAACTGTTCATTTTCAATTCCGAACTGCGTTTCCCCCTCCGAATTATGAAGGCGCTGGGAGGCGTTGTGTTCTACGACGGCGGCAACGTCTACAGCGCAATCAATTTCAACAACTTCGTGAACAACTACACGAACACGATTGGTATCGGACTGCGGTACGCGACCCCGATTGGCCCGATCAGAATCGACCTTGGACATAATCTCAATCCGGTTCCGGGCATCAATGCGACCCAGTACTACATTACCGTAGGCCAGGCGTTCTAGGAGACGTTATGAAAAGGAAGCAAATCATCGGGCGGGTCGCACCAGGCATTGCAGCGTCGCTCTTCGTCATTGTTGTCGGCGGATTGTTGTTTTTGCATACCAACATCTTCAAACATTATGCGTTACAAAAAATCGCGAGCGCCACATATGCTTCCACAGGCGCTAAGGCGGAAATCGGCAATCTTGAATTGAGCCTCTCTACACTGACCGCGCGCCTTCACAACATTACTGTGCACGGCACGGAGCAGGCCGATCAGGCGCCGCTGGTCAAGATCGACGACTTAACGGTGGCGATTAAGATTCAATCCTTTCTTCATCCTCAGGTCACGTTAAGAGAGCTTCTGATCGAACATCCTGTGGTCCGCATCAGGAGCGAAAAGAACGGAAGCACGAACCTGCCGGCGTCGCCCCCAAACCAGAGCACAAGCCATACAAGCATTTTTGATCTGGCGATCGGCCACTTACAGGTGAGAAACGGAGAGGTTGACTATAACGACCAAAAAACTCCACTGGATGGAGATTTATACAATCTTGCGACCGACGTGCATTTTGATGCCGGGCAGAAGAGCTACCGTGGAAACCTCTCCTACTCAGTTGGCCGCTTGCGATATGCGAATTACACGCCACTCCCCCACGATCTCCATGCAACATTCGCTGCTAGCCCTGATCGCTTCACTCTTGATCCCGCAATCCTCAAGATCGGAGCGTCAGACCTGGTGCTCCATGCGGGGCTCTCGAACTACTCGAGTCCCATTGCCGACGGCGAATACGAGATTCATATTCATTCTCAGGACCTCGCAGGACTGTCCCCTTCAGCGAAGCCCGCAGGAGATGTAACCCTCAAGGGAAAGGTGCACTACCAAAACTCACCCAACGTTCCCTTCTTGCAAGTTGTGTCTACCGAAGGAGCAATGGCTAGCGAAGGCCTCAGTGCGACGGCCTCCGGCAGGACTCTGCAAGCCCGAAGCCTGCGAGGCCAATATCAACTGGCGGGTGGCACCCTTCGGGTTTCTTCCATGAAGCTGGAGACCTTAGGTGGAGAAATTGCGGCCGACGCGCTGCTACAGCACCTCGATTCAACTCCAACCGGGAGAGTCCAAACTACGTTGCGCGGAATTTCGTTGCGCGCCGCGCAAGTCACTGCTCACCAAAGTGCTCTCAAAGACGTGGCCATTTCCGGTGCGCTGAACGGTACGGTCGAAGCCGCGTGGCAGGGAAGCGTCAATACTGTTCAGGCAAGAGCGGATTTAACAGTCAGCGGCGGCGCGAAGCTGGCCTCGGATGCGCAAGTTCACCAGGTTCCGGTCAATGGCGCAGTGCACGCCGTGTACGATGGCCGCCACAATTCGTTGGCTTTGAGCGATACGCAATTCAAGATCCCATCAACTACCTTGAACGCGCAAGGACAGGTCAGCACCCATTCGAAGCTCCAGCTACACCTCGCAACCGCCGATCTTCATGAGTTGGTTGCGATCGCCAATTCCTTTGGCGCAGCGACCGCCGCTCCTCCCGCGATCTCCGGCGCAGCCTCCGTGAGTGCGATCGTGACCGGATCGATGCAATCACCGCAAATTTCGGGTCACGTCAGTGCGCAAAACCTGGCCGTGGAAGGAAGCGAATGGTCATCCGCAAATCTGGATGTGCAAGCTAACCCGAGGCACGTGGCCATTCAAAATGGGGCGCTGATGAATGCGCACGGCGGCCAAGCATCGTTTGGAGCACAAGCGTCGCTTCACGGCTGGGCGTACGAGCCCGCGAATCGTATTCAAGCCAGCTTGGCAGTCCGAGGACTTCGAATCGAAGATCTCGAGCCCCTGGCGGGTCAGCACCTTCCAGTGTCGGGCGTGTTGACCTCGAATGTCTCGTTTGATGGCTCGCAACTCGATCCGAAAGGCTCTGGGTCGCTCCAGATCGCAAGCGCCCGCGCATACGACGAGCCCCTGCAGAACGTGGCTATGAAGTTCACGGGTGCGAATGGCTCGATCGTCTCTACGTTGAATTTGGTCGCAGCGCCGGGCGAGGTCAACGCCGAACTGTCGTACACGCCGAAAACGAAAGCGTACCGGGTGCGCCTGGACGCTCCGAGCGTGGTGCTTCAAAAATTCAGGACTCTGCAAGAAAAGAATGTCTCGCTGGCGGGGACGGTTTCGGCTTCAGTGAACGGTGAGGGAACGTTGGACAACCCCCAACTGGCCGCGGTTGTGAAAGCTCCGCAACTTACATTGCAACAGGGGTCACTTGGAAATTTGAACGCAGATGTCCGGGTCGCCGGCCATCGCGCCGACCTCAATCTGCAGTCAAACATAGCCAGTGCTCCGATCACGGCGCACGGATCAGTTGATCTGACGGGAGCATACATCACCGACGCAGCCATCGACTCGGGTCCAATCTCGCTGGCTCCTCTGATGGCAGCATACGCGAACGGCGCACCCGAAGGATTCCAAGGCGAGGCCGAATTCCATGCAACGCTGAAAGGCCCGTTGAAAGACAAATCTCAGATCGAGGCGCATTTGTCGGTGCCGACTCTGAGTGCGAGTTATCAATCTCTGCAGATCGGGATCGTGAAGGCTCTCCATGCCGATCTCGTTCATTCGGTACTCAGGCTCCAACCTGCGGAACTGCGTGGCACTGGCACCTCGCTTCGTATGCAGGGAACTCTGCCATTGAGTGGCAATTCTTCCCCGAATCTGTCAGCTCAGGGATCGATTGATGCCCGAGTCTTGCGCATCGTCGCTCCGGATGTTCAGAGTTCCGGGATGGTCGCTATTGACATCCGGACTTCAGGTACCGCAAGCAAGCCAAGTGTCAATGGACAGATCAACGTGAAGGACGTCGCCCTCACGAGGAACGACGCTCCGGTCGGTGTAGAGAAGCTCGACGGCACTCTGGAATTGACTTCCGATCGAGTGCAAATTTCAAGCATGACCGGACAAGTCGGAGGTGGAAAGATTTCGATCGGGGGCTCCGTCGCGTATCGACCCAGCTTGCAGTTCAATCTTGCGCTGCAGGGACAATCCGTCCGCCTTCGTTATCCGGATGGAGTTCGATCGCTGCTGGACACGAATCTCGCATTTAGCGGCACGAGCGAGGCGTCCGTTCTGAACGGGCGCGTGCTGGTGGATAGCCTGAACTTTTCGCCTGACTTGGATATTTCCAAATTTGCTGACCAGTTCAGTACGGGAGCTACAGTGCCTTCCGCACCTGGGTTTGCCGACACCGTCAAGCTCGGGATTAACCTGCAAACGAAAGAAAATCTCAACGCCACGAGCACTCAGTTGAGCATTGCGGGTCGGGCAAACCTTCAAGTGGTCGGAACCGCAGCGAATCCTGTGATTACTGGCCGGACGAACCTTACGTCGGGCGAACTGTTCTACCGAAACGTACGCTACTCATTGCAGCGCGGTGTGATTACGTTCGATGACCCCAATGAGACGCGACCTGTGATGAACGTCTCCGTTACCACGACCGTTGAACAGTACAACCTGACCCTGACGATGCGGGGGCCTTTGGATAAGCTGACCACTTCCTACGTCTCCGATCCTCCTCTCGCCACGGCCGACATCATTAATTTGATCGCTCGCGGAAAGACCACGCAGGAGGCTAGTGCTAGCAGTCAAAGTACGGATTCGATGATTGCTTCCGGGGCAGCCAGCGAATTGAGCAGCAGCGTTCAGAGACTCGCTGGCCTTTCGAGCCTGCAGATCGACCCGTTACTGGGAGGCAACAATCAAAATCCATCCGCGCGGGTCGCTCTCCAGCAAAGAGTTTCCAAGAACTTGCTGTTCACGTTTTCTACAGATGTATCGCAGCCAGGGAACGAGATCGTGCAGGGGGAATACCAAATCAACAAACGATGGTCGGCCAGCGTTACCCGAGATCAGCTCGGAGGAGTTTCAGTCGACGGCAAATTTCATACACGGTTTTAAGGCTTCACGTGCCACTACCGTCTGACGAGAGAACAGGGCCTATAAGGAATCTGATTCGGAGCAAAATGGGGCCGCCATCGCACGGCCCCATTGAGCGAGTTTGCGGCTAATCGCCTGCCGTGCCTGTGGAACGAACCTCGTCACCAAACCGTGTCGCACGATTCGCCATATCGCCTAGATTTGTCTTGACGGCGCTCACGCGGCTCCGGAGAGCAGCGCGCATTTCGTCGCCCGAGGTAGGGGCTAGAAACATACCTACGCTGATCCCGACCCCAACACCCGCGAGCAGACTGGCTACGCGCGCTACCCAGTCATTATTCTTTCTTAATTGCACATGCTCAGACGTTCGTTGCATGGGCAGTGGAGCGAACTCGCTTCGAATACGCTCGCCCGTGCCATCGGCCCGTTGCCGTAGTTGCTCGTCCATTGCTGACCAGACTTCCGCGTCCGTTACAAGTAAACCAAACGTCATCGCGAGTCTGGCCAATTCCTTTGCTGAATAACGCTTGCCGAGTATCCGCATATTCTGATTGGCCTCCGATGTGCGTATCGACTTGGACCAGTGGCGCCGACCGACCGTTCATAGGACTTTTGGGGATCGGGGGACTGCTCTAAAGCCTTATGCGCCATACCAACGAATACAGCCCCGGAAGGGGCGTCGCAATCGAACACACGCTGTAGACGGAAATTCGCCGATACCGTACTTCTCCGTTCGGCCTGGCAGGCTGATCGGCGTGGTCTCAAAGGATGACTAGCGAGGAATGGATTGGGCTTCGGGCCTTATCAGGAGAGCGAGCCTCGGGAAGACAAAATGCCCGGCGGCATCGTCGATGACGTTCACCTGGCAAGTGTAGAAGCCTGGTTTCAGCGAGTTGAGCGGCAGGTCGAGCTGAAAGACGCCCGCCTTACGATCGCGGGCATTCAGTTCGCTCAGTTCGACGAGCGAGCTTTCATAGACCTTCGATTTGCCGCGGAAAAAGGAAACATTCGAGAGCAGGTGGATCCCGGCTCTTGCCTGCCCACCTTCAGCATTTGACGAGGTACTCGCACGCGCCGGATCGTAAATCTCGTAATACAAAAGTAAATGTTGTCCTGCCGAGAACACATGAGTGATATTCGGAATGATCTCGGAACCTTCGTGAACGAGAGGGTTTGGACCGGAACTCTTTTTCGCCGGCTGAAGCTGGCTGGCCAGTACGACGGAGCTCATCTTTACCGGCGACGACTTTAGGTCGGGAACTTCCACATCCGTCTCGAACGAACCCATGCGACCCGTTTGGTTCTCGCGAACGACGAACTTCAGGTGGTAGCGTCCACTTGGTAGCGTCAGCGTAGTGTTGTATTGGACATTCTTCTTCTGTACTTCGGCAGACGTATCCACGGCGAGCTTGACCGTGTCGCGTATTGTTGTCACCGGACGGCGGTTCGGATCAGTCACGACCCCAATCACGTCGAGCGTCGCTTTGTCCCGATCGCTATTGCGCACGAAAGGAATCTGCGATCCGGGTATGACCAAAGAAACCGGTACCGCAAACTTGTTGGCATCCAATCGAAAATAAGCCGCTCCCAGATATACAGGCATGTCGGTCGCGGGCAGATCAGACGCGAGTTCTTCCTCAAGTTGTCGTTCCTTGTCATCTTTGGTCGAATGCTGGAAATCGGCAGGCGCATAGTAGCCACGGCGATAATCGATTTTCACGTTGGGGATGTTGATCTTTACCGTGATATGCCGATAGCGGCCATCGCGCGCGGGGTTGGTGCTGTGATAGCCCAGCAAGTAGTACGCGGCGGTGTCGTCCTGGACGCCCTTGAAGACCTTGCTGAAATCGTTGGAGTCCAGGAATGCCCGCCCACCCGTGTCGCTGGCTAATGTGACAAGCGTTTCTTGTGTGGTGAAATTCGAGTTCAGGGCATTCATCATGGACTGGCCCGAGTACGCCGACACTCCACGCAAGCTCGCGTTCTGAGCCTCGCCACCGGCTACGATTGCCTGCAATCCGCGTATGTCCATGGTGTAGATCGCAAGGTTCGACCGAACCGCTGCGTTGGTGGCAGCACGCAGCTCCGACTGATTCTCAATTCCCGTGCGATCCATTCCACTGGAGAAGTAAATGAGGGACTTCTTCTGCTGTACGTGCGAAAGTCGATCGGCCACGGAGCGGATTGCTTCCAGGCGGCGATCGGTATTGAAGATATTGAACTCGGTATCGTCGACCGTGAAGGACTGTCCGGTATCCGGTGTGCCCTCAGTGGAACCGGTGCTGCCTTCTTCGAATCCCTGACCCGCACCTGTGTTGAAGGCTAGCAACTCTTTCTTCAGGAGATCGCGATCCGCGGTGAAGTCCTGATTTACGATCAGAGAGCTGCCGAGAGAGACGATCGCAACCAGGTCAGCCGGGGCCATTTGTTTATCCACGTATTGCACTGCCGAGGTGACCGAGCGGTCGATCTCGTCGGGCTCCATGGCCGATAAGTCGAAGAAAAGCACGATCAGACGGTGGTCTTTGAATGCTGTGTCCGTACTCCCAAGAGCAGGCGAGGTGGATGCTTTCGATGCCTCCGGGAGTGCTGGCAGAGGTTTGACCTGAGCCACGTCCTGCACCGGAATCGCGTCGATGTTTTCAATGTCGAAGGAAACAACTTTTTGCTGTTTGTTGTCCTCGAGGATGCTGAAGTCGCCTGCTTTGAGTCCGCGGACGAAGTTCCCACTCTTGTCGCGAACGGTCACGTTGACCAGCACCAGTTCCGACTCGGCATGAAACGTGTAGTCGCCTTGTTGCGCTGGCAGAGGTGGGCACAGCATCACAAGTGACAAGATGAGCGCCAAGAGCCGTATCGGGAATGATTGCGAAATCATGATCTTCTCATCTCAGAATCGAAAGCGCGCCGTCATGGTGAACTGTCTCATTCCACCGACTCCCGTGACACGACCGAAGGTCGGCGAATTGAGAACCGTGTCGATCGTTGTGTACTGCGGCGTGTTGAAGATGTTCGTGGCCTGCGCTCGAAATTCGAGGACTCGCGACTCCTTCAATGGAAACACCTTCGTGAACGCCATGTCGAACACATGGGTTCCGGGGCCGATGATGCTGTTTCGCCGGGCGCTTCCGTATTGTCCTGGCGCGGGAGCCGCAAAGGCTGCCGTATTGAACCATGCGCCAATCGACGGATTGGAGATTTGGATTGGCTGTCCGGGAACCAGGTCAGGTCGCAAGGTACCGTTCGTTCCCCGGTTGACTTCCGTGGGACTTCCCAAAAGTCGAGGCGTAAAGGGCAGTCCGGACGCGATCGTCCAATCGCCGCTCCATTGCCAGTCGCCGAGGATCGCCCGCCAAGGCGAATTCCCTGTGAGCCAGCGTTTTTCGTGTCCGAAAGGAAGCTCGTAGAGATAGTCAGCTGTGAGTCGGTGTGTCTGATTAGAGCTCGAAAGGCCTCGCTCGGCGGCGAGGTCGAAAGGGTTCTGCGCGACATTCACGACGCTGGCTGCCGTTGTCACATTTCCGCCTGCACCACCGGTGCCTCCTGCGCCCAGGCCGCGACTGACGGAGCTGGTCGAGGCTCCACCGCCGATCGACGATGCGTTGTCGATGGACTTCGAGTAGGTGTAGATCCCACCAATCGAGAAGCCGTTCGACAGTCGTTTTCGCAGACGGATGGAGCCTGCATTGGCTTCAGAATCCGCGAGAGAATTCTCGTAAGTGAAGGCCTGAACATCCGGAATTAGAATTCCCGTCGCTGTGCGATTGGGTGCTTCCAGAATATCGAGATTGGTTCCCTTGGTTCCCGTGTAGTCGATATTGAGCAACAACGTTGGGCGGATCTGTTGCTGGATATCCAAGTTGCGAATCTGCACATAGCCAAGGCGGTAGTTCGGATTGACGGCGAAGTTGTTGCTGATTCCAGTCGGCGCGACACCGGGGAAGCCGTTTTGCAGTGTAAGCTCCGTCGGCGCAGTCTGGATGTTCGTTGAGGTGGTTGAGAACGGCGGTTGAAACGCAAGCTGTTGGACGATCCCCTGATACGCCCCTGTGTTGTAGTTGATCCCGTATCCGCCGCGGACGACAGTCTTGGAAAACGGTTTCCATGCGAAACCTAGCCGCGGCGCAAAATTGTTGCGGTCGGGACGAAGCATGCTGGCGGGCAGGGAACCACTGTAAGGGCCACTCTGGCCGGCCACGATCCGCGTAACCACAGGCGTGCCCAACGCCGGATTCAACACACCGGGAGAGAGATCGAGATTCGCGAGCCGGTTGTTAATCTCCGTGAAAGGCGAAACATACTCGTAGCGTACGCCGAGATTCAGCGTCAAATTACCGCGTACTTTCCATTCGTCCTGTACATACAGATCCCAGGAGTTTCCTCGGAAATGATAGTTGTCGTACCCGAATTGCACCGATGTCTGTTGGGGGAAGCCGAGCAGGAAATCGGCAAAATCGTATCCGGTCCCGGCGACGGGTTGTCCTGCGGCGAGTTGCGATGTGTTCAAGCCCGTAAAGATGAAAGAACCGCGAGCGTTGCTGTCGGTTTCTGTGTTGATCTGAATTCGCCGGAAATCGCCGCCCCACCGCCAGGTATGCTTCCCGTGGTTCCAGATCACGTTGTCGGAAAAAGTGATCGTCTGGTTGCGCTGGAGTTGCGGGCTGACGTCCTGCAAACTTCCGAAGTTCGTGAACGAAAGACTAGGCAGCCCCCAGTCGAACGGATTCTGCGAGACCCCGCTGATCCCCAAATCTCCAGTGATGTTCTGCGCGAACGCGTACAGGTTTTGCGTGCTGGCCCGACTGCGGTTGAAGTCGGCTCGAACGATGTTCGTGAGTTTCCCCCAACTTCGAGCGTACGAGACCGGAATATCGAAACTGCGCACGCTCGTGTTCCCCCCGACGCTCGGAAACGGATTCGTGAGATTCGTATTTGCCCGGTGAAAGTGGAAGCCAATGGTCAGATTGTTGCGTGGCGCTCCGCGGCCTCCACCACGCCTTCCACCTGGTGTTACCGCCCCAAGGGTCCGGTTTACGCGGATGTTCAAGTCATCGCTGCTGGAATTCGCGGATGTCACAAAGTGAAAGTTCTGAAAGTCGCCAGGCAGGTTCGGCGTCGGAATGTATTGCAGGAGTCCGGCCGCAATAGGACTGACGTTGGGAATTGTGTTGTTAGCGAACTGCGTGTTTGTTGCAGGGTTGAAAAGAGACACAGGCTGCCCGGCCAGTGGTCCGGTCGTGTATGTCGTCTGCGAAAAATTACCCTGCCTCTCCAGCAAGGTCGGCACCGTAGAGAATTGGTCGAAGGGGCGTTCCCCGCGCCGCCCGTTGTAGTTCACGAAGTAAAAAGTCTTCGAGCCCCCGTTGTAGATCTTGGGAATGTTCAGGGGGCCTCCAACTGAACCGCCGAAACTGTCTTGAATGTAGCCGGGCTTCGTGGTGGGCAATCCCGTGAGGGAGTAGGGCGCGGCGTTGAGAGCCGAATCTCCGATGCCGTAATAGATCGATCCGTGCGGCCGATTGATATCGAATCCGCGACGTCCAAATCCTCGGCCGCCTCCACCAAAGCCACCGCCGAAGCCTCCGCCACCGAACCCACCCGGTCCTCTTCCTCCTCCTCCTGCGGGACCTCCTCCCGCGGGACCGCCAAGACCTCCCGCCGCGCCGAACGCCCCGCCTTGAGAGAGAGGGTCGCCACCCTGTTGAAAGTCAGCGGGGCCAAATGCACTTGTCGTGTTCGACGTGCTGCCGGACACTGCCACGGATTCGGTCGCACCGTCAGGGCTGATTCCCGGAACCGGCATACCGGTTGGAACCACGTCACTCATCGGATCGCCGCTCGATTCCTGATTTAAGCTCGGAGCGACCAAGACGCGTTGAAACCCGCGGCCACTCGCGGGACTCAAACCTGCTCTTCGCGTTTCGCTATCGCCCTGCCGCGATCGTGACAAGAGCGTCAATTCGAAATCAGCTTGCGCGTTGGCGCGGGAGGCATCGATCAGAATCGTTCGCGACATGACAGCGAACGCGGCCATTTCAACTCGGACGGTCCAGGAACCAGGGGACGGGACCGAAGCGGAATAGCTGCCATCCACGTCCGTCCAAACGGAAATCTTCGCGGCGGAATCATCCCGCGAGAGCGTGACCGACGCGCCGGGGATTGGCATGTTCCCGGATTTCACGATCCCGTGAACGCTTCCAGCCGGGGAGGCGCCCGGCGGACTTTGCCCTCTTGCCTGGTGGCAAAGGAGCAGTCCTAGCAGTAAAACGCCCGGGAGGAACGCGCTCTTCATCGTGTTGGATTTCCGTCTGCGGTAAGCAGACGCTGGTTGGATCATATCCCGCACGCCACCAAAAACACTGTAAAGTTTTGTCTTTGCTACACCTTGCAAGCTGCTGATGCGTCAGGAAATAACGGGTAACGCATTGCACTTTCTGAGTTAAGGGCTCGGCCAAAGGGGCACGGTAAAGATTCGTAAAAGTGCTGCCCACACCGCAACTCCGGGCCGATAATCTGTTTCATACTTAGTATCAAGGGTCGAATACCTCAGGACCATAAATCGTGGAAGGAGATTCTATGTTGAAACATGGGTTACTTGTGCTGATGCTCGCGGGGCTGATTTATACCGTCACCCCGGCTGCCGTGGCGCAAGACAGCGGGAACAGCGGTCAACAGGCAGCACCGGCTGGCCCACCGCCGGGTGGCAAAGAACACGGCCGTTTTGATCCGAGCAAGCGTGCGGAGATGATGGCCAAGCATCTCGATCTGAATGCTGACCAACAAGCCAAGGTCGCCGACATCCTGAAGTCAGAGCAAACGCAGATGGAGGGTGTCCACTCGGACGCGTCTCTTTCGCAGCAAGACCGCCGGGCCAAGATGATGGACATCCATAAGGCCTCGAATGATCAGATCCGCGGCCTTCTGAATCCAGACCAGCAGAAGAAGTTCGACGAGATGCAGAGCCACCGCGAACAGATGATGCAAGGTCACCATCCAGGCGGCGAGATGGCTCCGCCCGATTCTCAGCCACAGAAGTAGCTTGCTTTCGAAATTGCGTGCTTGGGGCGGGGATACAAACTCCGCCCATTCCTTTCTTCATTCACCTGTCGCCATTTCTCGAAAATGCTAGAATCGGCGCGAGTTTTCCTGTTCACCGGATCTCGCCGTGACCTTTACCATCCGCAAGGCGGTCCCACCGGATATCCCCATCCTCGAAGACCTGATTGATCGCTCCGTTCGTGGTCTGCAGGCTGAGGACTACACTCCGACTCAACTCGAAAGCGCACTGGCCACGGTGTACGGGGTGGACAGCCAACTCATCGCGGACGGGACATATTTCGTCGTCGAGACGGAAAGCGACGAGGGGGCCGCCTCAGACAATCGCGCTCACATTATTGTGGGCTGTGGCGGCTGGAGCAAACGCAAGACCCTTTACGGCGGCGACCAGTGGACAAGACGCGAGGACTCAATGCTCGATCCGGCAAAAGATGCCGCGAAAATTCGAGCGTTCTTTGTCGATCCGGCTTGGGTGCGGCGCGGCATTGGAACTCTGATTCTGGATACTTGTGAAACAGCCGCAATCTCGGATGGATTTCGCCGCCTGGAAATGGGCGCCACTCTAACTGGGGTTCCGTTCTATCGGGTGCGCGGATATGCGGAGCGGGAACACCTCGGTGTTCCGCTGCGGAATGGTGAATCGCTTCCGATCGTCCGAATGGAGAAGACCATCCCTGAGGGCTACAAACCGGCGATCTCGCTGCCGCAGGGGTAACCGGCCCTTTCGTGCCTGTGGCTGGCACAGGCGTGCCATTCCCGCGATTTCGGCTTGAGTCTATATTCCGTCTTGAGCAGTACTCGGGGGAGGGCTGTTCAACGGAGCGTCCCAAGACTCTAACCGGAGTCTGGGGCGTTTTGTTTTGCGCGTGACACTTTTCACGCCTGCGCCACCCTGGACGTGCCTACCGGTTCCGCGATTCCACGCAATGGCTCAGTCAGCCCGCGCATCACTTTCTCGAAGGCCGCGAAATCCAGAGACTGAGGGCCATCGGACAGGGCGCGTTCCGGGCACGGGTGGACTTCAATGATGAGTCCGTCCGCCCCTACGGCAACGGCCGCCCGCGAAACTGCCGCGATCAGGCTCTGCTTCCCGGTTCCATGCGATGGATCTGCGATGACCGGCAAATGCGACAGGTCGCGCGCCAGTGCGATCGCAGCCAGGTCGATGGTGTTGCGGGTTTCCGTCTCAAATGTCTTGATTCCGCGTTCGCACAGCACCACGTCGCAATTGCCCCCCGCCAAGAGATATTCGGCGGCCAGGAGCCATTCCTTCACCGTCGCCGACGGCCCACGTTTCAGAAGGATAGGCTTCCGAATTGTTGCCAAGCGACGTAGGAGCGCGAAGTTCTGCATGTTGCGTGCGCCTACCTGCAGCATGTCGGCATGATCACAGAGCAGGTCAACATCTTCCGTGCTCATCACCTCCGTCACCACAGGGAGTCCGGTCTCGTCACTGGCTTCGCGAAGGATCTTGAGCGCCTCCTCTCCCAGGCCCTGGAAGTCGTATGGAGATGTGCGCGGCTTGTAGGCACCACCGCGAAGCATGCTTGCACCCGCCTTTTTTACCGCGTGCGCCGTCGACATCAATTGCTCACGTGACTCCACAGAGCATGGGCCTGCAATCACGACTACTTTGTCACCACCGATTTCAACTCCACCAACGTTGACAATCGTCCGATGCGGCTTGACCTGCTTGCTGACCAGCTTGAAAGGCTGTGCGATGGGAACCACGGTATCGACCCCGGGGGCCACCGCCAGCGCCTCGATTTCATGCCTGCGCCCGCTTCCTACCGCGGCCACGATGGTGCGTTGAGTGCCTCGGGTTACGTGTGGCTGGTAGCCGGCTTCACGAATCCGTTCGATCACGTGCTCGATCTCCTGCTCAGTTGCTCCGTCGGACATGTTGACAATCATTGGCGTTTGCCCCTTTGGCTCGAAATGTGCGGGAAAAAACAAAAGCCGCGATTCTTGAGAATCGCGGCTGACTGGAACTTTGAATTCGTTTATCTATTGCCGGTCGAATTCACCTACAAGCTCCACCCCCGCCGCTACTCTCGTAAACCAGTAGCGGAAGAACGTAAAGGAGAAGTAGGTAAATCGCTTCATACGGCTGTGATCTTAGCTGCTTCCTTTCTGTCCGTCAACAGCGTTTCCCGGCAAGTCCTCAGGAGGGTAGAGAGGCTGAGGGGCATGCTGTAAAGGCAAAATCTAAGCCTTCGGATTTATTGGACCGAACTGGCTACTTCGGAAAACGCTGTGTTCGCGTTCGAGCCGATCAGCCTTACGGTTCCAACCACGAGGACAAGGATCACTGCCAGCATCACGGCATACTCCGCGATATCTTGTCCCGAATCGTCGCACCACAGTCTCTTCACAAGTCCGAACATACCATCCTCCTGCGTGGGGTCCCCCGCATTGACATGCGAGGTTTGTGCAGTTGGTCCCATATGATGCCGAGTCGAGTACGCGATGTCAAACAGAGATTCGAGATTTTCATAACGCGACTTGTTGGAAAAGGCCAGTGGAGTCCACTCCAAGAGGAACCAAGTGACACGGTGGCGCACTTTGGCGCGAAGACCGTAGCGCCGCGCGCTCGGTGAAGGCCTGGGCTATTGTCCGCCGCGCGCCCGTGTTGCGAGCGCTCCACCGTTCGGGGTGCCCGACTGTAGCATTTGCTTCGCGGAGCGTTGTGCGTACCCGAGGACTGGTCCGGGCATGACACCTAGATATATCGTCGCGGCCAGCGTGATCACCAGCGCCGCTCCCAAGCTGGCGGGAATTGGCAGAACGGGGACATCCTCGGTCGCCTCCCGCATGTACATCATCACGATCACTTTCAGATAGTAATACGCGCCGACCGCGCTGTTGAGCACGCCAATGATGGTCAACCCGACGAGGTTCGACTGCAATGCGGCGCTGAATACATAAAACTTTGCGAAGAAGCCGCCGGTGATCGGAATGCCGATCAGCGAAATCAGGAAAATTGTCAGAGCACCCGCTAGAACTGGCGAGCGTCGGCCGAGCCCGGCATAGTCTTTCAGAGTAACGTACCTCTCACCCCAGTTCGCGAAGTGGCTTACCACCGCGAACGCGCCTACGTTCATCGCGGCATAGGACGCGGCGTAGAACATCACTGCCGATGTCCCGAGTTCGGGCATCGCTGCAAACGCGACCAACATGTATCCGGCGTGCGCGATCGAGGAGTAGGCCAGCAGTCTTTTGACGTTATCCTGCACCAGCGCAGCTACATTGCCCAGCGTCATGGACAGGACCGCGGAAACCCAGATGAACCAGAATCGTCCGGGAGCGTTTGCCTCGAACAGGACGCGCAAAAGCACGGCGAATGTCGCCGCCTTCGGTGCTGTCGACATGAAGCCCACGATCGGAGCAGGTGCGCCTTCATAAACATCGGGAGTCCAAACGTGGAAAGGCGCTGCCGCCACTTTGAATCCCAGGCCTATAAACATCAGGGCCATCGCGACATAAGCGAGCAGCGGCACCTGCCCCGAATTCAGGACAACGCTGATCTCATCTATGTTGGTCGAGCCCGTGGCTCCGAACATGAGCGCCACGCCATAGAGAAAGAACGCGGTCGCGAACGAACCCAATAGGAAGTACTTCAACGAGGACTCGCTGCTGGTGGCCGAGCGGCGGCGGAATCCTGCCAGGATGTACGTCGAGATCGATGAGATCTCGAGAGCGATGAATATCATCACCAGCTCAACGGCCGACGACATCAGGCACATGCCAACCAGTCCGAACAGGATCAGGGCGTAGTACTCGCCTGCACGAAGCCGCTGCACCGCCATGTACTCAAAGGAAGTCAGGATTAGCACGATTGCGATCGCAATGACCAGCACATGGAAGAAGACGCTGAAGCCATCCACGCGAATCATGTTCCAGAATGCGGATCCCGGGCTTTGTGCCATCACCCACGTAGCGATCAATGCGGCGACTGTTCCTACCAGTCCGATGAGTCCCAGTACTTTCTGGCTCTTCTCCTCGTCCAGTAAAGGGTCGAGGGACATGATCACCATCCCGAAGATGGAGAGCACGATTTCGGGCAGGATCCGGACGTAGTCGACCGCCGCGGGTATGGTTTGGTTCATTGGCCTACCACTTTCGTGGCCACCTGAGCGAGGCTCAGGGTTGACTGCACGGCGGGATCGATCACGTTAAGCCAAAGCAACGGTGCGACCCCCATGACGAGTGCAGCGACTGCAGTCGGCCACAGCGCTAATTGTTCCCGAGCCGAAAGGTCAGCAAGAGCGTTGTTCTCGGCGTGAGTGACCTTCCCGAAGAACACTCGCTGGTACATCCATAGCAGGTAGCATGCGCTCCAAATGACTCCCGTGGCGCCGATAACTCCGTACCACGGGTTCGCTTGAAACGCGCCACTCAGCACGAGGAACTCCCCAATGAATCCGTTCAACAGCGGCAGTCCGACAGATGCCAGCATGACAAAGCAGAAGAACGTCGCATACTTTGGCATGGGCGTGGCAAGTCCGCCCATGTCGGCGATCTCGTAAGTGTGCTTTCGTTCGTAAATGATTCCAGCCAGCATGAACAGGGCGCCCGTCGAGACGCCGTGGGCCAGCATGACAAACATCGCGCCGTTCAGTCCGGCTTGCGTGAAACTGAAAATCCCCAACACGACGAAGCCCAGGTGACTCACAGACGAATACGCAATCACCCTCTTCATGTTGGGCTGGACCATAGCGACCAGCGCGCCGTAAACAATGCCAATCAAGGCCAATACCGCTATCCAGGGAGCGTTCTGACGCGATTGATCGGGAAAGAGTCCCAGGTTAAAGCGCAACATGCCGTACGTTCCCATCTTCAACAGGACACCGGCGAGCAGGACCGAACCCGCAGTCGGCGCTTCCACGTGCGCATCGGGAAGCCAGGTGTGGAAGGGGAATAACGGAACCTTCACGGCGAATGCGAGGAAAAAACCGAGGAACAACCAGGGCGCCGCCGCTTCAAATCCCGGCACCTGCCCGGCCTTGATCGCGTTCTGGATGGTTACGAAATCAAAGCTTCCAGCTTTTGCGTAGAGCCACAAAATCGCGGCCAGCATGAGCATCGACGCGACCATCGTGTACAGGAAGAACTTCACCGCAGCGTACACCTTGCGCCCATGGCCATACATTCCTATCAACAAGGCCATTGGGATCAGCGTCGATTCCCAGAAGAAATAGAAGAGGAACAGGTCCAGCGAGGTGAAGACGCCGATCAGCGCCGTCTCCAGCACCAGTAAGAGGATAAAGAATTCCTTCACACGCTCGTGGATAGCCTTCCACGAAATCAGTACGCACAGGGGTGTGAGGAACGTAGTGAGGAGCACCAGCCACAGCGAAATGCCGTCTACGCCCATGTGGTAGTGAATGTTGGGCGACGAGATCCATGCTTTGTCGACTTCGTACTGAAAGCCCGGGAGCAATCGGTGCACGCGGGCAATCAGGTGCAGCGACAATCCAAAGGTAAGCAAGGAGATGATGAGCGCGAAGATGCGGATGTCGCGATCGCGCCGTGGCACAAGCACCAGGAGCAGGCCGCCGATAGCGGGGATGAACGTCACCAGGGTCAGAACCAGCGTGTCGAAATACCTGACGCTCATCGGACCCCCATCCAGATCATGTAGGCAATCACCAATGCGCCACCGGCAGCGACCCATCCAGCGTAGGAGCGCAAATTCCCTGACTGCATATGACGCGTCGCGTCGGACACGCGCCGTGCTCCATCGGCCGTATCGTTGATGGCAGCGTCAATCACTCCCTGATCCACGCCGTGCCACAAGATGCGGGTCGACCCATCGACCAGCGGCTTCACGAAGAGCGTGGCATAGATTTCGTCGACGTAATACTTGTGGACTACGGCCTGATAGAGGCCGCCGAGCGCGTCGGCGATTTTCTGCGGAAGATCGCGGCGTTTGTAGTAGAGCAGATAGGCCAGATACAAACCCAGTACCGCAGCACCTACAGAGATGACCATCAACGTGCCTTCAGTACTGCGGCTCAAGGCCTCTGTCGCGCCTTCAGAGCTAGCAGGCCTCCCGAATACCGGACTGAGAAAGTGCTCAAAGCGTCCGCCGATCCCAACCCATCCACCCACCACCGAAAGCACCGCCAAAATCATGAGCGGAACCAACATCACCATCGGACTCTCATGTGGATCACCATGTCCGTGTCCATCATGGCCTCCATGTCCGCGACTATCAGCGTGCCCATGTTCTGTCGCGCCCTGGTAGTCGCCAAAGAACGTCATGAACCAGAGCCGGAACATGTAGAAAGACGTGATGAAGGCGGTCGTAACGCCGATAAACCAATAGGTGGGGTTGGCCGCGTAGGCGCGAGCGAGAATTTCGTCCTTGCTAAAGAAGCCGGCGAGGGGAGGGAAGCCAGCAATGGCGAACGTCGCCGCCGACATCGTAAGGAACGTCCATGGGATGTATTGCTTCAATCCCCCCATTTTTCGCATGTCCTGCTCACCGCCCACGGCGTGAATCACGGACCCTGCGGCGAGGAAGAGCAGACCTTTGAAGAAGGCGTGCGTCATCAGGTGGAAGATGCCGGCCGAATAGGCCGCCACTCCACAGGCCATGAACATGTATCCCAATTGCGAAATGGTGGAATAAGCCAGGACTTTCTTAATGTCGGTCTGCGCGATGCCGATCGTCGCCGCGAACAGAGCGGTGAGTGTTCCGACGATCGCCACGACCGTCAGCGCGTTAGGCGCGTGATCGAAGATGATGTGTGACCGCGCCACCATGTAGACGCCAGCCGTCACCATGGTGGCGGCGTGAATCAAGGCCGACACGGGCGTGGGGCCTTCCATCGCGTCTGGGAGCCAAACGTAGAGCGGAAGCTGTGCTGATTTTCCGGCGGCGCCGACCATCAACAGAAGTCCGATCGAGGTGAGCAGCCCGACTCCTGCCGTCTCGATGGGCAGGGAAGAAACCGCAGAAGTTACCTGGCCGAAGTTCAGCGAGCCGAAATGCTTGATCATCAGGAACAGCGCGATCAGAAAGCCGAAGTCCCCGATACGGTTGACGATGAATGCTTTCTTGCCGGCGGAGGCTGCCGAGTCGCGGGTGAAATAGAACCCGATCAGCAGATACGATGCGAGGCCCACGCCTTCCCACCCGATAAACATCTGCAGGTAATTGCCCGCCAGCACCAGCATGAGCATGAAGAACATGAACAGGTTCAGGTACGAGAAGAAGCGATAGAAGCCACCCTCTTCCCACATATAGCCGACCGAATAAATATGGATCAGAAAACCGACACCGGTGACGACCAGCAACATCACCAAGGTGAGTTGATCAAGGTAAAACTCGAAGTCCACCATGAAGTTGCCGGAGCGAATCCAGTGCGCCAGGAACTCGGAGTGGGGAAGTACAAGGGACGAAAAGCGGGCAGCCACATAGAGAGCCATCAGAAACGCGCAGCCGCAAAACGTGAGTGCCACAGCGGCGACGGTTTGTCTCGAAAAGCGCCGACCGAAGAAGCCGTTTATGGCGGCACCTATCAAAGGCAGCGCCGGGATCAGCCAGAGATGAAGGGAATCCGTCATAATTTCAGCAAATTCACCTGGTCTACATTCAGCGTTTCACGCGTGCGAAAGACCGCGATGATAATGGCCAGTCCGACGGCCGTTTCCGCGGCAGCGACCACCATCACGAAGAACACGAAAACCTGACCGCTAAATTTCTGCCAATGCGCGGCAAATGCGACGAAGGAAAGATTGACGCCGTTCAGCATCAGCTCAATCGACATGAAGATCGTGATGATGTTGCGCTTGATCAAAAAGCCGATCACGCCGCAGGTGAAGAGAATCCCGCTCAGCACCAGGTAATACGAGACCGGTACCATCATCTCTCCTTCTCTGGGGGCGGGCTTTGGGGGTCCGGACGATTGGCAAGAACAACCGCACCCATGATCGCAATGAGGACGAGAATCGAGGTCACCTCGAAGGGCAGCAAGAACTCGTGGAACAAGAGCGTGCCGATGGTCTTTGGGTATCCAGGCAAAGATCCAAGGGCCACAACGCCACTGTCTGACCTTTTCAGTAGGGTCCATGCGATCAGCAACCCACCCGCGAGCACACCGGGAACACCCAGCACGATCGCGACGTGGCTTCCTTTCGTCCGTTCTTCTACTCCCGCATTGAGGAGCATGATGACGAAGACGAAAAGCACCATGACCGCGCCGGCGTAGACGATCACCTGCACGGCGGCAACGAACTCGGCACCGAGGAGTAGATACTCCACAGCCAGCGATGCCATCACCACAACCAGCGAGAGCGCACTGCTGATGGGATGCGTCTGTGCCAGCAGGTTCACTGCTCCTGCGACGCAAATCGCTCCGAAAACTAAAAATAGGACAAGATGCAGCATTTGATTTCCAGGCGCGATTTCAAAATCACGCCATGTGCGATCAGGACCGGTACGCGACGATCAACGCGGTCACAACCACGTTCGCGATGGCGAGCGGGAACAGGAATTTCCACCCAAAGGCCATCAGTTGGTCATAGCGGAAGCGAGGCAGCGTGCCACGCACCCAGATATAGATGAAGAGAAATACAAAAACCTTGGCCACGAACCAGAATGTCGGCAGAACGGCTTGAAACAGTGGAGGACCGGGGATTCTTGGCCCACTCCAGCCACCGAGAAACAGAAGGGTCGCCACGCAAGCCACCGTGATCATGTTGGCGTATTCCGCCATGAAGAACATGGCGAACTTCATCGCACTGTATTCGGTGTGGTAGCCCGCGACCAGTTCGGTTTCTGCCTCGGGAAGATCAAACGGAATGCGATTTGTTTCGGCGTATGCTGCCATCAAATAAATAAAGAAGGCGACGAACTGTCCGCCGTAAAAAATGTTCCACTTGGGAATGAATCCCCAAAAGTGGCCGGCCTGCGACACAACGATTTCGTTGAGGCTGAAGCTTCCCGACACGATCAGCACGCCCACCAACGACAACCCCAGACAGATTTCGTAGCTGACCATCTGTGCGCTGGCGCGAAGGCCTCCCAGCAGCGAGTACTTGTTGTTCGACGACCATCCGGCGAGCGCCACCCCATACACGCCGACTGAGGTGACTCCAAGAACAACCAGTAATCCAATGTTCACATCGGTGATCTGCAACGGAATGCTGTATCCGAAAATCGGAAGTGCAGTCCCGAAGGGAACGACTGCGATCGAGGTGAGAGCGCAGATCACCGCGATCATCGGCGCTGCGATGAAAAGCGGTTTATACACGTGCGGCGGCGTCAGGTCTTCTTTCAGAAGAAACTTGATGCCATCTGCCATTGGCTGCAGCAAACCGAATGGTCCCACCCGGGTTGGCCCCCAGCGGTTCTGCATGTGACCCACGACTTTCCGCTCCAGCCAAACCGTGTAGGCGACCGACGTGAGTAGGACGAACAATACCAGCACAATCTTGATCACGGACGCGGCGATGAAAATTGGCAGACTAAGCAAGTTTGTTCCCTGACTATTGTCGAACCTGGTGAAGCTTGGACCGAGAGTTTACAGACTTCCGTTCGTTAGTCGGCGGCTACTTCCGACTGGGCTGGTTGTTTGTGATGGTTTTCCATCACCGTGTTCAGAGTCTTCGAGTACCTTCCAAGCGTGCCCGAGCTGAAAAGATCGTCGTTCGCTGGAACGATGAGTTCGGGTTTGCCAATCAAACTGCGCCCGCTATTTGTGAGAGTTGTGTGCTGATCGTTACCCGCCAGAAGGTCGATCCGGGAGACATCGTATCCCGGCACCAGCCTCTGAATCTCGTCAAGAATTGCGGTCGGTTCGAATGGGCTCATTTTCGGTTCTAGCCCGTGCGCCTCAAGCCAAACCGCATGCCGGTCGGCTTCACCGGACTGCGCTCCACGCGACTGGCCCATGTCGGTGGGTTCTCCGCTTCCGAAAGGCACGAGCTTGCGGACATCGAAGCCCATCGCGTCAGCAATCCGGACGATCATCTCAAAGTCGCTTTTGGTTCCTGTGACCTCTCCGGCTTTTTTGAGCAATTGCAAATCGCCGCACGTATTCGTGAATGTTCCCGACTTCTCATAAGCGTTGGCAGCAGGGAGCACGACATCCGCGATGAAGGAGGTCTCGGTCAGGAACATATCCTGCACGACCACGAAGGACTTCGAGAAGATGAAAGGATCGATCGCCATTCGCCCGACCGGATTGGACCCAACCACGTACAGCGCCTTCAGCTTGCTCGCCTTTGCAGCCTCCATCATCTCGGGGAAAGTCAGTCCCGCTTCTGTGGGCACGGCGCCCCACTCTTCGTGGAACAGCCCGGTGTCGGCGACCCGGTGATAGCCAGGAAGCAGATCGGGGTATACGCCCATATCGGAGGCACCGCGCGAATTCGCGTAGTCGGCGAGACAAACGAACTTAGCACCTGGAATCGCCGAGCCAAATTTCACAAGTGCAGGAATATCGTTTCCCCGGATCTCCGAACCAAAGATGACGATCACATTCTGCTCGCCCCGCAATTTATCGCGCAGAGCGATCCATGCATCACGGCTTGTCTTCTCCGTTGCAATGCCATCTGCCGCGGAATCATCGCCGGCGAGGAACGCAGCGACTTTCGCCTCGGTGCCGTCAGGGATCTGATAGAACCCGGCAGCCTGCCGCCCAAGCTTGATCGTCCGTGAATTGATCAGGTACAGGCGCGAGCGACGCAGCCGAACGTTATTGCGAATTTGCCACGCGAGCAGCGGATGCTGCTCGGTTGGATTGTTGCCGATCACCAGAATCGCCGGAGCGTTGTAGACCTCGCGCATCGTCGCCGTGGCATCGGGCTTACCACTCAGAGCTGTGGCAAAAGCAGGGAAGTCCGCTGTCCGGTGATGGTCGATGTTATTGGTCTTCAATACAACTCGAGTGAACTTCGAAAGCAGATAGCTCTCTTCATTCGTGATGCGCGTGGAACCAACTACGCCGATGGACTTGCCGCCATCCCGATCGCGTATCTCGGCGAACCTTCTCCCGATCAGTTCGAACGCTTCCTCCCAAGTGGCCGGAGTCAGCTTTCCATCCTTCCGGATCAAGGGCTGAGTCAAGCGATCATCGCGATCCGCGAAGTCGAATGCGTACCGCCCCTTTACGCAGAGAAAGTCGCCGTTGATTCCGCTCTTGTCGCGATTGTCGCCGCGCACGATCTGCATTCCGGTGTCCGCGCGCCGGACACCCAAAGTCGTCTTGCAGCCATCGCCGCAGTGCGTGCAGATGGTGCCGACATGTTTCATCTCCCACGGACGAGTCTTGTATCGATAGGCGCCCGACGTCAGCGCACCGACCGGGCAGATGTCGATGCACATCCCACACTCTTCGCACTCGAGATGATCCTCATGGTTAGGGGCGATGATCGAACTGACGCCACGGTTCTGTACGCCCAGCGCCCACACGTCCATCCCTTCGCCGCACACGCGTACGCAGCGATAGCAAAGGATGCAGCGCGGCCGGTCGAAGAACACCACGGGAGACCACTGCTGCTCGTCTTTGTGGTTCTTCGCCTCCATGTACTTGGATTCGGCAGCGCCGTAGGAGAACGTCATGTCCTGCAATTCGCACTCGCCACCCGCATCGCAAACGGGACAATCCAGCGGATGGTTGCCGAGCAGCATTTCGACCATCGATTTACGCGCTTGATGAACTTCGGGACTGTCGGTTATGACGATCATGCCCTCGCTGATCGCGGTCGTACACGCGGTCTGCAGCTTGGGCATTTTTTCGATCTTTACCAGGCACATGCGGCAGGCACCCTGCAAAGACAAGTTCGGGTAGTAGCAGAACGACGGTACTTCGATACCAGCGCTCTTGCACGCTTCAATCAGCAGCGTCCCCGCAGGGGCCGTGACTTTCTTGCCGTCGACAGTGAGTGAAACATCAGGCATCGATTTCTTTCTGGATTCGTTTTAGTGCGCCAGCACCGGCAGTTGTTCTAAGCTCGCAGCCCCTTCTTTTTCGTATGGGCACGGGCGCCCGTCGAGATGGTCCTCAAACTCTTTGCGGAACTTCTTGACGAACGCGATGGTCGGCATCGCCGCTGCGTCGCCGAGCGGGCAGAATGTCCTGCCCAGCATGTTCTCGGAAAGGTATTGAATGTTGTCGATGTCTTTTTTGAGGCCGCCGCCCGCATGGAAGCGTGTCAGAGTCTTCTTCAACCAGTCCGTCCCCTCGCGACAGGGAATGCACCAGCCGCAACTCTCGTGCTGGTAGAACTTCATTGTCCGCAAGGCGAATTTGACGATGCAGTTGGTGTCGTCGAGCACCACTACACCGCCAGATCCAAGCATCGAACCGGCCTTGCCGACCGAATCGAAGTCCATGGCGATGTCAATTTCTTCAGGAAGAAGAATCGGAGTCGACGACCCTCCGGGCACCACACCCTTGAGGGAATGACCGTTGGGAATACCTCCTCCCACGTCGTAGATCATCTTTTTCAGGTTGTATCCCATGGGAAGTTCGTAGACGCCCGGCTTGCCCAAATTACCGCTCAAACAGAACAGACGCGTTCCACCGTTCTTCGGCGTGCCCAGGTTCGAGTACCAATCCGCTCCGCCAAGAATAATGTGGGGAACGCTCGCCAGTGTTTCCGCATTATTAATGACGGTGGGCCCACCCCAGAGTCCGACCACCGCAGGGAAGGGAGGTCGGATCCGCGGGATTCCACGCTTGCCTTCGAGGGACTCCATCAGCGCCGATTCTTCGCCGACTTCGTAGGCTCCGGCGCCGCCATGCCAGTAGATGTCCAGGTCCTTCCCGCTGCCGAAAATGTTCTTTCCGAGAAATCCGCGTGCGTAGGCGTCTTGGATCGCCTTCTGCATGATGACCGACAGGTAGCGATACTCGCCCCGGATGTAGATGTAGCCGGTTTGCGAGCCCACGGCGAGCGCCGCGATCATCACGCCTTCGATCACGGAATGCGGATCATGCTCGAAGATCAATCGATCTTTGCAGGTACCGGGCTCGCTTTCGTCCCCGTTGCACAAAACGTACTTTGGTTTGGCCGACTGCTTGGGCACGAACGACCACTTCATCCCCGTGGAGAATCCCGCGCCGCCGCGACCGCGGAGGTTGGAATTCTTGACCTCGTTGGTGATTGCGTCGGGTTGCATCCCGAGCGCCTTCTGAACGGCCTTGTAGCCGTCGAGTTCAAGGTAGCGGTCGATGTTCGTGGCGCCCTTGCCGAAGCGCTTCGAAACGACTCGTACCTCATCCGGATGGGAGACCATGTCGGCCACTTACTGAGTACCTTTCTTCTTGTATTCGTCCAGGACCTTGTCCATCTTCTCGGGCGTGAGATTTTCATGGAAGTCGTAGTTCACCTGCACTGCGGGCGCCCAGCTGCAGGCGCCAATGCACTCGACCTCCTCCAAACTGAAGATTCCATCGGGAGTGGTGCCCTTGTGTCCGATGCCCAACTTCTTCTTGCAGTGAGTCAGCAACTCTTCCCCGCCACGTAGCATGCAGGCGATATTCGTGCAGACCTGCACGTTGTACTTTCCCCGGGGCTTTGTGACGAGCAGGGAGTAGTAGCTGATCACGTTGCGCACGTCGAGTTCGGTCAGTTCGAGCCTGCCGGCAATCTCCTGGATGACGTCGTCGCTCAAAAAGCCGATTTCATCCTGCGCATAGAGGAGAGTAGGCACGAGCACGGAGCGTTTCGTGGGGTAGTGTCCCACCATCTCTGAAAAGCGGCTCTCGAATTCGTCAGAAAATTTCATAAACCATTTGGTGATTTCGTAATCGGGCAATTCCGTAATTCAAAAGCCTTCCTACGCACACCGCGTCCTCAAATTACAAATTACCCGGTTGCCAAATTACAAATTTCCTATCGATCGATCTCTCCCAGGACGATGTCGATCGACCCGATCGCCGCCACCACGTCTGCTATAAGGCGTCCCTCGCACATCGTCGGCAGTGCCTGCAAATTTGCCAGGCACGCGGCGCGCATATGCACCCGATAGGGTTTTGCCGTGCCGTCGCTGACCACGTAGTAACCCATCTCGCCGCGCGGTGACTCGACCGCTTGATAGACTTCGCCCGCCGGAACCGTGAAGCCCTCGGTGATGATCTTGAAGTGATAGATCAGCGCCTCCATCTGGGTCTTCATTTTTTCGCGGTCGGGGAGAACCACCTTCGGCGCATTCGCCTTGATCGGCCCCTCGGGCATGCCATCCAACGCCTGTTGCACGATCCCGATGGATTCGCGCAACTCCTGCACGCGGCACATGTAGCGATCGAATACGTCGCCTTCTTTTCCCAGGGGCACTTTGAATTTGAAATTTTCGTAGCCCGTATAGGGCATATCGCGTCGCAGATCGATATCGACACCACTTCCACGCAGCGTCGGCCCGCTGGCACCGAGCGCAATCGCATCCTCTGCCGTAATCCGCGCCACGCCTTTCGTGCGCATTCCCCAGATCGGGTTCCCGGTCAGCAGGTTTTCGTATTCGTCGACCTTCTCCGGAAAACGGTTGGCGAAGTCGCGTACGCGATCGAAAAACCCAAGAGGAGGCTCAAGCGCAATTCCGCCGATCCGGAAATACGACGTCATCATGCGCTGTCCGCTGACCATCTCGAACATGCGCAGGATGTCTTCCCGCTCGCGGAAGCAGTACAGGAAGACCGTCATGGCACCGATGTCCATGGCATGTGTTCCCAGCCAGACCAGGTGGGAATTGATGCGCGTGAGTTCGTTCAACAGAACGCGCAGCCACTGCGCCTTTGGGGGAATCTCCAATCCCAACAACTTTTCCACCGCGAGCGCGTAGCAGAGATTGTTGGTCATTGGGCACAGGTAATCGATACGATCCGTTAGCGGAACTACTTGCTGGTAGAACTTGGCTTCGCAGGTTTTTTCGATGCCCGTGTGCAGGAATCCAATGTCCGGCATGATGCGCACGACATTTTCGCCGTCGATCTCGAGCAGCACACGCAACACGCCGTGCGTCGAGGGGTGCTGCGGACCCATGTTCAGGATCATCGTTTTGTCCTGAGCGGGCTCGAGGACAGGTGTGGGCGTCAGATGTGCCATTAGCGATAGCCCTCCACCGGGTAGTCTTTTCGCAGCGGATATCCTTCCCAGTCCTCGGGCATGAGCAAGCGGCGGAGGTAGGGATGGCCTGTAAACCGCACCCCGAACAGATCGAAGATCTCGCGTTCGAAGTAGTTTGCACCGGGCCACACCGAGGTGAGTGATTCAATCACCGGGCTGGCTCCGTCCAGACGAACCTTCAAGCGAACGCGATCTTTCTTGGGAATGGACAGAAGGTGATAGACGACCTCGAAGCGAGGTTCCGATGGATACCAGTCCACGCAAGTGATGTCGGACAAGTAGTTGAAAGGAAAGTCCGGATTGTCACGCAGCAGGGCGCACGCCTCGCGGATCGCAGGACGCTCGACGAAAATCGTCATCTCCTCGCGGTCGAACTTTACTTCCTTCACCGCCGAGGAACTCCATTCGAGCAACCGCGCCAAAGCGGGGTGAGTCTTCAGCTGTTCGATATCGGTGATGGGGGGAGACAGAGCCATCAGATCCGATTCCGTTCCGGAGCTTTACCCCAGTCCAGTACGCCCTTTTTCCAGACGTAGAAGAAACCGACCAGGACGATGCCGATGTACACCAGCATTTCCCAGAACCCGAACATCTTCAGATCACGAAGAATGACAGCCCACGGGTACAGAAAGACCGCTTCTACATCGAATAGAATAAAAAGCATCGCCACCAGATAGAATTTTACGGAGAAGCGCTCGCGAGCGTCGCCAATTGGAGTCATACCGCACTCATACGGCGACATTTTGGCTCGGGTGGGGCGTCGTTTGCCCAGAATCCACGACAATGTAACGATCGCGCTCGCCACCACGCTCGCCGCGAGGACGTGGAGCAGTAAAGGCAGGTAGCGGGCGAAGTAATTGTCGGGCATAGGAGAGCTATATATAATTCGCGCCAAGTGTTAGCTAAACGTTCTAGATTATTGTCCATACGGAGCAGTGTCAAGCCACGCAGCCCTGCTTTGCCCGCAGTTTTGAACGACATGCAATTCTCAGACGCATACTGGATCGACTTCGCATGATTTTTGGCTTCAATACGGATGTGAAGCAGGGCGACACTGTGTATCACGTGCAGAGTGAGGCTCGCGAAAACGAGCTTGTCCTGCAAACGCAGGTGTTCGTGCGAGGACGCTGCATCGGCAAGCGGGCGACCTCTTACGCGGAACGCCTTGCCCAAGGGGACTTCAGCGACCAGCAAAAGGAGCAAATCCTTCGCGACCAGCATCGTTTAGTGCTCGACTCGATCCGGGAAGGCCGCCTCGACAGCGTTCTGGATCGCCGAGACACCCCAGAAACGCTAGCCGCTGTAAAAGAACTGGATTTGCAGTGGGTGAACGCCGAATCCGTGCACGACGACAACAGTCTTGTCATGAGGTTGCGCGTAACGGAGGGCGGCGCAGTGGTGGAGGGCGCTCGCCTTACCTTCCGTTTTGCTCGTCCAGATTCCGCTCCTTTTTACACTCAGGTCATGACCGATCCTTCTGGTAGCGCTGAAATCAAAGTCGAGATCGAAGAATCCGCTCTCCCCGATGCCTCCGTCCTCGTTCAGGCAAACTTCTCGGGCCGCACCGCTACTCGCAAGTTTCGCCTTCGCAAGCTTGAGTAGTTAAAATCCTGATTGCGCCAATCAATTTTTCCGCACAGAGCAAGGAAAGTCTCGTCAGTGGGCAAATGCCCTTGCACGAATCCGAAGCCGCTTGCGAAGATCAGCAAATGCAAGTAGTCATCAACGGAGAGGACCGCAATTTCGAAGCACCCCTTACTTTGGCGGGGCTCATTCAAGCGCTCGGCATGAAGACAGATCGTGTGGCTGTCGAACTCAATCGCGAGATCGTGCCGCGCGAGCAGTGGGATCGCACCCAACTCGCTGACGGCGACCGGTTGGAAATCGTACACTTTGTTGGAGGCGGCTCATCGTAGCCAGGTTCGAAACGGCGGGGCTGAGCGCTATCTCGGGAGCGCCTAACCCTGCCGACCGAGGTGAGTATGCAGCGGAAAAGCAGTGCGGCGATACTCGCGATCGTCCTTTTGGGGACCTTGATGTGGGCGCAAGGTCCTGCAGAATTCCATCCCGGCTTTAACCTCTTCTCCAAAGAGCAAGATGTCCAATTGGGCAAAGAGAACGCGGACCAGGTACGCAAGCAAAAGACCGTGATCAAAGATCCGGTCCTTACGGCGTACGTGAATCGTGTCGGTCAGCGTCTGGTCAGCAGCCGCGAGGCGCAGGAAAGCGGATTTCCCTTTACGTTTGAAGTGGTTGCTGATCCATCCATTAATGCGTTCGCCCTACCCGGCGGCCCGATGTTCATCAATACCGGTCTTCTTCGGGCGGTCGACAATGAGGCGCAGCTGGCGGGCGTGATGGGCCACGAAATGTCGCACGTGATCCTGCGCCACGGCACCAACCAGGCTTCCAAGAGTCAGCTGATCGAGCTGCCGGCGATCCTCGGCGCACAGATGACAGGCAGTTCGATGGTTGGAAAACTGGCGCAACTTGGCATCGGCCTTGGTGCGAACAGCGTGTTGCTCAAGTTTTCTCGCACCGACGAGAGCCAGGCAGATCTCATGGGCTCGCACCTGATGGCTGAAGCCGGATACGATCCGATGCAGCTGGCGCGCTTCTTCGAAAAGCTCAACGCGAACGGTGGACAACAAGCTCCACAGTTTCTCTCCGATCACCCCAACCCGGAAAACCGCGAGAAGGCGATCGCGACGGAAGTGCAGCGTCTGCCCGCGCAGAACTACGCGTATCAGACCGGTGATTTTCAGCGCATGAAACAGGTCATCGCGAAAGTCCACGAGAAACCGGTTCCTCCGCCACATGCCCAGTGAGTGCGTGGCAGCAGTCCTGAACTAACTCGTTACCTAGCGGAATCCTCCTGATAACTCCCTGTGGAAGACTCTTCGTTGACACTGACCAAACTCGTCCTAAAATGTTTGAAACATTTTAGGGCGAAATTGTACCTTGCCGTCTGTGAATGAAAACACAGTTCACATCCCGTGAAGTGGTGAAACTCACCGGCATCACCCCGCGCCAACTGCAATGGTGGGATGAGCGTGGGATCGTCGTGCCAGCACGGGACGGCCGCCGTCGGCTCTACTCCTTGGAGGATCTCTCCGAGATTGCCGTGATCTGCGAACTACGGGAGCGCGGATTCTCGCTGCAACGGATGCGGAAGGTGGTCCGCTTCCTTCAGCATGAATTCGGCGAGCGTCTCGCCGAGACGGTCTGCGCTGGTTCGGATCATCACCTTCTGACCGACGGCACACACCTCTATCTGGAAACATCCCCTCAGCAAATCGTGGACATCTTAAAGAACGCCCGTCAGCCGATGTTGGCGGTTTGCTTGACGGACACGGTGCGACGCGTACGCGCCGAGATCAGAGGAAGTCGGAAAGAAAGCAAGCCTGCGGTCGCGATCGCTCGGCCCGCAAGGCGCTCCAAGGTGGCTTCGTAACAGAGGTGACGAGCACGGGGAGGGAACATGATCGGCGAACTTGATTTCCTGAGCGAGTGGATTCCGGAGCAAATGCAGCCGGGCACGCTGTTTGTGCTGGAGAACGCGGGCGAAGTCGGCGAAAAGGAGGATCCCTACTGGGCGGTGCTGTCCTGTCCCTCCTGCGGCACACTGGGTTTGGTCACGCGCAAACAGGTTGCGGGACTTCTGGCCGTGATCTGTGGCTCTGACCAGTGCTCGGCGCAGTTTTTCATCCGCGAGAGCGAGATTGTGCCTCGCAAGCCGATTTAACAGTGCGCTGAAGTGAGGTTACCGGACCTTCAAGCCGCTAAGCGGCACCGGTACCTGTTCGACGATCTCGATATCAAAGCCTTCCAGGGCGGCTACCCGGCGCGGGTGGTTGGTCAGAATCCGAATCCTTCGCAATCCTAAGTCCGACAAAATCTGCGCACCGATTCCGATCTCACGCTGTGTTTTGCGTTCACTTTCGGGCAATGTGGGAAGCGCCCGGTCGCGGTGGAAGGTCAGTACCGTCCGCTCGCCCAGTTTGTCTGCGGAAAATCCCCTTGAGGTCTGATGCAGATAGATGATGGCTCCGCGTCCGGCCTCGGCGATGGCACGCATCGAGCCTTCGATCGTCGCGCGGCAATCACAGTGCGTTGATCCAAACACATCTCCCAGGACGCAGTGTGAGTGCATGCGAACGAGCACCGGTTCAGCCGCGTTCTCAATTTCTCCGCGGACGAGCGCAATGTGCGACTCCCCGCCTTCGACTTCGCTCTCGTAAGCAATCAATCGGAACTCCCCGTAGTGGGTGCCGACCAGCGCTTCTCCAACCCTATGGACATAGCGCTCGTGTGCCATGCGGTACCGGATCAACTCCGCCACCGTCAACATCTTCATCTCATGTGCTCGGCAGAATTCGATCAGATCCGGGACGCGCGCCATCGTCCCGTCATCTTTCATAATTTCGCAAATGATGCCGGCCGGAATGAGTCCAGCGAGACGCGCCAGATCGACGGATGCTTCTGTCTGTCCCGCGCGAACGAGAACCCCGCCTTTTCGCGCGCGGAGAGGGAAGACGTGGCCGGGACGAGCCAGGTCCGAAGGGCGCGTTGCCGGATCAATCGCCACCTGGATCGTGCGCGCCCGGTCATAAGCCGAAATTCCCGTGCTTACTCCATCCCGGGCATCGATCGCCTCGCAGAATGCTGTCCCGTAGTTCGAAGTGTTCTCGGCGGTCATGGGTCCGATGCGCAGGTGCTCCAGCCGCTCTTCGGTCATGGCCAGACAGACCAGGCCGCGGCCGTACTTCGCCATGAAATTGATTGCTTCTGGCGTAACCTTTTCCGCCGCCAGCGTAAGATCGCCCTCGTTTTCGCGGTCCTCGTCGTCGACGACGATAATCATTCGACCATTTCGGATTTCCTCAATCGCGGTCGGAACATCGGTGAAGGGAAGCTGGGGAGTCATGTGTTTGCGATTTTAGCAAAGCCGCAGACGCTCAAGAGGATCGTCCCTGATGGACCAGTTCTCCTTCCGCGCCGCGAAATAGCGCCCGAATGGCCCGCACCACCAGGCGGACAAGCAAGACAATAATCGCGAGAAACACCAGGGCGATTCCGGCTGCGACGTATGGGTGCTGCGTCGCAAACCACGTCAAAAAGATCGCCAGCGCATCCTCACCGAGACTGAGTCCTATGTTCGACAGCGGCTCAGGCGACGGCGTAACCGCTGCTCGTATCGCTGTCTTGCCTCCGTGTGCTGCCAAAGCGATTGCACCGCCTAGCAACGTCGCGATCAGCTGTTTCTCGGGCGAGAGCTGGGAAGTCGCACCGTAGGCCAACAGGGCTGCAACTGGGACTCGAATAAAGGTGTGTAAAGCATTCCAGATCAGGTCGAAGGCGGGAACTTTATCGGCGAAAAACTCTACCAGGAATAGAACCGCACTGGCGCCGATGACCCACCAGTTGGTCAGAAGATGCAGTGCCGGAGGCAGTGGGAGCAAACCTGCATGGGCGAGCAGCCCCAAAGTCGCGAGGGTGGCGTAGACATTCAGGCCCGCCGCAAAACTGATTGCGACTAAAGCCGCGGCGATTTCATTCGGGGGCAGTTTTACGGCATCAAGCATTCTCAATCACCTCGACCTGACTCGCGCTTCCAGGGACGGGGCAAGGTCTAGCATAGACCTCTGTGGGGACAAACAGAAAGGGCCGTCACCGGGACGGCCCTGCAATTTCGTCAGCTGCTCTCTAATCTCTGACTTTATAAGGTGGACTCGATTTCAAATCCCCAAGCTTCCAGAAGTGGTTCCGGGATGTACTTGGAGTTCTTGTTGCGGCGTGCCCACTCCCGCAGACGTGTAGAACGGAGGTACTGGTCGGGGGAGAGCTTGTACTCGCGCACAACCTGTTCGAACTCGGTGACGGTGGGGGTGATCGGCCCAATGGGTTCTGGCTTACCCCAATTTGGGTTTCCTCGTCGCTTTGCCATGAAAATTACGCCTCTTTATCTGAGATGAAGTCTAGCTGTCGCAAAAATCGCCACTAACCCTTAGATTCACTGCAACTTGGGTAGGATTCAACCCAATCTTGAAGGGACTGCAAAACAGAAACCCAGAACAACAGTAACCTATGGGATATTGGAAACATGAGAGTATAGGCCCAAATTTTGCGAAAGTCAACGAAATTATCCTGCCACATCCACTCCAATATTCAATGTAAATAATTGTAAAATATGCACTTGCTTCGCCGGCGAAAATGGGGTGAACCAGCGGAATTACAATTTTGGACAATCTCCGCATTTCCGTAGAAATCTACGTTTCATCGGAGAATTGGTGGCCTGAGTGGCCATGAGACGCTAGCAACCCTCCGTTACGCCCGTAACTCAAACCCCGTGCCGTTCGTTGACGATGTATCCATCGAAACGTAAATTGCCGACAGGAGGCAGTTTCCGTGAGAGATATCTATGAGGTGCTGCGCAAGAAGCAGGCTGAGCAGGCGCAGTTGGGCAAGCAGATCGAAGCGCTTCAAAGCGCTGCCGAACAGCTTCGCAATGTGGCTCACTTGCTGAACGTTGAAGAAGAAGACGAAAAAGCGGGCGATCACCGAGGCTAAATCAAGCATCACCAAGCGTTTGCTGGATTTTGGGAAACCCATCCAATGAGTCTGAAGTCGTTGGTTTTGTGCTCGGACGAAAAGATCGTGAGGGTGTTGCGCAGGGTGCTGAGTGATCTTGAAATCGAGATCGAGCACTGCACCGAGCCCGACGGGGCACTTCGCAAGCTGACCCGTCAACGATTCGAAGCCGTTATCATCGACTGTACCGACCTCAAGACCGCCACCGCCGTACTCAAGAGCGCACGCTCCGCGCCCGTCAATAAGCGGGCTATAGCCGTCGCCATCATGGATGGCCACAACGGTCTGCGCTCTGCCTTCGACATGGGTGCTCACTTCGTTCTCTACAAGCCGGTTTCGACGGAGCGGGCAAAATCGAGTTTCCGCGCTGCGCGGGCGCTGATGAAGCGCGAGCGCCGAAGAAATGCACGGATCCCGGTTCAAGTGCAGGCGTCGCTGAACAATCACGTGTCAGGTTTCAACCAGAAGGTCACCACCACGGATCTTAGTGAAGGTGGCATGGCCATCCAGATGCCCAAGCGTCATCAGGATGCGGGGCCATGGGAAGTGCACTTCACGCTTCCCGGAAGCGAGAGTCCGTTCGACCTGACCGGAGAAGTTGCTTGGCATAACCCCGGCGGCCAAGTCGGCATCCGGTTCACAAACCTCGCAGTCGATGTTGGCCATCAACTCCGCCAGTGGTTAAACCAGAATGCTCCCGAAGCGGAGAAGGACGATCCTCCCGTTCGCTGCAAACTCACCGACCTCAGTCTCGGCGGGTGTTATCTGGAAATCTCATCACCATTTCCGGTTCGGACCCGGATCGTTCTGGCCATGAAGGTGGCGGAGGTCGAACTGCGGGTCGAAGGTGTGGTTCGCGTCATGCACCCGGAAGTCGGCATGGGAGTCGAATTCACACAAAAAACCACCGAGCAACGCAACCACGTCGAAAAGTTCATTCATGCGCTTATGAATGCAGGAGATAGTCTGCCGGAACTGATGGTTGAGCCGGAAGGACTGGAGGGCGAAGCCGCCAGCCATACAAATCCCGGCAGCCTTGGCATGACTTCAGAAGTCGAAGACCCGCTTTTGGATCTGTTCCAACATAAGGCATCCCTGCCTTCAGAGTTGTTTCTCAACGAATTACGAAAGCAACGTCGGTCCCATCATTCCGACTCCGCCGAAGAGACCATTCTGCCTGTGTAAGAGCCCTTACCAGTTCTGAGATCTCTCTGACTGCGCCTATCGATTTGCATCACTGGTCGCTGGCGAGCACGGTGCACTGCGTGTGGTGGAGAGCCCCCCGGGCCACCAGTTCCAATCGCCGGCAACGCAAAGAAGCGCAGGTCCAATCACAATGCGAACGAGACTTGCGTCAATGAACACCGCTACTGCCAGCGTAAATCCGAGCATCTTGACTACCAGGAAGTTGCCGAAAGTAAATGCCGCGAATACGACGATCATGATCGCGGCGGCGCTGGTAATCAGTCCTGCGGTTTTGGCCAGCCCCTCGGGGATTGCCTCCAATTCACTCATCCCGCTCCGTCTCGCTTCGAGGACCCGCGCGACCAGAAACACTTCGTAATCCATGCTCAGTCCGAAGACTATGGCGAAGGCGACGATTGGCACAATGGGAAATATGCTGGCAGTTCCTTCGGGAACTCCGAAGAGGCGAACTCCGTGTCCCTCCTGAAACACGAGAACCAATGCTCCGAAGGAAGCCGCGACCGAAAGCAGATTCAGAGCGATTGCTTTCACCGCGGCGAAAAGCGACCGGAAGCCGGCTACCAGCGCCACGAGCGTCCCTCCCACGACCAGCGCGATTACGGAAACGAACCGGTCCCGGACAATCGTCTGATAGTCAGCAGTTAGCGCCGGAATGCCTCCGATGCGCAGCGTGGCGCCGGGTACTCCGGTGAGAGCTACCGCGCCGGTCTTCCTTAGCTCGCGCACCCAGTTAACCTGATCGTTCAGGGAAACGGAAGTCGCAGGCAACACTTCAATCAATGCCGCCCGCCCATCGCGACTAAGGAACGTTCGAAGCGTCTCACGCGAGAGGTTGCTGAGGCCAGAGCGGTCACTCTCCGCGATGGATGTGAGGGATATCACGCGATCGGAACGAGGGTCGCTCGCGAGCCGCTTGCTGAAACGATCCAGTGCACTCCAGCCCGTATCCGTTTGCACGATGGAATCCGTTGGAAGTTCGAGAATCACGCGCAACGAGTAGACAATGCCAACCCGATCCATATTTTCAAGGGTGTGAAGCGCGCGAACCGATTCTGCCTGTGACGGCAGCCAATCACCTCTGGGGACGTTGGTATCGAGCCGTGCGGCCTGCGACGCGAGCAGAAGCAAGGGGGCGCCTGCCAGAAAGATGGCAAGCCAGGGATGGGCGACAATCGTCTTGCCCCATCGCCTCCACCGGTTTGCCGTGCGAGCCGCCCGATGCTCATCAAAACTTGCAATAATGGGCAGCCGGCCAGCGTCGATTCGGGGACCCAGAGCCGCCAGCAGCGCCGGAACCAGGGTATTTGCCAGCAGCAGACTCGTTCCTGCCACCAGGAATCCAGCCACACCGATGGAACGGACCTCGCTGATGGGGACGGTCAACAGGGCCAGGAATCCGATGGCCACAGTCGAGGCTGAAATCAGGAGGGTACGACCCGCCTGGTGTGCCGCGATGGCCGAGGCTCTGAGTCCGTCTCGCTCGGCGGCAATCGCTTCCCGGAACCGGCTAACCATGAGGAGTGCATAGTCAATTCCCAAGCCCAGGCCAAGCATCGTGGACAAATTCTGAACCAGGATGGACAGGTGCCAACGCAGGGCCAGAAATCCTGCAATCGCCAGAGCGCTCGCGATGGCAAGCTGGCCAACGGCCACAGGAATCAGGGCTGCCACCACGCTTCCGAAAGCCACCAGCAGAAGTACAAGCGTGCCCGGAATGATGAGACTCTCGGCGTGTCGCACATCGTCGGAGCTGGCTTTCCGAATGTCGAAATTGAGCGGCGTCTCTCCCGTCAGTTCAAGCTTTACCGCCGGATAGCGCCCCCGCAATTGGTTTTGGAGAGAGTTCTCCAGCCCGTGAAGCTTGGGGACGAGCGACTCCACGGGACCGTCGGTCGAGGCGAGTCCCACCAGAACAAAAGTTCCTCCTCCCTTGCCCAGGAAGATCGGATCGCGAAAATCGAGATGGGAAACAACTCCTGACACTCCGGGTTCCGCTTGCAGCTCCTTTTCAATTGTTGCGAGCGCTTGCTCGCCCTCCTCTGAATCGACAGGGGGAAGCCCCTGAATCACCAGGACCACGCGGTCCACGAATGGCGAACGAAAGCGAGTGGCCAGTTCCTCCGGGACCCTTCCCGCTTCGCTACCTTCGATCCGTGTTGCGGTCTCCAGATGGCGCTCGGCGTGAAAGGAAAATGGAAGGAGCGCAAGGACGGCGGCCAGGACCACTCCGGCCAGCCAGAAATGGCGCACACGCATGAAATTCATAGTGTCATGCAAAATCGGGTAGTTGGGCTGGTTCTTCTTTCTTGGCTTGTCGTAGTTCGAAATCCCAGCAGTTCAAAATCCTAGAGGATTGGCGGAAAGATCAGCAACAGGGAATTAGCCCACTACTCAATATCGTTACCTGGAGAGATTCAAGTTTTGCGCGGAGACTGGTGCGGTCGGGTTCACATTTCTGACCGATTCGTATTATTTTATTGTGTGGTAGCGACATACGGTTTCCCCGGAGAAGCATGCACAAACTCGTGTTGTTCGGTTTGCTGTTCGCCGCTCAACTTGGTGCCGCAGACCCCCGCATTGGCTCCTGGACGCTCATCTCGGCGCAGTCTTCCCTGGATCCCCCCAACAAACTCTCCATCACGTCGGTACACGGTGCAGTGCACGTTGTAATTTCAGGCAACACCCATCTGGATTTTACGGCGAAGCTCGGCGGCCATGAAACGTCCGTACAAGGCAATCCGGCATTTAATCAAATCGAGTTGCGGAGGATCGACAAGCATCAAGTTGAAGTCAGACAGAAGAAGGATGGGGTGGTAGTGACGACGATTCACGACAAAATTTCGCGCGATGGTAGCGAGTTGACGAGTACGACTTCGCAGAGCGGCCGTCCCGACAAGATCACAGTGTGGACGCGCACCGGCGGGAAGAAGTCGGCCAATGACTTATTCGCCGGTGAGTGGACCCAGGATCTGAGCAAGACCCGATTGCGGCAAGGATTGGCGCTCAAGATCGAGGCGGACGGAAAAGATGGGGTCCGCTTCTCGGGTGAATTCAGCTACACCGCCCGTTTTGACGGTAAAGAATACGATCTGAAAAACGCTGGCAACGATACCGTGGTCCTGCAACTCGTGGACGCCCACACTGTCGATTCGATTTACCGACGAGACGACCAAATCACTCAAAAGGATCGGTGGGTGGTTTCCGCCGACGGAGCCGAAATGACGCTGACCACATCAGGCACGTTGGCAACCGGTCAACAAGTGAAAGAGACACTGGCGTTTCGGAAACAGTAACGTCGCTGCATCACGCCCGAAGCATCCGTGCGGGCGAAACCGCTTACCGGCTACCCACGGCGTTGAACTCGCGAGGCGCAACCGAGATGATTCCTTTTCGCTGCATGAATTTCAGGATTCCGTTGACGGTGTCTTCGAGAGACGGATCCGGCTTGCCCCATGCGGAAGCATCCCGCGCTGCCTGATAGCAGGAACTGTCGTAGCGCTTGAACTCCATCGCCGAGATGTTGTCCACAGAGTTCACCAGAAAGTCCAGAAGCGGAAAGAGCAGATCTTCCTTCCTGCATCTCCGGATCAGCTCGGGAACGAAGTCGGGAAGACTGAAGATTTCAAATTGCCGACCGGTCGCCTTCGTAATCAGGCCGGTAATATCCAGCATGTTCGCGTATTCGTCTCTCGTGACGTGATAGGTCTTATTCTCGGTGCCGGGAGTCGTGGAAATCGCAACGATATTGTTCGCCGTGATGTCTGCGGGAACGAAACTGACCTGGTTCAGTGCATCGACTCCAATGCCGTGATTCACCATGAACGCCACTAAACGCACGGCGATGTCGAAGTTGTTGCCTCCGCCGGTAATGGAAGGACTCACCAGAGCAGGCCGGAAGATCCGTGTAGCAAGCCCCTGGCGGCGCGCATCCATCACCACTTGCTCTGATACCCACTTGGACTGGCTGTATCCAAAATCGAGAAGCTCCATGTTCTCGTTGAAGTCGGTCTCATATAAAACTTTCTTCACCGCCCAGCCAAATATGAAGGTAGTCGAGACGTAATTGAAGCTCTTGGCCCGTCCCTGGAAAGCCAGCCTCAAAAGCTCATTCGCTCCTATCACATTCGCGTCACGCATCCGGTCGTAGTTGAGCAAGTAGTTTACGGTTGCGCCGTTGTGGAATACCGTATCGATTTCATTCGCGAGGAAATCCCACACTTCCCGCGTCAATGCCAGATCCGTCTGGCCAAGATCGCCGCAAACGGGAATCACGCGAGTCTCGAACATCTGCATCAGTTGGGCGGGGCAGGGTCCCATCGATTCCATCGCTGCCCTCAGTCTCTGCTTGCCCTGACGCTCGTCGGAAGATCTCACCAGGATGTGGATCTTTGCACGGGTTTGTTCCAGTAGACTCTTCACCAGAAACGGGCCGATGAAGCCGGTACCGCCGGTGAGCAGAACATTATTCAGGATCGGCGTTTCGGGTAATAACGCAGGCGCCGGAGGCTCGAAGATGAGCTTCCTGTCGTTGCTCATCATCCGCTGCTCGGCCGCGCGCTGCTCTTCACGGAAAGCCGCCAGGGACTGCCGCAGCGGAACTAGCGCTTCTTCGGGAGCATGCTCCAACTGTTCGGCCAGTCGAAACAACTCGGCAACACTCACTCGCTGAATGAGACCAATATCCACCTGCCTCGCCAGCATGTCGGCGTCTTTATCCTTCAAGAGTTCCTTGATCTCGTGCATGAACACAACCAGATCCATGGAATCGAGCCCGGCCTCGACGAGGTTGTACGATTCATTTCCCGTCAGGTTGTAACGGGCTTTCAATACGTCGAAAGGCGACTGGCCCACGGAGGAGGCGGAGGATTCAGCGTCCTTTTCCCGCGAAAACTCTGAAAGAACGGTGAATTGACCTTGCAGCCACATGTGCTTGGTTTTATGGCGCATGATCTTGCCCGAACTGGTTCTCGGTATGGCGCGCGGTGCGATAAAAGAAATCAGCGCTACTTCCACGTTGAGGTAATTCCGGACGGCGGCTGCGATCTGCAGCGCATCCGGTAGTGCTTTCGGATTTTTCACCTCGGCGACGATGGCCAGGGCCGGCTCGCTCTCTTCATTAATCTGGAAGGCGGCAATGCAATTACCTCGAATCAGGCCGGACGCCTTCTCCACCACGGCCTCGATATCCTGGGGGTAATAGTTCTGCCCACGGAGAATAATCATGTCCTTGATGCGGCCGCAGACGAAGAGTTCGCCGTCGTGGAAGAAACCCATGTCTCCGGTGCGAAGGTAGCCGTCGTCGTAGGGGCTGTCGTCCACCAGCCGGGCGTGAAACAACTTCAGCGTCAATTCCGGATTGTTCCAGAACCCGGGGCACTTGCTCTCTCCAGCGATCCAAATCTCACCGATTCGGCCCGGCTCCAGAGCGAGGTGCTTCTCCGGATCCACGATCTTTACTGTGAGGCCCGGCAGTGGAGTTCCGCAACTGACAATCTGAGTGGCGGCGCCGATCTCGGAGACCTCCGTGGTCATGCGGGCTTTCCCGAGCGCGACGGCGTTCTTGTTGACCGAAATAATATTGCGGCCACGGAGCGAAACCGCCAGAGTGTTCTCCGCCAGCCCGTACGCCACAAAAAAGCTTTCCGATCGGAGTCCATAGGGCTGAAAGGCCTGCAGAAACCTTGTATAGGTGTCGGGTTTGACGGGTTCCGCGGCAACCATCAGCAACCTGAGGGAGCTGAGATCGCACGTCTCCAGGCTCTCTTTCGAAACCCGCCCGGCGCGCAGGCAATAGTCGTAGGCGAAGTTTGGCGCCGCGGAGGCGCTGGCCCCATAAGTTTTGATCGCGTCAAACCACAGGGTGGGACGTTGAATAAAATCGTTGGGAGCGAAGCCGTAGGTCGTGCCGCCCGTAAGCGCGGGATAAAGGTAGCACCCGATCAGACCCATATCGTGATACTGCGGAAGCCACGATACAACTACTGGCGCAGGATGGTCGATGACGAGCGGGCAGTTATGCAGGATGTTTTCATGCGTGACCATCACGCCTTTTGGATCTCGAGTCGACCCCGACGTGTACTGCAGAAACAGAATCTTCGAAGCGCCGTTGAAAGTTTCGTCCGAAACCGTATCGACGAAGTCTTCCGTTACAACCCAACGCAGACCGGAAACGTAGTCGACGTCGACACCGCTTGCCGAGACTCCGCTTCTGGCAAGATTGCTCTTCAGCGATCCGAGGTAATCTTTGCTGGTTAAGATCCCCGCTGCCTGGCAATCCTTTGCGATGTGGACCATTTTGTAGAGAGCGCCCTGGAAGCCACGAGAACTGGGGGGATAGACGGGCACGGGAATCAATCCGGCGCGTACGCAGCCAAAAAACGCGCAAATCATTTCGAGCCCAGGCGGGTAGGCGAGCAGAAGACGGTCCTGCGACTTGAAACCAAGCTCCTTGCGCAAGTGTCCGGCAATCACCTTCGTCCGGTGGAGAAACGACTCATACGAGTAGCCTCCGAGCGGATTGCCGTTCACGTCAATGTAGGAGTAGAGAAGCCTGTGTGGGTGCTGATCTCCTAAACTATCCAGCTTGTCTAAAATCGAAGCGATCATAGATCGGACCGGGACTCATGGCGGTGGCACCGCCATTCGTTAACCTCCTGTGTTGATAAGAAGATTCCGTCTGAGAAAACCAAAGTCTCGCTGCGCCCCCGTGCACCCGGGGGGAAGACCGACTTCGAGAACAGAGGCACAGTCATTCTTAAGACCATGTGTTCTCTTGCTGGAGTAAGGACAAACTCGCCCGATGTCGGATCGCCCGACACAAAGCATCTGTTTTGCATATCACTGAGCGCTCGATGGTAACAGAGATTGGCAAAGCTTGGGAAGAATTTCCCGCCTCTGTCTTCCGAGAACATGCGCAGTTACGCCGGGTCGGGGTGATCCGAAATTCCCTTGATCTTCCTCAAGTTTTCGAGCTAGCATTCACTTCTAACACTAATTTATGACGCTTGCGCCGGAGGCGTGCCTGAGCGACAAGTCCCGCGGCTGGCGGCAAACCGGGCCGGGTCCGTCGGGCCCGATCTGACATCATTGCGCTGGTAAGGTTCGAGACGAGGCGGCTATTAATCTGAACCCGGAGATTGATGATCTTGTACCATCGGAGGACGCGCTGCGGCGCTCCGTTGTCGACCCCGCGTGTGCGACTTCATTCCCGAAAGTCTTGCGCCGCCGCCTCGACGATTTCTTTTCCAACGGAAATATTTCTCCCAAAGCCGATCCCGCCATGTGGGTCAAAATCGTAGTGGGACTCGCAGTGCTGGCGGGCAGTTGGATTGCCCTTTACGCGCTCAAGCCGGATTCATGGAGGTTCGTCGGCCTCTACCTTATCAATGCCATCGCACAGACGTTCCTTCTGCTGAACATCGCGCACGACAGCAACCACAACGCCATCTCGTCGGTGCGGTCCGTCAACAAAGCCCTGAACTACGTTTTCGATGTCTGTGGAATCAGCTCGTACATGTGGCGTATTCTGCATCATCGAGGCCACCACTCCTGCATCAATCTCCACGGGGAAGACGACGCTCTTACGGGACGCCGCATCCTTCGGTTTACACCCCACGAGCCACGGGTGCCCCTGCAGCGTTTCCAGCACATCTATGCGCTCTTCTTATACGCGCTCTTTTCTCTCGATTATGTATTTCTGAGGGACTTTGAGTGCTTTTTCTTCCCCTCCCACGACTATCTGAAAAACACGAAGCATCCGTGGCGGGAATACGTCATCCTCTTTGCAGGTAAAGGATTCTACCTCACCTACATGCTGATTCTGCCGATCGTGTTGCTGGGGAAGTCGCCTGTGCTGGTCTGCGTGTCTTTCTTGCTCGCCCATTTGATCATCGGTTTGAGCGTGGCCCTCGTATTCCAGACCACTCACTGCATCGACAGCACTTACTTTCCCTTGAGCCGCAGCGAGTTTGACAACGGGATCTATCACATCTTCGCGACAACGGCCGACTACGCGACCACGAACCCGCTTGTCGGTTGGCTGGCAGGCGGGCTCAACCACCACATCGTCCATCATCTGTGCCCTTTTGTGTGCCACACTCACTATGCTCCGCTGACCCGGATCGTGAAGGAAACTGCTGAGGAATATGGCATTCCCTATCGGCAACATCGCACGATGACGCAGGCGATCAAACATCATCTACTACTCTTGAAACAGTTGGGAAACGAGGATCAGGTTTCTCTTCTAAAGCGGTTGGATAGCGAGGCGTGACCTTGCCCCAAAGCGTGCCCGCCGTCTCCCGACTCCAATCCTTCATGGATTCGCGCGCGATGGCGCACAATCCTGTACAGGTTCTTACCAAGTACATCGAACTCCACGGCGACACTTTCCGTTTCTATTTTGGCGGCGTCAAGGAGGCCATTGTCACCATCAATCCCGTCGTGATTCAGCATGTGCTGAAGACCAATTCGGAGAACTACTACAAGTCCGACATCCAAAAGAAGCGGATGGGCCACTTCCTGGGCAAGGGTCTTCTCACCACTGAGGGGGAAGCTTGGCGAAAGCAACGACGCCTCATCCAGACGGGGTTTGAGCGAAAGCAACTGGAAGTTCTGTCCTCGATCATGCAGGACTCCCTCACCGACTCGCTGCGGGACTTTGACGGGCAAGCCCGACTCGGCCCTGTCGATATCTACCCGCTCATGATGAAGATCACCTTCGCGATGGTGGGCCGATCTCTGTTTGGCGCACGGTTGAAGGAGGAAGACATTGACCTCATCAGCCGGGCCATCTCGACCGTTCAGGAATTCATGGTTCGCCAAACCATTCAGCCCTACCTGAATCCCTGGTTTGCCGTCTCGGGTGAACTGCGCCGACACGAAGAAATGCGGGCCCGTGCGTTCGGCGTTCTGCTCGACTACATCCAGCGGCGGCGCAAGGAGGCCCCTGGCCACGATCTACTGCAGATCCTGATGGATGCCCGCTATAGCGACGGCCATGGCATGAGCGATGAATTAGTCCTCAGCGAGAGCATGCAACTGCTGGTTGCCGGCCATGAAACGTCGTCGAATGCCTTATCGTGGCTTCTCTATCTGCTGAGCTCGCGTCCGGAGTGCATCGACAGAGTGCGGCAGGAGTTCGATTCTGTGCTGGGGGAAAGGCCTCTGAATTACACAGATGTTCCGAAGTTCGAGTTTACGACTCAGGTGATATTGGAGGCGCTGCGCTTATATCCGCCGTTTTGGATGGTCGACCGAATGGCTCTCGCAGACGACCGTGCAGGAGATCTCCATATACCCCGGGGATCGACGGTCGTTGTGTTCATTTACGGCGTGCACCATTCACAGCAGTACTGGGAGAACCCTGAGAGTTTCGACCAGGAACGCTTCTCCAAGGCGAAGGAGAAGCTTCTTACGCCGTTCGCCCACTTGCCCTTCGGCGCCGGCCCTCGGGGATGTATCGGTGGCAATTACGCCATGCTGCAAATGCTCATGATTCTGAGTGCTCTGCTCAGAAAATACGATTTCTGTTTGGTTCCGGGCCAGACAATCGAAGCGCGCCCCATGGTCATCTTGCGACCCGAGCACGGAATCCGCATGACCTTCAGCGAGGCAGTCCCACGCGGTGTCGGCAGACTGTCTGACTGTTCAGCCTGATCGTTCCACTCTGACCCAGCGATCAAGCCTTGATCTGACGTCTCCCGGAGTGTACTCTCGCGCTCACGCCGATGTCGGTGCTTGCCACGAGCGTCGCGACGCTTACAGCCGTGACCTGGTCCTACCTCGCCTTGGCCAGGGGGGCCTTCTGGAGTACTAAAAGCGCCAAGCCCGACACCAGTGAGAAGGTGGGATTTTCTGGCGGCGTCGTTGCCGTAGTTCCGGCCCGCAATGAGGCGGAACTGATCGGTCCGGTCGTGACATCCTTACTAAATCAGTGCGTGGCTATGCCCGTCGTCCTTGTCGATGATGAGAGTACTGACGGTACAGCGGATGTGGCGCGGCGCGCTTCAGAAAAAGCAGGCAAGGCGGATGCGCTTACTGTGATTCAGAGCAAGCCTTTGCCGGCGGGGTGGACGGGAAAACTGTGGTCGATGAACCAGGGTATCGAGCGAGCGCGCGCGTTGAATCCCGCATGGCTCTTGCTCGCGGACGCTGATGTACTGCATGGTCCGGAGACCGTAGCGAATCTGGGTCTCATTGCTTCGCATGGTCGTTATGATCTGGTCTCGTTCATGGTGAAGCTGCATTGTGAAAGTCTCCCCGAAAAACTGCTCATCCCCTCCTTCGTGTATTTCTTTTTCATGCTCTACCCGCCAGCCTGGATTCGCGATACCCGGGGCTCGACCGCCGGCGCGGCCGGGGGCTGCATGCTTGTGAGAGCAGAAACTCTGGAACGCGCCGGAGGACTGGAATCCATTCGCGGCGCCGTTATCGACGATTGCTCGCTGGCCCGGCTCCTGAAGCAGCGCGACGGGAGGTTATGGATAGGATTAACAGATCAGAGCCAAAGTTTGCGACGATACGAGACCTTCGCGGATGTTGAGCACATGATCTCGCGCACGGCCTTTAACCAATTGAAGCACTCCTCATTGCTGCTACTGTGCACCATTGCGGGCATGGTGATCACCTATCTGGCGCCTCCACTGTTGTTGCTCACACGCAGCAGGCCGGCGATCTTTATGGGCGCCGCGGCCTGGGCCGCCATGACGATCACGTACTCGACCATAGTGCGCTACTATCGACTGAATCCAGCATGGGCCCTGACCCTGCCGGTGGCGGCTCTGTTTTATTTGGGTGCGACAATTCATTCGGCGGTGAAGTACTGGAACGGCAGTGGTGGCGAGTGGAAAGGAAGAGTCCAGGACGTTCACGACCGCCCCATTACCGAAACTCCTATCTGTTAGATCGACAGGGTGTGTGTCGAGCAGACGCAACCGGCAATGCGACCCGATTTCTTTCCAAGTCTTGCCCGAGAAGCTTAGCTCCGTAAGATTTGCTTAACCCTGGTGCCCGGGGCGGGAATCGAACCCGCACGTCCCGTGAGGGACTCGGGATTTTAAGTCCCGTGCGTCTGCCAATTTCGCCACCCGGGCGCGTTGTCGAGAGTCTGCCAGAGCTCAAAGTATCGCACGAACGCAGAGAGCGGAAGCGGAAGACTCGGGACGTTAAAGGTAACGACCCTTCGCTGCGTCTCACAATTCGAGGTGTAGCCGGAAAGAGGGAATTAGCACAGGCCCGCGATCGCGGTTATATCCAGGATTCACGATGTGCTGGAGTCCAGGCGCAACGTAGATACCACGCCATACGTGTGCAGTGTAGTAGCTCTCGACGATGTCTTCACGGCCGTAGTGGAGCGCGCCATCCCCTAGCAGAAATCCCAAGCCTCCCTTGGCCAAATACTCCTGGTGGTCCTTGCAGATCGCATTTGTGACAAGAGCGACGCCGGCGCGATCATACTTGCGATGCCACCATCCGCCGTTGGCGCCGACGCCACCGGCGAATGTCTGGTCGACCTCGGTGTAGGCAAAGGATTCCGTCTTGCCGTTATTCCAGCCAAAGCGGGCGAACGCCGTCAGGTAGTGAGTGAGATTCTGTTCCACGTTGACACCGAAGCCATACTTCCGCGTGATGTGCCAGGGATGGTGGGTGATGTCGGGCACCGGGACCAGCCCTTCCCTGAATTGCGCAATTGCCTCGCGATAGATTCCCATGTTGGCGTAATTCGTAAATGCCAGAATGCGGACCGCGCCACCCTTTTTTGGAATGATGCCCTTCCGCAGTTCGTATTCGAAGTTCTCTGCGTGAACCTGCCATGGGCGCCACACCAAATCGATTCCATTTGCAACCTTCGGCATGAGCGCCTCAGCAAAACGGACTCCCCAGTTACGGTCTTGGAATTCAGCGACAAGGCCGACGGTATATCCACGAGTGTCGGCGGCGTAGTCGTACGCACCGTTGTTGTCTACCGTCCAGTTCGCAAACTGGAAGTGCGTGTCCGAGCCCACGGAATTCAGGTCGAAGAAGTCCACCATGCTGAACTTCCCGAAGCGGATTTCCAGGCGACGCCTGGGCAGTTCGTCGAAGAGCGACAGGAAACTCCGCGAGTTCTCGACCTTGTCTTTACTGAGCGCGAAGACCTTGTGGATCATGCCGCGCCCCAGGTAGGGAGCCTTGCTCAGCAATGGATTCCTTACGATGTCCAGATCCGGCGCTCCCGCGAGGCCCAAACCCGTACTCAATGCGGCGCCGCCTGCTTCTTCGATATCGACCAGCAACTCCGTGGAGTTATTCAGGCGAACCCCGGTATAGAGAGTAAGCACGCGAGATGTCGCCTTCTCGTAATTCGGATCAAGGCTGTTTTTGCCGCTGTAAGGAGCATGAAATGGCGGATGTGTCTGGAAAATGAAGTTGGCCTGGCCGGAAAGCCAGTAACGGGTGTTCTTGAAGTGTGGAAACAGCTCCTGTACCGGATCATTTCCGGGAGCATCGGCCAGATCAGTCGCTGGAGACGCGGACTGAGGCTGCGCATCCTGTCCCCCTTCTGTAAGGAGCGTCATGTCCTGTGTTCGGGCGATGGCAGGGACCAGGAGGATGACCGCAACAATCGCACATCTCATTAAGGAACATCGTTGCGGGAGATCTCCAAGATCTCGCTTGAATCGGGACATGAATGCGCGAAGCCTGTTTTCAAATCCTTTCAGCATATCCGGGATGCGTTAACAGACGGTTACGAGCTATGGTGTTCGCGGCAAGGCGACCGAACTCGAGGTCGGAACTCACTTTCCTGAGTCCTCCGTATATAATACCCCCCTACGGTATATGTCAATCAAGAAGCAAGAGGGATTGATGAAAGAGCAAGCTCCTGCAATCTCAAAAGAAAAGCAAAAGTTGCTCTCTCGTATTCGGCGTTTGGACGGGCAAATTACGGCAGTCGAGCGGTCGGTAACCGAAGGGGATGAATGCGCGGATATCCTGATGCTTCTGGCTGCGATCCGCGGCGGCGTAAACAGCCTCATGGCGGAGATCCTCGAAGATCATATCCGCCTGCACATCACCCATCCCAATCGGGGAACAGAATCACCGGAGGAACTGACCGAAGATTTGATCAGCCTCGTTCGGGCCTACCTGAAATGATTTTTGCAGAGAAGGCTAGCGAATTACCGATGATCGATCAAGATTCGGGATCGCCGGGCCGATGCTCATTCACTAAAATCGAGCGACCAATCGGCCCGATGATTTCGAAACCGGACTACTTGGTAGGGTTTTGAAGTTCGGCTGGTTGCGTCGCGCGAATCTCAGCCAGGCGAGAAGAGTGGTTACTGCGAATCATGCGGCTGAACATCAGGATAATTCCGAGAATGAGCAGAACATGGATGAACCCGCCCATGGTGTAAGACGTTGCGAGTCCTGCGATCCACAACCCAACAAAGAGAAGAGCCACCAAAAACATTTCCGTTCCTTTCAGGCTAATAAAAATAGGGGTTTCGAACGAATCGAAACTGACCACTCGTTTACGTTGATTGAATGATGTCAGACTACCAAAGCGACACTCTTCAGGTCGAAATCGCTAGTACATCGTGGAGCGACAGATTTGCTGACGAAGGGGAGTGAACTTCCGGATCTCCAAGGGACACTTGTTGTTGCTGTCTGAAATTGGAGTGCGGTGTCCGCGTTAACAAGACTGGCTGGCATCGAGGTATCCGAAGGTCAGAAAACTCCGACTGGCCATGATAGCGACCTTTCGCTTTGTGTTCGTCACGTACTTTTTGTGCTTATCGGGAAAACCTGTTGAGGTAGGGTTTAGAAAGAAGCGTCCCCGCCCAAGCGGTGCCGCAGGAAAGCGGCAACCCTTTTACTCGAGGTTCGTCTAAGTATTTATGCAGGATGGTTCGCCAATGTTGCTGGAGGTCGGCAGCGTGAATGCCCGCGGCAACCGGATGTCAATTTACGCTTCGGTAAGCATTCACCTTCTACTGGTAATGCTTCTCCTGCACGGCCGGTCACCGGTCTTCGTCGCGCCGTCATCGGTACGCAGGGGAGCGAATGGCAGCGAAGTCACGCCGCTTTATTGGGCCCCCGACAATGCCATGAACCCATCTGATCAAACAAAGGTAATGCCAAAGGCGAGTCTGCGCACGAGGCTGACCTGGAAACCTGCAGATCGAAAGCCGACGAAACCGCCCGCACCGCGCCCTGATTCCATAGCTCAGGACCAAGACCAGATCGCCGCAGCCGCACCAGCACCTGCGCGCGCCGCGGGTTCAACCTACGGGTCCCTGACCGAAGGTCCCTCAACCGGCCTGGAGATCCGGCCGGCTCTGCCGGTCGCCACATCCGAGCCGCTCGTGGGGTTAGGCGATTTGCAAGGAATTACCGAGGGAAATGTGGTGGTCGAAATCACGATCGACGAGAGCGGAAACATCGTCGGCAAGAGCGTCGTGCAGAGCATGGGCGTGGTTCTCGATGGCAGGGTTCTGGCCGCCTTGGAGAGTTGGCATTTTCGTCCAGCAACCCGCGATGGAGTTCCGATTCCATCCAAGCAAGATGTGGTTTACCACTTCAAGCCACGCTAATCGCGACCTTTTTCCCTTCCCGGGCGTGCCTTGGCCTCCGCGCCAGTCTAGCCGGACCTCATGTAGACTTTTCCACGCGGCCGCTTCGAAAAACCGTGGCGAGGAGAACCTTGAAACTTAAACCGGGCAAGCTCGTAAAACCGTACTGCGTTGATAGCGGAAAGCATTTTCGCCTGAAGGACCACGATCCTGGATATACAGGCGGCGTGAAGTCCAAGGAGGAAGCCGAGGCCTTGCTGCAAGAAGGCGTCGCGAAGCTGGCGGAACTGCAGAGCAAGCTCTACGCCGATGATCGCTGGGCATTGCTCCTGATTTTTCAGGCGATGGACGCTGCCGGAAAAGACGGTGCCATCAAGCACGTAATGTCGGGGGTGAATCCCCAAGGCTGCCAGGTGTATTCGTTTAAAGCGCCCTCTGCCGAAGAGCTGGACCATGACTACCTGTGGCGCACCATGAAATGCGTACCCGAGCGTGGTCGGATCGGGATCTTTAATCGCTCGTATTACGAGGAAGTTCTGGTTGTGCGTGTGCACCCGGAACTGCTGAAGGCGCAACATCTTCCAACATCGCTGGTTACCAAGCATGTCTGGAAAGAGCGCTACGAAGACATTTGTGCCTTCGAGCGTTATATGACGCGTAACGGCATCCTGATTCGAAAGTTCTTCCTGAATCTGTCCAAGAAGGAACAAAAACGAAGGTTTCTCGATCGGCTTGACCAGCCTGAGAAGAACTGGAAATTTTCGGCGGCCGACATCCATGAGCGCTCCTACTGGGATGACTATATGGAAGCCTACGAAGATATGATTCGACACACGGCTACTCCTGAGGCGCCATGGCACGTGATTCCCGCCGACAACAAGTGGTTCACGCGGATCGCCGTCGCCGCTGCCATTGTCGACACGCTGGAGGAGTTGGATATCTCTTATCCGAAGGTCGACGATGCGAAGAAGAAAGAACTCGCCGCCGCGCGGAAGCTGTTGGAGAAAGAAAAGTAACCGAGGCTAAAGTCTCCGACTCGTTCTCCGGCAGGGGTCGCGAAACATGTGTCCCTCGGTCACAAGTTAGGCAATTGTCCTCGCTTACTTCCCTTGAGCACCGACAAGGATTAACATTCGTTGCTGCAAAACACCTGTGGAGAAACCAGTACAAATGGGAACCCGAAATCGGTCTACGATTCTGCTTGTTTGGCTCATTGCAATCATCTCGTTTTTCGTCCCTTCCAGCTTCGCGCAAAGAACGAAAGCTGAGAAGCAAAAGGCGAACGCCGCCGCTCAGGCGCCAGAAGCCGCCAAGACGGAAGATTCGGAGAAAAACGAAAATGAAGATCCGAACTTCAAGGGAATGAAGTACCGCCTGGTCGGGCCTTTCCGCGGAGGGCGGTCGCTAACCGCCTCTGGCATCCCCGGCGACCCCACCACGTACTACTTCGGCGCGACGGGCGGGGGCGTGTGGAAGTCTACGGACGGCGCGCTGACGTGGACCTCCGTTTTCGACAAGGAAGGAACGTCCGCGATCGGGAGTCTGGCTGTCGCCCCTTCTGATCCGAACATCGTGTATGTGGGCACCGGCGAAGCTTGCTTGCGCGGAAATATCTCGCATGGCGACGGCGTCTACAAGACGCTCGACGGCGGGAAAAACTGGAAAAATGTCGGACTGAAGGATTCGCGCGCGATCGGTAAGGTGATCGTGAATCCGAAGAATGCCGACATCGTATTTGTCGCGGCTCTCGGGCATCCTTTCGGACCGAACTCTGAGCGTGGCATCTTCCGCACGCTCGACGGCGGCAAGACCTGGGAAAAGGTTCTCTACAAGGACGAGAATACCGGCGGGATCGACGTCGCTTTCGATCCACGGAATCCGAATGTCATATTTGCTGCTCTGTGGGAGGTGCGCCGCACGCCCTGGACTCTCTCCAGCGGCGGCCCGGGCAGCGGGCTCTATCGCTCCAACGACGGTGGCACCACCTGGAAACATCTCGAGGACAAAGACCAAGGCAAGGGGAAGGGATTACCGAAAGGTCCCTACGGCCGCATCGGCGTTTCCGTCGCGGCGAATTCGGATCGGGTCTACGCGCTGATTCAGGCAGACGAAGGAGGCCTGTACCGTTCCGACGACGCAGGCGATACCTGGCAGCTTGTCAATGGAAGTCACAGCCTGATCCAGCGCTCCTGGTACTACATGCACGTGATTGCCGATCCGCAGGACTCGGACACCGTTTACGTCATGGACGTCGATGCCTATCGCTCCACCGATGGCGGTCGGAGCTTCAACAAGATCAAGGTTCCTCACGGCGACAATCACGGTTTATGGATCGATCCGAGGAACAACAACCGTATGATCGCCTCGAACGACGGGGGTGTGACGGTCACGCTCGACGGCGGCAAGAGTTGGAGCCACCAGAATAATCAGCCGACCGCGCAGTTCTACCACGTGATCGCCGACACGCGGATGCCGTACTACATTTACGGCGCCCAGCAGGACAATAGCACGGTGGCCATCGCCAGCCGGAGCGACAACGGCTTCATCGATCGTCCGGATTGGTATGACGTCGGGGGCGGGGAAGCCGGCTACATTGCTCCGTATCCTCCCGATCCGAACATCGTCTTTGCCGCAGACTACGAAGGCCTGATCACCCGCCTCGATAAACGGAACGGACAACTTCGCAACATAACCAACCAGACCCATCTCTCAGATGCGGGCGGCGCCGCTCCGCTTGAACATCGTTTCCAGTGGACGTCTCCAGTCATGATCTCGCCCCACGATCCCGAAACGCTGTATCACGCGGGCGAGCAGCTCTTCAAAACGACGGACGGTGGCGTCAACTGGGAAGCGATCAGCCCTGACCTTACCCGCAACGACAAGGCGAAGCAGCAGCCATCGGGGGGTCCGATCAACATCGATGACAGTGGAACCGAGTACTACGACACGATCTTCGCTCTCGCAGAGTCTCCCGCGACCAAGGGTGTGATCTGGGCGGGCACCGACGACGGACTGATTCAAATCACGCGCGATGGCGGAAAAAGTTGGACGAATGTGACCCCAAAGGACCTGCCGGAGTGGAGCCGCGTCAGTCAGATTGATGCGTCGTCCTTCGACGCAGCCACTGCCTATGTCGCGATTGATCGTCATCAGAACGACGATCTCACTCCTCACATCTACAAGACCAGCGACTACGGCAAGACGTGGTCGACGATCGTGAAAGGCATCCCGGACACGACCTTCGTGCGTGCCGTTCGCGAGGACCCCAAAAAGCGCGGCCTATTGTACGCAGGTACGGAGATGGGCGTGTTTGTATCCTTTAACGATGGGGGCGATTGGCGTCCCCTGCAACTCAACTTGCCGCGTGTACCCGTCCACGATCTGATCGTCAAAAACGACGATCTTGTCGTCGCCACTCACGGACGGTCGTTCTGGATTCTCGACAACCTCACGCCTGTTCGCCAATTTACCGACGATGTTCCTAAGCAGGACGTGCATCTCTATACTCCCGCGCTCGCGTACCGGATGCAGAACCCTGACGAGATCACCAAGTCCGTGGTGGTCGGGCAGAACCCGCCGGCCGGAGCCGTCATCGACTTTTTCCTCAAAGACCTTCCAAAAGGCGAGACGACCCTCGAGATTCTCGACAGCCAGAATCAGGTCATCCGCAAGTTCTCCAGTTTGAAGACCGAGATCCCCGACGAACCCCTGGATCCCGATGACAAGAAGCCGGAAAAGGAAATCAAACTCGAAGCCGGCCTGAACCGGTTTGTCTGGAATATGCGCTACGAAGGAGCCAATCGCGTTCCCGGCTACTATCTCTGGGAATACAACGGAGGAGCGCGAGGACCGCTCGCACTGCCTGGCAATTACCAGGTTCGGCTCACGGTCGGTGGCAAGAGCCAAACCGCGCCTTTCGAAGTGAAACTCGATCCGCGTGTCCAAGTGTCACAGGCCGATCTCGAGAAGCAATTCGGCCTGCTGATGCAGATCCGTGAGCAACTCAACCGTGTATACGCCGCGGTCAACCAGATCCAGGACGTGCGCGCCCAGACCGAAGCCATGAAGCGCCGCTTGCCACCCGACGAGAATGGTCGGGCCTTGGCGACTTCCGCGGATGGGCTCACAACCAAGCTCGTTTCGATTCGCGAACCGCTCATCAACATGCGAATCAGCGCCAACGAAGACTCACTCGCGTATCACCCGCAACTCGACGGCCAGCTTGCATTTCTCGCAATGATCGTTGCTTCCGGTTGCGATTGCGGTCCCACTGAGGCGGCGGTTCAGCGTTATCAGGAACTGAAGAAACAAGTGGACGCATCGCTGGCCAAGTGGACCGACCTGCAGAAGAGCGACGTTGCCACTTTCCAGAAGCTGGCGATCGATCGCGGCATCCCGCCGGTGGCAGTACCGGCTGAAGGAAGCGCGATCAGTTCGGGGCAGAACGAACCGTAGTCTTCTAGACCTGGAGCACGTCGCCTTCACGGGCGACCATCTCGTAAAGCACGGGGTTGACGAAAAAACCGATAAAGAGGCGGGAAATCAGACCGGCCACGATGACGATGGCGAAAGGCTTTTGTGTGTCGGAACCGATTCCCGTGGAGAGTGCAGCCGGCAACAGTCCCAGGCACGCCACGAGGGCAGTCATCATGATCGGTCGCAGTCGTAGCAGCGAAGCCTCCCGGGTAGCGGTGCGTATATCGAGCCCTTCGTTCCGAAGCTTATTGATGTAAGACACCAGAATCACCGCGGTTTCAACCGAGACGCCGAGCAGTGCCAGCAAACCCAAAACTGAGGAAACGCTGAATGGAGTATGGGTGAGCTTGAGAGCGATCAGCGCACCTACGGGTTCGGTCATGATGACGCCCAACGCGATGGTGACCGGAAACTTGAAGTTGCCGTAAAGGGCGAACAGAATCATGAAAATGAGCCCCACGGCCAGCGGTCCGATGAAGGACATCTGTGACTTCGCTTCTAGAAACTGACTGTATTCGCCACCCCACTGCATCTGGTAACCCTGGGGCAGGCTAACGGCCTTAGCGACTTCCGTCTGTCCATCCCGCACGGCCCGCTCCAGGTCGCGGCCTTCGATGCTGTACTGGACGCCGATGTAACGGGAATTGTTTTCGCGATAAATAAAAGACGCACCATTCCCCTGGCGGATATCGGCGAGTTGGCTGAGTGGAATCTGTTGCCCATCCGGCGTACCCACCAGAAGATTCCCGATCTCATGCGCGCTGCTGCGGAATTGCGGCTGCATCCGCACGACCAGATCAAACAGCTTTTCCCCCTGAATTACCTGCGTGACCGCCTGCCCGCCTACTGCGGCTGAGATCACCGCCTCGACGTCAGCCACGTTGATTCCATAGCGTGCAATCTTGTCGCGGTCTACATCAATCAGGAGGCTCGGCTGGCCCAGTTCCCGCACGACTGTGAGTTCCGTGAACCCCGGCACCTTCGCCAGCGTGTTCTTGATTTGTATTGCTTTGTCCTGCAATACGGTCAGATCGTCGCCGTAGATCTTGACCGCCAGGGAGCTCTTGAGGCCGGTGAGGGCCTCGTCGACGGCATCTTCGGCAGGCTGCGTGTAGTTGAAAATGATCCCCGGAAAGGCGGTCAGTTTCTTGTTGATCGACTCGATCAATTGTTTCTTGTCACTGACATCTCCGCGCCACGCTTTATCTTTATAAGCCTTCAGCCCGACATAGAACTCGCAATTGAAGAAGCCGGTGGGATCGGTGCCGTCGTCTGGTCGCCCCAGTTCGGAGCCGACCACCGTAACCTGCGGATATGACATCAAGATGTCACGTATCTGGGGGGCAATCTGGCTGGCCTCCTCGAATGAGATGGTGTACGGCATCGTCGCCCGCACCCAGAGCGCGCCTTCATCGAGGTGGGGCATAAACTCTCCTCCGATGAACGGGACCAGCAACAGCGTTGCCCCAAAAATCAGCGCCGCGACCGCCAGCGTGGTTCGGGGCCGGTCGAGTGCCCAGTCCAGATATTTCGCATACTTCTCTTTCATCCACTCATAGGGACGGTTCGTCTTCTCGCGAACGCCTCCCCTGAACCAGTACGACGCCAGTACCGGCACCAGCGTGAGAGTCAAAATCAACGCTCCCACCAACGCAAACGACATCGTTTCCGCCATCGGATGAAAGAGTTTTCCCGCCGGACCCGACAGCGCATAGATCGGCAAATACCCCGCCAGGATGACCGCAACCGAATAGAAGATCGGCCGATCAACATCTTTCGCTGCTGCCAGGATGACCTCGTTCAGCTCGTAACTTTGTCCCTCGCGCAACGCCAGTTCACGGTAGATGTTCTCCATCATTACGACCGTGCCGTCGATGACGATCCCAAAATCAATCGCACCGATGGAGAGAAGGTTGGCCGCAACGTCGTGCGCGTGAAGCACAATGAAAGCAAACAGCAAGGACAGGGGGATCGTGAGTGCCACGATGATGGCTGCTCGTATGCTGACCAGGAAGAAGATCAGAACGAGCAGCACCAGCACCATCCCGCGAAGAAGGTTGGCCTCCACCGTGTCGGTGGTCAGGTCAACGAGTTCGCTGCGATCGTAATAAGGGTGTATCTTGACGTCGGAAGGCAGGATCTGCCGGTTCAACTCCTCTGTTTTGGCTTCCACTCCTTTCAGCACGTTCTGGGTCTGCTCTCCACGCAGCATCAAGATGACGCCTTCTACTGCGTCGTCATTTTTCTGAAATCCAAACTCACCTAATCTCGGCGCATGCCCGATCGTTACCTGGCCCACATCCCGCACGCGGATAGGCACACCCTTGTTGGCGCCCACTACAACGTTACCGATGTCGTCTGTGTTGCGCACGAGTCCAATGCCGCGCACGTAGTAGAACTGCCCGCCCTGCGAATAGAAACCGCCGCCCGCATTGGCATTATTGGCTGCCAGAGCCGCCGTCACCTGTGGCACCGTCAGGTGATAGCCATAGATCCGCGCCGGATCGAGCAGGACCTGGTACTGCATCACTGTCCCGCCAAACCCCGAGTCGTCGGCAACCCCGTGAACCGAACGGTACGCCCGTTCGACAACCCAATCTTCGATCGTCTTCAACTCTTGCGGGCTGCGGTCAGGACTCTCGAGCACATATCGGTACACCAGTCCACTGGGACTAAACAGGGGAGCCATGGCCGGAGTCACTCCGGTTGGGAGTGTGGCCTGTGCCAGCCGCTCGAATACGATCTGCCGCGCGAAGTAGTCGTTGGTGTCCTCTTCGAAGGTCAGCTTCAGATCCGATAGCCCGTATAGCGAAATGGAACGCATCACCCCCATGTGAGGGACGCCGTTCATCTGAAGTTCCAGCGGAAGTGTGACCAGCCGTTCTACTTCTTCTGCCGCATGGTCCGGCCATTGCGTAATGATCTCAACCTGCGGAGGAGAGAGGTCCGGGTAAGCATCCACCGGCATCCGCTGAAACGACAGGATCCCTCCGACCGTGATGAAGGCCGTCAGCATCAGGACCAGAAATCTTTGACGCAGAGCCGCTTGGACGATTCGATGGATCATTCAGATGGGGTAGTCACGATCTTGATTGTTCTCGCAAAATATCTTCCAGAGGCCGTTGCCTTCAGCGCTGCAGCGAATTCGCAAATTGCAGAAACAGGCTGCCGTTGCCGATCACGCTGTCTCCCGGCTTCAGCCCGCTGGTGACCTCGGTCTGGCCGTTCAGGCTCTCTCCCAGCGTGACGGTGCGCCGCCCGAACTGGTTCTGGGAAACCTCGGCGTAAACAAAGGGCTGGTTCTCGCTGTCGCGCAGCACCGCCGCATCGGGCAACGCGATGGCATTGCGGATCGTTCCCGCATTCACCGTCGCCACCACGAACATATCTTTCTTCAGCTTCTCGCTGGGATTGCTGGTCTCGATGCGTGCCTGCAACGTGCGCGTGTTCGGATCGAGCGACGCGGCCACGTATGCGATGCGCCCGTGGAACACATCCGGATAGGCGTCCGTTTGGATCGATACCGCGTCTCCGACCCGCACATACGGCAGATCCTTTTGATAGACGTTGACCAGCACCCAGACGTTGCGGATGTCGGAAATCATGAAGCACTGGGTCGTGCTGGTCTGCAGAAGCTGTCCCGCGGCGACATCTTGTTCCACAACCATGCCGCCAATTGGGGCTCTCACCGGAACCTCAGGCGATGGAGGCGCTTTTACCAGCGCGTCGGGATCTGTAATGCCCATCACCTTGAGTGCGGCTTGTGCTGCGGCGAGATCACCACTGGCTTGCACCTCGGCAGATTCAGCTTGCTCCAGGTTCTGCTCCGCAATCGCTTTGTGCTGGTACAGGTCCTTGGCTCGGTTGTATGCCTTTTCCGCCAAGGCATAGGCATCCTTGGCCTTCAGATAGTTGGTGCGAAGTTGAGAATAGTCCGGGCTGGCCACGTATAACATCGGCTCACCCTGATGTACCGTTTGTCCGGGAACCACAACAACCCGGCTGATCGGCCCGCTCACTTGTGTGATCACCGGTGTCGTGCGAAAGCCGTTGTATGCCACGGCGCCCGTTAGCCGCAGTGTCCGCGAAAGGGTCGTGGGCTGAACTTTCAGCACCTGGACATGAGACATTTGCTCCTGTGGGATCTGAAACAGTTCCGGATCGTTCGGGTTCTTGGCCGCAGAGGTGGAATTCGACGGTCCCTCACAGCCCATTGTCCCGATGAGTATCGCGGTGACGGCGGCAGAAGCCATCCAAAACGAAGCCCTCCCAAGGCTCATGGCAGGTTCCTCGCCCCCATTGCTTGCTTTAACTGCTCCAGTGCTGTCATGTAAGAGGCCAAGGCTTGGCGATATGCCAGTTGCGTTGCACGGTAACTGCGCTCCGAGTCGAGATAATCCAGCAGGCTTGCGGCACCCCGCTTGTAAGCATACTCGCTGATGTCGCGCGAATCCTGCGCTTGCTTCAGGTACCCCGACATGTACAGCTGCACGACTTCATCGTTGCTCCTTAGCGCCTCGTACGCGTCGGAGACATCCGAGAGCACCGTGTCGCTCGCCGCTTGCTGCTGCTCCTCCGCCTGGGTAAGCGCGTGATTGGTACGCAAGATCTCACCCTGATTGCGATTGAAGATTGGCAACTCGAAATTCGCGAAGATCGATGCCGTGTTCTCCCCCGATACGTGAGTGAAGTCGTAGGTTCCGTTCACGTCAACCTTGGCGTTCGCCTTTGCCAGCAGAATTTGGCTCTTGGCCGCGGTAACGCCCAGTTGTGCCGCACGGAAATCCGGGCGATCCCGGAGCGCCCGTGCCTGCAGGGTCTCCAGATTAGCCTGCAGCGGCTGGTACGCCAGATCGCCCATCACGTCGAAGTCGGCTGGGACTGCGTCGTATCCCAATAATTCACGCAATCCAACCAGAGCTTGTACTCTGGCCAAGCGAGCCGAAGACACATCGGTCTGAAACTGCAAGAGCTGGAGCTTGATCTTTAGATAATCGCCCTCGCCGATATAACCCGCCTTCAACTGAGTTTCGCTGATGTCGACGGTTTGCTGGAACCCTTTCAGGTCCTCCATCGCGAATTGGAGAGTAGATTCCGCCAGCAGCACGCTCACGAACTGCTGGCCTACGTTAAATGCCAGTGTTCTCTCCGCGTCGGCGACCTGGGCCCGCGTGACGGCGGTCTGATCGCGTGCCGCTTGCAGACGGCGCTGCCGTTTGTGGCCCCGTTCGAAGAGGTATCCGACGCCGATATCAAATTGCTGGGTCTGGTTCAGATTGTCGCTGGAAAAGTACTGGGGACTGAAGAATGGAACGAACTGCGTGTCGACCCCCAAGGTTGGATTGGGACGCAGGTTGGCCGTGATCTCCTGGTCTTGATTCTGAAGAATCAGAGTTCGGGTCGCTTTAATCGAGTGGTTATGCGCCAAGGCCAAATCGATGGCCTGGTCCAGAGTGATTCGCGTCGTATTTTGGCCGGTTCCTGCTTCCACCAGCAGCAGGCAGATCGTCGCGGTAACGGCGACCGCCGGAGAGCACCGTGAACGCATAAGGGTCAATAAAGTTCGCTTGCCAGGCACGGCTGCAGGGATACCGAACTCCCGTGTCCACTAGTCCATGCCAGGCCCTGGCGCCGATACGACCATTCCTCGCCGTCAGGAGTGTGCCCCACCCGGGCCGTCATTGTAAATTGAGGCAACTGCAAAGGGCGACAAACATTTTAGATGCAATCAGAAGTCAGCGCGCCACTCGGCGTGGGTATCTTTTATGGTGTCATTGGGTGTCTGCCCCCTTACACTCGTGCAAGAGGCCTGTCTCTTCCGTTTCCTGTTCCACCGAAATTGGCGCCCGGCGGAACCCTTAGTAACTGCGGGGACTCATCGTTGAGTTGGTGACCATGTATTACTTCGGTGCTACGCAATAGCACCTTTGGTGCATTGACCCTTCGGTTGACCAGCGCTACCTTTGTCCCCGTAAGAGGCTCCTCCCCTAAGGTGCAACGACGCATCTTGTGTTTGCTTGGGGGTGGGGCTATGCGGTTTATGCATGTTTGTTATGCGGCGCTGGGATTTGCGGTGGCCCGCTGGATTTTCAAACGTCAGCCGGTGGTAGATCCTGTCGCCCGTTTTCGTACTTCTGGCCTGTTGTAACTGAGCGCAGCGATCTTTGAGGGTGCGTCGCCCCGTTGCACGCCACTTCGAGTAGCACGTGCCCTCCGTTTCTCTCGTCTGCAGGCGCTTTCCGTCCGAGGTTCTAGCACCTACGTTCGTTTTCCGCTCGGTTCTATCCGCCTCATTCGCCGCTACAATTCTAGTGATAGCTCGTGCGCACGGACTGTGACTTCTCGACGCGCGGACGAATGGGCCACGGGAAGAGCCTTTGGGAATGACCGAGTCAGGGTGGATGGGGCGGACTTTCAGGCAGGGAATCGCACTCCTTTTCTGTGCGTTCTTTGCTGCTTCGGTTTCCTGGGCTCAGTCCGACGATCAACCCGTCCCCCTGGGTGACGTTGCCCGCGCGATGCGCAAAAAGAAAGAAGAGCCAGCGCCGCAGCAACCCCAGCCCAATCCGGCTGTTGCTCCTAAAACTGTGATCGATAACGACAACCTGTCGCAGGTCATGGACGAGGTTCAGAGCCACCGCATGAACGGCTCGAGCCTCCTCTATTCGTTCGATAGTTCGGGAAAGACGTTCCAGGTGTCAGCGCCAGACGTTACCTGCAGTCTGTCTTTCAATTCGAACACCGCCTCGCTGCTCTCTCGGCCCTACGTTCCGATCGACCTTCCTGACGAGGAACTGCGCAAGTTGGATGGTCCTGCCATCCTCAACGACGAGGGGCTGCAGGTTTCCGTTTTCAACGGAACGGAATGGAAGATCGAAGAGATCACGGTAGGCCTGACTATCGTGCGGCATGCCAACCCGGCGGCTCGAATTTACGGTGCCGGCCATCTGGTACCTGCGTCCGAGGAAACGGTACTTGCCGACGAGAAGCACCCCGACACAACTACCATCCATCACCTGCGTGCCACCGCCTTGCCTGCAACTACCGCAATCTTTAAGGCTCAGCTAGCCATCCACCTCAGTCCGGACGAGGAATGGCATTGGGCCATTCTGCAGGCGAAGGGCGTACCGCCCGCAAAGCTGATGGCAATTCCGCCCTCCGACGTCAACCCTGTCCCATCGACGAAATAGTTTCAAACTGTGTGGGGATCGATGCTCGGTCCTGTCCGATCGGAGAAACTCGTCGACAGGCAGCCTAGCGGCCGTAATCCTCTGGCCACGGGGCTGCTGTGAACAATCCGCCATCCACCCAGAAGGTCTGACCGTTGATGAACGACGCCTTTTCGCTCAGCAGGAACTCAACAGCACCGGCAACATCTTCTGGCGTTCCAATACGGCGCAACGGCGTCAACCTCGCCCATTTTCCCGCAAAGTCTGACGTTTCTCGTCTGGTCCGCTCTGTATCGATGGCCCCCGGTCCAATGCAATTCACGCGAATCCCGAACGGCCCCAACTCTACCGCGGCGGCTTTCGTAAGCATGTCGATTCCCGCCTTGCTTACCGAGTAAGACGACAGATTCGGAAACGGCAGCTTGTTAGAGCCCGAGCCAATATTCACAATTGACCCCGCATGGCGGTCCTTCATATGTCTTGCCGCCCGCTGCAGGCATAAGAAATAGCCCTTCACATTTGTGTTCATCACGAAATCCCAATCGGACTCTTCAAGCTCCAGCAGCGGCTTCTCGACCTGCACCGCGGCGTTATTAACGAGCGCATCCAAGCGGTCAAAGCGATCAAGGATCGTCGCAAACATTCGGTCAACATCTTCGCCATGTCCAACATCGGCATACACTGCCATCATCCGCCGGCCGGACATCCGCTCCAATTCCACCGCAAGTTTTGACGCGCCAGCTTCATCGACCTTGTAGTTGAGGGCGACGTCGTAGCCAGCAAGCGCGAGTCTGGATGTGATCACCTTCCCGATCCCCGTGTTCGCTCCGGTGACCAGAACCGTGGGTCTTCTCTCCAAGCCCAAACCTCCTAAACAACTCGCGGCACATCTTCAATCTTTCCGGTCTTTAAACTGCGGAACGCGGCATCCAGAATCTCCTGGTTCTGCCAGCCCTGTTCCGCGGGGACAGGGAACGGGGCTTTGCCTTCTACGGCGTCTGCGAATGCATCGACCTGGCGCGCATACGCGAGCTTGTTTGAAATCTCCTCTATCTCGATCAGCTTCCCGGATCGGCGGAGCTCGAGCATGATCGGATGATCGACTGTGAGACCATCGTCGGCGCGCAAGTTCCCCGCGTCCCCGACAAATTCAACCGGTGTGCGGTAGTCAGCGCGGATGGAAACCATAACGCTTCCCAGCGTGCCGCGCTCGAATTCCAGAGCAAGGACTGCGGCTGCTTCTACACCACCCGATTCTTTGTCCCACATACCGCGAGCCCCTACGCGCACAATTTCGTCCTGCAGGATGTACCGCATAGCGTCCACGCAATGGACGCCAACGTCTCCAATCGGCCCGCCCCCGGCCAGCGCCGGATCCGTCAGCCACGCCCGTCGATGCTGGTTGCCCTGGTAAGAAAATTCAGCACGAGCGAAGATCGCCCTCCCGATCTGTCCAGCGGCGATACGTTCCCGGAACCGTGCGGTGCTGTCTTCAAACCGGAAGACGTGTGCCACACCCAATAAGACATTCGCCTTCCGAGCCGCTTCCACCATCTGCCGGCATTCGCCGGCATTCATGGCCATCGGCTTTTCGCAGAGCACCGGCTTGCCGTGCTCGATCGCCGTCAGCACATCTTTAAGGTGAAGGGCATTCGGAGTCGTCACGAGCACAGCGTCCACTTCCTTGCACCGGCACAACTCGGCAGTTGAATCGAAGGCTTGCGGGATCCCGTACTCCGCTGCGGATTCGCGAGCTTTTTCCATTTCGCGACTGGACAGCGCAGTTACCTTGCAACGCTGTGCTAGTGCAAACCCCGGCATCAGCCGCCGCACTGCATGCAAACCGAATCCAACAATCCCAAATCGCACCATTCTCTTCTCTATGTTCTCTGTGGTAATCATCTTCTACGTGTACGGATAAAACGCGAAAAACAGCAGTGATAAACCCGCCAGTACCCACAACCCCGGCTTCACTTCACGCATCCGGCCAGATACCACTTTGCAGAACGGGTACAACAGGAAACCCACCGTGATCCCGACGCCAATGTTGTACGTGAAGCTCATCAGCGCAACCACCCCGAATGCGGGAATGAGCTCCGTAAAGTCGTCGAATTGGATTTTCGTGATCGGGGCCAGCATCAGCAAGCCAACAACAATCAAAGCCGGGCCATAGGCCTGCGCCGGAATCGCTGCGACAAATGGGGAAAAGAACAGAGTGCCGGCAAAACACAGCGCCGTGACAATCGACGTCAGGCCAGTACGCCCTCCTGCCTCCACCCCTGTAGCAGACTCGATATAAGCTCCTGAAGTTGTCGTGCCGACCGCAGCCGCGGCCATCGTGGCCAGGGCATCCACCAGCATCGGCCGCTCGATCTGCGGAAGATTCCCGTTCTCATCCAGAAACCCCGCCCTTGCCGACACTCCAATCAGTGTTCCCATCGTGTCGACGAAGGCCATCACGAAAATCGTCAGGATTACCGGAAAGAATCCCCAGGTCAGCGCGCCCTTGAAATCCATCTGCCAGAAGACTGGCGCCAGGCTCGGCGGCCGGCTTACCCACTGGGTCGGTGCTGGCGATACGTGGGCCACATACGCAACAAATGAAGTAACAAGAATTCCAACCAGGATCGCAGCAGGGAAGCGCCGGATCATCAGCGTTGCCATCAGCAGAAATCCAAAAACCGCAACCAAAACCGGCCCGGCAGTGAGATGCCCAGTGCGCACAGGTGCACCGGTTGTGCCCAACATAACAATCCCTGTTTCGTTCAGCCCAATGAACGCAAGAAACAACCCGATTCCGACTGCAAAGCTGTATCGCAAACCAGATGGAATCGCCTCCACCAGCCATTGGCGCAGCCGAAATATCGTCATCAGCAGAAATAAAGTCCCACCCAGGAATACGGCCGCCAGCGCGGTTTGCCAGCGGTACCCAAGAACCTGGACGACCGTGTACGCGATAAACGCGTTTTCTCCCATGTAAGGCGCGATTGCAAACGGTCGATTAGCATACAACCCCATCAGCAGTGTTCCGAAAATCGCCGTGACGATGGTTGCGATCATCGACGGTCCTGCCGGAATCCCGGCAGCTTTCAGAATTGCTGGATTGACCACGATGATGTACGACATCGTCACAAACGTCGTGACGCCGGCCACTACCTCTCGGCCGAACGTTGTACCGGAAGACTCAAGGGAAAATGGATCGGTCACTTTGGGCACCGCAAAGAATACCCTTTCGACATCGACTCCGCCAAACCCACTAGCCAGCGCATGATATTGACTTGCTTTCGGGGCAGACCTAACATCCTCCGCAAGCGCGCCCCCAAAAATGAAAGGCCAAGTCCTAGGTCACTACAAGGTTCTGGAGCAGATCGGCACCGGCGGTATGGGTGAAGTCTACCGTGCCCGGGACGAGCGCCTCGGTCGTGACGTAGCCCTGAAATTAGTTCGTCCTTCTTCCGCGAAAGATCCCGACCGCCTGCGCCGCTTTGAGCACGAAGCGCGCGCCGCCGCCGCCCTCAATCACCCCAACATCGTCGCCATTTACGACATTGGCATGCATGAGGGGTGCCGTTCATTGTCTCTGAACTTCTGGAAGGGAAGACCCTGCGCGAGCGCCTGGCTGCTGGCCCACTTTCTGTTCGCGACCCTGCCAATTTCGGACTGCAGATCGCCGAAGGCCTGATTGCGGCGCACGACAAGCACATCGTCCATCGTGACTTGAAGCCCGAGAATCTTTTCATCACGAAACAAAATCTGATCAAGATTCTCGATTTCGGCATTGCCAAGCTCGTTCATCCCGAATCCACAAAAACTCCAAGCATTGAAGTGCTGACTACCCAAACGCGCGCCGGTTCCGTGCTCGGCACTGTTGCTTACATGTCGCCCGAACAGTTGCGCGGGAAGACGATTGACGGCCGCAGCGACATCTTCAGCATGGGCGCGATTCTCTACGAGATGCTTACGGGCATTCGTGCTTTTCGAGGCGAAACCGATGTCGACACGATCACCGCCGTTCTGCGCGAGACGCCGCCCGAAGTGACCAGGGAGCGTGCAAGTGTGCCGAAGGCTTTCGAGCAGATTGTGAACCACTGCCTCGAAAAGGAACCGGAACACCGTTTCCAGTCAGTTCGAGACTTAGCGTTCGCGTTGCAAACTCTCGGCGCCGGGTCTGATCGTGGGTGGCGTGGCTTGTGGACGGCCGGCTTCCCGCTGAAGAAACTTGTGCTGGGAACGCTCGCGGTCGCGGCTCTCTTCGGATCCGGCTGGCTGGTCAGCACATGGATTCACCTGGGAACGAGCTCTCCGGAATATCATCGCCTGACGTTTGAGGAGGGCACGGTTTACGGCGCCCGCTTTGCGCCGGACGGAAGAAACGTCATTTACGAAGCGTCATGGAACGGAAACCCTCCCCGGTTATTCTCCACCGTTTCGTCGTCTCCCCAGACGCAGCAGCTCGAGATTAGCGACGCCCACCTGCTCGCGCTCTCTAAATCGAACCAGATGGCACTCCAACTCCACGGCCTGCACGGTTCATTCCTTGACTACACCGGGGGAACCCTGGCTCAGGCACCTTTGGCTGGCGGGTCGCCCCGCGAAGTACTCGAAGATGTCAGTTGGGCCGATTGGGATCCAACGTCGAACGAACTTGCGGTAGCGCACAATGTCGACGGCCGCAGCCGGCTCGAATTTCCGATCGGCAAGGTCCTCTACGAAAGCTCCGGCTCCATCACCAACATTCGCTTCTCGCCGTCCGGCGACAAGCTTGCTTTCATGGATCATCCGGTGCTGTGGGACGACCGCGGAATGGTGCGCACCGTTGATCGTTCTGGAAACCTGCGAACGGTCTCGCCAGAATGGGAGTCGGAAGCGGGCCTTGCGTGGAGTCCCAACGGAAACGAGGTCTGGTTTACTGCGATCGACGCCGGGTACAACCGCAAACTCATGGCGGCCACTCTTGCCGGTCGCATGCGCCAGATTCTGAATGCTCCAGAAGGCCTGAATTTGCAGGATATCTCCGCCGACGGTCGCGTACTGGTCTCCTCTGAAAGCCAATGAGTCGCGCTGGAAGCGCTCATGCCTCCCGACAATCGGGCACGCGACCTCTCCTGGTACGACTGGAGCGTCGTCAAGGACATCTCTGCCGATGGCCAATGGGTGTTGTTCGAAGAATCCGGAGAACCCTTTGCAGGGCGCTACGCCGTTTCCGTCCGTCGTTTAACGGACGCGCCAATTCATCTGGGAGATGGCAGTGCCGGCGGGTTGTCACCCGATGGCAAGTGGGCGCTCGACGTGGCCACCACCGATCCTCCACGCGTCACGCTGCTACCGATCGGTCCCGGCGCACCGCGCGATGTGCCCCTCAGTGGACTCGAGCACGTGCAGAACGGGTCGGCTCGATTCATGGCAGACGGCCGGCACATCGTCGTAAATGCCAACGAGGCAGGCCACCCTGTGCGCGGGTATCTTTTGGACCTCGACGGCGGAAAGCCACGGCCTGTCACCCCGGAAGGCGTCGCGATCTTTCGCGTCTCTCCTGACGGCCGTTATGCCGCAGCCCACGGTCCCAGTGCCTCGCTGGTGCTGTGCTCAATGGAAACCGGTGCGATGTCGCAGCTTCCGGGCGTTGAGCCGGGCGACACCTCGTCGCAATGGTCAGCAGACAGTTCGGCGCTCTATGTCTATCACTTCGGCGAGATGCCGGCACGCATCTACCGTCTCGACATTCATACGGGTAAGCGAACTCTCGTTCGTGAATTGGAGCCTTCGCAACATGCCGGCGTGGTGTCAATCGCACCGATCGCCATGAGTCCCGATGCGACACACTTTGCCTTCAGCTACTATCAGAATCTCTCGACTCTGTTCGTGATCTCAGGTTTGAAGTAGCCCCTATTCGAGAGGTCCGTCGAAGTCCTCGGCCACATAGTGAAAGAAAATCGACGTTGACGTGTGTCCGGGTGCCAGTGTCTTCCGATAGTGCGGCAGGTCCCTTCCTCGATAAAGAAGTCCATCTCCCAAGGCTTGGTAAATCGTCGCCGTGCTGGTCCGCGTTTCGAGATAAAGTGGCCACGGACTGGCGCCGCTCGGCTCTGGAGCGTAATCGAGACACAACGTCACGCTGAATTCGCATTGTGTGCGGTCTTTGTGATGCTCCAGTCGTGCGCCGCTTTGATACGACGCCATGTACACGTACGATGGCTTTACAGGTTCACCTACGAGGTCGCTTACGACCTTCGTGAGCTGTCCATGAAAAAAGCGCGTCGCGGGATCGTTGTGCGCAATGTAACGAAGGGGACTCTGGCCGTCTCCAAGACGAACTCTTCCCGTACGGATTTGACGCCGAAAATATCTTCGCAGTTCCCCTAGCTGAAACGGATGAATCAGTCCAGCAATTGGAGCATAACCGTCTGCATAGAATTTTCTTCGGCAGTTTTCAACAGTGTGTTTCCAACGCGCGCGGCGCTCCGCCACATCGTTTCGACCGACCAGAATCTCGGCTTGCTTGAAAAGTGAACGAACTTGGGAAGAAAGATTCCCAATTTCCGTTGCGTCGCGCTGCACTCGACGGGTCGTCTCTTCGAGTTCAGGACTTACCCAGTACGGCTGCCAGCTTTCTGTCTCGGCGTCCTGAACCCAAACGAGACGCGAGTTGGCCTGCCCGCCATTTGGTAAAGTCCTGCTCGCTTCCGCCAAGCCACCCACTAACTCGCCTGGACCAGGCAGGTGACACCACGGATTAAAACTCAGCTCGTCCGTCCCGACGTTCCCAAGTCCGCGCAGAAGCCGCTCGGGAACCAGGTGTGACGGCTGCCCGTCGAGAAGACAGCCAAAGTCCTCGGAATCCTTCGGCGAGTCGGATTCACGCCCCGCCGAAGCATCCATCAAATTTCCAATCCAGCCCAGCCACGCTGCGTCGGTTAACGATGTAGCCATCCGTTCACCGTGAAGCGGCTGTCCGCGAACGCCTGTGACGAACATACGATCGGTGTGATTTCGTGCAGGAGGCCGCTTGGAAAGAAAACGATCTGGTTTTGCAACGGAACCAACGCTTTGTATGTCCCACTGCTTATCCATGTCCCATTCTGCTTGTAAGCGTTGTGCAGTCGAAGCTCACCGCCTTCAAACGCTTTAGGCTCTCGGTGGAAGAAATACACGTAAGTGAGCTGTCTTCGCGCGATCTCTTCCTCGGCATTGTCGCTGTGATGCCGGAAGAAATCGCCGTGATTGCTCGCCGTGGCCTGCGACTCGAACCGCGTGATCGGGAAAGGACGCATCTCAAGTCTTTCCAACACTCTCGGCAGAGCCGCTTCGATGCGCGCTCGAAAGATCTCCTCAAATTCCCCAAGGTCCATCAGTACGCGCGAACGACGGTATTCCGGGTCGATGACCCCGCCGACAACGCCGGGCGAAATCACCTCGCTGACCTGGAAGTTCCCTTCGTGTAACAGCGTGTAGTCCGTCAGCCGCTGCAGTTCGGCCGGAGCGAGAAACTCGTCGAAGATGACACATTGCGCCGGAAGATTTTCGGACGACTCCTGCACAGCGACACCAGAAGCTGCTTCCGCGCGCCGCGCGCCGATGCTCTGATGTGGTCCGGGCCCAGACGGCGATGGCGGTCTCGGCCCTGTGGCGGGCGGTGGAGGTGAGTTCAAAAAACCCCGCCGATGATCCTCCGCCACGGCTTTGGGTCCCGGCCCAGGTCCCGAGGGCGATGGCGGCCGCGGGCCAGTCTCAGGTCCTGGGCCGACGAAGACTCCGTTCGTCTGTTCCGCGAGTTTGCCACTCGAAAGAAGGGATTCGAGAGTTCCGAGGAGGCTTCGTCCGGCCGCCTCCGACGCTCGTTGCAGCAGCGTGTCGCCAATCGCGCGCGCCAGAATCGATTCCACGGTACTTACTAGACGCGGATCCGCGCTGCTCGCCTTCGCTTGTTTCAGAATGTTGGTGAGAAGCTCGCGCTCTTGCGAACTTAGAAGGTTTTCATCTCGGCCAGATTCCTCAGAAAGGTAGCCGAGGACTTGTCGCAAACCCATAAGACACTCCTCCCGCGCACTTAGGCCAAGGATACGGCAAAATGCGAAAGGGGAAGTGCCGGGAGACTAACAGAGGAGCGCGTTGAGGACCAAGAAATATCGTTAGGAAGAAAGAAATTCGGTTTCAGATTGATACGCCGTTATTTCGTCACCATCGCTCCTACGAGAGATTGAAAAATCTTGAAGCCATCGGTTCCACCCAATTCGGGCTCGGCTGCACGTTCCGGGTGGGGCATCATGCCCAAGACGTTGCGACCTTCACTGCAAATGCCCGCAATGTTTTCGAGAGAACCGTTGGGATTTGCCTCGCGAGTGATCTCGCCAGATAGCGTCGCGTAGTGAAACACGATGCGCCGGTCGCGCTTCAGGTCGCTCAGCGTGGTTTCATCGCAAAAATAATTGCCCTCCATGTGGCCGATCGGGATTGTCAGAACCTCTCCCTCGTGGCAAGAGTTGGTGAATGGCGTGTCCGCGGCCTCCACGCGCACCTGCACCGGCTTGCATACATACTTCAATCCTACATTGCGCATGAGCGCGCCCGGCAAAAGCCCCGACTCGCAGAGAATCTGAAATCCATTGCAAATGCCCAGGACGATGCCGTCGCCATTGGCAAACTTATGCACCGCCTCCATCACGGGGGAGAACTTGGCGATGGCTCCCGTCCGCAGATAGTCCCCGTAAGCGAACCCACCCGGCACGATGATCGCGTCGCAGTTTTCCAGGTCATGAGACTCGTGCCAGAGGAACGTCACCGGCTGCTTCGCGACCTGCTGGATGGTCCAGTATGCATCGTGATCGCAATTCGATCCGGGAAAAATCAGGACGCCAAACTTCATGCTGGAAGCCTCTGGAAGAAGGGAATATTTTGAGTGTACCACGCGTAAAAAGGCGAACCGCCTGGCACGTTCAGGAAGTGCCAGGCGGTTGTCTCAGAAGTTACGTTCGTCGCTTGCGCTAAATGGAAGCTTACTCGAAAGCGCCGGGAGGCGGTGGCGGAGGCGGCATATCAGGATTGCCAGGATCTCCACCCATCTGCCGTTTGTAGATAACGTCACCACCGTCCGGCCCGGGCCCTCCGGGACCGCCAAACTGCTGCCTAAACCTCATGATTCTGCCGCCCGGCCCAGCATCGCCACGTACAGCCTTAAGTTGCCGCCACTGGTCAAGGGACAGGACCTTGCGCAAATTCAGACTCAGCATCGTGAACTCGCGTTCGAGTTTGCCGCGTGCTGCTAATACCTGGTCCACCTGGGTGCTCACTTGGGACTCGTTTGGTTGATCCGCATCCAGTAGGTTTTGCAGCTTGAGATCCTGCTTCTCCATGTCGGCACCGTAGTCGATCAGGCGCATCTTGTGATCGAAGAAGACCTGGTTGAGCTGGGCCACTTGAGCGTCGGTGAGTTGCAGCTTCGAAACGATCTCCGGATTCTTCCACCACTGGCCCATTTCGTGGCGCACCATCATCCGCCCACCCTTGTGCGGCGGTGGCGGAGGCGCGGGATCGGCAGGCGGATTCTGCGCCTGTAACATTCCGGCGAGCGCGATGGCACAAATACCGACTGCCCATTTAGTTTTCATGAGTATGAAGCTCCTTACGCGCATTTGAAGAACTTAACGGCAGACTGCTGTCGTTCTCTTCCACCATCAACATGGCTGGTTCCAGAGAGAGCGGCGTGTCGCTCTGAACCGCACGCTCTACCTCCAGCAACAATTCATGATCCGACAATGGATCCGGCTTTACTGTCGTGGCGGCTGACGGATTAATCGCCACAGCCGGCGCCGAATTCGGCACCCGGCTCAACAAGGCCGCCCCGACGAGCAGAAGAACTGCAAGACCCGGCGTAAGCGTCATCGCTACTCTAGACTTCCTCGCTCGTTCGTTACTGGCAGCGCGGATTCGCAGCGCCTGCTGCTCCCAGAAACTCTCCGGACGACTTGCATATTCGCGGTTGGCGGCACTGAATAGTCGCAGAGCGTTTTCGACTCGTTCCCGCTCCTCCTGGCAGGGCTGGCAGTTTGCCAAATGATGTTCGGCAGCCAGGTCAAAGCCGACCAATGCCCGGTCTACTAGCGGATCGTGTGTATTCTCATTCGGATTCATCGCAGGTCCTTCAATTTGCCTCGCACGCCCTGCAGGGCGCGAAAAAGATGCGTCTTCACGCTGCCTACTTGCAGTCCGAGCACGGTCGCAATTTCATTCAGTTCCATGTCCTCGACAAAACGCAGCACAAAGACGGCCCTTTGTTGCTGGGATAGAGTGTTCGCCGCCTCCCACACTGCGCGCACTTCCTCGCGCACTAGCAGCGATTGCTCGGGCGAAGCCTGCTTGGCAGGTACTCTTTCCGCCCATCCATCGTCGCCGTCATCGCCGAACCCGAGCAGCCTTTTCCAGAAGCTTGTTCGACGGTTGCGCACGTGGTCGCGCGCGAGATTAGCAGCGATCCGAAGCAGCCAAGTCTCCAGGCTGCATTCCCCGCGGAAACTGCCCATGCTCTGGTAGGCCCGCAGGAAACACTCTTGCGTCAGATTGTCGGCTTCGTCGGGATCGCGTAACAGCATCAGCAGTAGACGATGTACTCGTCGTTGGTGACGGCGCACGAGCGTATCGAACTCTTCTGCCGTGATGTTTTGCGCTGCCGCACCAAGCGCGGGGGTCAGTGCTGTCTCCATGCAGTCGGATCTCTCTGGCTATGAGTATGGACGAATCCAGGCACTGCGAGGTTTACACTGACGAGAAATTTCTTCAGAATGGTAGAAGTTGACCACTGAATCCTGCTGGAAAGAAAGGAATTACGCACAATTCGAAGCGACGACACCTGCCGTTTCTGAGCTTACTGAATCGAAGCCAAGCATCTAACCCAAACGCCAAAGACCGAATCCCGATTACCGAATTCATGAATTTTGGAGACCACGCGCGTCTGACCGGAGGAGCCCTCAAAAATTGGGCCGTCGCCCAATTGCAGGATTCCATCGCCGTCGGTCTGCTTTGGTGGCTTGGCCTCTATCTCCTGAAAGTCCCGTGGGCGCCCTTCTGGGCACTGCTGGGTGCAGCCTTACAGATCGTTCCTCATATAGGACCGATCCTGAGCGTGCTCGGTCCTGCACTTGCGGCCGCCATTCACTGGAAAGATTTCGAACACTCGCTCTACGTTCTGATCCTCTATGCGATCATCGTCGTTGTTGACGGCTTTCTCCTTCAGCCCTATATCATGAAGCGCACGGCGCGCGTTCCGATCTGGGCGTCCATCTTCGCCCCAATTATTCTAGGCATCATCCTCCCGTTCTGGGGCGTGTTGTTGTCGGCGCCATTGCTCGCCGTCATCTACGCGTACAAGGAGCGGCATGCGAAAGTCACGGGACAGTGAGAGGGTTGCTGATCCACTTATCCAAGCGCCGAGTTGTTTCACTGAGAAAAGATTGCCTCGCCTTGAAAGAAATGAAGCGGGCGGCCATGCTGCCCGCTCTTTTCACTCCGCATCTTTTTGCCCTTACGCCAAGTCCTTATGCCAACCCGCCTTCTCGCGCGAGCTTCAAAGCTTCTAGTGCTGCTCCTCGGGCGCCGGCGGTGTCGCCGTTCGGCATCACGTGAATCGGAATTCCCGCTTGTTCTTCCCGCTGATTCGGCATTCCCCGGCGAACTTCCTCCAGGAACCACGCCTGAAACTCCTTGCTGGTCTCAAGCACCCCACCACCAACAATCAGCGCGTCAGGATCGAAGGTATTGATCATCTCGTCGAAAAACAGACCCAATGCGTGTGCCTGCACGCGGAAAATCTCCTTGCTCATGGCGTCGCCCTTATCCGCCAGCCCGCGCACTGCCTTCGCAGCCTGATGTGCGTCTTGTTTGCTCAACTCGTGGCCCGGATAGTTCTTGAGAAAATGGGGCAGCAGTGTTTTCTCGATTGCCGTCAGAGAGCACAGAGATTCGAGGTCCCCGACTCGTCCGCAATTGCACCGCGGTTCAACGCCTTCAACTCCACGGATGCTTTGGTAGGGAATCAGCACATGCCCCAGTTCCCCGCCGAAGCCATTCTTGCCTTTGACCACGTTGCCATCGAGGATGATGCCGCCTCCATTGCCCGTTCCCACAACATCCGAGATCGACGTCTCGCGGCTATTCGCGCCAAAGATGGAGTAGTGTCCCCACAGCGCTGCCGCGTTCGCATCGTTCAGGTACGAAACCGGCTTACCGAGTTTGCGCGCCAGGCCCTCGCGGATATCAAAGCCAGCCCACTTCGGATGCACGAAGTTCGTCGATCCGCGTGCGCTGAGTTGCCCGGCGGCACTCGCCGGCCCCGGCGTATCGAGGCCGATCGCCACGACGTCCGTGAAAGCAATCTCTGCCCGATCGGTCGCGGCTTTCAAGCCGTCGGCGATCTGCTGAAGGCACACCTCCGGTCCTTGCTTGGCGAGCGCTGGATGTTCGCATAACCCTTCGATCAGAAACTTTTCTTCGCGGTCCACTAATGTGTAGTTGATCGCAGTGCCGCCCAAATCGACTCCGGCTACGACTTCCACGGTTTTTGCCTCATTGTGTGAAATTCGAATTTTTGCGCGGAACAGCTTAGCAGAATTCTCATGCTGCGCCTCGCATTCCCCCGTCACCGTGACCGAATCGCTGCACCCTAACCCGATGACGGGTAGACTACCTCGGTCTGGCCGTCGTTTTCTTTAAGTCCAGGAGTGTTCCGTGTACGGAATGATCGCCAAGATAACTGCCATGGCAGGCAAGCGCGAGGACCTCATCGAAGTCCTCACTAAAAGCACGTCCCACATGCCCGGTTGCTTTAGCTACATCGTGGCCAAAGACTCCCGTGACGCCAACGTGGTTTGGGTGACCGAGGTGTGGGACAACGCAGCCAGCCACGAAGCCTCCTTCTCTTTGCCTGAGGTCAAGAGCGCCATCTCCCAGGCCAAATCGCTCGTTGCCGCATTCGAACGCGTGGCGATCACAAGCCCGGTTCAAGAGATGGGACTCGGTTTTCATAGCGGATCGTGAACTTTCGAAAACAAAGTAAGCCCGTCGAAACTCGAAAAACGCGAGCCCAATCTGCCACGAAGCGACAGAAATTCACTCTCGAAGGTAACCTCGACGCTAACGTAATGGCCCTGCAACAGACCCGGTCCCCGGCGGGGACCATGTTATAATTTCGCTTCGCCTGCTTTCGTTTCCGAGGCTATCCTGTGATCTCCTCCGAAGGCGAATCCTGCGCAATTTCAGTTCTTTAGACACGAGGTATTCCTATGTCCGGCCATTCAAAGTGGGCCACAATTAAGCACAAGAAGGGCGCGCTCGACGCCAAGCGAGGCAAGATCTTCACGCGTCTCATCAAGGAAATCAGCATTGCCGCCAAGAATGGCGGCGGCGATCCGGATAGCAATCCTCGTCTGCGTACGGCGATCCTCGCCGCTAAGGGTGAGAACATGCCCGCGGACAACATCAAGCGCGCCATCCAGCGCGGCACCGGCGAGCTCCCCGGCGCGACCTACGAAGAATTCACGCTCGAGGGCTACGGCCCGGGCGGTGTGGCCATCCTTGCCGAGATCAATACCGACAACCGGAATCGCACCGTTAGCGAAATCCGTCACGTGTTCAGCAAGAACGGCGGCAATATGGCCGAGGCCGGCGCTGTCGCCTGGATGTTTCACAAGAAAGGCGACATCATCGTCCCTAAGTCCGCCGCCAAGGAAGACGACTTGATGACGATCGCGCTCGAAGCCGGCGCCGACGACCTGAACGACGACGGCGATAGCTGGGAGGTGCTCACCGCACCCTCAGCTTATGAGGCCGTGCTCGAAGCCGTGAAGAAAGCCGGCATCACACCGACATCCTCCAGCGTCTCGATGATCCCGCAAAATTACATCAAGCTTGAAGGCTCCGCTGCATCGACGATGATTCGTTTGCTGGAAGCTCTCGAAGAGCACGATGATGTACAGAACGTTCATGCCAACTTCGACATCGATCAGAAGTTGCTCGAGGAAGTGGCGGGCTGAGGTCCGCATCGATTTGATTTTAGGGCCGCCTGCGGGTGGCCCTTTTTGTTTGTACGCCGTGCATGTTCGACAGCTTGGAGGTGAAAGTCCTCTACCAACCTGATGGAGGTGAAGGGTAGCGAAGCGCAAGGGCGTCATCGCAAGGTGGGGTCTGGAGGAAGCGTAGAGCAAACACGCGGGCCGATGAACAAGAACCGGATGAAGAGGCCTACGGTGCCGGGCGAGCGAGCAAACAATCGGGAAGCCCATATCCATCAAGGGCACTGGTGGTAAATCCGGCGGTCGTGCGTGGACAGCGGTCGAACTTATCGCGGGAGATCTGCTGTGTGTCACGTATTCGTGACTGAGGACATCGAGAGGTGTTCTGACCGCATAGCAGAAGTCAGCAGAGGGCGTAGTAGTCGCGTGAGCGGCGAAGGCCCGAACGATAGGAAGGGTCAGTAGTGCTTGGGTCTCGATGAGGGTATTGCACTGGCCATCCTGCTTCGGCAGGCCTTGGGTAGGCACAGCGCGGTGAAGCCGCAACGGATGCTAACCCGAGAAGTGAAACCCGCACGGCGTCCCCAAACTGCGAACGCCCAGCCCACGTCGTTATCCGTGGGACGAACTTATCGAACCGCCGTATGCGGGACCCGCCTGTACGGTGGTGTGGCAGGGGAGGAGAGGTGACTCTCCCCCCTATGCCGATCCGATTGGATCACCACGCTTGCGTCTCGGTTCGCTCCGAACTTCGGACGGACACTTTAGGTCGCTTCCATGCGCTAAATGGATGAGGTCGTCCACTTTTCGTAACCAGTTTTCAACATACCCGTGGAAAATTCTGTGCAAAACACGGAAAGAAATCAGGTAAGTCCTTGAGGCAGAGTCGTTTTAGCTCCTTGCACAGAGTCCGAGGCTGGCACCTCCGTGTTACAACTTCTCAGCCATACGCGTTAGTTTTGCGATCAGCGAAAAATGAAATCCCGACTGGATAAGTTGCTCGTCGAGCGTGGTCTCCTGCCTTCGCGTGAACGAGCGCAAGCGCTCATACTAGCGGGAAAGGTTCTGGTCAACGAGCAGAAGATCGTGAAGTCCGGAGCCACGGTCGATCAGGACTGCGACCTTCGGCTTCTTGGCGAAGATTTGAAATACGTCAGCCGCGGCGGCCTCAAACTGGAGAAGGCACTCGATCATTGGCACATCAATGTCGCGGGCCTCACCTGTCTGGATGTTGGCGCTTCTACAGGGGGCTTCACCGACTGCTTGCTGCAGCACGGCGCCGCGCACGTCATTGCTATCGATACCGGATATGGTCAGCTCGATTTCCGCCTCCGGCAAGACCCGCGCGTACGATTGCTCGAAAAAACCAACGCCCGGTATCTGACTCGTGAGGTGCTTGGTCAAATTGTGGATTTTATCTGTATGGATGTGTCATTCATCTCGGCAACGCTGGTTTTGCCTGCTGTGTTGAATTCCGCATTTCCGGAAGAACAAACGGCTCGCAACGGTCGCCGGTTGGTCGTGCTTGTGAAGCCGCAATTCGAGGCTGGACGCTCTGAAGTCGGCAAAGGCGGAATCGTGCGCGACGAGGCTGTTCAGCTTGCGGCGCTGGAAAAAGTCAAGCAGTACGTCTTGCAACTTGGCGCAAAGCACATAGATTCCATCGACTCTCCGATTCTCGGAACGGAAGGCAATCGGGAATTTCTGCTGTACGCGAAGTTCTAGGCGACTCATCTTACGGCTTCGTCATCTTCTCTGGCCGGACCCACTGATCGAACTCCTCTCCTGTGAGGAAGCCGAGCTTCACCGCTGCCTCACGCAGGCTGGTGTGTTCGACGTGTGCGGTGTGCGCGATCTTGGCCGCGTTGTCGTAGCCCACCTTTGGCGCAAGCGCAGTCACCAGCATGAGAGAGTTGTGTACATGATGACCGACTCTCGCTCGGTCCACTTCGATGCCTTTGATCATGTACTCGACGTACCCATGGCAAGCATCGGTGATCAACGTGACCGAGTGCAGGAAGTTGTAAATCAGAACCGGTTTGTAGACGTTGAGTTCGAAATTTCCCTGGGAACCCGCAAAGCCGACAGCTGCGGTTGCGCCGTGGACCTGCACGCAGACCATTGTCATGGCTTCGCACTGGGTCGGGTTCACCTTTCCTGGCATGATCGAGGATCCTGGCTCGTTTTCGGGAATAATCAATTCGCCCAAGCCCGAGCGCGGACCGGACGCCAGCCAGCGGATGTCATTGGAAATCTTCATCAGCGAGGCCGCGAGCGTTTCCAGCGCGCCTTGTGCAAACACGATCTCATCATGGGCGGATAGAGCCGCGAACTTATTGGGATGCGAGCGGAAGGGAAGTCCGGTGAGCTCGGCGATCTTGACGGCGGCTCTTTCCGCGAATTCCGGATGCGCGTTGAGCCCGGTCCCCACAGCCGTCCCGCCGATTGCCAGGTCGTAGAGTCCGTCCAGCGTCAATTCCAGCCGTTGGACGTCGCGCTCCAGCAGACTGGCCCATCCGCTGAACTCCTGGCCCACCGTCAGAGGTACGGCGTCCTGCAAGTGAGTGCGGCCGATCTTCACGATATCGGAGAACTCTTTCGCCTTCGCCTCGATCGCTTTCTGCACTGTCCGGATGGCGGGAATCAGCGCGTTCTTCACGCGCTCCGCGGCAGCAATGTGCATGGCCGCCGGGAACGTATCGTTGGACGACTGCGACATGTTCACGTCGTCGTTGGGATGAATGGGCTTCTTCGACCCGAGTTGCCCGCCGGCGATCTCGATGGCGCGGTTCGAGATCACCTCGTTGACATTCATGTTGGTTTGCGTGCCGCTGCCGGTTTGCCAGATGCGCAACGGGAACTGGTCGTTGAGTTTGCCGGCAATGACTTCATCCGCCGCTTGTACAATCAGCTTCGTCTTCTCCGCCGGTAGCTTCCCCAGATCCTGGTTGACGAGCGCGCACGCTTTCTTCAGCACGCCAAACGCGCGGATCAGTTCCGGAGGCATGATGTCCCGCCCGATGTTGAAATGCAGAAGGGAACGCTGGGTCTGGGCACCCCAGTAAACGTTGGCGGGGACTTCGATTTTCCCCATGCTGTCGGATTCAACGCGCGTGCGAGTCACCGGTTCCACTGTGGTTGCCATCGATTCTTCCTGCGATAGACGAAATAAGTGCAACTAAAAAGTATAACTCTGGCAACCATCTGGTTTGTGCGCCGGCGCACGTTCAAGTGTGACGCATCCGGAGCAAGCCGCGACCGCATGCTAGAATCGAGCGCGGAAGGCTAGACTTGACTCGCTTGTAGAGCGCTCCCAAGGACCTCAGGACGCCATTGGCTACCACGGAGCACATTCCCGATACCTTACCCAGGCAGCAAGCTCATTCGCGCCCGGATATGTATACCGATGTGCTGGTGATCGGTGCCGGGCCGACCGGGCTGGCATGCGCGATCGAAGCGCAAAAGCTTGGCTTCAAGGTGATCGTGCTCGATAAGGGCTGCCTCGTGAATTCGGTCTACAACTATCCGACGAACATGGTGTTCTTCACCACGCCGGAACTGTTGGAGATTGGCGACATCCCCTTCGCGTGTGCGACCCAGAAGCCGACTCGCCAAGATGCGCTCGAATACTATCGTCGCGTCGCCGATCACTATCAATTGCATATTTGCCAGTATCACTGGGTGAAGACTGTAACCGGTCGTGACGGAGACTTTCGCATCACGGCAACCGACCGCTCCAGCAAGATCTACGACTATCGTGCGAAGAAGGTGATTGTCTCCACCGGATACTACGACTTGCCCAACCGGCTGAGCATCCCGGGAGAGGATCTGCCCAAGGTCCTGCACTATTACAAAGAGCCGTATCCGTACTATGACTGCGATGTGGTCGTGGTCGGCGGCAAGAACTCAGCCGCCGAGGTCGCTCTGGATTTGTGGCGCCATGGCGCGCGCGTCACGCTGGTGCACCGTGACGAGAAACCCTCGCCCAGCGTGAAGTACTGGGTTCGGCCTGACCTCGAAAATCGCATCAAGAACGACGAAATCGCCGCCTATTTCCGCAGCACTGTAGAGGAGATTGGATCTGACTTCGTTGTTCTGAAAACCCCGAAGGGGCCCGTGCGGCTGCAAAATGACTTCGTATTCGCAATGATCGGCTACCATCCCGACTACGATTTCCTGCGCAGCGTGGGGCTGGAACTCTCCGAAATGCAATTGCGACCAGTTTGTGATCCCGAAACTCTGGAGAGCAATGTGCCCGGGATTTATGTAGCAGGTGTCATCGTGGCCGGTTCACGGACGAGTGAAATCTTTATTGAGAACGGCCGCTTCCACGGGAAGCAGATCGCAGCTCATCTGCGACAGAAGTTGACACCCGGCGAAGAGCGGGAAGTGATCTGAATTGAAGCGGCAGCTGGTAACGTGTGGACCGCACTCCTTCCCAGACATCGGCTACTCGAGATCGACCAATTCCTCTCCTAATTGCTGATTGATCAACCGGCCCATGAGCGGCTTCAGGCCTTCCCCAGTCTTGGGCAGAACAAAATCGTGTTCATCTTCCGACCAATCCAGTTTGAAACTCGTGGTTAGCGCTGAGATCCAAATCTGCCGGACCGGAGCGTTCGGGGAGACCACAAAACGCGTGCCGTCTTCAAAGCTGATGTTCAGTGCGCCCGCCTGGTCTTCCACTTCGATGTCGGCAGAGTCTTCTGCCTCAAAAAGGCTTTTCTTCAGGGACGCGAACGCTTCGTCGGCATGGTTGCGAAACTGGAGTTCATCGAGCATGACGGGATTATAGAAGGCTCGCGGGGCTTTAGCTCTGCGCGCGGTTCGGCAAAAAAAGGCCCGGAAGACTTGCTTCCGGGCCGGACGAGTTTTGAGACGAGGGTAAAGTCGCGAGGAAAGCTACTCTTCTTCGTCGGCGAAGTGTCGGCGGCTCAGGTTCGCCAGGCTGATCAAGCCGCCGCCCAAGAGCAGCAAAGGCCGCGGCGATGTGGCCGAGTGACGATGGGTCAGTTGCGTAAGCGCAGCCGCAAGAAGCAGCAGTGACAGAGTAGCAATGAACAGCTTCGTGATTCTCGAAGGCATTAAGCTGTGTTCCTCACTTCGGAATAGAGCAAATGCCTTGCCTAACCGCGAAGTCTGGGGCTCGTGCAAGAGTTCATACAAGGTCCCGTAATAATCTGAATCTGAACGGGATGTGCACGTGAAGTGTGCTTTGACAAAATGCGTCAGTCCAGGCGTGAGTGAAATTTCCTGCACATTGTCCGGAAAAGACCTCGAATTTGTCCGGACTACCAATCGAAGCTCAACAAACTTCATGAGCAAAGGGCCTGGCATACACTGCCAAGATCGTGAACCTTAGCCTCCTCAGCCCTTCATTAATTCATGTAAGCAATTTATTTATAAAGACTTAGCTTCCAGACGGTCCACTACCCCACTTAGCTGCACGTCCACTGACGACGCAATCGTTTATCTTGGTGGACCGTCCTTTGACGGAAAGCTCATGGATCCGGAGCCGGAACACCCAATTAACACGATCTCGTTCGCGTCGTATATGCGGCTGATTCGGAAGAATAGGAACTTCCGGCGCTTGTGGTGTGCGCAGATCGTGAGCGAAATCGGCGACTGGTTCTACACGCTGGCGATCTACACCCTGTTGCTGCAACTTACGGGGCAGGCGAGTTCGGTGGCGCTTGCTTTGGTGTTGCAGGTGTTGCCCCAGACTTTCGTCGGGCCGATGGCGGGGGTGGTGAACGACCGCATCAGCCGCAAGAAGGTCATGATCGCCGCCGACCTGATTCGGGTGGTGATTGTGTTCTCTATGCTACTGGTGCGCTCGCGCAGCATGGTCTGGCTCGTCTATCCACTCTTGCTGGCCGAAACGATCATGGCAGCATTCTTCGAGCCGGCACGGAGTTCGGTGATCCCGAATATCACGGCGCGGGAAGACGTCATTGTCGCAAATACGCTCTCGTCCACCACCTGGTCGATGAACCTGGTTCTCGGGGCGACCATCGGGGGAATCGTAGCCGCGTGGCTTGGACGCGACGCTGTTTTCGTCCTGAACGCATTGTCATTTCTTGTTTCTGCGGCGCTAATTGTCGGAATGCGGTTTCCCGAGCCACACGCCGAAGGACTGGCGCCACTCCGGCCGCGTGACCTGGTTGACTTCTCTCCTGTGTCGGAGGGAATTCATTACGTACGAAACAAACCAGGTGTGCTGGCCACAGTGTTCGCCAAGGCAGGAAACCTGGTGATCGGACCGAGTTGGGTTCTTTTTACTGTGATGGGGCAAAGGTATTTTCCCGTGCGTTGGCACAATCTGGATCCGCAGCGCGGCGCGATGCTGGGTATGAGCCTTCTATTGGGTGGTCGCGGTCTAGGAGCACTCATTGGGCCGCTTATCAGTGCACCTTGGGCTGGGCACAGTAATCGCAGACTGCGTCTCGGCATTTTCTATGGATATCTCTTTAGCGCGATTGGCTACGTGCTGATTGGGAGGTCCGGCAACGTGTGGGAGGCTTGTTTTTGTGCGGCCTTCGCGCACCTTGGAGGCGCGACCGTCTGGGTGTTCTCGACGACACTGTTACAACTCAATACCGAAGACCGCTTCCGAGGCCGGGTCTTCTCGGCCGACCTTGGACTCTGCATGTTGAGCATCGCGGTTGGAGCCTATTTGAGCGGAAGGTTCTTGGATGGTGGAGTCTCCGCTCGAACGGTAGTTACGTGGACGGGATTCGCAATGCTCATCCCCGCATGCTTGTGGGCATGGGCAATGAAGCTGTGGAGGCCCAGTGCAAGACCGGAGATGGCTCAAGCGGCAGATTGATTCTGCGGGCGCTCAAGAATTGACGGAACAAAGACCGAACGCAGGCCGGCAGATTTAAACCATTACCTGGGGGATTCGATCGATCTTGGCGGCCATGATGAAATCGCTCTCCGTGAGCCCGTTGACAGCGTGGGTCCACAGAGTGATCTCGACCTTGCCCCACGTAAGCAAGATGTCGGGATGATGTCCCTGTTCCTCTGCGACCGCCCCCACGCGATTTACGAAGTCGAGGGCTTGCTGAAAATCGGGGAAGGTGAATTTGCGCGTGATTTGATGCTCGTCGATCACGTTCCAATTTGGCAGTTGGTGACTGAAGCTATGGAGTTCCGCACCTTTCAAAGGAGGAACTCCACCTCGGCAGGGAACGCATGTCTTACTCGCCAGATCCGACATAAACAACCTCTTGGCTCGCTCGCCGGTGGCTAGAACGGGATGTCTTCGTCCGTGATCGGCGAAGCTGCCGCCGGCTCGTGTTCCGGCGTCCGCTGATCGAAATTGTTCGAGCCGCCACGTGAGCCGCTGAAACCCTCGCCTCCGCCTTCGCTGCGTCCGCTCAGCAACACCAGGTCGTTGGCGACCACTTCCGTCATATACTTTTTCTGATTGGTCTGCTTATCGTCCCAGGAGCGCGTCTGTAGGCGACCTTCGATGTAGACCTTGCCGCCCTTCTTCAGGTATTCGCCCGCAATCTCGGCCAGGCGCTGCCAAAGCACGACGTTGTGCCACTCGGTACGGTCTTGCCATTCGCCGCTCTTGTCTTTGTAGCGCTCGTTGGTAGCGACGGTGAGGCGCGCGACCGCGGTGCCCTGCGGTGTGTACTTCACTTCCGGATCTTTGCCCAGATTACCGATCAAAATCACTTTGTTGACACTCTTTGCCATGATTGCGGGCTCCTTCGGAGGGTCACTATAGCAGAAACAGGCAGGTGGAAATTGTGGTATCTGGACGGCCGGAATGTGACGAAAATCCTCGGCAAAGGCGCATAAAACCGGCCTCAGATCAATCGAACTAACGGTATAATGTAGTTACGATGGCCACTGAACCCGTTACCAAGAAAACCGCCGGGATGGTCCCGGACGAACTCAAATTCGAGCCCAAATCCAAGGGTTTAGCCACGCCCCGGAAGAAAAAGCCCAAAGAGTTGGCAGTGATCACCGAGTGCTGCACGGGCTGCGCCGGATCGCCTGCCTGCGTGGAATATTGCCCGGTGGCTGACTGCATGTTCTGGGTCCCCGATGAGGACTGTCTGCCATTCGGGCGAATCCAAGTGGACCCGATTTTGTGTATCGGCTGCAAGAAATGCATCAGCAAAGGTCCCGACGGATGTTTCCTGGACGGCTGCCCGTGGGATGCGATCGCCATGGTCGACACGGCAGAAGTGGAAAAAGAAGTGGGAGTGATGGTGATCTAGTTTGGCATGTGGCTTACGCCTGAGACTGACGCGCGCTGCGGCGCGCGTTTTGTTTGTACGCCGTGCATGTTCGACAGCTTGGAGGTGAAAGTCCTCTACCAACCTGATGGAGGTGAAGGGTAGCGAAGCGCAAGGGCGTCATCGCAAGGTGGGGTCTGGAGGAAGCGTAGAGCAAACACGCGGGCCGATGAACAAGAACCGGATGAAGAGGCCTACGGTGCCGGGCGAGCGAGCAAACAATCGGGAAGCCCATATCCATCAAGGGCACTGGTGGTAAATCCGGCGGTCGTGCGTGGACAGCGGTCGAACTTATCGCGGGAGATCTGCTGTGTGTCACGTATTCGTGACTGAGGACATCGAGAGGTGTTCTGACCGCATAGCAGAAGTCAGCAGAGGGCGTAGTAGTCGCGTGAGCGGCGAAGGCCCGAACGATAGGAAGGGTCAGTAGTGCTTGGGTCTCGATGAGGGTATTGCACTGGCCATCCTGCTTCGGCAGGTCCTTGGGTAGGCACAGCGCGGTGAAGCCGCAACGGATGCTAACCCGAGAAGTGAAACCCGCACGGCGTCCCCAAACTGCGAACGCCCAGCCCACGTCGTTATCCGTGGGACGAACTTATCGAACCGCCGTATGCGGGACCCGCCTGTACGGTGGTGTGGCAGGGGAGGAGAGGTGACTCTCCCCCCTATGCCGATTGGGGAAAGGGCCCTGCGTCTTGCGCGGGCTGTCCTATACAGTCGAGACTCAGCTTGTCCCGCTACCGCTGGCTCGCTGCTGTATGGCTTTTTCCGTGAGCACCGCCTGTTGCCGGACGTGATCCGGGACCTCCGGCAACTCGCGTTCGTAAGGCCGGATGGCGCCGAGGTCATCCGGTTGGCCGATTAGATACAGCGCTCGCAATGCTTCCCACACCTGGTCGCTTGTTGGATCGATGGTCGCCACCTCAGAGCCAGCGGCTACGTTTTGCCCAGTCTGGACAAACAGGCTGTGAATACGACCTGAGATCGGCGATCGGACTTCCGAGACTTCCTGGGCATTCTGGATCTTGGCAATGAGCCCACCCTGGTGAATCGCTGTGCCCGGCTTGTCCGCGTCGATCACTTTTCCCGCGACCGGCGCCGTCAATTGAACGGATTGCAACAGCGCCACGATCTGGGGCCTTCCGCTGGCGTCGCCAAAGCGCACAAGAGAGAGCGCCGCGTTGCCGCGAACCAGCGGTGAGGAGTCGCCAAGCATCTTCAGCAGCGCCTCGTGGAAACCCGGGCCAGACGTATCTTGGCCCAGCACCCATGCGTCGGTGTTGCGCACCTCTTCGACTCGATGGGTCGCCAGTCGGACGAGGTCCGGATACCACTGGGCGACCGAAGAGTCGTGTCGCGACATGCGTTCGCCCATCTGGATAAGTGCATGCTGGATATGCCGTGGATGAGCTTCGTCGCGTAAGTATTCGGTGACTTGCTTGTCAGTAAGATGACGGCCGAACCATGTGTTCCACCAGAACAGGAATGGCATGAGCACGATCAGCCATCCCGTGACCAGGAACAGAATGCGGTTGCGCGTGGACATGCTCGCGCGCGCCTTGGGTGACGGTGCGCCCGAACTTTCTGCTGGATTCACGGACACGAGTGAGAACTATACCTCATTCAACAACGTCCGCATCGAGCACTCTGTCCTGTTCCAGATAGTGCGACACGGCATATTGCGCGAGCAGAGGCGTTTGCACACGGATCTCGGCGCCAATCCATTCGCCCTTTGTATGCGGCTCGGAGGGCGCGTGTTTGCAGGTGCCACTCGATCCGAACTGAGGACCGAACGCAGCGCTCTGGATCTGATCGAACTGCTGAAGATTTTTCCAGGCCTCGTCGCCGCGAGTAGCGGAGACATCGATTTTGAGCTTTACGATAGCCATCACGCGGCGAACCACTTATACAGCATGAAATATACGAGCACACCAGTGATTGAAACATAGAGCCACAGCGGGAACGTCCATCGGGCAATGGCACGATGTCTGTCGAAGCGCTCGCGCAGGGCACGAACCAGGGTGATGATGACAAGTGGAACAATAACCATCGCAAGCAAGACGTGTGAGGTAAGAATCGTGTAGTAAACCGGCCGCGACCAGCCGGTACCCTGAAAGTGCACAGAATGGACGTGGTAGTGGTAGTACAGATACGAGATCAGGAACAACGACGAAGTGACCACCGCGGTGAGCATCACGAGACGATGCGCGGCGATGCGGCGTTGCGCAATCAGCCAGCGGCCAGTCAGGAGCAGTACGGTACTGGTGCCATTGAGGCTCGCGTTGATGACGGGAAAGACTGCGTACTGTTCGGGAACAGGCATTCAGCTATTAGGACCGTTTCTAAATTTAAGCGGATCACGCATATCCAACCAGATCACGCCGCGGGTTTCGTCGTCCTGCGGCTGGCCATGAAGAATGCCAGTCCAAACATGAACAGTGTAAATAGCACGAGCGTCGACAACGACGACTCCAAGCTGAACTGAGAAGTACTCGCCGGGTACAGCAGTGTTCGCAACGCTTCGACCCCGTAGGTCAGCGGATTGATCCACATCAGCCACTTGATCCACGTCGACGCGCCCGACAGCGGAAAGAGCGCGCCCGAAAGCAACCAGAGCGGGATCAGGAACAAGTTGATAATGGCATGGAAAGCCGAGGTCGAGTCCATCGGCCAGGCGATCGCGAATCCGAGTGCCGTCAGCGAAAAGGAAACCAGGAACACAGTCAACACAACCAACAGAAATTGCCCCAGGCTCATGTGAATGCCGACCAGCGGCGAAAAAAGCAGGAAGATCAGGCCCTGTGCGGCGGCTAGCGTTGTTCCTCCCAGAACCTTTCCCAATACGATCGCCGAGCGCGGCACGGGCGCCACCAAAACCGACAACAGAAAGCCCTCCTTACGGTCCTCAATCACTGACATCATCGTGAAGATGCTGGTGAACAACACGATCATAATCAGCGCGCCGGGATAGAAATAATCAAGATAATGCTGTTGCCCGGGCGCGCTACCGGAGCGAAACGACGTCCCAAAACCCGAGCCGATCACCAGCCAGAACACCAACGGCGACGCAATCACTCCGACCACGCGGCTACGTTGCCGGTAGAAGCGGACCAGTTCACGCCACCAGAGCGTAAAGGCGGGCAAGCGCAATCCGGCGGAGACAGGGGCGATGGATGCGGGAAGCGTTGTGGTTTGCGTGGCCAATCGGCTAGCTCATTTCTTGGCAGCCGGCGCTGCTTTTCCCTTGGCCGGTAACTTGATATAGCCGCAATCGCGGCACTCGAATAAAGCGTTCAGGAAAAACAGCCCCGATAACGTGAGGAGGATCAGGGAAATGAAGAGGCCATCCACCGTTGTGAGAGACCCGTTCATGACCGTCCATACGATTCCGAGCAACGGCAATATCCCAAATATGACCGAAAGCAACAGCATCATCAGACGCACGCTACCTCCCTCCAACTAAGCCCGAGACTGCGGTGAAGGGAAATCACGGCCCCCACTCGACTCGGAACGAAAAATGCAACGCCTCAAATCACGCAGATCCTACTCAGCTTCGTTCGACGCTTCCCCGGTTTCGGTCCAGAAGCGGTGCCCGGTCCGGTGGATGAATACGTCTTCCAGCGTTGGCTTGCTCACGCTCACGGACTGAATTTCGCCCGGGAACGCCTCAACGAGTCCCGTGACGAAGCGATGTCCTTGCTCCAACTCGATCCGCACCTTGTTACCGAGAACGGCCGCCTCCACGTGGAATCGGGAACTGATGCGAACCGCCAGCGGGTTGGCATCCCCCATCGGTTCCAGAAGAATCACGTCGCCACCGATCTCACGCTTGAGTTCAGTGGGCGTGCCCATCGCGACGAGTTTGCCTTCATTCAGAATGGCGAGGCGATCGCAACGCTCCGCTTCTTCCATCAAGTGCGTGGTCACAATCACTGACACGCGTTCCTGGTCGCGCAGGATCTGCAGATATTGCCAGAGGTCGCGCCGGGCGCCGGGATCGAGACCCGTCGTCGGCTCATCCAGCAGCAGAATCGAGGGATGGTGCAGTAATCCCTTGGCGAGTTCGACACGTCGCGCCATGCCTCCGGAAAACGTCTCCACTAATTCCTTGGCTCGATCGGCCAGTCCAACCCGACCCAAGATCTCCATGGCGCGCGCTTTTAGACTGGATCCGTGCAAGCCGTACAGATGCCCCTGATGCCAGAGATTTTCATACGCGGTCAGCTTCTCGTCGACGCTCTGTGCCTGAAAGACGACGCCGATCTGGCGGCGAACGGCTGCCGGGTCCCGGCCGGCGTCAAAGCCCATGATCACCGCACGCCCCGAAGTGGGAACCATCAGCGTGGACAGAATCCGGAAGAGCGTCGTCTTCCCGCTGCCGTTTGGACCCAATAGCCCGAAGAGTTCGGCGGGCCGGACGTCGAAGGAAACGTTGTCGAGAGCAGTGCGTCCGTCGTACCGATGCACTATGTTCTGCACCGAAATGACAGGAGAGACGGGCGACTCTGATGCCTCAGAGCCGACTTCCGCGATGGCGGGGAGTTTGGAGACCACAGGCTATTCTACGACGAGACCCGGTTCAGCATCATCAGCACAAATAACAGCGGCAGGTAGATTACCGTTGCCTGCAACAGCTGCCTCGCCCTCTGCTTGGACCGGGCTGCACTCACTGGAAGGCGAGGCGACGCCAGCCGGATGCCGAAGTAAAGCAGGGCCAGCCCTAGTACGAATGCGCCGACGAGGTAGATCCGGCCGGCCATACCAAGAAAAGTCGGCACAAGGCTCACCGGAATCAATGCCACCGAGTAAAGGATGATCCGCACTGCTGTGGATCGTCCCTCGGGCTCGACTACGGGAAGCATCTGAATCTGTCCGGCGGCGTAGTCTTCGCGGTACAGCCACGCAATCGAAAAGAAATGCGGGAATTGCCAGAAGAAGACGATGGCGAACATCACCAGCGCGCCCCACTCAAGCCGGCCGCGGACCGCCGTCCAACCCAGCACGCCAGGCATCGCGCCGGGAAACGCACCTACAAACGTGCAGATCGGATGAACTTTCTTGAGCGGCGTATAAGCCGCCAGATAGACGAACGCGGTTAGCAGCGACAACCATCCGGTGAGCGGGTTAAGAGCCGTGCCCAGGTACAATGCACCGCCAACGGTCATAAACAGTCCCGCCAGCGCTCCATGCCACACACTCATCCGGCCCGAAGGAAGTGGGCGCAGTGCAGTGCGCTGCATATGGCCGTCGACATCGTGTTCCATGACCTCGTTCAGGGCGGCGGTCCCACCGGAGACCAGTCCGATTCCGAGCAGCGCATGAAACAGGCTCCAGGACAGGGAAGGGATACCGGATTTGATCGATCCGAAGTAGTAGCCGCACCATGCGGTCATGACGACCAACGTCGTTACGCGCAACTTGGTAAGCTCGGCATAATCGCGGACCAAGCTTGCGAATGCGTGACGAGGAGCGGCTAGAGGTTGGCTTACGGTGCTCATGCGGCTTGCGGTGTCCGTTCTCGGCCTGGAGCGCGTTCCTCGAAGGCGACCGGCACGTGGCGCCAGACTTGGATGGACAGCACTACCGTCGTGGCCAGCAAGAGCGCTCCCACCGCCACGTGGGCCACGGTTGAAATGACCATCGGCAACTCTGGCTGCAGCGCCTCTTTGCCCCAGGCCACGCGCGTGAGAAACGCCGCAAACCCCAGACAAAGTTGCGTGATCAGAAGGGACAACAACAGGATCGCCGGCTTCTTGACGGCTTCGATCCGCGAATAGACCGACAAAGCACGTATCGATGTCCAGGTCAGCACGATGGCAACCACAGCAGCGTGTACGACATGCGGCCACCAACTCATTCCTTTATGCCGGAACATCGCTCCCAGAATCAGCTGAACATACAATACGAAAATCGAGAGAAGCGTAAGCGTGAAAAGCGAGGGACGGCGGGTGTCGATTTCTACCTGCGGCGTTTCTTCGATCCACCGCTGTCCCGTGAACATCGCAATGCAAACCGCAATGCAAAAAAATGTTTGGGCGAATGCAGCGTGAGCGCTCGAGATCGAGGGCGGCAAGTAGAAGCGAACAGTCAAGCCACCAAGAACACCTTGCACAATGACAGTTCCGAGAGCGGCGACTGCAAGAATCCGCAGCCAGCGGCGGCGCTCCGCGCGCCAGGTCCAGATGGCAAGGGCGATCGTGAGGAGGCCCACGAACTCCGCCACCATGCGATGGCCATGTTCGAACTTCACGCCACCCACCATGTGCGGCATTTTGTAAATTGAACCAAAGGTCGTCGGCCAGTCCGGGACGGAAAGTCCCGCATCATTGCTCGTAACCAGCGCCCCGGCCACGATCAGAAGAAGCGTCACACACGCCGTGAATAGGGCAAAACTGTGTAGACGACGATTGTAGGGTGTGGCGATAGCCTTCAGAACGAACTCCTTGGTCCCGTAAGCCGCAATTGCTCTAGAGAAAAGCCCTGCGTTTTCCCGATCCCGAGGGCAGTCACACAGAGGAAGCAACTGCCCTTCGGGAAACGGGGAATTGTAACAGACGTCCGCGACTACATGCCCCCAGCTTTGAAGGACTGATCGACGGTCTTTGCTTCCTTCGGTCCGACCGTGACTTTCTGGTCCTGCTCGCCGAGTTTCTCGTGAACGAAGGCGATCGTGTAGTCACCGGGAGGCAGGCCCTTGATCTCGTACTTTCCGTCTGGGCCGGTCACCGCGTAGAACGGGCTCTTTACGACGTTGATGTACATCTTCATCCACGGGTGTTGGTTGCACTTGACCGGTAGCATGATCTCTTCGCGTGCAAAATTCTTTTCGATCGGCGCCGATTGCGGCGGTTGCGACTCGTTCCATTCGCGATTGTCTTTCGGCGTGGGATGGATGTTGTGAGTCGTGGGATCGTCGTTCTTGATCTGGACGGTCTGGCCCGCCATCACGCCGAGCACATGCGGGTGGTACTTGCAGCCACTCTGGTCGAGGACCACCGCGTCTTTGGGGACGTCAAACGTGCGGCTGCCAAGCCCATCCTTCACGTATACGAACACATTCGCCAGATCACCTTTGTCGGCGACGACGTTCTCTGCTTCATTTGTTCCCTTGCAAGCCGGATCCTGGGACATGTCGATCTTCTGAGCCTTCGGAGCGGCGCCATCAAACTTCACAGTTCCGCTGACAGAGCCAACAGTGGCTTGGTCAATCGGCGTCGCCGCTGGGGCGGAGGCGGGCGCATTGGTGGGTTGGGTCGATTCAGTGTTTTCTTTCTTATTGCAGCCTGCGAGCAATAGCAGGACTGAGAGCGAGAGCAGGCCGAGGAGCGCGAACCTGATCCTATTCATGAGTATGGGCACCTTTCTAGGGGGTTTTGGTGTCTTTACGGGAACCTACAATTTTAACGCGACCCTCCGTTCATTGCTTCGGTTGCGGTTGTCTTTCGCCCAGTAGCCGCGACTTTCTTCGCGTGCGGAGCGGCGTTCGACGCAGAGGATCGTCCCATCGAAGCAGCAACTCGATGTTGCTCCTCGGGAGTCAGTTGGAAGATGTAGTCCACAAGCAGTTTGGTGTGGTCCTGATCGTAGCCCTGGAACGACGGCGGTGTAGGACCAGCGAATACCCAGTGATCGTTCTCGCGACGGAACAGTCCTGAAGGCATTGACGTGCCCGGGCTGATCGCCTGCGGGTCCGTAATCCAGCGCTCCACCCAATCGGGCTTCAAGCGCTCCTTCGCCAGAAGGAAGTTGGGGGCCGTGGCGTGCTCGTCATGGGCGGCATCCCCGGTGGCGTGGCACTTCAGGCAGGGAGCCGCAGTACTTGAGAAAAGACTGCGCGCCATTTCCGTTTCCTTGGCGGTCAGCGTCGGCACCTGTTCTGGGATATACGGCATCGGCTGCTGCGACAGCGCCTGGAAGAAGCGTACGAGCTTCCTTAGTTCGTCATCCGAGAGCGAGAACGTCGGCATACGGACCTTGAGATAGTTCCGGACCCCGTTCCGGTTGGTATCGGTATCGTTTAAAGCCGGATTGCTAAGGAAACGACGCAGCCATTCGGGATTGACGCGCGCGCCTTCGGTATAGAGCTTCGGTGGAAGCTGCTCTTTCCAGTCCGGATCCTGATACTTCTTCATTTTCATCAGACTGGAATCCTGACCCGGAAAGAACTGGTGGCAGCCGACGCAGTTGTACTTGGTGACGATCCACCAGCCTTCCTGAATATCGTGTCGATAGTCCTGCGGCTTGTATTGATAGCTCGCCGGCAAGGCGCTCTCCTGGCTACCCAGCAGGAAGGTCGTAAGGGCCTGGATCTGGTCCTTGGTGAGATGAAGGTTGGGCATGCGGAGAGCTTCTGTCTCCGACTTGATCATGCCCTTGTCGAAGATCTCCGGTTCGGCCAGTTTGTGCTCGAAAAAGCCCTTGTGATTGAACCACGGGCTGGTCATCGGGCCTTCAGGCAGGCGGGCGAGATCTTCGGGATTGGTAATGGGCTCTTTCCCACCGCGCTGCGCGACCTCGGTGAACAGCGCGAAGTCGAGGCGCTCGATCGGCTTGCTGCCTTCAAAGGTCAGTTCCGTACCAATGCGACCTTCGTCTTCCATCCCCGCAATCTCGTGGCAACCCCCGCAGCCGTAGTGGCGAATCCACTTTTTGCCTTCGTCCTTCAGCTTGGGGTCATCCATAAAGGAAGACGCGTCGGCGTAGGAAGACGGCTCTTGCTTCTTCTGCGTTAATAGGTAAGTAGCGATGTCTTGCGCGTCCTCGACGCTGAGCCGCAGGCTGGGCATGACGGTCATGTTCTGCACCTGCAGTTCGTGGCCGTCGTTGGGGCAGCGGCTGTGCTTCAGATCGAAGACGTAGGGCAGGTTTTTCTTCGCATAATCCTCAGGGCCGATGTCCTTTTTCTCGTAAGGGCAATACGGGCGGGTGCGCTCGCGAGCGTTGTGAATCCAGCGGACGAGGTAATCGTAGTTTGCCTTCTCACCGACGCGCGTGAGATTCGCCGCGAATGTGCCGCCCTGAAGATCATCCCCTTCTCCGATTGAGTGGCAAGCGAGGCAACCGCGTGTCTCAAAGAGTTCCTTGCCGTGATCGGCATTTCCGGGCTTCTGCTGGGGCAGGGAATCGGTGAGTCCCGACTGCCACAGGTAGGCCGAGATTGCTTTGATCTGATCGTCCGTAAGGCGGAAGTTCGGCATCTTAGTGGTGGGGCGGAAGTCGGAGGGCTTCTTGAGCCAGACCGGAATCCAATTCTTATTCAGCTTAAGCCGCACGTCTTTCAGGTTCGGCCCAACCTTTTTCACATCCTGCATCAGGCTGTGCGAGCGGAAATCGATCTGCTGCAGGCGTCCGTCGATCTTGCTATTGGAGACGCGCAACGCAACCGCCTGATCGTTAAGCTTATTGGCCTCTTCGTTGGTCTCGGCGGTGTCGGCCTGCTTCATCAGGTAATCGGCCTGCTTGGTGTTGTCGCGCTTTTCGCCTTCCAGTTGCTTGATCTGCTGGTTGAGCGACTGCAGTTCCTCGGGCTCTTTGTCGTAGCCCTCGTATCGGTGACATCCCATGCAGCCCCGCTGGCGGAAGAGGTCCTTCCCGCGGCTGATCGTCCAGCCCACATCGCCGCTGACCAGCATCATGTCGGCCGCGTGACAGGTCTGGCATCCGGCCTCGAAATTCTGTTTCGCAAACAGGGGCCACAACCAGTGCTCGTAGTTGCCGTGAGCCTTTTCGATGCTCGTCGTCGCACGGCCATTACCCTGGTGGCAAGGCGAGCAACCAAACTTGTCGGGATCGTGAACCGCCAGTAGCTGTGGGTTTGGATGACTGACGAACGCCTTGGCATAGTCATCGGGTGACTTCGCGCCCTTGGGGCTGAGGGACGCGGCCGTGAGCTTAACCGGCTCGCGGATACCCAGGTGGCATGACTCGCAACGGTCCACGATGTTCGCTTCCGAGACGTTGATCTGCTGGATCGTTGGTTCCAGGTCCTCGGTCTTTTTTTCCAGGCCGGTGATCTGTGTGGGCGTCAGATCTACCATGTGATCGTTGACGTAATCGTCCATGGCACTCTTGGCCTGGGTGACCGGCTTAAGGGTGTCGCCCAGCTCCGCGTTCAGCTTGGCCCGCTGATCTTTGAGGTCGTTGTAGGTTTCCTCAAGCTGGGTGAAGGTGTACGACTTTCTGCTGCCGTCGGGATATTCGACGATCGCGGTTTCCGCTTTGTATTTATCGAGATCCTTCTGAATGCTTTGCTTCGACGATTGGCTGCTCGCGGTTTCAATCTGATAGGTCAGCGCATTGACGTAGGCGCGGCGGTCCGTAAAAACGCTCTGGGCGGCAAGCACCTTCGCACTGAGATCGCCAATCTGCTTTTGCAAATCGCGGATATGGGGCGTCGCCTGCTCTGTGGCTTGATCGAGATTTTGCTTGAGCTTTTGATAGTCAGGGCTGCCCTCGACCTCTTTCTGGGAAGTCGCAGATTTGGAGCGCGCCGTCGTGAGGAACGCGGTGTAGCGTTCTTTCCACACGTGCTGGTAGGCCTTCCACGGACGCATGCCGAAGGCTTCGTCCCAGAGCGCCCAGAGCAGCGTCGCCATCAGGAGCACCGTGGCGATCATGTAATACGCCGCGTACGACTTCGTTACGATGGGGTCGTTGTCGGGGACTGGTTTGTCGGGCACCGCTTTCCTCCGAATCAGCTTATGGCTGATAGCTGATAGCTAGTAGCGAGGTCGTGGTTGCTGTGCTCCTGCTACGAGCCATCAGCCATGAGCTAGATGTTGAACCACGGTGTTATCCACACGTACTTGATGTGCCACAACAGCCGCAGCATCATCTTGAGTGGTAGAGCCAGCATGATCAGCAGGAACGCCTGCGTGATTGCAAACTGCAGGATGCTCATGCGCGCGAAATCCTTGGGCATGTAGCGGCGGAAGAGCGAAAACACGGCGAATCCGCCGAGGGCGAAATATCCACCCACCACGATGGCGCCAAAAATCCCTTTGCCCAGGTTCGAGGTGATGCCGAATATATCGGGCAAGTCGCGGTTCACTTCATAAATCAAGCGATTGTGGTCCCACGTTTGCCCCGGCCAGAACCACTGCCATCCTGGGCCGCGAATGAAGGTGCCGATGATGATCATCGTTACCCACAAGATGATGAACCCGAACAGAAACGTGGATATCGCGAACCGGCGTTGCTTCCACGTGTAGTACCCGCTGCCCATGGGATTCGTATCTATATAGGGAATCACCATGAGGCCAATGATGATGAGCGTCGGCATCACCACGCCCGCGATCCACGGGTCGAAGTAAACGAGCATCTCCTGCAAGCCGAGGAAGTACCAGGGAGCCTTGGCCGGATTCATGGTCAGGTTTGGATTGGCCGGCTCTTCGAGCGGAGCGTTCAGCGTGATCGACCAGATCATCAGGACGATCGTGATGATGATGGCCGCGAGAAACTCAATGCGAAGGAGGAACGGCCAGACGTGAACTTCTTTCTGCCAGCCGGCCTGGAACGGCCATGTCTTTCGATGATGGGTCTTGGCGAGCGCTGCATCGCCTTCGAGCTGCTCGACGAGCAAGTCGTTGGCATGAGCTTGCTTCCACGCAAGATAGATGTAGAAGATCAGGAGTGGAATCAACCCGACAATCGGCACGTTGTCGGGCGCGGACATGATTTCCCACACTTGACGCCAATCCATAAATGCTCCTCGAACCCAGCCGCGGTCCTCAGTGGGCGTTGTACCCGAATTTGCCGAGCTTCGCTCGGCCGGACAGCCGAGGGCGGCTGTCCCTACGTGAACTTATTCCCCGGCAGCCTTCGGCCCTCTGCGTGGCTTGTCGGCCTCCGACTCCAGCATCACAGGAGCTGGACCGGAAATACCGCCGTCTTTTCTGACTCGCCAGAAGTGCACAATCATCAGCACGGACGCCACGATCGGAATCCCAATGCAGTGCCAGATGTAGGACCGCAACAGAGCATTCGCATCCACGATTGAGCCGCCGAGCAGGCCGAAGCGGACATCGTTGTACGGAGTCATGCCGAGCAGCGGACCGAACGGACCCTCGTGGCCCAGCAGCGGCGTAGCGCGCGCCATATTCGTGCCGACGGTTACCGCCCAGAATCCCAGTTGATCATCAGGGAGCAGATAACCAGTGAACGAGAGCAGCAGCGTGAAGACCAGCAGAAGCACGCCGATGTTCCAGTTGAATTCGCGAGGCTTCTTGTAAGAGCCGGTTAGGAAAACACGGAACATGTGTAGCCACACGCCGATGACCATCAGGTGCGCCGCCCATCGGTGCATGTTGCGCAGCAGCTTTCCGAACGGCACGTCGTGCTCGAGATAGAGAACGTCGCGGAACGCCTGTACCTTGGTCGGGTGGTAATAGAACATCAGCAGCACACCTGTGAAGGTGAGCACGATGAAGAGATAAAACGTGATGCCACCCATTCCCCACGTGTAGCTGTACCGAACTGCGTCGCGATTGATCTTGGCCGGGTGCAGGTGCAGGAAAACGTTCGACAGCACGCCCAGCGCACGATTGCGGGGCGTGTCATCGTGCTTGTGGCGGAAGATCGAAGTGTAGACCTGGGTCTTGGTCGGATCCTTCAGACCCTCGATCTGCTCTTTGACCTTTGCAGGGATCTCCGTCTTCGCAGCCTGGACATCCTCTTTGACCCGGTCCACCAGGCCTACGCGTTCGCCATTTTTCCCGTTTTCTTTTTCTTCAGGCATTCTGTCTACCCTCGTCTACTTCGAATCAGGCGCGGTCTCGTTTGTGCCGCAATATGCCGCCGCGTTTCTGCCTACGTTGGAAGAAAAGCTCCCGGATCGTTGAACTGGGTTGGCTGTCCCTTTGGCCATGAGTAGAGCTTGGCGACGTCGACGATGATCTGCCCGTCGGGCGCCAATTCGACTTTGGCGCGATCCATCGGCCGGGGCGCTGGCCCTTCAAAGTTGATGCCCTCGCTGTCGTAACCGCTTCCGTGGCACGGGCACTTGAATTTGTTCTCGCTGGGCTTCCAGTCGGGCGTGCAACCAAGGTGAGTGCAGCGGGCGTAAATCACGAACAGGCGATCCGGTGTGCGATCCACCCAGATGCGGTATTTCTGCTGCCACTTTGTGTCGACACCAAGCGCGTAGTCGGAGGCATAGCCAATCTTGAACGACGTTCGCGGCTCAAAAAGAGTTCGGGGAAGAAAAAACCGGAAGAATGCGAGGAACCACGCCCCCAGAAACGCGCCAATTCCGATCCAGGCCAAGCGTCGTCGTCGTTGGTCAACCTCAGAGTTCTCTGGCCCTACTGCGGCGATTCCGCCTGCCGCCGCTGCCTTCGAAGTCCCTACCGCGGGCGTACCGACATACTTGTTCGCCGGCATGCCACTCGGGGCAGCTTCCTTGGTCGCTTCCGGGTTTTGCTTGACCGCTTCGGTCTCCGGACCCGCCATGAGTCCCTCCAATTTAAATTTGACTTGGCCCCGTCTGCTCTAGTCGGCGGCCATTACCGGTGCCGACGCACTCTCCTGCAGCGGGATTGTTTTAGTGCTGGTTTCGCCCAAGGTGCGCAGAACCAGACGCGCCAGGGCCTCGATGAACTTGGGGGAGTCATTCAAGCCCGAGGTCATCTCGAACTGGCGTATGCCCAGTCCGCTTGCGAGTTCGCGGGCTTCATGGTCGATCTCACCCAATGTCTCGACATGATCGGAAACAAATGAGATCGGAACAATACAGACTTCCTGAACATTTTCGCCGGCAAGATCGCGCAATGTGCGATGCAGAGACGGCTGCAGCCACTTGCTCGCTCCAACCTTGCTTTGGTAGCAAAGGCGATGGTGGTTCGCCCAGGCGCCGCGCCGCATGAGTAATTCCACGGTTTCTTCAATCTGGCGTTGGTACGGATCGCCGCCGTCGATGATCGATTGTGGGAGGCTATGCGCGCTAAAGACGATCTCAGGACGACCGGGAGCGGAGAATCGCGACAGGGCCTGATCGATCTTCTCGATCAGTGAATCCAGATACATCTTATCACGATAGAAACTGTCAATCCGGTAAACTGGCATGTCGCCCCGGAACTGGCGCTTCCACTCGTTCAGGCTGCTGCCCGTTGTAGTGCTCGAATAGTGCGGATAGAGTGGCAAAAGAACAACTTCATCGCAGCCCGCCTCCTGCAGTTGCTGGATCGCCTCTTTCGTGAACGGATGCCAGTAGCGCATCGCCACGAAGCAACGAGCGTTGAGTCCCAGGGACTGCAAGCGAGATTCGAGCGCCCGAGCCTGCAGTTCGGTGAACTTGCGAATCGGAGATCCACCGCCAATGACGGAGTAATGGTGCTGCACCTTCTTAGCCCGCGTCGTGGAAATCAGCTTGGCCAAAGGACGCCTGCCGATCCGGGCAAACGGGAAATCAATAATGTCAGGGTCGCAGAAGAGATTGAAAAGAAAAGGTTGGATCGCTTCCAGCGTGTCGGGCCCGCCGAGCTGGAACAGTACTATCCCTGTGCACCTCTCAATAAGAGACATCCCCACAGGTTCCCCAGAATGCGCACGGATGTTAACTCGTTAAGTAGTAGTGCGTCAACGGACGAGTTGCAAAATTGTTGTACGTCTCACTAGCACTTACGTGGGGGTCGCTTCAGCGGCGGGCTCTTCCACTTTTGCCAACTGCATCTCTGCGATCACAGCGTCGGCAAATTCGGAAGTACCAGCCTTTCCGCCGGCATCCCGCGTGAGTCTGTCGCGTGTCCGATAGACCTTCTCAAGCGCGTTCCGAACTTTCACGGCCGCCTCCGGCTCGCCAATGTGTCGCAGCATGAGGAGCGCGGAGCGCACCAACGCGGTGGGATTTGCAAGATTCTTGCCTGCGATGTCGGGCGCCGAACCATGCACCGCCTCGAAGATGGCGCAAGCGTCACCAAAGTTTGCGCCTGGGACCAGGCCGAGTCCTCCGACAAACGCCGCGCAGAGATCCGAGATGATGTCGCCGTAAAGATTTTCCATGAGCAGCATGTCGTACTGGTAGGGGTTCATTACCAGTTGCATGCAAGTGTTGTCGACGATGTGCTCGCCGTAGGTGATCTCGGGATATTCCTTGGCCACATTGCGCGCGCAGCGCAGGAAGAGGCCATCGGAGAGCTTCATAATGTTGGCCTTGTGAATGGCGTGAATCTTCTTACGTTTGTTCTGGCGCGCGTACTCAAAGGCGAAGCGTGCAATGCGCGTGCAGGCCTTTTCCGTCATGATCTTCAGACTCTCAACCACGCCGGGAACGACCTCATGTTCGATCCCGGAATAGAGGCCTTCGGTGTTTTCGCGAACGATGATGAGATCGACATCGGGATAGCGTGTAGGAATGTGCGGCAAATTCCGGATTGGCCGGAAGTTCGCATAAAGCTCAAAGCGTTTGCGCAGTTCCACGTTGATGCTGGCGAACCCGCCGCCGATTGGGGTGGTGACCGGTCCCTTCAAGCCAACTCGTGTTCGTTCGATCGAATCGTTGAGTTCTTTCGGAATGTACTCTTTATATTTCTCGAAAGCTTCCGCGCCCGCCTGAAATCGCTCCCACTCGAACTTCACGCCGGTGGCTTCAAGAATGCGGACTGTCGCATCGGTCACTTCAGGGCCGATGCCGTCGCCAGGGATGAGGGTGATGCGATGAGCCATAAATCCGACGCTCCGAAATTTCCAGTTATAAAGACTTCAGCTTTTGATTGGAACCTTCGGCCGCACCTCTGGCATTTCCTTCGTTTTGACCAGATCCTTCAGTTCCGACATGAACTCCTGCACGTCTTTGAAATCAAGATACACGGATGCGAAGCGGACGTAGGCAACCTTGTCGTAGCGGCGCAGGCGATTCATGATCAGTTCGCCGACCTCGCTTGTCTTGCGCTCTCTCTCCGCCGACTCGATCACAAATGTCTCGGCTTCGTTCACGATCTGTTCCAATTTGCTGATCGGTACCGGACGCTTCTCGCAAGCCCGCAAAAGCCCGTTGAGAACCTTCTGGCGATCGAATTTCTCCCGGCGGCCGTCTTTCTTGACCACCATATAGGGAATCTCGTCGATGCGTTCATACGTCGTGTAGCGCCTGCCGCACTTCAGGCACTCGCGACGGCGACGAATGGACTCGGCTTCTTTGCTTTCGCGCGAATCGACAACTTTGTCTTCTAAATGGCCGCAAAAAGGACACTTCATGGCGCTGGAATCGGGGTTAAACCTTGATTTTCAGTAACTTTGAATTGTAACAGGGCCGGCGGTTTCCAACGTGCCGAGGGTACTGGGCGGTCATGAGGCGGAAAAAAAGCTAGGCAGCGCTGCTATCTGAGGTGGCTGCTGTCTCTTCGGCATGGGCGCTTTCCGACAACTTTCGCAGCGATAAGCGCTCCCGGTGCGCCAACAAAAGGCCAAGCGGGATGACTGCCACGAACGTCACAAGCCATAGCATGATGCCGCAGCTGGTCGCGAGCTCCGGTGGAACGTCGAAGACATGATTGAGCATACTGATCGTCGCCAGTTGTGATCCGCCGCCGACGCCTGGCAACTGAATCAGTGAACCCACCATGCTCGACCCCATCAGTAGCAGAACTTGTGTTTGAGGAATTTCCAGCTTGCAAGCGTCCGCTGTGAGCGTGGCTCCACAGTTTGCACCATAGGCGTGCGTCACTTCCTTGTACGCGACCGCGATCATCGCCCACATCAAGACCGATACGCCGATCAGCATGAGAAGGGAACCGGTTCCGTGGATCGTGTTCAGCCCGGCGCGAAACTCGCGGATGCGTAATGCGATGCGGCTCCCGATATTCGAAGACAGATGAGCAAGGCGCTTTTCAATCCAATTGGCGAGCGCTTCGCCGCTGCGATGGACCGCAATTGCTGCCAGCGTCAGCACCACGACCAAGCCAGTAAAAACCAGTCCGACTTCGCGAAAGCTGCCGTAGTAAGCCAGTCGTTTTGGAGCTGTCGCAAAGAATGCGGCCAAAACCAGAAGAAATGTGAAAGCGCCGATATCGAAAATGCGCTCGACGGCCCAGACCGCCAGTTGCGACGAAAACGGCAGTTTTTCCTGCTTTGCGATCAGATAAGGCCGAATCAATTCTCCAGGGCGGCCGAGCAAGGCCAGCCCTGTGAACCCGATGATGGTTGGGGCAATCAGCCGGACTGTCGATGCGTTTGGCCGCACGGGGCGAAGGAATATCTTCCACCGTACTGCCCGCAGGACGTAGGCGATATAAATCAGCGCAATACCATGAAGAATATGGAACTTGCTGACGTTGTGCGTCTGGCTAAGAAAAAGTTCCCAATCAAAATTCTTCCAGGTTCGGACTTGCGCGTATACCAGGGCCGCCAATATCGCGAGCGCGATTCCAGTGAGGAGAGCGCGTTTTTTATCCATGTATCGAGAAAGTCCCCGGGAGCGGTGTTATGGATGGCGGTCGCTGAGCACAACACAAGGTAAATGAGTCAGACGTATGGGTCAATGAACGGGGTTGGAACCGAAATCGCGAAGCAGGTCTAGTTTCCCGTAGGCGGATTCGTGCGTTTGGCGACAGTTTGCGTTGCCGACGTTGCGCCGGCGCTCTTTCCTTGTGCCGCAGGTCGCCTCGAAACCTTCGTCTGCCCCGTGGTCGGGTTTGAAGCCTTCGCCTGCGCAGACGTTTGTGCCTGAGCCGCTTTCGAGGCCTTTTGCTGGGCGAGCTTCTTGCGGTTGAAATCGCGCACGATGCTGGCTACGTAATGCCGTGTCTCCTGGTATGGAGGAACACCGTGATATTGCTCAACGCGCTTCGTTCCCGCATTGTAAGCGGCAAGAGCCTTGATGAGATCGAAGTTATAGTGTTCCAGAAGCTCACGAAGATACCGGGTGCCGCCGTCCACATTCGCTTCAGGATCGAAAGCGTTGGGCACGCCAAGCTTCGAAGCAGTTTCGGGCATCAACTGCATCAGGCCTTGTGCGCCCTTGCGCGAGACCGCGCGGGGGTTGAAGCCGCTTTCCGCACGGATCACGCTGTTCAAGAGATCGGGGTCAAGGCGATAGCGGTCGCTCGCGGCGCTAACAGCATCGGCCACATTCGCGGTCGAGCGCGCTGGCGGAAGACTCGTCGTCGCAGTTGGAATTGCTGGAGAAGCGACGACCCCGGTTTGAGGTGTTGCCGTGGTCAGCGGAGCAGGATCCGGAGGCGGAGCCGGCGTCAGGTCAGGCTCAATTCTCTCAATTTCGGCAGTGGGTACGTCGATGAAACTGGTCTCGTCCGTGGTGGTCAGGAACAGACGCGTTGTGTTGCCAACGAGGATCCGCTTTTCATGGCGAATCGTGAAGCCGTTGCGAAGAATCGCAACCTCGGTCGCCGAAGCCGTCAGGCAGGAGGTGCCAAGCAACAGAGCCAGCGCGAGTTTTACCCTCGAGACAATCATTCGTTGCTACACAGTTCCCGCCAGCGGTTCGATGCGCATTGGGGGATGGGCGCTTCCAAATAACGGGAGGTGGACTTCACGTCACCGAAACTAAGCCGGCCAGAACAGGCTCCAGGGCTGCAGCGACGCCGTTCTGGGCGTTCGACAGGGTTACCGTCCAACCCCGTCCGCGTAGTTCCTCAGACGCATTTCCCATAATAACCGGGTATCCGGCAAAGGCAAGCATTTCTACGTCATTGTAGTTGTCGCCAATCGCCATAACCTGCTCCCGGGGTACACCACGGTAACCTGCCCAGCGCTCCAAAGCGTGACCTTTGGAACATCCGGTGTTCAGAACGTCCACAATCGACAGGTCCCTGTCCGGATATTCCGTGCGTAAGACGGTGATCCCATTGGCTACGGGGCACTTCGCCAGCGCGGCGAGAGCCTGATGCATTCGGCCGATTGGCCCGCAAAACATGGCCTGAACGGGGTCGGTCACCAGTGCCTTTTCCACCGGAGCGACGAACTCGATGTACTGCAGATTCTTCTCGAGCCACCGCCGGATGCTGTTTTCTAGTTCCTCCATGTGCTCGAGAACAATCGCGCCTTTTCCACGTTTGTCGAAAGTAAGCACGGTGTTTCCGCGAAACTCCACCATTGCCTCGCACAGCCGGCGACAGGTGTCAGCAGGAAGCAGATCGCGGTAGAAGGTCTCGCCCTGAAGGGAACGCGTGATCGCTCCGTTCGAGCTGATCAGGAAGAGATCGAATCCAAGTAGTTCCGCGATCGGGAGTGCGAAATCGTGGCGCCTGCCGGTGACCAGCACAATTTCCATTCCCAGGTCGTGCGCGCGTCGCAGCGCCGCCATATCCGCTTCTGAGATTTGGAATTGCGGATTTAATAAGGTGCCGTCGATATCGAGCGCAAGCAGGCGGATGGAAGGCGTGACCACACGAGATTTTAACATTCGAAAACCGGCCAAACCCGGACGCTGACGGCCGGTGTTCCTCTCACCGAGAATGGCTCAACCTGCGTGCTATATTGCAGCACGCGCAATGGGATTTTTTGGGGCATTCCTGAATCCGTGGACCTTTCTGGTGATGGCGCTCGCGATTATCCATTTCATTCGCCGGCGACCCGACACCTACTGGATCTACATCATCCTTTTCCTCGGTCCACTCGGCGCGACCATCTACCTGCTGGTCGAGGCGCTTCCGGACGTCGGTCTCCTGCGGCAATCCTTCAAAGTTTTTCCGCGCCGCCGCCGCATTTATGAGCTCGAGGCGGCCGTTCTCGACAATCCTTCGGCAGGGAACTACGAGGAGCTCGCCGACCTCTACATGGAAGACGGCAATTTTGCGAAAGCGCGAGCCTGCTACGACAAGGCAATTTCCTCGCGGACGGATTCTTTGGATCCCTTCTACCGCCGTGGAGTTTGCGAAGTAGAACTGGGCGATTTCACCGCCGCCTTGTCGGATCTGGAGCGGGTGGTAAAGGCCGATCCAGGTTATGACTTCCACCGCGCCAAGGGCCTGCTGGCACACGCCTACGCCAACACGGGACTTCCAGCCAAGGCCGACGTGGCATTTCAAGAGGCCACGAAGATCTCTACCCTGTCCGAGACCTACTACAACTACGCGACCTTCCTTGCCGCTCAACAAAGAAACGCCGAGGCGCGCGAGTGGGCACAGAAAATTCTCGGCAAAAAAGCCACCATGCCCGGCTACCTTCGCCGGCGCGAGCGCCCCTGGTTTCGGAAAGCCAGCGGCCTCCTCAAGCGGCTTCCCAGCGGCTGAGCGGTGTTAGACTTTTCGTCCATGGCGCGGGTCACGCATCTCGAATGCACCAAGTGCGGCCAGTCGCTGAGCGCTGAAACACCCCAAACGGTCTGCCCAAAAGACGGCGGCGTGCTCTACGCCCGCTACGATTTGGCCGCGATCCGCAAGGAGGTTTCGCCGGCGCAGTTCCGGGGACGTACGTGCTCGATGTGGCGCTATGCCGAGGTGCTTCCGGAGGTGGAACCCGTTACGCTTGGGGAAGGCTTTACTCCCATGCTCCCCAGCCGGGAATACGCCAACGTTTACGTTAAAGATGAAGGCTTGAATCCGACGGGTTCTTTCAAAGCGCGCGGACTTTCAGCAGCCGTGACCATGGCAAAGCATTATGGCCTCAAGAAACTGGCAATCCCTTCCGCTGGAAACGCTGCCGGGGCACTCGCTGCGTACGCCGCCGCAGCCGGGATTGAGGCGCACATCTTCATGCCAAAGGATGTCCCCATGGCGAATCGCATTGAGTCCGAGTATTACGGCGCTCACGTGACTCTGGTCGACGGCCTCATCAGCGATTGCGCGCGGATCGTTGGCGAGCGTAAGCAACAAGAAGGATGGTTTGACATCTCGACCCTGAAAGAGCCGTTCCGCGTTGAAGGCAAGAAGACGATGGGCTACGAAGTCGCGGAGCAACTCGGCTGGCGGATGCCGCAGGGGATCATTTACCCCACGGGCGGTGGGGTCGGCATGATCGGCATGTGGAAGGCTTTTGACGAGATGGAGCAGCTGGGATGGATCGGTTCAGAGCGACCCCAAATCATCTCTGTCCAGGCAGCAGGTTGCGCGCCTATTGTTAAAGCGTGGGATGAAGGCGCCTTGTCGTCGGAAATGTGGAAGAATGCCGCCACCGCTGCTTCCGGATTGCGCGTTCCGAAGGCCTACGGGGACTACATCATTCTCGACATCCTGAGAAAGAGCGGAGGTGTTGCCATCTCCGTTTCCGAAAACGAGATCATGGACGCCGTCCGCCACTTGGCGCGCATCGAAGGCATTTTTGCAGCGCCCGAAGGTGCGGCTTCGCTGGCCGCTTACGTCAAGCTTCGCGACTCCTGCTTCTTCGGGTCCGACGACACGGTCGTGCTCTTCAATACGGGCACGGGGTTGAAATACCTTGATACGCTGGGCGCCTCAGCGAAGCAGCTTCCCACTTCGCGCCAGATGGGCGGGATCATTGGGCCCTACTGAGTCGCATTGATCGTCCGAACGTGGTGTCGGTCGATTCGCCGGCCTTGGGCATCTAATCAAGACAACGGATCAGCACAATGACCGAACGTCTCTACTATCACGATCCTTTTCTTTGCGAGTTTGACGGTGAGATCACGGAAGTGGTGCCGTCAGCTGAAATCAATGGTCGCCACGGAGTGTTCCTTGACCGTTCTGCGTTCTATCCGACGAGCGGAGGCCAGGTTCACGATACCGGCTGGATGACAGCAAAGCAGGGCGCGTCATCGACTCGACTTCGCGTCTCCGAAGTCGTCGAGACCGAAGACGGCCGCGTGGTCCACTACATCGAAGCGGACAAGCCGCCGGAGCGAGGAACGCTCATTCGAGGATCCATCGACCCCGAACGGCGCCGGGACCACATGCAGCAGCACTCTGGCCAGCATGTTCTTTCCGCCGCTTTCGTGCGGCTGTTTAACATGCCCACGGTTTCTTTTCATATGGGAGATGACTACTGCTCGATCGATCTGGACGCCCCGAACCTTTCCGCAGAGCAGGTGAGGGAAGCGGAAGAGCTAGCCAATCTGGTTGTGCAGGAGAATCGGGCGGTTGAGATCAAATTCGTCACCCAGGATGAGGCCCAGAACCTCGGCCTTCGCAAGCCTCCACGCGCCGATAAAGAACAACTGCGCCTCATCGACATTCACGAGTTCGACCTTTCCGCCTGCGGGGGTACGCATGTCCAACAAACGGGACAGATCGGCTGCATCCTCCTGCGCAAGATAGAGAAGGTTCGTCAGGGTTGGCGGGTTGAATTTGTCTGCGGGCAGAGAGCCGTGAGCACTGCGCGCCACGATTTCACGATTCTCAGTGAAGCCGCAGGCTTGTTCTCCGCGCACATTTGGGATGTGCCGGACCAGGTACGGAAGTCGCTGGAAGAGATCCGCACCACGCGCAAATCCGTGGAGCATCTTTTGGAGGAAATCGCAGGACTGCAAGCCGCACGCCTGTTGGCAGAGGCAACGGTCCAGGACGGAAGAAAAACAATCGTTCAGGTCTTTACTGACAGAGATCTTGCTTTCGTCCGTTTGCTTGCGCAGAAGCTGACCCGGCTTGAGACAAACGTGGTGGCATTGCTCGTTGCAAAATCGGAGCAGGCATCCCTCGTTTTTGCGCAGTCCAAGGGAATGCCCTTCGACATGGGATTGCTGATCAAGCAGGTGCTGGCGAAATTGGGTGGGCGGGGTGGCGGCAGCAAAGATTTGGCTCAGGGAGGCGCGCCAGTGGCGGAGGGGTTGGAGAGCGTTCTGAGCGAAGCTGCGCTCAGTTTGTCGTCATAGGAACTCGGCCCGGGGAGAAATCATGCGATCCGGAGCTAAGCTCGGCCGCTCCCTTTCGCAGATATCCCCGCCAATCCTGAAGAACCTCGCTCTTCCCGTGCTACATTTCTCTTAAAGCGAGTGCCGGGTGGATCAGAAACTCATCCTCGTCAACCTGCTGGTGAAGCTGGGCGTCGCTGCGGCGGTATCGAGCGCGCTCGTGCGCTCGCTTGAGTTCAAGAAGCTTCTTTTCCGCGAAGAACGCAGCACCCGCCAAAAGATCTACCTCGTTCTCTGGTTCGGAATCCCCATTGCTTTAGGTGTCTGGATTCGCTTCATTCAGAAAAGCTTCTCCGCCGGCGATCTGTCGTTCGAAACGACTCTGTTGCTCGGTGTGATTGGCGGACGTTTGAGCGGCGTGGTCGGCGGATCGCTCATCGCGCTGCCCGCCTTGCTTCATGGCGAGTGGGTCACGCTGCCATTTAACATTCTCTGCGGGTTGGCCGCAGGTCAACTCCGCACGTTGGCCCAGGACAAAGAAGACGTCTGGTCGTTCTCGCCCTTCATCGATCTCAGCATCTATCGCTGGATTCGCCGCAATCTGCCCAAGCCGCGCTTTGATTGGCAGATCATGTTCTTCGCCACGATCATCGCGCTCCGTTTCACGCAGAGTGAATTGTCACGGGTTTTTCCGCGAATGATCTTCGCCATGGAAAGCTCCAACCTCTGGGTCGAAGTCGTGATCTACGCGACCTCGGTGATGGTCATCGGCACCGAACTCAAGATCTTCAACGGTGTGCGTATCCAGATGAAGCTGGAAGAGCAGTATCTCCTCCTACTGCAGGCTCGCATGGAGGCGCTGCAGAACCAGATCAATCCTCATTTCCTGTTCAACACGCTGAATTCCGTTTCGTCGCTGGTGCGCTTCGATCCCGATACCGCCCGCGAACTCATCATCAAGCTGGCCACGATTCTCCGACGGCTGCTGAACAGTTCCGATGCATTCGTGCCGCTGCGCGAGGAAGTTGAGTTCATCGACAACTATCTCGACATCGAAGTCGTCCGCTTCGGACGCGACAAGTTGCAGGTCATCAAGGAATTGGAGCCGGAGTCCTTGGAAGTGTTGGTCCCGGCCATGCTGCTCCAACCCCTCGTCGAGAACTCGATCAAGCACGGCCTGTCGTCCAAAGTAGAAGGCGGCCGCATCTACCTGCGCAGCCGCTTGGCCACGAAGAATGTGATTATCGAGGTCGAGGATGATGGTGTCGGCATGGGTGCCGCGCAACTGATCCAGAAACCGAATGGGCTTGGCGGCAACGGCATTGGAATGGCCAACATCGCTGAGCGCCTGAAGGTCCTTTACGGTGACACGGCCAGAATGACCGTCGACAGCCAGGGGGGGAAGGGAACTCTGGTACGGTTGCGTTTGCCGATCCTGCAGGAAGGCAGCGGGATCCCGGCTGCGCTCTACGAAGAACGTTCCAGTACGCGTCGATAAAACGCTTCATATTGCGGAATGATTTTGGTCGAGCAAAAACGCGCCTGTGCCATCGCCCGAGCCTGAACCGACATTGTCTCCAGCTTCTTCGGGTCGCTTAGAAGTTCAATCGCATACCCCGCCATCGTGTCCACGTCGCCAACGTCCGCCATGAAGCCCGTTCTGCCGTGCTCAATGACCTCCGGAAGTCCCCCAACCTTCGTAGTAATCGGAACAACCTTGCAAGCCATCGCTTCCAGCGCGGCTAGACCGAACGACTCAAGTTCACTCGGCAAAAGCATCACGTCCGAGATGGCCAGCTTCTCCTGCACGCGATCCTGCTTTCCCAGAAAAATGACGGAATTGTGGATGCCTTTCTGCACGGCGAGCCACTCTGCCTTGGAGCGGTCAGGCCCGTCGCCAATCAGCAGCAACTTCGCAGGAATTTGCTTCCGCACTCGATCAAAGATCTCGACCACATCGGTCAGCCGCTTGACCGGACGAAAATTCGACAGATGGACGAGAACCTTCTCGTCGGGTGCAACGTACTCCGCGCGCCGTTTCGCGGCCTCCTTATCACGGACGTACACGTCGCAATTCACGAAGTTGTAGATCACTTCGATGTGGTTCTTGATTTCGAATTCCTTGAGGGTTTTGTCCTTTAGGTATTGCGAGATCGACGTGACGCCGTCACTCTCCTCGATCGAGTACCGTGTGATGGGCAGGTAGGAGCGGTCGAGTCCGACCAGCGTGATGTCGGTTCCGTGCAGGGTGGTCACAAACGGGAGTTTCCGCCGCGATGGGCTCGCGGCAAGCATCTGGCGGGCCAGCAAGGCGCTCACCGAGTGCGGAATCGCATAGTGCACATGCAGCAGATCAAGTTCGTAGAGCTCGGCGACTTCAGCCATGCGCGTCGCCAGCGCAAGATCGTAGGGCGGATAGTCGAACAGGGGATAACGCGAGACCTCGACCTCGTGGTAGTGGATGTGCGGCTGCGGTTCGGTCAGGCGGATCGGCTGTGCATACGAGATAAAGTGGACATCGTGGCCGCGCTGGGCAAGCTCAAGCCCGAGTTCCGTGGCTACAACACCGCTGCCGCCATACGTCGGATAACACGTAATCCCGATCTTCATGCAGCCGTATCCATGGGCTCTTCGATTCGATGGCGCCGTGTGAAGGGCGATTCAGATTTTACGTGAGAGATGCCGAATGCAATGGCACTCGAGACTGAGAAAGCGGTTAGCCCGAGGTTTTGAAGGCGTTCACAGTCAGTGGGTCTACCTTGTCCAGGTGAGCCTGGACACGCATTTTGTTATCGTGCGTGAGTCCGATAAATTCGATGCCCATCCCGACTCCTGGGTCGCTGGTGCGCACCACGGCCGACGTCGAGAACTTCTCGCTGTCGATCCAGAAGTCGACGCGCAGGGTCGTTCCGAGTGCAAGTGGAAGGATCGTCTCGACATAACACCCGTTGCCGCTGATGTCGGTAGCATTCACCCGCATTGGCGTCGCCACCCGCTCATCCCGGACTTCAAGAGGAAACGACACGCGGTGTCGAGCAAACTTTCGACGGTTGCTGGGTTCCGGCGGCGGAGCGATCTGATCCGGAGACAGCTGGCTCTTCCAGGGACAGTCCTGCCCGCTGACGATCTGCACCCCCGCCTGAAACTTCTGGATCGGACCGGTGTCCATGATCCAGATCACCTTGCAGCGCGACTTGAGGCCATCATATTGGACGCCGACGATGTCTCCCACTTTCAGTTCGTGCTCTAGACCCGACAAAAGGGCTCCGGAACTGCTGATATTCCGGGCGCGCACGTGCTGATTGAACGTCTGTCCATTCGCAGACATCCCCCAAACGCGTACGTCGAGGTCAGCGCTGATTCGAGGATCCGGCCTTTGGGAACTCATTTGAGTAATACGAGCGAAGTCGTGCTCATCTCTATGATAGCGCTCCCCTTGGGGGGCAGAGGGTTACTGAAGTGACGAGCCAAGTAGGTGGGCAACGACACGGCACGCCTCACCTTAGCCCAAAAGGTCGCGATAAGAAATGAGTTCCACATCACGACTGGCCAAAGCCTCACGGGTCTCTGTCGACGTCAGCAGTTCCAATTCGGCGCTTCGGGACTCTCGCAACCGTGTTGCGACGCTCTGCAAGTCCTGGTCGACGTAACCCGGATGGCAAACGAATTCCCATGTGCCTTCTGGGATGTTTTCGGCAATTCCCTGAAAAAGCTGCCGGTCCAGGTGTCCTGTGACCACGATACCGAGTGTGCCATCCGGCGTCCGCATTCCGGCTTTCTGTACTGCTTTCCGGAACGGCCCGGCTAGCTTCCTGAGAACACGAACCTGCGCATACCGCTTCCAAAGTTCTTTGCGCGTGCGGATGAAATCGGCGGCAAACGATTCGAATGGATTGCGGATCGCGCCTACTCCACAAGTCCGTGCGGCACGCAACACTCCCTGCAGCACGGCCGGAAACATGTGCGTGTGTTTGTGCGTATCGATATGCGATACATCGATGCCGCTGGTTTGCAGCTTCCGGATCTGCGCGGTCGTCTCGGCCTCCACCTGATCGGAATCGATTCGCCCGGACAGAAACTGCAAAGCAAGCACGCCAATGCCAGTACGAAAATGGTGAGGTTCATGATCGGGTACGAGCGACGGCAGCCGTGCCGGATCGATCAACGGTTCGCCATCCACGAGCACCACATGGCAACCCACACTCCAGCTGTCGCTTGCTTTTGCCAGCAGAACCGCCTCCTCATACGCGCGGGAATTCGCCATCAGCGTTGTCGAGGTGACAACTCCGCGCGCGTGACTCTCGGCGATCGCTCGGTTCACGCCATGAGTCAGGCCGAAATCGTCGGCATTGACGATGAGGCGGCGCACGGCAAGAGTCTAGCAGGATGCGCCGGAATGTCGTACGTGTCATGACGTGCCGACCAACGCGGCCCGCTAATTGACCGTCTTTTCCGCACTCGCATATACTCAAGTTCAATCAGCTTTATGCGGATTCTGTCTGCGCCATCCGTGATTCCATGCGCAACTGGCATAAGGGCGGTTAGCTCAGCTGGTTAGAGCGCCTGCCTTACAAGCAGGAGGTCGCAGGTTCGAGTCCTGCACTGCCCACCAAAAAGCCCACGATTTATCCTGCGATCGAATCAAACACTCCGGTTGGTCTTGCGCATCAACCCTCACATCGCAATGCAGAACAAACCGGGGCGTTATGAAGCAATCGCATAAAGAACATAAAGAAGAGGAGACTGCCGATCTTTTGAAGGGCTGGCAGCAAATCGCAGGGTTTCTCGGGCAGCCGATCTCCGTTGCCGAGCGCTGGGCTCACGAGGGTATGCCGGTCCAGCGCAAGGGACGGTTCGTTTATGCGTCGCGCGAAAAACTCAGCCAATGGGTTGGGCGCGAGTCGTCCGGGGAACCGGTTCACCTCTCGACCGAAAACAAAGACCTCAGTGCAGAGCTCAAACGAGGTCTTTCTTTCGCGCGGACCATGCGCAAAAAGCAAAAGTCGACAGCTGCCTGATACCGAGTTTCCTACCCGAATAGTCTCCACAGATGGATGTGATCGGATCTCTCAGGTGCCCTCGGACGCCGGGAGGCTCCCTTCGTGGAGGCGCGCTTCATACCACAACGCTAGTTCGACGCGGTTGCTCACGCCGATCTTGTCGAAGATTGCACTCATGTAGTTTCTAACCACATGCTCGCCGATGCCTAGCCTTCGGGCGATTTCGTTATTCTTGAATCCTTGAGCCGCCAATTCAATCACTCGCAATTGCCGGGGACTCGGTTTTACGTTGCTGTAGTAGCCCTCACCATAGTTCCTGGACCGCATTCCTTCTCCTGTTGACGTTTGAGTGGGGGTGGCGAAATGTCAGCAGGACATCATTCCGCACTCAATATTTATTATTTATTTTCGCCGTCAGACGACTGCCATCGGCAGGCTCTGCTCGCCGAGATTACGCTAGCGCGCGCAGTCATACGAGAGCACGCCAGGATACAAAAACTATCCGACCCGTTGCCGCGGCTGAATACCGTAAAGGGTGTAGGAGGTGAAGGAAAGTTCTCTGTTTACCGCTGGATGTGCCTTAATAACGTTTGCATCAACGTCGCGAGCGCCTTGAATCAAGCCCGTTGAGCGGCCGCGATCTGCGACTACGGCTCCCTGCCAAGTGCGGGGCTTAGAGAACGTAGGTATGCGACGACCGCCTGCGCGTCCTCGCTGCTCATGCTGAATTGAGGCATTGGTGCCCGCAACCGCTGCCTCCGCGCCATTGTCCGGTTGTCAGCAGGCTAATCAAATCTGCGTCGGTTGATCAGCATCTCTGACGACCAAGCTTAAATTCGCACGCCGACGGTGTGGGAACGTCTTAAACTTTGTGGGCAGTTTACGCTTCCTGCACCTGGCGTTTTAGCACGCGTTCCAGCGTTCGATCGAGAGCTGCCTTTGCCTTTTGGTATTCGGCTTGGGAAATTTGACCTTTCTTGTGCTCCATTTCAATTTGGAAAAGTTCATCCCGGATTCCTGCCATCAGCTGATTCCCGGGTACTCGTATAGCATCCACACTTCGCGTTTCGCTTGACTCATGGCTGCCTTCTTCCGGTTGTACGGCAGATATCAAGGAAGAGTTCACCCTCAGATACCTCAGAGCACGGTTGGTAGACTGTTGCCGCCGAGTTGTGTAGAGGCCACCAATGATCAGAAGCGCGGCAAAACCGCCCAGAATCCACCATCGATATTTTTGCAGTGGATCGGGAGCATCGATTGGGGGGCCCAATCCTCCGCCGGGACGGTTGTTGGAAGGCGCATCGGTAGCGCCGCCAGCGGAGCTTTCTTCACGCTGGCGCGAGCCCTGAGTAACGCTCTGCCGGCCGCTTTCGAGTGCGCCTTCGCCGGAAATGTTAAAAGCGAGATTTTGTCCATCCGTCGTGTTTGAAGCGACTTGCACGGCGGCTTCGGGCGCGTTCGGAAAGTGAATCAATTTGAAACCAGTCGAACTGGAGGCTGCCCTGAACTGCATGGATTTCGGCAGCATGATCATGAAATGCTCCAAGGGGTAAATCGACTTTGGATCGAGATTGACGCCACCACCGTAAGGAAGCTGATAAGTCACTTCGAAACGTGTTACACCCGGCCGCAACGGAAAGCCAACCGAGTAGCGATTCTTCTCGCGTTCGGGAACTGGGGCGGCCTTCACAGGGATACCAGTTTCGGTAATAGCTGTACCGGAATTCTCCACGACGTGCGCACCATCGGGAATATAGAACTCAAGGTTGCGCTCATTCATCTGGGCGCGCGGCGGATTGGAGGCGTTCCGCACTCCAAAGTCCCTGGTGACGGTAATCTGTTCTTTCGCCGCCTCGATGCGCATGATGTCGGCAATTACTGCAATTCCTCCCACCCTCTTGGCGACGTCGTATACTTCGACGGCTACGGATGTAGTTCCTGGAGGGGCCATGCGGTTATACGTGACGCCCTCATGGACGGCGCGAACCAGGTGCGGGGTCTGGGCATCGTCGAGTTTGAGACTGAACCGGCCCATGGCGTCTGTCTTGGTGCGGCCCGACTCTCCTATCCCCTTGCCCAAGCGAAAAACAATCACTTCGTCGCCAGCAGATGGCTTGCCGGTAGTGGAATTTGTCACCAACCCGGTGAGGCTCTGAGCAGCGACGAAAGAGGTTAGAAGGAGGACGATGAGTGCGACCCGGATGCTCGTGCCTATTTTGTGCGCCTTGCTTCCGCATCCTCCTTCCGGCCAGTCGACGTGCTCGATCGGAATGATATTCAGTAAGTTTTTCACAACTTGATTCCTTTTAAGTCGCAGAGCAACAAGACTTCTCGTTTGGCCTTGAAAAGCTCATTGTTAGGATGTCGAAATCGATTTCGCTCACGGCCTATATGCTACTTTCTTGCACTCGTCGAGTTGGCCGACCGTGTGGTGAACTGGTACACACTGCTCGTTGCCGGATCCGAAATGCCAGTGGCCTGCTCTGAGGACACCTTGTAGTAATACGTTGTCCCGGGCTGCAGACCGTCCACACGCACTCGAAAGATCATTTCACTGTGGCTTGGATTGATTCTGGTCGGTGATTTTGCGGTGAACTCAAGATGATTCTGGTCTTTGCCGTAGCGAACGATAGCGTAGTGCAAGATTGTGCCGCCCGGATTGGCTGTGGTCCAACTTATAAACGCTAACGTGTCACTGACGGATTCGATCGTCGGGTTTGCGCTATCGTGTGCAGCACCCGAATTTTGGTATGCGTACGCGGAGTGAGGTCGTACAAGTAATGAGGCCATGACGGTAACGATGAGCGCCATCGTGAGTGGTCGCAGCGTTGTTGTTGTCATATCTAAAGCTCCTGTCGAATGTCCGGCAAAATGCAGATCACGTAGTGAACAAATCATGAAAACCGTGGAGTGAACCACATGGTCCACCCCACTAGGGAGAAGCTATGGCTTATATCCGTCCACGAGCGTTTGCAAGAAGGCGACGATGTCGTTTTCTTCCTCGTCAGTCAGCCCTAGCTTGCCAATCGTGGTGTTTTCGTTGTTAGAATCTTCCGGCATCGGCCAACAGGTCACCTTCTCGACGGTTCCTGACGGACAGTTGCCAGACAGAACGGGAAAGGGATAGACATCGCGTGTGTTGTAGAAGTGGACTACCTCTTTCAAGCTCGTGAGATAGCCGTTGTGCATGTATGCTTTCACGAACCCAGGGTAGGGCACCATCGCCGCGTTTCGCGCCGTCGAAGTCTGGAACTTCCCTTCAAATTGCGGCAGCTGTACTCCCCAGTCCAAATTCGGCGGGGCTCCATAATAACCGTCGAGGAATAATCCCATTCCCTCGTCGGTGAACCCGAAGCCGAGTGGGTTGCCGGTGAATCCCCATTGGTCGGGAGTGTCCTCCGAATACCAGGGGAGCTTTACGTTTTTGGGAAGACCGATGTTGTTGTACGTCGTGTCGGTAAATAGAGGCTGAACACTTGCCGCCTGGCCGGTATCGCTTCCACCCAGGAGAGTACTCGACCTTCCGTCGAGATGGCAGGTGTTGCAACTTCCTTTGCCTCGGAACAAGTCATACCCGTTCTGCTCTTGTGCGGTGAGAGTTGCCTTCTTCGCGAGATAGTAATCGAATTTCGACGTGAAGGGACTGACTTTGTCGGAACCCTCATAAGCGGCAATAGCTTGGCCGAATTCGTCGTAGTCTTTGGAAGCAAGAGTACGATCCGTCGGGCTGAGCGGCAGCGGGCTCGCATTTGTTCCAAAAACCGCGGCGCCTTTCGGAGTGCTGCATACCGTTGCCACGTCTGAGGGCCAATTAATCTCCAACGAGCCAACGCCAAATACCTGCTCAAAGAAGAACTTGTACTTGCTCAGCGAGAGCTTCCACACTACGCAAGCAGGATCCGGATTGGCCATTTCTTCCGGGTCACCGGGCGGGTCTTGGCCTTGCTCGGCTGCCGAATTCTGCAGCTTGTATCCGGTCGCCCGGCCATCCCAGAAGTTGCCGCCGTAAAAATCGGCCTGGCTTTGATTGAAATGCAACGGAGGATAGTAGGTTGCGTAGGTGTAGCTCTGCGGGTTGCGCTTTGCTATCCGGTTGTTCGGATAAGCTCCGTGTACTGTGATAGGGACCGATCCTGGATTCGATCCACCCGTAAATACGCTTAAGATTGATACGCCATTTCCATAACCGGCGGCCGGGTCATGGCAGTAGCTGCAAGCGAGGTTTTTATTCACGGACAAGTTCGGATCGAAGATCTCGAGCTCGCCCAGAGTTTGGACCTGATGGTATGGATCCAGCGTCCCTGACTTGGCTGCGACCAGGGCCTGAGCCTCGAGCAGAGCTTCCTCTGCCCGAATTCTTTTTGCGTCCGGATCGTTCGTGATGATGCATTGAAGGTTCAGTCTCTGGCCTGCCAATATGCATTGCTGATCGGCGGGGGGAATCTGAAAACCAGCGGGAAGTTTAAAGTTGAGTGGGGGTGGTGGAGTACCCTGCGCAGACGCGCCGGGAACTAACACTAACATCGCGAGCGTAGTCATGCCCACTAGTGAGAGCAACGAAAAACCTTCTGAACACTTCATACAGCTCGGTTCCTCCTTACTTCTACTTCAGGTTCGCGGTGATTTGCGATGCTCCCCCCTGTGCATGCCAAGTACCACCCGTGTTTTCGGTACGGTTTTCGCACGGCCACCGATCGTGCTGAACTGTTGATGAAGACGTGACTCGCGAGTCCTGATGTCTGAAGCACACGTTCGCCACCTCGAGTCGTCAAAACTGCGATCGCGCTCCCTTCACGAGATGGTCGCTGCTGGCTCACAGGCCGTGCAGGCGCGGGGCCAACATTTAGAAAAGGTCGATATCCCGATTCAGCGTGGATTTGCCAGCATTCCGCAATGCCGGGCCCCGATGACAGTTAATAAGATCGCCATGAAGATGATGAGTGCCGCTCAGCCAATGATCTGGATTCTCGCGATAGGCGGTTTGCGGATTCTCTTACATATAAGCCGCCTCTTAACCGGAAGCACTTTCGAGACCATGCGGTTGTGTCTATCGGCCCTTGTCGAGCGGATAGCATGAACCCGGCATGACCCCCTATCGACAGGTGTGTGTCGAAATGCGGACGGCTCCCCCGATCGTGCCGGCTCGGTCAACATCACAAACAATGAAGCAGTCAGGCTGTTCGGTGGCGGTACTCGACGCAAGTCAGAGTCGTTAGTTCTCAGGACACTCTGAGGAATTCTAGTTTCGCGAAGGGTATGCCAATTGCGTCGAAACCAGTCATCTCGGGATTAAGGGAAACCTCAGGCGATGAGGACGCTGAAACTAATTGCCGCGTTGGTATCCGCAGCCCTGATTATTGGACAAGCGGGAACCGCGGGCCGGGATGCGACTGAACCCAAAACAAAGGAGATGCCAGTGTCGTTGAACATAGAACCTCTGCACGTCTTGGTGCGTGCTTGTGGAGACTGCCACTCCAATCGCACTGAGTGGCCTTGGTACAGCCACCTTCCACCCGTCTCCTGGTGGATTGCGCAACACGTCCGCGAAGGCCGGGAAAGGTTGGATTTCTCGGGATGGGACACGTATTCCCAATGGCAAAGGCAAGACAAGTTGGAATCCATCTGCGGACTTATTTCGACGGGAAGGATGCCGCCCTGGCAGTACACCACGATGCACCCAGAGGCGAGACTCAGTGAAAAGGATAAGAAAGCAGTTTGTGCCTGGATAGAGGAAGAAGCGGCTGCTGCAAAATAAGGCACAACACTCGAGTTGACTCGATGACTCCCCGTGCACCATACGGCGGACTGGCAATTAGAATTGGAAGCCTATTTGCTGGTTTAAAAGCAGACGAAAAGGGAAGCGGTCGCGAGAGGAGCTGTAAGACGCGGATGTATTCTTAGTTCTCGCGACTGTTTCTCCTGTCTTTCGACAACAGTGTCTCCGAGGCAGAGGCGGGGACTTATAAAGGAACATCGGCGAGTGGAATGAACCAATGAAGAAGACCCTTTCGTATGCTCTCGTCGCGCTCTCTACAATCAGTACGGGCGTTTCTTTGTTGCGAGCTAACAACCGATTCAATGCCGGCACGCGGTTGGGAAGCCAAACATGCGCTAATGATGACAGCGGCCTGAAGCTACCCCCCGGTTTTTGCGCAACGGCGTTCGCCGACAACATTGGTCACGCGCGTCACACGGTGGCCGCGTCCAATGGAGTTCTTTACGTCAATAACTGGTCCGGCGGGTATTACGGCAACGACACCCCGCATGCGGGCGGCTTTCTTGTAGCCCTGCAAGACAAGACCGGCTCGGGAAAGGCCGACGTCATCGAGCGCTTTGGTGAAACCATCCAAACGGGTGGACACGGCGGCACAGGGATCGGCATGTATCGGGGGGCGATCTACGCCGAGATCAATGATCGAATCGCGAGATATTCGTTATCCAGCGGCTCTATCGCACCCAGCGGCCCTGCCGATGCTGTGGTTTCGGGATTGCCTCTGGGCGGCGACCATCCGATGCACCCATTCATCATTGGCGCCGATGGCACGATGTATGTTGACGTCGCCAGCGCGACCAATTCCTGCCAGAGCCAGAACCGTCACCTGGATCGCCAGGCCTGAACCCATGCACCGAACTTGAGACGCGCGGTGGGATTTGGCGCTATGACGCGAAGAAGACGAACCAATCCTTTTCGCCTGGGGAGCGCTACGCCACGGGAATCCGCAATGCTGAAGGTTTTGCTTTCATCGAAGACGGACGATTGCTGGTGACCCAACACGGGCGCGATCAGTTGCGCGCCAATTGGCCGGATTTGTATAAGCCTGAGCAGGAGGCGACTCTTCCATCGGAGGAACTCCTGATTTTGAAGGCGAACGGCGACTATGGATGGCCTGAGTGCTATCACGACGCTTTTCAGCAACGGCTAGTCCTGGCCCCGGAATACGGAGGCGACGGCGGCAAGGCAATCGGCCCCTGCGCGACCAAACTTGCTCCCCTCGCGGTCTTCCCTGCTCATTGGGCGCCGAATGCCATGGTGCGGTACGACAAGGAGCAATTTCAGGCGCCTTACAAGAATGGCGTCTTCATCGCCTTCCACGGATCATGGGACCGTGCGCCGTATGCCCAAGGCGGTTACAACGTGGTCTTCAGCCGCTCAATGGAGACCGCACATCCGGTCAATGCGAGATCTTTGCGGATGGTTTCGCGGGGGCGATGGGGTCGCCCGGTCAAGCCGAGCATCGTCCGAGCGGCTTGGCCGTGGGTCCAGATGGTTCGCTCTACGTCTCCGACGACATTCGTGGACGAATCTACAGAATTGACTATCGCGGCGGTGCGGACTTCGACGCCGCGACGGTCACTCCCTGTCCGAGCGCGGCGGCACCGGCTGGGAACGTCGTCGCGACTGCACATCCAGGCGATGAGAGTCGCCAGCGCCAGCGTGGCCCGGCATCGATGGAATTATCGATGGCCTTGTCTCACCTCTACCACACCACGACGGGCTGCACATGAAATTGCTGAGGAGATATCTTCATGCGAGCCAGGTAGGAGATCAGCGGTGAGCATCCTAAATGCAATCCGGTCATTGTTTTCGAAATCTCTTCAGCCGTAGCGCTAGAGAAGGCGTCCCAGACAACCGTACCCTGACGTTTTGGATGCAACGGTGTCAACCGGCCCGGCATCAAAAGTTTCACGTGGGGCGAAATGGATTATGGACGGGGGATTCAAACCCGTAGTTGCACTCGTAGCCGCTCTAGCCTTGGCTTGCGTTTTGATCTCTCCGATGCCGGATGAACTTCCCGGGACCGCCGTCAAGCTCGGCGTCCTTCCATTCGTGATTCCTGCTGGCCCAGGATTTGACATGTGGGGTGCCCAGCAGTCGATGATGGCAACGGCCCCCGAGGCGGGATTACGCCCCACCCTGGATGTACTCGCGGTGACCTGCGCTCGTCTTTGCTAAATCTCCTTCCGCTCCTCGCATTGCAGTCGCACCTTCCATAACAGGAAACCTCCAGCCCTTGCCGTTGCGGGAGAAATTTATGGCCAAGGATGCGGGAAATTCCGTAGTGCATGTAAGCAGTCTTTTCTGGGATGGTTTTGAGGCCGCCCATGCGATTGCCGATCTTTCGCAGTCTGGTTTTGCCACCGAGGATATTTCTGCCTTCGGCACTCTTACAGGCAGAGTTTCCAATCTCGACCGTTGGCTGCTTGCAATGGGTCTGACCCCGTCCGAATCCGCCTACTTCGCTGAGTGTTTTGATGAGGGTGCGGTCGTTCTCGTGGTTCACGCGCATGAAGCGGAACAGAGAAACATCGCCACCCGTTTGGTCAGACGCCATGGTGGGCTTTTTGCCGCCTCCTGTTCGTCGTTGCCGATGGAGAATCGAGGTGTGTTGTGAAGAAGGTTCGCCCGAAACCAGGACTGAAAGTCCTGCAGCTCTTAGCGGCCTGGAAAGCCATCCTGGGCGGAAGCAGTCCAATGCTTTCCATCGAGATTACCCGCGAGTGTCCGCTCCACTGCCCAGGATGTTACGCCTACGGGGATACGCATTTGGGAGGTTCCGTCACTCTGCGCGAACTCAGCGATTACCGGGGAGACGATTTAGTGGATGGAGTGGTTTCGCTTGTGCGACAGCATCGGCCACTACACGTTTCCTTGGTCGGCGGTGAGCCCCTGGTTCGTCATCGTGAACTCAGTCGCATCCTGCCGATTTTAAGCGGCATGGGAGTTCACACCATGGTTGTAACTAGTGCGGTGATCCCGATCCCGCCACACTGGATGGCGATCCCTCGCGTGAGAGTCGCAGTCTCCATCGATGGATTGCCTGAGCACCACGACGTTCGCCGTAAGCCGGCCACTTATGAGCTGATCTTGCGCAATATAGCCGGGGCTCGTGTCAACGTTCATTGGACGATCACCCGCGCCATGGCCGCCAGAGCCCGCTACGTGGAGGAATACCTCTCCTTCTGGAGCGCGCAGGCCGAGGTGGTTCGCATCTGGGCCAGCCTCTACACTCCGCAAAAAGGTGAAGTCAGCGACGAAATCCTTAACGTCGGTCAACGCGACGCCGTCGCTCGCGAACTTGTGAGCTTCAGGGATCGCTATCCGAAACTCTTGATCAACGAGGGTATCGCTCAGGCGATGCGTGTACCACCAACAACGCCGTCGGAATGCATGTTTTCGAGAATGTCGACGAATTACTCTGCCGATCTGAAGACGCGAGTGGAGCCTTGCATTTTCGGAGGCACACCGGATTGCTCGCAGTGCGGATGTGCCATCAGCAGCGGCTTACATTGGTTGAAGGATCTCCATTTTGGACCGCTGAAGATCGCGCACCTAGCGTACGCGTCAGCAGCGATTGGATCCCACGTGGGCCGACTCCGAAAAGGGTACCAGGGTGAACCCAGATGGCGCGACACGCCGGCCTCAAAACTGGTCAACATCGAGCCGAGTTCTTTGAAATAAGCGGGAAGATCGGTAGGCTCACGCAGTCAAAATGCGGCGTGTTAATTCCGCTCAGAACTCGCCACCGCACACGGCCGGATCAAAATGCTCGTGGCTGCAACGACGTTGATCGAACGCATCGAACGGCCTCAGGAAGGGCGTAGGTTCGAAACGCAGGAATGAGGGTGGCGCGACGTTCAGTGGTCCGAGCGCCGCGGCTTCCGCATTAAGCGTGTTGGGATCAAGGTCAGGCCAGTTTCCAGTGTTCAGCCGTTCTATGAGGTTTGCCAGAGCGGTGACCGTTTCCGCCGGCGTGAACGTACAATGACCCGCCCGATGAACAAAGGTCCGGCGCAAGTATCGGTTGTTGTCAGCCTCGTCAACGACATCTTTGTAGGCGCTTTCGTTCTGGTTCACAACCAAACCGTCGCCCGTGGTGTGCATGGTCAACACGGGAAAACGGATGCGGCCATTAAAAATGATGTTTTGCTCAAGGTATTGGACTGAAGCTGGATTGGCAGTGATTCTGGCAGCAGCGTTTAATGCGTCGAGGTCGGCATCGAGGCTCATCCCGGCCTGCTTGTACAGCGCACGCACTTCCTCGCGGTCAGTTGACCGCTTTAATTGTTCTCTGTAGTCGACCCCTGTGTTCCACGAAGAGTTTCCACCGGCGCGGAATTCGAGTTCGGCGCGCAGCGCGAAGAGGAATGGAAAATCCACCTGGGATGCCCACTGGAACTGGTTAGCCTCCTGCGAGGCGAAATCGTTCGCAGCCGGTTCGGGCAAGGCTGGATCGAACCACCCGGGAGCATCCCCTAACGCGGATGCCAGCGCGAGGCGCGCCCTGCCTTGCGGCGTGGCCTGGGCCGAAGCCAAAATGCTTTCTGCCAAACCAAGGTTGGCGATCGGGTCGGTGATGTTGACGACCTGCAACGGGCTGCCAAAAGCCAACAGCGTCTTGAACGCAAACCCCACATCCAGAGCCTGGTTCCAGGTGCCGACACCGCCCGAAAGTACGCCGCACATGGGAAGCGCAGCATCAAAACGGCCGGGGAATCTCTGGATGAGTCCAGCCGTAATGATTCCGCCAAGCGAATGACCCCATGCAATCGTACGACTGGGCGTGCCCACGAGTGCAGCAAATGCGTCCAGCACCGCAATCTGGTCGAGCAGGCCCTCCTGAATTGCCCAGCCAGTGTGGGCGTAGGAAGAACCAGCCAATGCAAATCCGTTGGCCAGCAGGAACGCGCGAGTACCGGGATCGCCTACGTCCTGCGCCGGATTCGGTGAGCCCGGAGTTACGTAGCCGTGACTGTATAGCAGCAGGGTCCCATTCCACGGGGAAGGCACCTCAATCAGAAAAGTTGCTCCGTCCGGCAACGTCCCTGTTTGTGTGGTAACCGCCGCCAAAGCGCCTGCTGAGAAGCAAAGCAGAAGAAGCGTTACAGCAGAAATGGTGCCTGCACGTTTTGTCATGTACCACCTCAGAGGAGATCCCTCTTTAGAGGAGATCCGTCTTTGAACTCGGATTTCTTTTCTGACATCGAAAACGGCACCGATCGTACTCAGTCGCATACATAGCGCTCATTGGCGAGCAAACGCCGGGCGATATTCCGCCGCCGGGCGACTGCATTGACAGGCTCGTGGTTGGCAAAGCTGCGCAAGACCGACATGTTCCGCCGCAAGGCGTCGCCCTCGAGGCAGGCACCCAAAACATTCCGGCATGAGATCTCGATTCGATCCATGGCTTCACGCAAGAAGATGGCGCACACATCTGCAGCGTTCCCGCCTCGCCCAGAGGCCGCAAGTTTGCAACTGCGGAGCATAGCCGACTCCATCGCCAGAACCTCCATGATGATGTCCGCAATGCTCATCAGAACCTCCTGTTGCTTTTGCAGTTCCGCGCCGTATTTTTGGTTAGCCATGCCGAGAGCTAGCAGTGCAACCTGCTTTGCACTGTGCACCAGCCACATCTCTTGATCGCCGTCCCCGGCTCCCGGCGCCTTCGCGCGTTTCCCGCTGAGGACCCCTTCGACAGCTGGGTGTAGGGCAAGTTTGCCGCGCGCCGCGCGCTTCAATAGCATCCCCGGTATTAGCAGTCGGTTAATCTCATTCGTGCCTTCAAACAGACGATTGACACGGGAGTCACGATAGGCACGTTCGACCTGATAATCCTGATGGTAGCCGTAGCCACCGTGGATCTGCACACCTTCATCCACCACGTAATCCAGCATTTCGGAGGCATAGACTTTAATCATGGAGCATTCTGAGGCGTACTCCTCCACGGCTTGCAGTTCGCTTCGTGAGGCGGCGGACTTATCCGGCGAAGCCGCTCTTAATTGACTTTCGATGAGCCCCACCACGCGCCACACCATCGATTCCACGACATAAATTCGAATCGCCATTTCCGCCAGCTTGTGTTGGATGGCCCCGAAGTCGGCGATCTCGCAACCAAATGCTTTGCGCTCTTTGGCATATTTCAGGCTCACGGCCAGCACGTTCTTGGCTGCGCCGATTGAACCCGGGCCGAGCTTCAGCCGCCCAAGGTTCAGGATGTTGAAGGCGATGATGTGTCCTCGGCCAACTTCGCCCAGCACGTTCTCGACTGGTACCCGAACATTGTCGAAATACACTGCCGTGGTCGAGCTTCCTTTGATACCCATCTTGTGCTCTTCAGCGCCGCTACTCACTCCCGGAAAATTGCGCTCCACCAGAAACGCGGTGAAGCTTTCTCCTCCCACCTTGGCAAAGACGGTAAACAGATCAGCAGCGCCTCCATTGGTGATCCACATCTTTTGTCCATTCAGGACGTAGTACTTGCCGTCCTGACTTAGATCCGCCCGCGTCCGTATGGCCAGCGCATCCGAACCCGCCCAGGGCTCGGTCAACGCATAGGCCGCAAGGATCTCAGCGTTGGCCAGCCGGGGCAGATACCTCTGTTTCTGTTCCTCGGTGCCAAAGAAGAGGATGGGCAGGGTACCGATTCCCGTGTGCGCCGAGTGCCACGATCCGTACGAGGCATCTCGCCCCAGGTGCTCGCCCACAATCATCACGGACGCCAGATCCATTTCCATTCCGCCAAATTTCTCGGGGATGGCTACCGCGGTGAGTCCCAGGTCGGCCGACTTGCGCAACACCTTGAGCGCGATGCCGGGCGTCTGCTGGCGGATAGCCTCGAGATGGGGCTCGACGTCGTTGGCCCAGAATTCATCCACCGTGCGCGCGATGGCAAGATGTTCATCGCTCAGATCCTCTGCCGTGAAAACTTCGTCGGGGGAAACATCTTCGATAAGAAATGCGCCACCGCTTACCTTAAGAGAGGTTGTTGCCGAGATTGTCATCGTTCCCTAACCTGGTAGCGGTTGAGCCGGTACGGCACGGGTGCAAGCTGGCCGGACCCACTGTTTGGAAATTAGCAGGACGCACGGTACCGTTCAGGCCGCAAAATTGTGTTAGTCTATATCATCTGTTAGTAGGTAACGTCAAGAATAAACACCGTGGATCGCGTCGTTGGCAGACCGGCCGGTTCGTGAGTATCGGAGCGGCTTTGCTCGTTTGTGACGGTTGCCAGCAGAATGGTAGAGTGACGAGTCCAAGCTCTGGGCGCGACACGGCGCCACTCGATGGATTCAGGAGATGATGGAGATCATGGGCCCTGCGAATGCTGCCAGATCAGACCTAAGAGCGCGAAGTCGGCCAAGGTTGAGACGATCGAAGAAGTCAGCGCCTGCCCACCAAACACTTGGCCTTCGCGAACGCAAAAAGGCACGACTGCGCCAGCAGATTGTCGAGACTGCCGTTCGGCTGTTCCGCAAACACGGCTACGAAAACACTCGCATCGAAGATATCGTCAACATTCTTGAGATCAGTCAGCCCACGTTCTTCCGGTATTTCCCCAGCAAAGATGCGGTTCTGCGTGACGTTGGCAAGCGCGGCTTCGCTTGTATCGTCGAACACCTGAAGTCGGAGCTCTCTAGCGAAGCAAACACCGGAGCGCGCTTGCGCCATTTATATCGCGCTTTGGCGCGCGAGGTGGAAGACGATCGGCCGCTCTGGCAGGCCGTGGTGCTGTCGGGCGCAATGGATCCGGTGCGTTCTCCGGAAATGCGCGGGCCCGAAGGAGTTGCGGTCGGGCTGCTGCGCGAAATCCTCGCCCAGGGCCAGCGACGCGGTGAGATTACGCGCGCCTTCCCTGTCCTTCATCTCTCGGAATTCATGGAGGGGCTCTATCAGACCGTGGTTCGGCAATGGGCGGTTGATCTGACCGGTCCGCACAAACTGGGCGAACGCGTCGATAGCGCGGTTGAGTTCTTCTTGCGCGGCGTCCAACCCTGACCATTTCAAGTAGCACACCTGCGCTTTTCATTCCTGGAAGCATGAGTTGAATGCATGAAGGCTGCCGTCCTGCGCGAATTCAAGAAGCCGCTCACGTTGGAGGAAGTCGGCCAGCCGCGGCCAGGAGTCGATGAAGTCCTGATCCGGGTAGAAGCCTGCGGTGTTTGCCATTCCGACGTCCACGTTGCCGATGGGGATTGGTCGCAGTTCGCAAAGCTCGTCAAGTCACCTTTGATCCTTGGCCACGAAATCGTCGGGGTCGTGGTGGACAAGGGCGAGGAGGTGCGTCATCTGCAAATTGGCGATCGGGTCGGAGTGCCCTGGATTCACTGGACCTGCGGTGAATGCGAGTTCTGCCGTGAAGGAAATGAAAACCTCTGCCGGCAGCAAAAGATCACGGGGGTCACTGTCGATGGCGGCTATGCCGAATTCGTGAAAGCGCCGGCCAGCCACGCTCTCAGAATTCCGGATGGCCTTTCTTCGGCCCAAGTTGCTCCGCTCTTTTGTGCGGGCGTTACCGTCTACCGCGCACTCAAACGCGCTGCCATCTTGCCCGGACAGCGCCTCGCGGTCTTCGGCATCGGCGGTCTGGGACACCTGGCGCTGCAGTTCGGCAAAGCATTGGGAGCGGAGGTAGTTGCAATTGACATCACGGAGGAAAAGCTGGAACTTGCCAGGACATTCGGCGCTTCCGCGACGATCAATGCTGCCACCAACAATGTGATCAAGGAACTGCGCAGTCGAGGCGGGGTTCACGTCTCGCTCGTCACTTCCGCCGCGAGAGCATCCTATGACACGGCGTTCCACTGCGTGCGGCCCACAGGCACTCTCCTAGTTGTAGGCCTACCGGCTGACCCGATCTGCTTTCCCCCCATCCTGATGGCGGCAGGGGAAATCCGAATCCAAGCCTCCACTGTCGGCACCCGACAGGACGTGCGGGAGGTTCTCGCCATGGCTGCCGACGGCAACGTGCGCTGCCAGGTGGCCTCGCGTCCGCTTGTCGAAGCGAACGAAGCATTGGATCAGCTTCGCCGTGGCCAGGTTTCTGGCCGTCTTGTTCTCGCTCCTGCCTGACGGGGCAACCCCTACAAAAAGGAAGCCCCAACCTCCCTCCCGGACTATCGGTCTTGGCGCCTTCCACATCTCAAATCCATGCACGACTGACTGCTGCGGATTAAATCTTGACGTTAGTAACTATTATGTGATACTCACTCTCGCAATTTGGGGTCGCATTGGCTTAGCGGATTTTTAAGAGAAAATCTCGCTGACAATTCTGTATACGAAAAAACATAGGCCCTGCTGAACGGCTGGCGAGGTCCTCGATGGGCGCCTCGGTCCACCCCGAGCAACCGAGCGGTATATGGGCTTGCTCAGAATCACCGCGGCGATGTCCTCACGTAGGCATAAGGAGAATCCTATGAAGTCACTGGCATGTGTGGTTGTGTGCTTAGTGCTGGCAACCTTGATGGCTAATGCGCAGGGCGTCGGTACATCGGGAGCAATCACTGGAACGGTGACGGACCCTTCCGGGGCGGTCTTGCAGAAGGCAATCGTCAACGTGGTCGATACACAGACCGGCCTGAAGCGCACGGTGGTGACGAACGGCACAGGTCAATTTCGGGCACCAGGGCTGTCGCCGGCAACTTACGACGTCAGCGCGGAGCTGCCGGGCTTTGCAACGGAGATTCGTAGAGGCATCACTGTCGCCATCGGACAGACTGTCATCTCTGATTTCAACATGAAGCCGTCGCAGGTTGCGACAGTTGTCGAGGTATCGGACCAGCCGCCCGTGGTGGAAACGGAACGAGGGAGCCAAGCGGATCGAATCACACAGGAGTACATCACAAACCTTCCCATCGACCGGCGCGATTACCTCACGTTCACGTTGCTCGCGCCGGGTGTCTCGGATTCCACCAGGCTGGCCGGGGATCAGGATTTCAGAGTCAAGCAAACACCGCAAAGCGGGCTGTCGTTCTACGGCAGCAATGGCCGCGGAAACAGCATCACGGTGGATGGGGGTGAGACCTCCGGCGATAGCGGAGGCCAGCGCCTTACGTTAAGCCAGGACGCAGTGCTGGAGTTTCAGATCAACCGTAGTAACTACGGCGCAGAGTTGGGATCAGCCACCGGCGCTTCCATCAATATTGTGACGAAGTCCGGGACCAACAATGTTCATGGCAGCCTGTATGGATTTTTTCGCAACGATGCAATGGACGCGCAAAATCCGTTTTCGTTCAGCCAGGCATTGCATGCTGGCCAGACCTTCAATCCGGCCAATCCTGACCTCCTGGGTTCTCCGGTCAAGGATAGTTTGAGTCGTCAGCAATTCGGGGGAACGCTGGGCTTCCCGATCAGGAAGGACAAGACATTTCTGTTTGTGGCTTTCGAAGGTTTGCGACAGAATGCGCAGAACGCGGTTCCTCTCCTGACGAATACCAATATTTTTCGCCCGACGGGCGCCCAGGATGCCATTATTGCCAGCCTGGCGACTTCATCGGCGCCCAGTGTGACTTGTTTCACCGGCGTATCTCTTCCGCCGTCTATTTGCGCCTTTGCTCTCCAGAGCATTCTGACGCTGAATCCAAATCCCGGTCCGAACCCGTTTGTGTCGCCCACCCAGGCCGCGCTGAATGGTTTCCTTCTAAACCAGTTCGAAACTGAGGGTGGTCTGTTTCCTTTCAATAGCCGCCAATACCAAGCGTCGGGGCGCATGGATCATCACTTTAATGTGAACAACGAGCTTTCCCTGACCTACAGATATGGGCACGATTTGGAGGAGTCGCCGGACGTAAATTCTCTGACCGCTTTTTCGGCGGGTAGTTCGAACCATTCCTACGACAATAATCTACAGGCTACCTGGTACCGCCAGATCACTTCGAATACGCAGAACGAAGCTCGCGTGCAGTGGGACTACTACAGCTTCAGAGTTATCCCCAACGTGCCGGCACAGGTGGGGCTGCAGATTCCCAGTTTTATTAACAATATTGGATCGAACATTTTTCTGCCCAATCTCACAATCTTGCGGCGTTACGAATTCGCCGACAACCTCACCACGATCCAGGGCAATCACACTCTAAAGTTCGGCGCTTACGAGTTGCTGCGCGGTAATCACACGGAGTCTCACACCTTCTTTCCCGGTCGTTTTGTGTTCGGGTCGCTGCCCGGATTTCTGGTAAGTCCACAGCTTGCCAGCACCACCATCAACCCCCTTCAATCGGCGACGTTGGGGCTGCCCCAGGTTTACCAGCAAGGCTTCGGAAATCCGACGTACCCGTACTACACTCGGCCGCTGACGGCGTTTTATGCGCAGGACTCCTGGAAAGTAAGACCAAGCTTCACCCTGAACTACGGATTGCGCTACGACCTGGACACCCAATTCGCCCCGTTGACCACATATAAGAAGGATTTCGGTCCCAGGGTTTCGTTTGCCTGGGATCCGTTCAAGGACCACAAGACGGTGATTCGGGGTGGATATGGAATCTTTTACGGACCCGTGGACGTCCAGATTCCCGACGTCGATTACAGCCTGGGCGTGCGGAATGCCAATAATTCTGCGGTCGGGAACAGTGTCGCAGGGAACCAGGCGGCAAACGTCACCGCGATCTGCGGCGTCTCCCAATTCGGCGTACCGATAATCCCCGGCAGCGGCAGCAGCCCTTGCAACCGGGAGATTTCCATTTATGCCGATCCGATCGGTGGAGTTCCCCCCTTGCATATAGCAGGGGCGGCAACTATTTTCCAGACACTGTTTGCCAACGGGGCGCCGGGCAATGCCATTGCCTGCACAACACCGGGCGCGGGCAACCAGGCCTGCATCACTCCGGCCGCCGTGGCTGGCCCGTTTCCGGGTACCCAACCCGTTGGCATCAACGTTACCAATAGCGGACCTCTTTCTCCGTTGCAGGTACTTTTCGTGAACCAGCCGGGTTATCGTCCCCCCATCGCGCAGCAGGCATCTCTCGCAATCGAGCGTGAGCTCGTGCCGGGGCTGTCGATCTCTCTCAGCGGCATCTATTCGCACACGCAGAGGCTTCCCATTGCTCTCGACACCAATCTGCTGCCCGCGCCGTTCACCACGGTGACCCTCGCCAATGGGCAGAAGGTTTCGTATCGCAACTGGAATACTACGGCGGCTGGAGCCGATCCACTGGGGGGAGTTGAGGGTCTGCCCTGTGACAGCGTCCAATGCTTCGTGAATCCGCTAATTGTGCAGAATAACCAATACAGCTCCGAGTCGTACGCTGTCTACGAAGCCGGGATCTTTGAAATCAAGAAACGATTCAGCAATCACTTCTCGATCTTTGGGAACTACACTTTCAGTAAAGGCTTCGACACATCGACGGATTACAACACGGACTACGGGCCGCAGGATCCAACAGACCTCAATCTAGATCGTAGTCTCTCCGAATTTGACGAGCGGCATAAAGTAATAATCGCGGGAGTGTTCGACAGTCCCTGGAGACAGAGTATTCTCTCGGGTTTTGAGCTAGCTCCAATTTTCTCGTACCACAGCGGACATCCTTTCAACCTACTGGCGGGAGGAGAGGTCAACGGTAACAATCACACCACCAACGAGCGTCCCATCGGAGCGCCGCGCGACACCGGTCTCGGCCCCAACTACGTCGACTTCGACATGCGTTTGAGCTGGCGGCATAAGCTGCGCGAGATGGCTAGCCTACAGCTTACGGCCGAAGGATTTAATCTCGCCAACCGGACAAATTTCGCCAGCGTCAACAATGAGGTCGGCCCTCTTTTCGGTTTTATTCCCGGGTTCACGACGTTCAACGTCAAGGGGATTCGGCCGGGCACTCCCCTTGCGGGCGGCGGGACGGCTACGCCAAGCACGCCGCTGACTTTCACGTCCGCACTGCCCAAACGGCAGATCCAACTGGGTGTGCGCCTTTCGTTCTGAGCCGGAACATTGAATGGCGTTCGTTGACAATCAGGGAGCCAGGATTTACTGGGATGAACAAGGCCAAGGCGAGCCGCTCTTGCTCATCATGGGACTGGGGTATCCGTCGGCAATGTGGTACCGAATCCGGCCCGCATTGTCAGCCCGGTATCGGACGATTGCCTTGGACAACCGTGGCGCCGGACGAAGCGATGTACCTCCAGGTCCCTATTCGATCCCGCAGATGGCATCCGATGCGGCGGCAGTCCTGGATGCCGCCGGCGTCGAAAGCGCGCATGTGTTCGGCGTTTCCATGGGCGGAATGATCGCGCAGGAGTTTGTGCTGCAATACCCACGGCGAGTCTTGTCGTTGATTCTGGGTTGCGCTGCCGCGGGCGGACCCACGGCGGTGCGCGCCGAAGCCGAAGCCATCCAGATGCTGAGGACCCGTAACCAGATGAGCCCTGAACAAGCCGCGGAAGCCACCGTGCCGTTTATCTACGATCCGGCGACTCCGCGGGAATGGATTGATGAAGATATCGCGATTCGCAGGCCATGGTTTCCGACACCGGAAGGATACCTGGGGCAGTTGCAGGGAATCCTCGCCTGGGAGGCCTATAGCCGCCTTACCCAAATCGTTGCTCCGACGATGGTGATCCACGGCGAGTCCGACCGGCTGGTGCCGCCCGGAAATGCCAACTTGATTGCGGAAAGAATCCCGGGTGCGAAACTGATCATGATTCCGCGCGCCAGTCATCTCTTCCTCACGGATCAACCGGAAGTTGCCCTTCGCACAATTCTTGATTTTCTGGCGGCTGAGAGCGCAGCGACGACGGCCGATAAGGATCGAGAGCGCGCAGAGGGACAACCTCTCGGCGATTCTTTGTCTCCGAACTTCGGCGAGCAGGAGAAAGCTTCATGTTGAAGGGGGTCGCGGATACGACGCAAAACACGTCCCGGAACGTGAAGGATCTTTTCAATCTGTCTGACCGCGTCGCAATTGTCACTGGGGGCTCCATCGGGCTCGGACGTCAGATCGCGGAGGCGCTGGCGGAGATGGGAGCGAACCTGGTGCTTTGTGCACGTAAGCAGGAGCGTTGTCAGCAAACCGCGGAAGAACTTCAGCAACTGGGAGTACGAACCCTAGCGCTCGGCTGTGACGTCAAGAATCCGGCCGACATACAGGCAGTGGTCGATGCCGCGTTTTCACAATTCGGGCGAGTCGATGTTCTGGTGAATAGTGCGGGAATTTCCTGGGGCGCCCCCGTGGAAGAAATGCGCCTGGAAGATTGGAACAAAGTAATCGAGACAAACCTGACAGGAACCTTTCTATGCGCACAAGCCGTGGGCAAGATCATGATCCGGCAAGGTCGCGGAAAGATCATCAACATTGCCTCGGTGGCTGGACTGGGTGGCGCCCCACCCACACTTCCCGCTATCGGATATCACGCCAGCAAGGGCGGAGTCATCACCTTCACCAAAGACCTGGCCTGTAAGTGGGCGATGCATAACATCCAGGTGAATGCGATTGCTCCGGGCTGGTTTCCGACGCACATGTCGAACTGGATCTTGGAGCGCAATCGGGAATCTTTCCTTTCACAGATTCCTCTGCACCGTTTCGGTAATGAACACGACCTGAAAGGAGCCGCCGTTTTTCTCGCTTCCGACGCTTCCGACTATGTCACCGGCCATGTATTGGTGGTGGATGGAGGTCAGTCGGCCTGGTAGCACTCGGTGACGCGATGAATATTCCTCTTACTCCGGTTCGCTTTTTGCGTTACGCCGAGCAGCAATTCCCGAGTAAGACTGCGGTTGTCTGTGGGGAACAGAGGTTCACGTACGCACAATTTGCGGAGCGGGCGAGCCGCCTGGCTGGTGTCTTACGTGAAGCCGGGGTGCAACCCGGCGAACGGATCGCATTTCTCAGCCTCAACTGCCATCGACTCCTGGAGGCCTACTACGGTGTCCTGGAAGCCGGAGCGGTGTTGCTTCCATTAAACATCCGGCTTGCACCCCAGGAACTGGCCTACATTCTGAACGATTCTGGAGCGAAAGTACTCTTCCTTGAGAAAGAATTCCTCGAAGTCGTGAACTCCTTTCGCGAGAGCGTTCGCAACCTTCAAACTTTTTTCCTGCTCGACGCCCCCCCGGAGGCGCGCTGGCTTTCGCCGAAGAATTATGAAGACAGTCTGGCGAGCGCCACGCCTCACCGCACTGACATCACGGAATTCGATGAAAATGCCCTGGCGGAGCTTTTCTATACTAGCGGCACCAGCGGCAATCCCAAGGGCGTCATGCTGACCCACCGGAATATTTATCTGCACGCGTTGTCTGTGTCTCTCCGATTTAACACGAATGCCGATACTGTAGAGTTGCACACCATCCCGCTGTTTCACGCGAATGGTTGGGGCGGGGCGCACTCCGTCACTTTTGGGGGCGGCCGTCATGTCATGATCTCGCGCTTCGTTCCCGCCGAGGTTTTCCGCCTGATTGAGCAGGAACGAGTGCACTCCTTGAGCTTGGTACCCATCATGGCGCTTGCTTTGATCCACTCACCCGAGCGGCCAAAATATGACCTGAGCAGCCTGCAATGGATTTCCATTGGCGGGGCCGCTTCCTCTCCCACCCTCGTGCATGAGGTGGAAGAGAAACTTGGCTGCACCTGCTTCTCGGGCTATGGCCTGACGGAAACGGCACCGGTGCTCTCAACTTCTCAGATAAAGCCGGAATTGCAGCGGGAAGGAGAACAGCGTCATGTAACACAGGCCATGACCGGATATGCAATCCCGGGCGTCGAACTTCGCGTCGTGGATCTAGAAGACAAGGATGTTCCCCGCGACGGCATGACCATGGGTGAGATCGTCGCGCGCGGTGATGGTGTAATGGCGGGCTACTGGCAAGATCCTAAAGCCAGCGCCGAAGCGCTACGCGGCGGATGGTTTCATACCGGAGACATGGCTACCATCGACAAGGACGGCTACATCCTCATCGTGGACCGCCGGAAAGACATCATCGTGAGTGGCGGGGAAAACATTTCTTCGCTTGAAGTAGAAAAAATTCTCTCCGCGCATCCTGACGTTTATGAGGCTGCCGTCATCCCTGTCCCCGATGAAAAATGGGGCGAGGTCCCAAAAGGGCTGGTGGTCAGGAAACCGGAGTCCCAACTGAACGAATCGGAATTGCTCGAGTTCTGCCGCTCTCGTCTGGCCCATTTCAAGTGCCCACGTTCCATCGAATTTGTGGAGGCTCTGCCAAAAACCGCAACCGGGAAGGTCCTGAAGAAGAATCTCCGCAAGAAGTACTGGGCTGAGCAAACGAGTGTTTCGCCCGAATTTATACGGCGCACGTGAACGTCGGAAGGGACGTCCGGGATCATCGGTCAGCGTAGAACTGCATACCTCACATCATGAGTGGCCTGCCATGAGCGATCTAGTTCGACTGACGAGAGACAAAGACATCGCCATCATCACCATCAACAATCCCCCGGTGAACGCAATAGGACCCGGTGTTCCCGAAGGCATTTCTGAAGCGATCAAGGAAATCGTCCAAGATGAGAGTGTCAAAGCCGCGGTACTGATTGGCGGGGGTCGGACATTTGTTGCCGGTGCGGATATTAAGGAGTTCGGCAAGATAACCTCGGGCAAGACAGCTCGCGGAGCCGGCCTGCTGCCCCTGTTACGGCAGATCGAAGATTGCCCAAAGCCGGTGGTGATGGCCATTCACGGCACGGCATTCGGCGGTGGCCTGGAGTTGGCGATGTCGGGTCACTACCGGGTCGCGACGCCAGATGCGCAGGTCGGCCAACTCGAAGTGAAGCTCGGCATCATTCCGGGCGCAGGAGGAACGCAACGTCTGCCCCGGTTGGCGGGTGTCGCCAAGGCAGTCGAGATGTGCGCCCAGGGTAATTCCGTTCCTGCACAGCAAGCCTTGGACTTCGGCATTCTCGATCGGATCATCGAAGGTGACCTACTAGCCGGTGCTATCGCATTTGCGGGCCAGATTCTGCGAAAGCCAGCACCCAAGACTCGCGAGCGCAATGAAAAACTCGGTACCGTCGAAGAGAATTCGCGAATCTTTGCCCCTGCCCGGGAGACTGCGCGCCTGAAACAGCGCGGCATGATGGCCCCACTCGCCGCCATCGATGCGGTAGAAGCCGCCACCCGACTGCCCTTCGACGAAGGTTGTGAGGTTGAGAAAAAACTGTTCACCGACTGTCTCTTCTCGGAGCAGTCGAAGGCGCTCATTCACGTCTTCTTTGGCGAGCGCGAAGTCGCCAAGGTGCCCGACGTCCCCAAAGAAACGCCCACCATCCCGCTGAACTCGGTAGCCGTTGTTGGCGCAGGCACGATGGGCGGTGGAATCGCGATGGTTTTCGCCAATGCCGGCATTCCTGTGCTGCTCAAAGACGCTGACCGGCCGGCGCTCGATCGCGGTATGGAGATGATTCGGAAAAATTACGCGAGCTCGGTCAAGCGCGGCCGCTTCACGCAGCAATTCGTGGACGAGCGCCTCCAACTGATTAATCCGGTGCTCTCCTATGACGATTTTGACAAAGTGGACATGGTGGTTGAGGCCGTGTTCGAGGGCATGCCACTTAAGAAAGAAGTGTTCAGTCAGCTCGATCGGGTTTGTCAGCCTGGCACCATTCTGGCGAGCAACACGTCAACTCTGAGCATCGACGAAATCGCATCCGGGACGGGACGGCCCGAAGCCGTTATCGGTACCCATTTCTTCAGCCCTGCGAACGTGATGCGTCTCCTCGAAATTGTGCGTGGCCAAGCCACGAGCAAAGAGATTATCGCAACCTGCATGCAACTCTCCAAGAGGCTCGGCAAAGTTGGCGTTCTGGTTGGCAACTGCCGTGGTTTTGTAGGAAACCGCATGTTCGGACCGTACCGCCGCGAAGCGCAGTTTCTGGTCGAGGAAGGTGCCAGCATCACAGCGGTGGACCAGGCGCTTTACGATTTCGGCATGGCGATGGGTCCGCTGGCCACCGGCGATCTGGCCGGACTGGACGTCGGCTGGCGGATCCGCAAAGAATACCGCCATCTGGAGAAGCCCGGTGTACGGCAGCCGTTTGCCGAAGACCGTCTGTGCGAAATGGGACGATATGGTCAGAAGACCGGCGCCGGTTGGTACAAGTACGATGAAACCCGGCGCGCGATTCCCGATCCCGAAGTCGCAGAATGGGTGCGCAAGTGGGCTACCGAGGCGGGCACCCCGCAGCGTAACATGTCGCCGGATGAGATCGTCGATCGTTGCATCCTGGCCCTCGTAAACGAGGGCGCGCGTATTCTCGAGGAGGGCATCGCTCTGCGCGCCGTCGACATCGACATCATTTATCTGAATGGGTATGGCTTTCCAACTTACCGTGGAGGACCGATGTGGTACGCCGACACTGTGGGCCTGAAACGGATCTATGACCGCATTTCAGAGTTCCACCAGCAACACGGCGAGCTCTGGGAGCCTGCTCCCCTCCTGAAACGACTGGTGGAATGCGGCTGGACCTTTGCCGAATTCCAGAAACATGAAGGCATTGCCGCGTGAAGATAAATGCCACATACAAAACTCGCGAAACTGCTCGGTGACGCATGGGTCGCCTTGTTCTGATCCGGCATGCACAGGCGTCCTTCCTCGAAGCAAACTACGACCAGCTTTCCGCGATCGGGCAGGAGCAGGCTCGCCGATTGGGACAACATTGGGTGCGACTGAAACTGTCGTTTCATCGGGTCTATTCGGGGCCAAGGGTCCGTCATAAAGACACTGCGAGGATCGTGGCCGAGTTGTACCGTGACGCCGGGCTTCCCTTTCCCGAGCCGGTGATCATGGAGGAGTTCGACGAATACCACGGCGACGCCGTTCTGGAGCAAGGTCTCCCCCAACTGCTCGAAAAGAACGAGGAGGTTCGCGAACTGCATCGCGCGTTTCAGAACTCAAGCAACTCGGACCGGCGACAAGCGACCTTCGAGAAGACGTTTGAGACCGTGATTACCAAGTGGGTCGACGGAGAAATCGTGCTCCCAACCATAGAGTCGTGGACTGGGTTCTGTAACCGCGTGGACCGCGGGCTATCGCAATGCATTTCCGCGAATGGGCGAGGCCAACAGCTGGCGATTTTCTGTTCAGGCGGACCCATCGGCGTGGCGATGAGGCGCGCTTTCCACCTCTCATCCCGAGACACGCTGCGAGCCGCATGGATGGTGCGGAACTGTGCTTACAGCGAATTCCTGTTCTCCAACGATCGTTTTACTCTGAGCAGCTTTAACAGCTTTCCATATTTGGACGATACCTCTTTGCTGACGTATCGGTAGCGTAAACAAGTGACGGCGAGTTCGGAGGAACTGGCGAACCTGATATGGCTGATCTTCGAGACCATCCAGCCGCGGTACGGTCCGGGGAAGAACTCGACCTGGTAAGGCTCGAACCGCTCTTGCGCAGCCATTTTCCCGACGTCCCCGGCCCGCTTAGCGTTGCACAATTCCCGAGTGGCCATTCCAACTTGACTTATCTGGTGTGTCTGGGCGACCGAGAGATGGTGCTACGCCGTCCCCCGTTCGGCAGTAAGGTCAAAAGCGCGCACGATATGCGCCGCGAATACCACGTGCTGTCGAAATTGCATGTCGTTTATCCAGAAGCTCCGAGGGCGCTGCTGTACTGTGAAGATCCGTCGGTGCTCGGTTGTCCGTTCTACGTGATGGAACGGTTTCGAGGGATCATCCTGCGCAGAAATCCACCGGAAGGACTGGCGATTGGCGCTGAGACGGCCCGCCAGTTGAGCGAAGCGTTCGTCGACAATCTCGCCCGACTGCATGGACTGGACTACACGGCCATCGGGCTGGCGGAACTGGGGAAGCCGCAAGGCTACCTGGATCGTCAAGTTGAAGGCTGGATCGGGCGCTACCACGGTTCCAGAACTCACGACCTTCCGGAAGTGGACAACGTTTCTGTCTGGCTGAAGGAGCACAAGCCTCGCGAGTCCGCCTGCGCGTTGATTCACAACGATTACAAGTATGACAATGTCGTGCTCGATCCCACCGACATCCCCAGGATCGTGGGCGTGCTCGATTGGGAGATGTGCACCATCGGTGATCCGCTCACCGACCTCGGCACGGCCCTGGCTTACTGGATCGATCCGCAAGACCCCGAAGAACTGAAGCGCATCCGCTGGGGCCCCACAACCCTGCCGGGCACGTTGACGCGGACACAACTCGTCGAGCGCTATGCTGCGTCCACCGGGCGGAACGTCAGCCACATGGTTTTTTACCGCGTTCTCGCGCTCTTCAAAGTGGCGGTCATTATCCAGCAGATTTATTACCGGTATCATCACGGTCTGACGAAAGACGCTCGCTTCGCTTCGCTGCCGGAGGTGGTCGAGGTTGTCTTGCGTGCAGCCTTGCGGTCAGCCGCTGATGGTTCCCTTTAATCGATGGATCGACCTAGCATCAATAAGGAACTCTGGGTTAGAGGTAATAACGAATCACCCAGTCCGCCACGCAGCAGGGCTTTACTGAATTTTCGCCTTCGACGACCACCGAGAACGTAGCTTCCATACTGTCCGACATGTCCTTGAGCGACTGCAGCGTGAAGTGCGCTCGGATCCTGGCGTCGGCAGGAACGGGGAATGGAAAGCGAACTCGATTCAGGCCGTAATTAACACTCATCCGCACCCCACCGATCTGAATTGCCTGCTGCAGGAAATGACTCAGCATCGAAAGCGTCAGGAAGCCGTGTGCAATCGTTGTGCCGTGGGGTGAATCCCGCTCTGCACGTTCGCGATCAATATGAATCCACTGCCGGTCCTCGGTCGTTTCCGCAAAGTTTCGTATTCGGTCCTGCGTGATTGAGAACCATTCCGTGGTTGCGATTTCCTGACCCACAAAGCGTGCAAGGGAATGCGGTGTTTCCACGACTAGCGGCGGCATGGAATTTCTCCCGTTCCTGCTACCCGGCGAACTCTGTATGCGGTGGTCCCATTGTTGACCGTCGAGGCCGATACCCGGGGCTCAGTGGAGTGGCGCTTCCGCACGCAGCTTACCCCTCTTCCCAAGTTCCAGTTTGGCAACCGCTTCCGTGTGCACTTCATCCGGTCCGTCGGCCAGCCGCAGCGTGCGAACATTGGCCCACGCAGCGGCGAGAAAAGTATCTTGCGAAACGCCGGCACCCCCGTGCGCTTGAATGCTTCGGTCCAGAACTCGTAACGCCACATTAGGCGCGATCACTTTGATCATGGCGATCTCCGCCCGCGCCGCTTTGTTGCCGACTGTGTCCATCATGTAGGCAGCTTTGAGAGTCAATAAACGAGCCTGCTCAATCTCCATGCGCGAGGTAGCAATGTCGGCGCGCAGGGTTCCCTGTTCGGCCAACGGTTTTCCGAAAGCCACGCGCGCTTGCACACGTTCGCACATGATTTCGAGTGCGCGCTCGGCCACTCCGATACAGCGCATGCAGTGATGAATGCGGCCGGGTCCCAGCCGTCCCTGCGCGATCTCAAAGCCCCGCCCCTCGCCCAGCAAAATGTTCGAGACCGGAACCCGGACATTTTTAAAAACGACTTCACCGTGTCCATGGGGCGCATGATCGTAGCCGAACACGGTCAGCAACCGCTCGACCTTTACTCCCGGTGCGGACATAGGCACCAACACCATCGATTGCTGGTGATAACGAGGGGCTGAAGGGTCGGTCTTGCCCATGAAGATGGCGAGCTCGCAGCGCGGGTCGCCCGCACCTGAAGCCCACCACTTACGGCCGTTGAGGACATACTCGTCGCCGTCGCGAACGATCCTCGCCTCGATGTTGGTCGCGTCCGACGAAGCTACCGCGGGTTCGGTCATTGCAAAGCAGGAGCGGATCTGACCGGCAAGCAAGGGCGTCAACCAGCGCTCCTTTTGCTCCTGCGTGCCATAGCGCGCCAGCACCTCCATGTTCCCGGTATCGGGTGCCGAGCAGTTGAAGACCTCAGGAGCCATTACGCTGCGGCCCATGATCTCGCATAAGGGCGCGTATTCGAGATTCGTAAGCCCCGCGCCACGCTCGTCCTCGGGCAAGAACAGATTCCACAGGCCCGCCGCCCGAGCTTTTGGCTTCAGGTCTTCCATTACAGCCGTCGGCGACCACCGGTGGCGTTCAATCTCATCCTGGAAGTGCTGCTCGTTCGGATAGATGTACTCCCCCATGAAGGCCTGCAAACGGCGTTGCAGGTCTTCGATCTTCTTGCCGAATTCGAAATCCATGTGTGTGCCTTCATTTTCCGGGCGAAAACTGGGATGCGGGTTCGATCTCGGGTTCTACGGGCTGAGCCTTCCAGGGTGTTGAAACTGAATGGCCGTCACCCGATCGGCCCCGTTCCAAACCCTCGCGGGCGTAGACGTGACGCGCGTGATTATATAGAGATCACATCGTGGGAGTCTCGATCAGGACTGCGGACCCAAAATCACAGAGCCATCGACTCAGTCCGCGCTGTCAGGTCTTATCGATTGTCCCCGAGTGACGTGAGTGCTTTATCGGACGCGCGCACACGGCAAAATGCGGTGGAGCAGGTGTTGGGGCGGGCGTTCGATAAAGCCGTCAGAAGGAAGCCGCTTGCGTTTGCGGCGGACGCGGTGGGTCTATGGGAATTGAATGTGGGCGGAGGAGGGACGCGGTTGACGCAGGAGCGGCGAGCAGGTGTGTGCAGGGAGCGAGTCGTCCACATTGGGCGGTTGCCGAGTGCTTGAGTGGATCAAGAAGAGAGGTGTAAAGCTGCGATTGGTTCGGGGATAAGACACAAGTGGGCGTGGCGCGGCTGGGCACGCGAAGTCTTCGAAATGGGATCGAGAGTTCATGCTGGAGCCAGCGCCAGCTTAGGTGGGGAGCGGAGTTGGATCTGAGCGGCTGTTAATCTCTCGACGATGACCATGGGGCCGCCACACTTGGGACAGAACCAATTGGAGCTTGTGTCCTGGGCCGTGGGTGTTGCAGTTTCGGTTTGCGCCGGTGCGGAGTCGAGCACAGCAAAGCACAGCGGCAAAAGTTGAGCTCTGTGGCGACTGGCGAGGAAACCGAAGTGGCGGATGCGGACAAAGCCCTTGGGGAGCAGATGTAGGAGGAAGCGACGCAGGAACTCATCGAGTGCCAGGGTCATCAGTTTCTGCTCATTGTTGTGAGCAGAGTCTCGCCAACGAAAAGTGACCTGGCCGTCGTCGAAGGCAACTAATCGATGGTTGGAGATAGCCACGCGGTGGGTGTAACGGCCGAGATACTGCAGTACATACTCGGGACCGCCGAAGGGTGGTTTGGAGTAGACGATCCAGTGTGTTCGGAACAGTGGCCGGAGCCAGGCAGCGAAGACTTTGGTCTGAGCGAGCAGTGCCAGATTGCCGGAAAGGTGAAGCTGGCCATGCTCAAAGGCTGACTTGAGAGCGTCGACGAACTTGCCGCGAAAGACGCGTCGGAGCGCCGCGATAGGGAGAAAGAATCGAGGATGGGATCGAATCCAGCGGGTGCGATCGAGCGAGAGCCCGCCGGAGGGAACGACACAGTGGACATGGGGATGAGCCTGGAGCTTCTGATTCCAGGTGTGCAGTACGCTGAAGAACCCAATCTCAGCGCCAAGATGGACGGGGTTGCGAGCCACCTCCAGTAGAGTCTCCGCGCTGGCCCGAAGTAGCAAACCATAGATGACTTTCTTGTTTTGTAGAACTAGGGTAGCCAGTTGTGGCGGGAGAGTGAAAACGATATGGACGTAGGGTGTGGGCAGAAGTTCACGGCGACGCGCCTGGATCCAACGCTCACGGGCGCCGGTCTGACACTTCGGACAATGGCGATTACGGCAACTGTTATACGAGATGGCAGCGCGGTGTCCACAGCGCGTGCACTCATCGATGTGACCGCCGAGTGCAGCCGTACGACACCGTGAGATGGCCAGCAGGACCTTAATATGGGTCCAGCGGAGCCACTGACGGTTGCGTTCGAGGAACGCTGTTCCTGCGCAGCGGACTAGGTCGGCCACCTCCAGGAGTGGCCGACTCATCTATCCCTCCGGCAGTGATCTGCCTTTCAGCACCAGCGAGTCCAGAGGACTGGCCGTCGCGTGTAAGTGGCGCTGCGAGAGATGGAGATAGCGAGCAGTCTCCTTCAGATCGTGATGACCTAACAAAATCTGAATCGTGTGGAGGTCAGCGCCGGCTTCCAGCAGATGGGTGGCGAAGCAGTGGCGAAGTACGTGGGGATACACGTGCTTCTTTATCCCCGCGCGATGAGCAGCGTATTGGCAAGCATGACGCGGCGTTTTGGTGTCCATGGGCAGATCACCGCTGTGCCAGCGGTTCCCAGGAAAGAGCAATATGGATTTTCTGCGCAAGCGCCTCCAGTGTGCGCGGAGTTCGTCGAGCAGGATGGGGCTGAGCATCACGTCACGGTCCTTGCGCCCTTTGCCGCCTTGGATGTGAATCACCATCCTTTTGCTATCGATGTCGCTGATCTTCAGGCGTGTTAACTCGGCGTTGCGCACACCGGTGGCATAGAGAGTCATGAGGATAGTCCGATGAAAAGGTGTGCAAGCCGCCTCGATGAGCTGCGCTACTTCTTCCTGGCTGAGAATCGTGGGCAGGCGGTGGACCTTTTTCGGATAGGGCGTGTCAGCAATGCTCCACGGCCTTTTCAGGGTCTGAATATAGAAGAAGCGCAGGGCACAGAGATGGTTCGTCACGGCGCCAGGTGACAACTTCTGCTTGCAAAAGAGTTGAGCTTGATATTCGCGGATATGTTGTGGACCTAAACGATCCGGAGAGCGGTGGAAGTACTGGGCGAAGCGTTCGACATGGCGGATGTAATAGTTTGTGGTAGCCTCAGAGTAATGACGACGCTGGAGTTCCTCCAGCATTATTTTGCGTAGATGGGTCACGGGCACCTCCTTGTGACCTACACTTTACCGAAAGCGTCACTGCTGCCGACCTCATCCACGCGGCAGCGTCCGCCGCGCGAGCGGCTTCGTTCTGACGCGCAAGCCGGAAGTAACGCTTCCCGAAGCGTGGCTTCGTTTGAGCATTCCGTTTTCCTGATACGCAGGCCTTCGCAAAATCGAAATGCTGTGTCCAGGTGAACAACCAGCATCGGCGGGACAACCACAATATGAAGAGATCACATCCTAACGCTACTGGAAAAGGCGAAACGAGGTTGGGGTTTTGTCCCGCTGCATCTTTTGTGCGGGGAATGAGGATCGTAGATGCCTCAAATCGGGAGCCGGTTCCCGTCGGGTGGGAGTATAGTCGTCGAACCAACAAATCTGGCTTGAACGGGAAGGTGCAGAATGCAGGCTGTTACAGGAGTTTTCCTTTCAAAAGCTGACGCGATAAAAGCGGTGGAAAAGTTGCGGGCACTGAATGTTGCGACCGACAAGATAACGCTGCTTACGCCGGGCGATGAGCGAAAAGAAGCAAGCTTGGTTGCGACCGACGCGGGTGAAGCACCCGGGATTGGGAAAGCGCTCGGCGCAGTGGTCGGCGCGGCCGGTGGTTTGTCGGGGGGAAGTCTCCTGGTGGCTGCGATGGTCCCGGGAGTCGGGATGGTAACGGCGGCGGGAATGCTGGGAGCCGCTATCCTCGGCGCGGCCGGCGCAGCACTCGGAGCAGCCGCGGGCGCTTCACTGGATAACAATTTCAGCGAAGGCCTGCCTGAGGACGAGATTTTCGTTTACGAGGACGCGTTGCGCAAGGGGCGCTCGGTGGTGATTGTTTTTGCCGAGGATTCATCGGCAGCCGAACCTGTTCGCGAGGCGCTGAAGTTGGCGGGAGCCGAAGCAATCGACGACGCCCGTCACCAGTGGTGGATCGGACTGCGAAGCGCGGAACAGGAACACTATTCAGCTGCTGGCGGAAATTTCAGCGAGGACGAGAAATTCTACCGGCTTGGATTCGAGGACGCACTTCACTCCAGAATGCGCTGCAAGGAGTTCGACCAGGTATCGGCGGAGATGGACAGCCGGTTAGAAGACTTGCAGAAAAAGTATCCGGGCGAAAACATCGCCGAGGCGTACACGCAGGGATACCAGCGCGGCCGCGAGTACTACCAGCGTTTCTGCGATCAAACGAAGGCGGCCTGAGCTCGCTGCGAACCCTGGTCATACCAGCGTTAATTGATTCGTGCGGTGGCGGCGATGAAGCGGATCCGAGATTTATCTCGCTGGCCTTCGCTTATCTCAATCCTTCGCTCGGATCGGTCGATCCCACGATTGCTGTAATTTTTCGGCGCTTGCGATTGTGCCAGCCGTTCTGCTCAGCTTTGCCATGAAGAACGGTGAGCCAGCGCTTTGCGGGCTGCGTGATATCCGCACATCCCGTGAACGCCGCCTCCCGGTGGGGTGGAGGCGGAGCAGATGTAAATGTTCTTTGCGGGAGTGCTGTATTGCCGCCACGTGGGACGAAATAAAATCTGGCCGATCCCCATCGCGCCACCGCTGATATCGCCGCCCACGAGGTTGGCGTCCATGTTTTCGAGCGCAGCGGGGGAAGAGACGTTGCGCGCCAAAACACAATCGCGAAAGCCAGGAGCAAAGCGCTCAATCTGATCTTCCAGCCTCGGCAACATGTCGAACGTCGATCCGTTCGGAACGTGGCAATATGCCCATGCCGTGTGCTTGTCTTTCGGAGCGCGGGAAGAGTCGAACAGGCTCGGCTGCGCCAGTAACACGAACGGACGGTCCTGGTGCTTGCCCTTGGTCATAGCAGCCTCGGAAGCAGCGATTTCGTCGAAAGTGCCGCCGAGATGGACGGTCGCAGCGCGCCGGCATTCGGACGCTTTCCACGGAATAGGCTGGGCAAGCGCGTAATCCACTTTGAACACGCCGGGACCATATCGAAAAGTTTCCAGTTCGCGCCGGTAGACCGCGGAGAAATGATCATCCGCAATGTGAAGAAGCTGGCGTGGAGTAATGTCGCAGAGAATCAAATGGCAGCCGGATAATTTCGACATAGACTCCACGCGCGTGGATGTCTTCACACTCCCACCCAAGGTGGCAAGATAAGCGCAGAGGGCGTTTGTCAGTGACTGCGATCCGCCTCGAGGGATCGGCCATCCGACCGCGTGCGCCGCGATCGCCAACAACATGCCAAACGCTCCGGTCAGAGGCTCATTGAGAGCGAGAAACGAATGCGCGGCAAGTCCGGCGAAAAGAGCGCGCGTCCGTTCACTTCGAAAGTGACTCGTTAGAGCCTTAGCGGACGAGATTGCATGCAGGCCGAAACGAGCCATCAGGAATGGATGTTTGGGGATCATCGGCAGGGGCCGAAGAGCCTCTGGGATGAATTCGGACCACTTCTCCACGAAAGGACGGACCAGATCTGCCCATGCTTTTCCGTCGACACCGAATGAGCGTTGTGCATCGTCGAGACTGCGCTCGAGGATCACCGCGGTGCCATCGTCGAGCGGGTGAGCGAGCGGCGCAGGAGAATGAATCCAATCGAGACCGTGGCTCCGCAGCGGCAACGATGAGAAGAAGGGCGAACCAACCCCGAGTGGATGGACGGCCGATCCAAAGTCGTGCAGGAATCCGGGAAGCGTCAGAGGCAGCGTGCGCGCCGCGCCGCCGGGAATCGATTCTGCTTCAAGAACGTCCACTTCCAGGCCTGCATCGGCCAGAACGATGGCCGCGGCGAGTCCATTCGGGCCCGATCCAATTACGCATGCTTTCGAAGCAGAGATCATACTAGTGTGATGCGCCAGCGATTCTAGACTCTTCTGATTCTCTTCATTCAAACCGTATGAATCCGGCGAACGTTCAAAAGCTGTTCTGCGTGGCTCTCAGTCTCGCGGCGGCACATTCGGCCATTCCCGAACACTGATTCGGCCGTCAGGCATTAACCCAAGCGTCGGAGCATAGAGCCCGAGCATCTGCCGACGCCACCAAAGTCCTGTCGTGCGTTTTTCCTGCATCGTCGTGAACCAGTACTGCCACAGTACAGCGCGAATTTGAGCAGGCGGCTTTCCTGGAAAGGGATTTTTGGCAAAGAGTTTCAACACGTCGGCGTCGTTCGCGAGCAAACGCACTTCGGTATTGAGCACGATGGGATAGTCGCGCCACATCCCCAGCGACGCAAACCACAAGTTCCAATCAAAGCGTGGTTGATACGGCGCATAGATGCCAGGAGGTTCGTTGAGTTCCTGCGGTTTGTAGCGGAAGTCATACGGGACCCAGGTTTGTCCGTCGTTGGAACCCTGAAATTCGATTTCGTATCTTCCGCGCGTCATGACCGCGAAGAGCCCGTAACGATTCGCGATGCGGAATGGCTCGAGTGCGGTCACGGGTGACGTCGGCAGAGGAGCATTCCAGAACATCCAAATCAGTTGTGCGGTGGTTGCGTAACCGATCCAGGTCAAGATTACAGAGCTGACAGCCAACGCGAGGGATTTCCGGCGCTGAGCGAGTGTTGGGTTCAGGGTGGATGTATCCGGCGGCGGTTCGCTCGTCGAACGAATCACTGGCAATCGATTTTTCCATGCAGCCGGAAAGACCTGCTCGAAGAAATCGTCATCGAGCAAAAGCACCCCCATGGCAAGCACGAGGTAATTAAGGAATGTGTAATTGGCCGTCAGGATTACGCCGACCTGCCAGGGCGTAACAATGAAGAAGCAGATTATCCGCCAGCGGCGTGGCAGGAACAGCAGCCACACCAATCCCAACTCCATCGCGAGGGTTGCGTACACGGTAGCGGCGTGGAACCAATGCGGCAGATGCTGTATGTACCAGCCGATCCATGTGGGCAAGGGGCCGTTTTGATAATACTCATCCATCGCCGTAAAGTGACGCCATTCCGGATCGTGGCTCAGGAGTTTCACTGCTCCGGATTCGAAGTAGATGCGAAACCACTCCCAGAGAATCAGGAACCGGGCCGCGCGACGAACAGGTTGTCCACGGGCGAGACCGGGGCGAAAGCCGGCGGGAGCCAGGAAGAACGAAATGAACCCGGCTTCCAGCAACATGCCGTCCGATTGGTAGCCGGAGAAGTCCTGGGCTGCGGCGACGAACGAAAGGAAAGCTACGAAGCAAATGACCAGCATTCCCCGAGGCCAAATGTTTAGGATCAGCAGGACGGACGCGACCATGCCGAGCCAGCAAAGGGCATCAAGCGCGGTCGTTCCGCTTGACCACCAGAGCAGTGTTGGCGCGTACCAGATTTTCTCCCAACGCCCCAATTGCTGTGCCACAGCCTGTAGGTAACTGCCAGCGGGAAGAATCCCGCTTGGGGCAATGAGCCCCCGAATCTGAAACGCGAGTGAGTAGAACGCGGAGAAATAAATACCCCCGAGCGCGCGCAGAAACAGCCAACGAGGAATCAGGTGGCGGGGCGAGCCACATCGCTCATCGAAAAGCCACTTGAACGATGCGACCGGTGACCATTCCATCGCCGCCAATTATAGAAGCGGGGACGAGAGTTGGTTGTTTCAGGGAGTGTGTTCAGTTATTGCCCGATCTCGGCAAACCGAGGCAATGTTCCTGGAGATCGTGGAGAGCTTTCAGAACGTGGATCAGAGCCCTGCGCTCTGAAAAACTGCGCCGGCCATGAAGATGTTCGACCTGATCCAGAATCGAGACTTCAGCAGCGTGAACTCGATCCAGCAGAAAGGCCTGATTCGGTTCGAGAAGGGCGGCGACGTAGAGATACTTCCAAGTGGGAGGAATATGCGCGGATAGCATAGCACTGACGTACCTATTCTATTGGATGGAGATCAATATTTAGTTCATTCGGTAGACGCTAACTTGTAAATACAGTAACTCCAGCATCAGGAACTGTCGTTTTGCAAGAGCCGGTGCGGTCGCTAAAATGCGATTCGTTGATGGTGTGGATGTTTTCGAGCCCGTAGTTTCTGACTAAGGCAGCTCATCCATTTTTCTACGCGGCGAAACCGATTTCGACGTCGTGCTATAAAGCATACACCAATAATTGACGGTTTTGATCGGTAAAGTACCGGACGTGCCTCAGCTAATAGTCAGAATTTCAGATGGCATGCCTCCAGAAACCTCTTGCAAAACTCATTCTCGGAACTGTTGCGTTTTGGATGCTTGCGATCATCGGGTCGACGGCTGGCACTTCGATCGGCGGTTGCGGACGCTGAAGCACAGGTATCGCCACGAACGGCTGCGCAGCACAGCACAAACGATCCGCGCCTCGTGGCCGGGGACAAATATATCGTTGAAGATGTCGCCATCTGCACCCAGTGCCATACACCGCACACCAGCAGCGGAGACCTGGACCGTTCGCGATGGCTGGACGGCTCTGCCCTGTGGCTGCAACCGGCAAGTCCGGATCCGAACTGACCGCTTCGCGCGCCACGGCTCGCCGGGTCCCCTCCCGGTAGCGACGTAAGAGGCAAGCGTTAACGTCCCTAGACGTAATTATCAGTAAATCGTCGGGAAGCATTAGTGTCGGCGACTTGATTGTTATTCGAGTTCACGCGCGCGTCGGATCAACCACTTCCAGGACGGGATCAGCGGGATCCAACCAATTCGGTGACCTCCGACAACGCTTCGAATTCTTCCTTGGCCAAGCGAAGTGATGCCGCTGAAACATTCTGCTCGACGTGTTCAATTGAAGAGGTTCCGGGGATCGGCAACATGATCGGCGATCGCTGCAATAGCCACGCAAGGGCAATCTGAGTGGGGCTTGCACTGTGCGCTTTGGCAACCCGGTTCAGCACTGCTCCTGCAACCTTGCCCGCTCCGAGTGGGAACCAGGGTATATATGTGAGCCCGTTCCGCTGACAATAGTCGACCACATAATCCCATTCACGGTCGGCAAAGCTATAGCGATTCTGCACAGAGACGATCGGGACAATTTTGCGAGCGCGCTCGATGTGTTCCTGAGTGACATTAGACAATGCGACGAATCGAATCTTTCCTTCGTTTCGTAGTTCCGCCAGGGTTTCCACTGACGTATCGAAGGAGACGGTAGGATCGGGAACGTGAAGCTGATAAACATCGATGCGATCCAGTCGCAATCTCTTGAGGCTGCCCTCGATAGCTTTCCGAAGGTGAGAGGGAGTCGCATCGTGCGTCCACTGATTGGGACCGGGGCGATTCCACCCGCCTTTAGTACCGATCACCAAACCTCGCGGGTAGGGATACAGCGCTTCGGCAATCAGTTCCTCACTGACAAATGGTCCGTAAGAGTCCGCAGTGTCGATGAAATTGACGTCGAGTTCGACGGCGCGACGCAAAACGGCTAACGCTGACTTGCGATCCTTTGGTTGGCCCCAGATGCCTTCGCCAGTAAGACGCATTGCTCCAAAGCCGAGACGGTTGACAGAAAGTTCCCCGCCGAGTGTTACCTCGCCCGCCAGACTGGCAGAAATGTGTGTGCTCTTCACGATTCGATACCCCTCTTGAATGCTTTTAGCTAAATAGAAGCAATTCTCATACCAGTGCGTGAGGCCTTAACCATGCAAAGAAAATTGCCGGCAAACGGCTCCTCCGTCCGTGATTCAACAGTTGTGTCGAAATACGGACACTTTGAAGAAGAAAATGCTTCCTCCGGCTCGAGTGCAACGAATTGTCAGCGCCGATTGTGTCCGATCCTTCCTCGGTGACGTGGCACGCAGAATGCTGCTAGGTCGGAAAAGGGGACTAATCGTGAAGCTCAAAGTGAATGGGATGGATCGTATCTTCGACGGCGATCCCGACATGCCCCTGCTATGGTACGTGCGTGACATCCTGGGCCTGACTGGCACGAAGTTTGGCTGTGGAATCGCGCTATGTGGCGCCTGCACGGTTCATAAGAACGGCGAGGCGATCCGGTCGTGTGTCACGCCAATGAGCGCCGTCGCTGGCAGCGAGATTCGCACGATCGAGGACCTCGGGGCAAACGGGCTTCATCCCGTTCAAGAAGCCTGGATGCAGGTCAACGTTCCGCAGTGTGGTTATTGTCAGTCCGGACAGATCATGCAGGCGGTTTCGCTACTAAAAAATACTCCGCACCCTTCAGATCAGCAAATCGATGACGCAATGGCAGGCAACATCTGCCGTTGTGGCACTTACCAGCGCATTCGGAGAGCGATCAAGCTTGCCGCAGAGAAAAATGCATGAGTCCGATCGAAAATGTCAGCCGGCGTCGGTTCCTCCAGGGAGTGTTTGGGACAGGAGCACTGATCCTCGCCGTTCGATATTTCCCACCGATACTGAGCCATCAGCGTGCGGCAGGTGCTCAAACCGAAGCGGACCGCGCCACGCTTCATCCCAATGTTTTTGTCGGAATTCAGCAGGATGGGACCGTCTACATCGTCGCTCACCGCTCGGAGATGGGCACCGTCATTCGCACATCCCTGCCACTGGTAGTTGCGGACGAGCTTGACGCTGACTGGACGCGTGTGAAGATCGACCAGGCCATTGGCGATAAGCGATACGGGGACCAAAACACAGACGGGTCGCAATCGGTCAGACGATTCTATGGAACGATGCGCGAGTGTGGCGCGGCAGCACGATGGATGCTGATCCAGGCTGCGGCGCAGCAGTGGAACGTCCCTGTGTCGGAGTGTTCCACAGAAATGCATGTGGTAATTCACAAGGCAACCAGTCGGCGCTTGGTCTACGGTGATCTGGCGTCGGCAGCGGCGCATCTTACGGTGCCAAAGAAAGAAGAGCTCCAGCTGAAGCAGCCCTCGGAATGGCGCTATATCGGGAAGGGAATGACCAGTGTAGACCTACCGCTCCTGTGCACGGGCCAAGCGATCTACGGAATGGATGCACGCGTCGACGGCATGGTTTTCGCGTCGATCGAACATCCTCCGGTGTTCGGCGGGAAGATAGCAACTCTTGACGATCAGGATGCGCTCAAGGTTGCGGGAGTGCACCAGACCGTCAGGATCGATCCATTCAAGCCGCCCGCTGCATTCCAGCCATTGGGCGGCGTCGCTGTCATTGCCGATAACACGTGGGCCGCGTTCCAAGGACGCAAAAAGCTGAAAATAACTTGGGACAATGGGCCGAACGAATCCTACGATTCAGTCGAATACAAGAAAGAGCTCATTGAAACTGCGCACAAGCCGGGTAAGCTGATCCGCGGCGTAGGCGACTCCGACAAAGGGTTCCCAACGGGCAATCATGTATTTGAAGCCGACTATTACGTTCCACTTCTCGCGCATGCTCCTATGGAGCCGATGGTGGCGCTGGTGGAATTCAAGGACGGAAGAGTTACAGCCTGGGCGCCGACCCAGAATCCTCAGGCCGCGCAGTCAATTGTCGCGTCGGAACTGGGCATACCGATCGAGAACGTTGTTTGTCACGTCACATTGTTAGGCGGTGGCTTTGGAAGAAAATCGAAGCCCGACTACGTTGCGGAAGCCGCGGTCCTATCCAAGAAGCTCGGCCGCGCTGTAAAAGTTGTGTGGACCCGCGAGGACGACGTTAAGTTCGACTACTACAACGCGGTGGCTGCCATGTACATGAAGGCTGCCGTAGATGAAAAGGGAAAGCCCACGGCGTGGCTGCAGAGGTCAGTGTTTCCACCCATTACCTCGATTTTTGATGTGAACGCTGTCTATGGAGATCCGCCCCATCTGGCTCAGGGTTGGACGGACCTTCCTTATGATCTTCCCAACATTCGCATCGAGAACGGTCCGGCGCAAGCTCATGTCAGGATTGGCTGGTTGCGATCCGTGGCCAATATCTACCATGCATTCGCGGTTCAATGTTTTACCGATGAACTGGCCCACCGCGCCAAACGTGACCCCGTGGAGTATATGCTCGATCTTATCGGTCCTCCTCGCACGTTGGACTTCACTAATGTCGAATATCCGAACTACGGAGCGGATTACAAAACGTATCCCTGGGAAACCGGGCGCTTGCGGAACGTCATCGAAATGGTGGCGGATAAATCCGGCTGGGCCAGAAAAAAGAGTGTCAAAGGCCACGGTTTTGGATTCGCTGCCCATCGCAGTTTCTTGACGTATGTGGCGACGGTCGTGGAAGTGGAAGTGAGTGATAAGGGAGAGATCCGCATCCCCCGAGTCGACACGGCGCTCGATGCGGGGCTAGTCGTCAATCCGGAAGCGACTCGAGCTCAATTTGAAGGCGCAGTGGTCTTCGGCACGAGCATTGTACGTACCGGCGAGATCACTGCCAAAAACGGAGTAATCCAGCAATCCAATTTCAGCGACTATCCCGTCGCACGAATCAACGAAGTTCCGGCTCAGACGAATGTTTACATTACCGAGAGTTCCGCGCCGCCAACTGGAGTGGGCGAGCCCGGCGTTCCCCCGTTTGTTGCCGCATTTTGCAATGCGATTTTCGCTGCCACAGGCAAGCGCGTCCGCGATTTACCCCTGTCGAGCAACAGCCAGTTCACATAGCCCTCACAAAATGCTCGTGCTCAGGAGGCATCCATAACTCGATGCCAGCATGATAGGTAGAACAGCCTTCGTGAGGTTGAACGCCGTCTTGAGATTCGGGGAAGGCTGTGATTGTAGCGGAGGCATTTAAATTGCGGTCAAAGAGGAGCGGGCCTACCGACCTATCTCGGGTCGAGGGCTGACATCAAAACGGGGGCCTTATACGCGGCGGCAGAATGAGTCCGCGCACTTCAACGTGCTTATGCAGCCCCTCAGGCAGGGGTCGGTGCATTTCCTTCTATTAATCTCTCAGCTTTCAGCTCAGCCCAGAACTCAGCCGGAATCTTGGTTTGCATCGAGGTGTAGTCGGCCAGAATCTGTTGCTCACTGCTGGCGCCGACCACTAATGCCGCGGCCACGTCGGGTGCCGCAGAGAACTGCAGTGCTGCCGTCCGAAGGTCTACTCCGTGATTCGCTGCTACCTCACGTAGTCTTTTTCGCTTTTCCAGGAATTCGACGGGAATCTTATAGGACTCTTTTCCGTAACTGTAACGAGGACTTCCCGAGATGAACCCGGCGTTCAGGGAGGAGCCAACTACCAGTGAGGCGTTCTTTTTTCGGACCACTGGAAAAAGCTGGTTTAGCGCATTCTTGTGATCGATCAAGGAATATTGCGAGGCCATCAAACAGACGTCCGGATCGGCCTCGCTGAATACTCGCAGAATCGGCTCAGGTGTGTTGACGCCGATTCCCCAGCCTTTAATTAATCCCTCTTTCCGCATGCGCGTCAGTTCGGGAAAAGCACCTTTCACAGCGATGTCGAATTGTTCCTGCCAGCTCGTCGGCAACAGCTTGTTGTCCGAAGAAAGATCATGGACGAAAACAATGTCGAGGCTATCGACGCCGAGTCTCTGCAGGCTATCCTCGATCGAACGCCTCACGCCGGAGGCCGTGTAATCGAAAATTACTTCGTTGGGAGAGGGCGAGAAAGGGAACAACTCGCGGCCCTTGGCTGTCTTCGATGCTTTTAAGAGTTTGCCTACCTTGGACGAGACTACGTATTCACTTCTGTTCTTGTTGTGAAGAAAGCTGCCAAACCTCCGCTCGGCGAGACCCAGACCATACCAGGGAGAAACGTCATAGTAACGAATCCCGGCGCTCCATGCCGCTTCCAGGATCGCATACGCATCCTTATCAGTTACCACTGCAAACTCGTTTCCCAGCGGAACACCTCCTAAGCCGAATTTAAAGGGGAGTTTGTAGTGGACGCTGCTGGTCGCGTTATCGTTCATGTTCATGCTCCTACTATCGCCTCGATTGAGCAGCGCGTATGGGTTCCGGGGGAGAACCGCCGCGGCCGCGGTCATGGCTGATCCTTTGATGGTGAGATTGAGAAAGTCTCTTCTTGTGCTCATACTTGTTTACTCAGGGCGATGCCGAGTGGTTTCGCTCCACAATTGCTGTGGTACGAGTTCCTGTTCAGAGGGTGCACCTCTTCTAGTCCGCCGCGCTGCTGTTGCTTTCTGGGAAATCGGCATCGGTGGTGAGGTTCTCCCACGCGGCAATTTCCTGCTGCCAGTCCGAAAGCTTGTGGCGAAAGCGGGTCAGTGCAATGCGACCGAGAATCAGATGCAGAGGCGGTTTGGGAGAGTTCGCGGCCGTTATGATCGCTTCGACCACCTTCTTCGGGTCGCCCGGCTGCTTTCCGGATTGTGTTTTCAAGTACTCGCGGGCCTTGCCTGCCGTTGCTGCGTAATCAACTAACTCTTGCCTGGCAAGTTTGCCAGATCGTCCAAGGAAGTCAGTTCGAAAGGGGCCAGGTTCGACCACTGTGACGCGAACGCCGAGCGGCTTCATTTCCTCCGCCAGTGCCTCGCTGAATCCTTCTACGGCGAACTTGGTCGTGTTGTAGAAACCCCAGCCTGCAGACCCGATCAGGCCACCGATGGAAGACAGGTTGAAAATATGTCCGCTACGGCGCTGGCGAAGGTGAGGCAGGAACGCGCGGGTGACTCGAATGAGGCCATAGATGTTAGTTTGGAACATCGGCTCGAATTCATCTTCTGCTACTTCCTCAATCGCGCCGTTCACGCCATAGCCGGCATTATTGACGAGAACATCTACCTGACCGAAGGCGGCAATTCCGCTCTGGGCAACCGATATGATTTCTTGGGGGTTGGTGACATCCAGCGTCAAAGTTTGCATGCGGTCCGGATATTGCTGTGTGAGTCTTGACAACTGTGATACGTCGCGGGCCGTAGCGATTACCCATTCACCCCGCTTTAGCACTTCTTCTGTAAGCAGGCGCCCAAAGCCGGTTGAGGTTCCCGTGATAAACCAGACGCGTGAGGGTCTTGATTCTTTCATTCATGTTCTCCTTCTATCGGTGGTGCAAAGAAGGTGCCATACTGTCGCTCGCAAGTCCTTCATTTGCACAACGGCCTCGATCCATGGCTTCGAGCAATGTCCTTTTGAGGACGTCGGAGTCGGCATATCGACACGAAATGCGTGAAAAGCATACTGCTGAGGTCCAACCGCATCATCACAGTCCCATCGTAGGGATACTGATTTCGGCGTGGATCATTCCACTTGCAAACCAGTGACCTGGCTCATCATCTCTGCGTCGCTTCCTGCGACTGTTCCAAACCTAAAACTTGTTCGTGAAGAAGCCGATCCAAGGAGAATGCTCCGGCGCCCTGGACGACCACTACCAAGGCCAGCGCGATGGTCAGCAAATGATACTCAATCCCGTGTCCCTCCTGGGTTCCGAACCAGTTCAAGAACAAGCCGAATCGAAAATGAACGGTTGCGATAGCGCCTACCATCGTAAGCGCGATGACCAGGGCAGCAATTCTGCTGAACAGTCCGACGATCAGTCCGACTCCACTGAACAACTCCCCGGCGATGACCAGAAATGCAAGAGCGGGCGGAAGGTGCAGATGTTCGGTGAACGTGCGCATGCTGCTGGCGAGACCAGGTCCGCCATACCAACCCAACATCTTTTGAGCACCATGAGCAAAAAATATGATTCCCAATACGATGCGAGCAATCAGCACAACCCAGTCGGCGTGAGTACCTGTTAGATGAGCGATCATCAGTTATTCTCCACAGTATCGATTTCGCCCGCGGGCTGCACGGCGTCTGTTCCTTGCGCTCCACAATCGTGAACACCAGGCAGCGCTAGCAAACAGAAAGTTGTGTGCCCGACTCCTTGCTCTGCATCCTTACTTCTGCGCCCGGGATTCCATCTCCTGAATCACGACTGAGAAATCAAGGTCAGGCCAGAAGATGAAGGCATCGGAATTGACTTGGAAAGCCGCCTCCGTCGCCGGCAATGCCAGGTCCGACTGCGCTGCGGCCTCGAGAATCAAGCGAAAATCCTTGTTCATCAGCCGCAAGGGGAATTGTGGACTGTAATCGTTCCGCATCGCTCGGGGTAGCTTACCCACATGAGCAGGAGCGACGACCGCAGTCTTGGCCAACACAGTCAGGAGTTGGTCACGATCAATCCCCTCTTTCTCTCCCAACGCACAGGCTTCAGCAATCGCCTGCATGCCGATGCCGAGCAGCGCGTTGACGACGAGCTTTGCGGCTGTCCCGGATCCGCTTGTACCCAGGTGGAAGTACTGCTTGGCAATGGTCTGAAAGATGGGCTCAAGAGCCGCAAAGATACTTGAGTCGCCGCCGCCGAGTAGCGTGACTGTGCCCTGTTCTACCGCAGGAGTGCTTCCGGAGATCGCGACGTCCAATACTCGCACGCCACGATCAGCGCCCTCGCGCGCCAATTCACGGCTGGTCCGTGGACGAATCGTACTCATCTCGATAACGACCGTGCCCGGTGCGGCGTGGGAGAAGACGCCGTCCGGGGCTAGATACACTCTGCGCACCGCCTCATCGTTTGTCAGGCAGGACAAAATGATTTTGGCAGTGCTTGCAAGATCTGTGAGACTGTTCGAAACGGTTGCGCCGTCGACGACCAGCGCCTCAGCTTTTGCGCGAGTAAGGTCATAGACTGCTACCTTGTATCCACTTGCCAGAAGTCGACGGATAATACGACTGCCCATCGCACCAACCCCTACAAAGCCAAGCTGTGTATTTGCATCAATTCGATTCATAGTTATTCCTGTACTTGTTTGCGACACAATCGCCGTTTGTGGACGGGTGATCGTCAATCTCGTGACTCCAGAGATCCTCTTGTTCCTCCGACAACGACCGGGAAAAGGAGGTCCAACCAGTCATCGATACTTGAGATAAGGCAAGCCTGTTTCCAAACCCTCGTCGCGTGCGTCGGATGCAACCGTTGCTGCTACAAGCTTTCCCGGCCGAGATCTTCTGTGAGTACATGATTTCGGCAGCGCTTTGTGTCAATAGCGGGACAGAGTGTCGGCATTCCGCCTAAGATCTGCGTGGCGGGCGCGAACTATGTACCGTTTCCATCACGGCGGAATGGCATATCGAGTGCTTCCAAAGTGTAGGGAGGTGTTCGATGACTAAGATCCAGCAGAACTCTATTAAGCCGCTTTGTTATAGGACCGTGTTTGCAGTGTTGGCACTCTTTATTTCGCTCCAAGGGACGGTCCTAGCGGCGCCCCAAGGCCAATCGGGGCCAACATTGTTCACCCGCAACTGTGCGACATGCCACAGTCAGAGCGGCACTCCCACGGCGGTGGGAAAAAGCCTGAACGCACCTGACCTGGGATCGGGGCCTGTTCAAAACCAAACCAATGCACAGCTCCAGCAAATCATCAGCAACGGAAAAGGTAATATGCCTGCGTTCCAGGACAAGTTGTCACAGGCCGAGATCGATTCACTGGTTGCGTACGTCCATTCACTGTCAAAGCGGCACAAATAAGGCCCCGCCGGTTCGGCTGCTCGGTTCGGAGCCGAACGCGTGGCGGAGTGAAGTATGCGGCACGACGAGAGTGGACGTAGCAAGCGCAACGCGATCATTGCCCAGCCGGGCATTTCCTGCTTTTGATGGCCCAATAGAAGACCGGTAGGTCAACAGGGTGGAGGGCTGGACGAGCGGCTCTCCATTGCTTGTTGGAGAGCGCCGTGGAACACCGAATGCCCGTTGATCGGTCGTTTAACGGCTAATGCTGTGTGACGGCGATCGCACAGTCATTGCTCTAATTTCTGTACGAAATCGGATGATCCTTTGGAACTAATGAAGTCAGGCAACTACTGTCTGAGGCGCGGTGACTTCGCTGGCCAACGTGAATAGGAAGATTGCGCCCCCGACAACGTCAAACCCAGTGTTTCGCGTATCAATGCTCATCGGCCCATATGTCCTAATTTCTATTTCGGGGCACGATTCGTGCTTCAAACATCCAGCGTGGCAGTTCGCTGACTTCGGAAGCCGAGCCTTTGTCACTGCACTCGCGAGCCCGAGTCCGACTCTCGAGATCCTGTCCTTATTGGGGCCGTGGAGCGTTGGTAATCGGGCCGAAAGATTCCCAGCTTCTGCATCTTATGAATGAGTGTGGTTCGCTTCAAACCGAGTTTCGCAGCCGCTCCTTTCGCACCGCCGATCACCCAACCAACCGACTCAAGCGTGTGCAGAATCAGAATCCGCTCGGAGTCCTTCAGTGTGGTTGCCGACGAAGGTGCGGGCGGAGCCAAAGTTTCCCCCGCCGCCAGAGGATTCGGAAGCACGCCATCGTTGGAGAGGATCACGGCACGTTCGATCAGATTTTGCAGTTCGCGTATGTTGCCCGGCCAGTGGTATGACGTCAACGCAGACATAGTTGTCGGAGGAATGTGCTCGATCTCGCGACTCATCCGGCGGCCGTAAATCTCCACAAAGTGAGCAACCAGAGCAGGAATGTCTTCGCTACGGTCGCGCAAAGGTGGCAGCATGATCGGAAATACATTCAGTCGATAGTACAGATCGCTGCGGAAGTCACCTCGGTTCGCCATCTCCATCAGATTACGATTTGTGGCAGCGACCAACCGAACGTCTACCTGATGAGTGCGAGTGCTGCCGAGGCGCTCGAACTCCTGTTCCTGCAGAACACGCAGCAACTTCGGCTGCAAGGCGGGCGGAATATCACCGACTTCGTCCAGGAAAAGCGTGCCCTTGTCGGCCAGTTCGAAGCGACCAATTTTTTGCGCGATGGCGCCGGTGAATGCACCCTTCTCGTGACCAAAGAGTTCACTCTCTAACAAGTCCAGTGGAATGGCCGCGCAATTCAATCTCACAAAGGGTCGCCCGCACCGCGAGCTGAGGTTATGTATTGCGTGCGCAATCAACTCCTTGCCGGTGCCCGTTTCTCCCTGGATAAGAACTGTGGAATCCGTGGGCGCAACCCGCTCGACCTGTTGGAGCACCGATTCGAGAGCAGGGCTGTTGCCGATCACCTGCTCGAATTTGCGCCCGTTAGACCCTTGTTCGCCACTACCGAATCTTTGGAAAGTTCCCACAGACAACCTCCTGGCGCGCGAATCCAATCTCTTTCGGCTCAACTCTCCAGAGCCGCTCGTACGCTTTCGAGCAGGACCTCATCGTCAAACGGTTTGGCCAGAAACTCCACTGCGCCTGCTCTTAGCGCCTGCATTCGCATTTTTGTGTCGCCATGTGCGGTGATGAAGATAGTCGGAATTCTGCAGTGTTCCGCGTTCAATTGGGCCTGCAGTTCGAGCCCGGACATCCCCGGCATGCGGATATCGGCGATCAGGCATGCAGTCTCATGCTGCTGGCCGGATTTGAGAAAATCTTCGGCTGAGGCAAATACTTTTGACGGCAATCCTACGGATTTCATCATGCCCTGAAGTGCGCTGCGCATCAGTTCATCGTCATCAACAATCGCGACCATTTTTGCCTTCCTCGGAATAACCATGTTTGCAAACTATCCCCTTTGCTGCTGAGCAGCAATCATACGTTGGTATGAAATCAGTAATACTGGACTTAATGACGTGGAAGCAGTCGCGACTGTCACTCATGGCCGGCGGTTTTGGCAGGAAGGGTGAGGTGAAAGGTTGCGCCCCGGGAGGAGTTGGTGGCAGCCCATAAGCGCCCGCCATGCGCTTCCATGATCGAGCGGCTGATCCGGAGTCCCATGCCGGTCCCTTGAGGTTTGGTGGTAAAAAAGGGATTGAAGATTTGCTCGGCTTGTTGCGGTGGGAGTCCTACGCCGGTATCGCTCACGGACACCAGGAGTTGGCCGTCTTCGGCTTGCTGCGAACGGATGATCAGCTGGCGCGTCCCGTTTACCTCCCTCATCGCGTCAATACTGTTGACAATGAGGTTCATCAGCACCTGCTGCAGTTGCAATCGATCCCCCATGACATGCGGAAGATCTGCCATCAGGTCGGTACGAACTGCTATGGAGTACCGGGTGGTTTCACCCCGCAGCAGAACCACCATCTCCCGAATAATCTCGTTGACATCAACTAATTCTTGCTCTGAAGGCCCTTTCTGGAAGATCTGCCGGACGCGGCTGATAATCTCCGCTGCGCGTGTCACGTCTTTAATGGTTCTCGATACGGCTTCGCGCGCCTCTTCCAGGTCGGGTGTCTCGCGCGTGAGCCATCGCAGGCATGTGTTGGCGTCGGTTACCGCTGCGGCAATCGGTTGGTTCACTTCGTGCGCCAGGGAAGCAGTGAGTTCTCCCATTGTAGTCACACGGCTGACGCGAGCGAGGCCCGAGTTCGCCTGACGCAAGGCCTCCTCGGCGCGGGTGCGAGATCGCTCGGCGCGCCGTTTCACTTCCATTAGTGCAGTGACCAACAGAGTCGCTATCAGGAACGCTGCAAATCGGAAGAAGGCAGCCGGTTCGTGGGCTGGAGGGGCGGTCCTCCACAGGAAGAAGTGTTCGTAGGCGATAGCAGAAAGAGCGACCGATAGAAGGCCCGGCCCCAAACCTCCGAAGAGACCGCTCACCGTCACAGCGAGAAGGAAGCACGACGCAGGTGCATCGATAGGCCATGCCACGGGCAACGCGACGCCGCAGCAAATCGCAGCCAGGCCATAGCGTTGAATTTTGGAAACCACATTTATTCGTGGCCAGTTTCCGATAGCCCTAGACTCCTTCCTGGGGGAAGCTCAAGCTTCGTAGCCATTCTCACTAATTCCGCCAGCGACTCGGCCTGCATCTTCCGCATCACCTGGCCGCGTTGAATCTTCACCGTGATTTCGCTGGTTCCCAACTCAAACGCCACTTGCTTGTTGAGCATGCCTGAAACCACCATGCTCATGACCTCGCGCTCGCGTGTGGTCAGACATTCATACCGCCTTCGCAACTCGGCAAGCTCACTCTGCCGTTGGCGAGCCACCTGGTCGCGATCCAAGGCTTGGTAGATCGCATCCAGCAGATCCTGATCGCGGAAGGGTTTCGTCAGGAACTCAACCGCACCGGACTTCATCGCCTTGACCGACATGGGGATATCTCCATAACCGGTGATGAAGATAATGGGAATCCGAATTCCTGCATCTGCCAACTCATGCTGAAACTCGAGGCCGTTGGCGCTACGGAGTCTGACGTCAAGAATAAGGCAACTCGGTCCGTCAGACCGCTTGCCGCGCAGGAACTCTTGCGGCGTCTCGAAGGCTTCGGAATGGAGGCCAACCGACTTCATCATGCCTTGAATCGCGGCACGCACCAAAGGATCGTCATCAATGACGAACACCGTGGATGTCGCTGCAGGTTTCAATCATGCCCCTCAGGTTTTGTAGGGGGACCGCAAGGCGAACGCTGCCTCTGTTCCGTAACTCTAGCTCGGTTTCACGGCCATGACAATCAAGGGTCCAGCGATCCCAACCCTAAGTCGGATGAGTGCCGCTATCGATTGCAGCCGTACCCTTGAGCCTTAATCTCAAGATTGCGTATCAAGTGTTTCATGCGAATCCCACCGGCCAAGAACCGTGCTCCTTCGGCTTTCATCAAAGCGACAGCGCATTCACCGGCGTTATCGATCCGCACGACTCCCTTGAGATCAACGACAAATTCACGCTCGGGATGAGCGTGACGGGTTTCCTTCCAGTGGGAGCCAAGGCCCGCAATCCAAGGGTTAGCGAGCCGTCCCTCGAGAATAAGCCTTTGATCAGTCTCCGTATCGATTTTCGTAATCTTCAGCATCGTTCCCCTTTCCGCAGGTCGCCCAGTCCCGTCGCCACTCAAATGACTCGATCAAACGATCTTCGTCTCTCCATGAAAATTGTGAACTAGGAGCAGTAATAAAAATTCTTCCAAACGTGCTTCGCAACAGCCTGACATTCCCTCGCATTTACCATTTCGCGAGCGAATGCCAGGCTATGCATTCAGTTGCCAGCTCTGCTGGTGTCCGAGTTGGAGCTTGGTGCTTGACGCGCCACGATGGTCTGCTGGCTGTCTCGTGCCAATTCCTTCTCTGTCTGCTTGGAATATAGGAATTCATTTCCGATATCTCGTCCTGGATAGAACCACTTCACAAGAGCAGGCGTTCCACCAGATTCCGGCTCTGCCAGTGTGACTGTAGTGTCATCCGTTGGATCTTGACGGTCGGTTGCAACCGTCAGAAACGTTCCGTACAGAACACTGCGGTCCGAACTGAATACCTGAACCACATTTGGTTCAGAGCCATGGTCGGCCAGCTCGAACAGATACGTTCCTGCGGGCAATACCTGCCCTGGAATCTGAACGGGAGCACTGAAACTAATGAATGTAGCTTCGTCCGACTCGTCGGCATGAGCACCGAGTTCGAAGAAGAGAGCAAAAGCAATGACCAAACCTACCGCAATGTAACCCTTGTTGATTTTCATATTGTTTATCTCCTTGAAAAATGTTGGTATTTCGACCTCACATAAGAAAAGAAACTTCGCGACCGATGCTCTGCTTCCCCTCAGCCAAGAACGAACTCAAGTTCCAGGTCAGTAAGTCACGCACCAGCGTTGCGCCTTTCCTTTCGCACTTTGGGTAAGGGCACGGCAGGTACCAAAACGATTCGGGAGACGATTCTGAGTCGAAGCGATTTATTCTGAGGAGGTTACTGCGCCGGGGGAGTCTTGTACGGTTGAAATGTCGGAAGTGTCGGAAGCGTCGGTGCTGTCCATTTTGAGTTGCGACAGCTGGTCAGGATTGATGTCAAGTTTCTTCATCCGTGTGATGAATGTAGTCCGCTTGAGCCCAAGGCGGGCAGCAGCCCCGCTTGGTCCTCCAATCCGGCCGCCGGCTTCTTCGAGGGCACGAATGATTTCACTGCGATCCACATCCGCGAGAATGCTTCGCACCGGCGTGCGCCTTGTCCGAGGCGGTTGTGGGGCATTATTCGCCGACACGTGCATCGGGCGAGAATGCAACTCGGCGACCGGCAGTTTGAGGGTTGGGCCCGACGAGAGGATGACGGATCGTTCAATGACGTTCTGCAGTTCCCGAATGTTGCCCGGCCAGCGATATTGACGCAGGTCATTCATCGTCTGCGAAGATATGGCCTCAACTCTCCTGCCCATACGGCGAGAGAACTCCTCAGCGAAATGCCGGACTAAGAGCGGAATATCTTCAGGGCGCTCGCGTAACGGAGGAAGTTCAACCGGGAAAACGTTTAAGCGAAAGAACAGGTCCGCCCGGAACTTCTGTTCTTGGACCATCGCTGCCAGGTCCCGATTAGTTGCTGCAATCAAGCGCACGTCGGTCCGAATGGTTCGGGTGCCTCCCAATCGCTCAAATTCTCGTTCCTGGAGAACGCGAAGCAGCTTCGGCTGGAGCTCTAATGGGATTTCGCCGATCTCATCCAAAAAAATAGTCCCGTGGTTTGCAAGTTCCAGACGTCCGATGCGCTGGGCGATCGCGCCCGTGAATGCCCCTCTTTCGTGGCCGAATAGCTCGCTCTCGAGCAGCCCTGCAGGGAGGGCGGCACAATTCAGTCTCACGAAAGTATTTGAACTGCGCGAACTCAGATCATGAATGGCCCGGGCGATCAATTCCTTACCCGTACCCGTCTCGCCGAAGATAAGGACGGTAGAGTCGGTAGGTGCCACTGTCTCCACAAGTTTCAACACCCGCTGCAGTGCCTTACTTTTACCGACAATCTCCTCAAAATTAGCTTCGCTGCGAATCTCGTCCTCCAGGTAGAGCTTCTCTTGTGCGAGCTTGTCGCTGAGTTGGGATATCTGGCGATAGGACAGCGCATTTTCCACTGCAATCGCTACCTGCGTTGCAACCTGCATCAGAAAGTGCACGTCCTCTTGAGAGAAGGGAATTGCTTGGAGTCGAGAGAGTCCTAAAACGCCCAGCACTCGGGTACGGCTAATCAAGGGCAGCCAACAGGCTGATTGCAAACCCTCCCTCTCGAAGTCCGTTTCTACGGTCGGGACATCCTGCCCAAGAATGAATGTCATGGGCTCACGGGTCCTGAATGTCTTGCCAGCAAGCGAGCCTGATGGGCGCACCATCTCTTCTCGGAGGAACCCCTTGGCCGCAGGAAAGTCCATGGCAAACAGCTTAAACTCGCCGGTTTCCGGATCCGGCAAGCTGACGCCCACCGCGTCGCATTGCATGAGGTGTCTCACACTCGCGGAAATGTCACGCAGGAGGTCCCTGAGATCCAACTTCGAGACGATGCTGTTGTTCAGGTCCAGAAGTAGTTTAAGGCGGTCTTTCTCATGCCGTAGGTCCGTTTGGGTGCCCTGCAATTCTTCGTTGGCCTGAGCAAGTTCGCGTGTTCGTTCCTTCACACGCACTTCCAGATGATCGCGGGCTTCGGTGAGCAATCGTTGTGCCCGACGATGTGAGGTACTGAACCAGCTGACGGCTGCGCCAAAGATCCCGTAAAAGGCGAGGTAGGGTTCCGACGAAGAGCCGAGGATCTTTCCCGGAACAAACAGAGCGATCAAAGCCAAGTAGGAGAGAAAGAGCGCGACCAGTCCTGGGCCGGTGCCAGCGGACCAAAAGGTGATTGCAATCGCCGCAAGGGAGAAAGATATGAACGGATGCGGCAAATTGTCATGTCTTAGGAAGAGCGCTGTTCCGAGCGCCACTGCTACTAAGGTTATTGCCATTCCGTAGCGCAGCACGACGGCCGACCCAGGCCGCACAGAGAACCTCGACATACGCGAAGAGACCATAAATTAAGACATCGTGTCCCAGGATGTGCGGTTGAAGCACCGGTCCAATGCACAACGCCGGAACAGCTTCGTGCAAACGCGCATGGCTTGGACAGTTGACTTGAAAGTCATTCCATCTCGAAAGCGAGATACTGCAATTTGCCTTTGCGTTCAACTTGAAGGACGACCGGATCGCCGGGTCTGAGATTGTGGACCAGGGTCTCGAACTGTGACGTCGTCTCTAACGCGGTGCGATCAACGGCGCGTATGATATCGCCGGTCTCCAGCCCGGTATCCATGGCGTTTGACCCGCTAAGCTGAGCCACGACCACAACTCCAGACTCGCTACGCGAGTTCTCCAGCAGCGGCCTTACATTACCGTCCAGGTCGGCGACGAAAACGTTCAGCTTCCGAACCAATCTCCTCTGAAGACCAGGAATGTCGGCCAAGTCATCTATGTTTTCGTGGTACACCTTGACCGCAACGTAAAAGGACATCGGAGTTTCACCTCGAAGCACATCCATTTTCAGAACGCGGTCAGGCGGATGGACGTATAGCGCCATGACCACGTCGGGGAGTCCCAGAATCTGTTTTCCGTCGATTGCCAGGACGATATCGTTTAATTGCAAACCTGCCGCCTCCGCCGCGCCTCCAGCAGCGATGTCAGAAATAACGGCTCCCCAACTTCTCGTCAGGCCCAGCCCCGCCGCGAGCGTAGGTGTGATGTTCTGTGTTCTCACCCCCATCGCAACACGCTGCACACGGCCGGACTTGCGAAGGTTTTGATAATCAAAGCTGACGATTGCTGCTGGAATGGCAAAGCCTAGCCCTTCACTGCCGCCGCCTTCGCTTAACATCAAAGTGTTAATCCCGATCACGTTGCCGTCGATATCCACCAGTGGACCGCCGCTGTTCCCTGGGTTGAGTGGTGCATCAGTTTGGATGTACACCATCGGCTTATCCGCATCGAGCTGCCGGGCGAGTGAGCTGACCACCCCCATGGTGACCGTGTTTCGAAGTCCTTCGGGAGTTCCGATTGCGAATACTAATTCGCCCTGGTGAACTCGCACGTCGCTGCGGAGAGCCGCGGCAGGCAAACGCGTTGCGTCAATTTTTAAAAGCGCTAAGTCGGATTGCTTATGAGTCCCCAAAAGTGTGGCGTCCAGAATCTGCCCGGCATGAATCGGCTGGAGTTCTATTGGAGAGTCCGATGCCAGTGGGGGCAGAATCACCTTAATCCGTTGCGCACCCTCTACCACATGAGCATTGGTCATGATGTAGCCGTCGGAATCTACGATGATTCCTGTACCAATCGCGTGCTGGCGGACAATTCGCGCTGTGTCGGTGTGCCCGTGGTCTTCTGACGGTCCGTATCCCGTTACTACGATTTGGACCACCGCTGGTGAGACTTTCGAGACGACAGCTTCAAGGGAGCTGTTCAAATCTCGGAGCAAATTTGGCGATGCGGACGCCTTCGAGGGGACGTCCGGCGCATCGCTGGCTGTGCGGACACATGTCGACTGCCCGAACGCCGAGGCAGCTGCAATGACACAGGCGATCAGTCCGCATTTCATCGGCAGCAAGCGCATCATAGAGTGAACGACCTTTAAACCCAAGCTTTGGCGCCCAGTGCTAAATCCACTGTTATGGCGTATGTGCAATACATCAGCCACACACCCGTCACCAATTGAAATAGCCCGACGAGGCGCCCTCCAAGAGTCCACGACAACAAACGCGTAGGAATCTCAATCGCATAGATCAGTGTCAGACCGACAAAGATGAGCATGACGGGAGTGTCTCCAGCGCGCCGAAAAACGTCAGCGCCGAGAATGCTGAGAAATAGGAATGCTATCGCCATCCAGCCATCCGGCTGGGCGCTGGAATCGACATATCGCCGGTAGGCCATCGCGAACCAGTGAATACCGAAGGCTGTGAAGGCTAGGCCAGCCATATATAGAGGAGCCGCATTGCCGAAGACGTTGAACCAGGTCAGTCCCGTCAGCAGATAGATCCCCGTGAGGAACTGCATGAAGCCGGGCATCCAGAAACCCCATAGGCCCATTGTACGGTTGACCTCTGGGCTGCTCTTCGGAAAACCAAACAGGGCCTGGCCACCCCAGATGAAGTAGCCGGTCCCCAAGCCAAAAAAGCCAATCGCCACCGGGACAAAAGGCGAATTTGCAAATGTGAATACTTGATCTGCCATTCTGACCTCACTCTCGCTTTGGCAAGTGCACGTTTTATTCCAGACAAAAACTGAAAATAAAGCGAGAAGAAAAACATCAGTCATTTAAAGGATTTGGATTTATTGGGTTCTCCAGATCTTTGTCTTCGATTAGTAAAGGTGGCACTTCCGAGCCGTCCAAATACCGACGCTGCTATCAGCCTGCCGACACTTACGACATCGCTGACTTTCACCGCGAGCCCAGAAAGCTTGCAAAAGCCCCATATAGCTCGAGTTGGCGTTTGGAGATTTGGATGCAATTGAGAGGAATCGGAGCAGAGGAGAAGAAAATGGTGAAACAAAACACCAGAAAGTGCGCACATATTCCATGCTTGTGCGATGTCGCGGATGGAGAAGAATACTGCGGACAAATTTGTCGTGATGCAGGAAGTGAAGACGTTGAGATCGCGTGTCAGTGTGATCATCTGGCGTGTCCGCTCCCGGTTCGGCAGTTTGTTTCGGGAAGTGCCGCCGACTTGGCCAACTGAATTCGATCGAGTAGATCGGCCCTCATTTCGCAACTGGAAAGACGCGACTGCTGGTCGCCCAGGTGAAGTGTCGAAGGAGAATCAATTGTGAAGCTCGTAAAACAGAGTGTGTCCCTTTTTCTGTCCGGGTGCCTTATGCTGGCCACGGCTACTGGAGGGTGCGCCGCGCAGGCGGACCAGTCTTCCACACAACCGCCGGTTCAAGCCGCACAACAGACGCCAGAACAGCTGCAGCAATTGGTTGCACCGATCGCTCTGTATCCGGACGCGCTGGTGGCGCAGATCCTTGCAGCGGCAACCTACCCCGATCAGATCGTTGAAGCAGACCGCTGGCTGGAGCAAAACAAAAATCTCAAGGGCGAGGAACTGGGGAAAGAAGTCGATAAACAGCCTTGGGACCCCAGTGTAAAGGCTCTCGTCGAGTTTCCTTCGGTGCTCGCCAATATGGACAAAAATCTCTCATGGACCTCGTCACTAGGCGACGCTTACGTCAACCAGGAACAGCAAGTGATGGACGCCGTTCAGGTAATGCGTGACCGCGCCGAGAGGGCGGGGAACTTAAAGAGCACATCGCAGGAAAAAGTGAGCACGCAGGGGCAGACTATTGTGATCGAGCCCGCGGACCCCGAAGTTGTTTACGTGCCTCAGTATGATCCTTGGCTGGTCTATGGGGGTCCCATCGGTGTGTGGCCGGGCTGGTATTGGTATCCGGGATTGTATCTGGAAGGACCTGGAATCGCGTTTGGCTTCGGTTTTGGAGTTGGCTTCTTTGGCGGGTTCGGTTGGGGATGGCACCATTGGGGATATGACTGGCATCATCACGACATTCGCTTCGACCACCACCACTACGAATCTCACAGCAGAGTCTTTATCAATCGTGACCACTTCAATCATGCCGGTGGATTTCACGGCGGCAATCCGGGTTTCCACGGGTCCCCGCAGCATGGATTCGCGGGAACGCATGCCGAGAGCGGGATACACTCTGGAGCCTTCAGCGGCTTTAACCATGGCGGAGCCGCCCGAGGTTTTTCCGCGCGTGGACAATCCAGCTTCGGTGGAGGATTCCATGGAGGTGGTTTCCACGGGGGTGGCGGCGGTGGCTTTCATGGCGGCGGAGGACACCGGTGATTCAGTCCATTTCTGCAGAAGGAAGCTACGATACGGAGAACAAGATCATGCGCATTGTAAATGTGAAACCCGCGACAGTTCATGGAAGGTTTGCTAGCTGGATGTGTGTTGCGATGGCCTTTGCTTTGCTGAGCATTGGGCATGCTCAGTTGAGCCTTGGCCAGACATCGCAGCCCAGGACTTTTTCATCTCCGGGCGAAGCCAGCAACGCGCTTTTTCAGGCCGCGCAGAATGAAGATGAGCAGACTCTGGAGATGATCCTCGGGGCAGGAAAGGAAGTGACATCATCCAGTGACCCAGTCGAGGATAAACTAGAGCGCGAGCAATTCGGCCACAAATATAAGGAAATGCACCGTCTGGTCCGAGAACCGGACGGTAGCACAGTTCTGTATATCGGCGCAGAGAACTGGCCTTTCCCCATCCCGTTGGTTTCCGACAACGGTGAATGGCATTTCGATTCTGATCGCGGCAAGCAGGAGATCCTATTCCGCAGGATTGGAGAAAACGAGGCCGTCGCCATTGAAGTGTGTGAGGAATTCGCAATGGCAAAGAATGCGAGCGCCGCAAAGGCAGTTAGCGAAGATGCGATCACCCGGTACGCCGAGAACCTGGCGACTGCAGCAGCAACAAGTAACGACAACAAAGATTCCACTCCTTTTCATGGCTACTACTTTCGAATCATGACTGAGAATCACGCAACCAAGAAAACATTGACCTTGATTGCCTATCCTGCTGAATACCAGTCATCAGGTGTCAAGACATTCGTAGTTACCTGGAGGGGGACCGTCTTTGAAAAAGACCTCGGTCCTGAAACAAAGACGCTGGCCCCGCAGATGAAAGTGCGAACCGGGCCGAGTTGGCTCCCGGCGGTGTGAAGCGAGCCTACAAGACATCCGGAGCAACACCACGCTGATAGGCCACCGCTTCTTCGACCTGCGGGATTTACACCGCCGGAAAGGTGTCGATCCTCATCGCAACGCTCATTAGAATGGCGCTGCAATCGCGGTCTGTTGGAGGCGTGGCGCCCGACCGTGAATTTTTATCAGCAACACGACAGACGAAGGCGAGAGAGGAAGAACAGGTGTCATGAGGTCAGAGTCACCACTCCTTATCGGCGTAGTTTTTATCTCCGCATTCTGCGGCGCGCAAGGAGTTTCGTTGCCGCAGCCTCCGCAGGTTCGCGCGAAGAATCATGTGGTATCCGTTACGCTTCATGCGGTGAATGAGAACGGCAAGGATGCTTTTGCTTTCAACGGCAAGACGGTCCCGCCTGTCATCCGCGCGTCGCCAGGTGACATTCTCAAAATAACGTATATCAACGACCTTCCTTCCAAGTCTTCCGAGGCGTGCGCAGTGAATCCCTGCATGGATATGACCAACTTACATTTTCACGGACTCGCCATCTCGCCGGAGGCCCCGCAAGACGACGTGCTGACAATGCTGGCCAAGCCCGGCCAGGTACTGCACTATTCAATCCGCATTCCGCGCGATCATCCGCCCGGACTGTTCTGGTACCACACGCATCCTCATGGAGAGAGTCATCGGCAAGTGCTGGACGGAATGTCGGGCGCCATTGTCCTGGAGGGAATGGAACGGTATGTCCCCGAGGTAGAACGGCTCCGTGAGCGTGTGCTCGTTGTGCGCGGTCGCTCCATCGAGCAGGATCCGAATGCCACCGCGCTGGAACACGATGTTGAAATCCCAGCTAAGGGATGTGGGGGAGAGGCCGAGAAAGTTGAAGAAATCTTTACCGTGAACGGAGTGCTTCGGCCCCGAATCGAGATGGCACCGAATGACCGACAATTCTGGCGCATCGTGAACGCTTCATCGGACCGCTATCTGGACTTGCAACTGGATGGAAAGACTTTTGACGTTGTGGCGCTTGATGGCATGCCGCTTGCCTACCACGATCCAAAACACCCCACCAAAACCGTCGATCACCTATTGATCGCACCCGCAGGCCGGGTCGAGGCAATCGTTACCGGACCACCTACCGGCGCACATGCAACACTGCGAACGCTTTGTGTAGATACCGGTCCAGTTGGGGATCCCAATCCCGAGATGGTGCTGGCCGACCTTGTTTCACCTGGGCCCAGTGAAACCGACGTTACCTCACATTCCGCGCAAGGGCACGTCATTAACGGCCGTCCACCGATTTACAAACCAATTGACATTGAGCCGTTAACGAAAACTGCTCCGGATTTCGTTGTCACATTTACAGAAGACAAGAACGGCTTCTACATCAACGGCCAAAAATTCTCCGCGGACGCGACTCCGATGATCAGCGCCCGCGTGGGCACGTACCAGCATTGGCATATTGTCAACGACACTGCCGAACTGCATCCCTTCCACATTCACCAGGTTCACTTCCTGGCCTATGCACAGAACGGCGCGCCCCTTCCCACGCCAGCGTGGCTGGACACCGTTAATGTTCCGTATGGCGGTTCCGTGGATGTCGTTCTGGACTTCACCGACCCCGTCATCAGGGGTATGTCGGTATTTCATTGCCATCTACTCAGTCACGAGGACAAGGGAATGATGGCGAAGATCCTATTCAAGTAGACGCGCAGCCGGTTTTCTCAACTGGAGACCGGTGCTTCGCTGCAACCGATATGAACAGACCCTCGATTCATAGCGAGATGTGGGACGAAATGCCCTCCGCCGATCAGGTCCTACCGTCATCCCGGCAATCCCGCATGATCGCATGCCACAACTATCGACTCGCAGTGCTGCCAGCCAGGCTGCAAAAAGTTTGTCCCTGGCTCAGATCTCTTGAGCAGAGGCGAGTCACCGAAGGAACTCAGACGGAACTGCCGAGCGCCATTCTGATTATTGTTGAGAAGGCATTCGTAGAAGAAAAAATGACGAGAGCCGTTGTGGCAATGTCGTTGTAGGAGTTGACGAGGAGCTCAGCCGATCTCTGCAAGGCAGAACCAATTTCTGTTCGCCGGTCTGCCCATTTGAATACCTGCAGATAGCCTCGGCGCGCCACTGCTATTGTTTCGCGGATCCGGTCGTACGAGGCAGCGGCAGGTCTCAGGGAAGATTTTCGTGCCTTTGCCGCCTCCTCGCGTGAGGAGAACCCGACCGCGATGATAGACCGTGCCGCGATCATACCGCGCAAAGATTTCTCGTTCGGGTACCCAATCACAAGGCGCTCGGGACTAGTTTCGGTGCCGAGCCCTGCTATCACTGCGTAGCGCACGCCCAAAGAATCAATCATCTCGTTCATAACTGCCCTTCCGTCACGCGTCTCCGTGTTTCGTAACCCTTTGGTAGTAGCAAGCGACATTCCAAACTGATTTCTCGGCGACGAATCCGGTGGCAGCGATTCGAGAGTTGTTTTGGCCCGGAAGGACTTTTGGGGGTCAACCGCCAGGAGAAATGACGTCCGCCCTCAGACGGTGTGTCGATCGAAGGACATCATCACGGTTCAAATAGCTGGGGAAAGAATAAATATTGGTGCCCAAGAAGCCGGCACAAGAAGAAGCGATAGGAGGCTGCAAGTTACTGTTTTGGCCGGATCATGCAGAGTTGGATTCGTTGCACAAGCGCTGGTATTATTCCCGTCCCCGCTGAAATTATTGCGCAAGGGGGTTCTTCCACGGTAGCTCCGGATATTTGCCGCTGCCGTTCTTCCAAGTCGCTTGCCATCTCGGACACGATCTGATCAAACTCTTTGCAGCGGTTTCTGGCGTGGAGAGCCGCTTCGAAGCCCAACAGATAAAGCTTCTCACCGTCTCCGATCTGGCGAACAGATTTGAAATAGTGCTCCAGAGCTGTATTCGCGTTCGTCTTAGTCGTCGTTCACCGCGCTCTCCTATTTCAACCAATCACTCCTCGAAGGGCCCGACGGCTAGTTTCGTCCAACTGTATCGCTTTACGCCGCGGTCTCCGCGACGAAAGTTCCGATCTCGCTCACGTCTTCATCCGTGAGGCGAAACTCGCCGGCGCGCATCACTCCTTCTGCCTGGCGTGCATTGCGGGCGCCAACGATGGCTCCCGTAACGGCGGCATTGTGTAGCGTCCAGGCGATTGCGGCTTCCCCGGCGGATCTGTTGTAGCGTCTTGCAATCTGGCGCAAGCGTTCAACCAGCGAGAGATTGCGTGACAGATTGGGTTCAGTGAAGTCAGGATGAGTCCTTCGCCAATCGTCCTTGGATAGTTTGGCAGCGCGCTCGCGGGTCATCGCGCCAGTCAGCAGGCCGGAAGCCATTGGAGAGTAAACGATGACTCCAATGTTTTCCCGCATGCAATAAGGCAAAACCTGGTCTTCGACTTCGCGGTGCACGAGCGAGTACCGAGGCTGCAAGGATGTGACGCTAGCAACGGCCTGCGCGCGCCGCAGTTGCTGGACACTAAAGTTGGAAACTCCAATCCAGCGTACTTTGCCTTGCTGCTGCAGGGAGGCGAGCGTTGAGCATCCTTCTTCCAGTTCGGCTGAATCGGGGTCAGGAGGCCAGTGGATCTGATAGAGGTCGATCACCTCGACCGAGAGGCGACGGAGGCTGTCTTCGACCTCGCGCCGGATCGAATCAGCCGTCAACACAGTCCTCACGTTGCCAGCGGCGTCCCAGCGGAGGCCACACTTGGTAAAAACGTATGGCCGCGGGCCAGGCCAGCTCTTCAGGGCGCGAGCCACCACTTCTTCAGAATGCCCCAGACCGTAGACGGCCGCCGTGTCGATCCAGTTGACACCGAGCTCGAGAGCGCGGTGAATGGCGGCGATGGAATCGTTGTCATCCTGTGATCCCCATGCGAACTGCCAGCCCGAGCCGCCTATGGCCCAGGCGCCATAGCCGACTGGAGTGATGTGCAGATCAGAGTTCCCCAGTTTGCGCGTTTGCATTCTTCTCCCTTTCTAAGTTCTGTTGAGTATTTCCAGACGACGAGAAGTTCTAGCTCTTAGCGCTTTGCGGCGGGAACTTCTTGAACATCTTGGCGACACCTTTGTCCAGGTTCTTTTCATTTTTATCGGCGTTGTTGGACACGGTGTCCTCGGAGCTGCCGCGCCAGATCAACTGCTTGGTTTTGCCGTCGTACATGTCGACAACGAGGGTCCCTTCCTTGTAGTCCTCCTCCGTAGTGGTGGCTTCGCCCATTCCTCCGAATCCTCGCCAACGCCAACCTCCGCCCATACCATCATAGAAAGTTTGAAGTGTCCTTTCGGTATGTGACGTCGCCATCGCTACGATGGCTACGTCGCCACCGCTGTCGACCTGAGTCCAGCCCTTGGCTGCCAATTGAGCATCGATCGCGCTCTTGATCCGCGCTTCCCAAAGAGAATTCGCTGGTTTAATTGTCTGCCAGGTGTAGGTCTTGTACTGAGAGAAATTCGCTTGGTGATCAAAGTCGGTTTTTACCTGCTGCGCGAGCACCGTTCCCAATAAGGCGAGGAAGAGTACGGTGCAAGTTGCTGTACGGCGTATGGGCTTCATTTGAGCCTCCCTTTCGAAGGTGAGGAATGCAGTTGCACTTCCAAGCGCCGCTGCAACTCAGAAAACCATTTCACATTGTGGTGCAAGGGTTTGTGAGCTCATCCTGTTGACGACTTGGCAGGAGGCAAGGCTAGCAACGTCGATGTGCTGACGAGTGTCCACATGCCGACTCTGGCGGAGTTCATTACTGCGTGCATTCCGATTCAACCAGGAAAAAAGTTGATCTCGTGCCTTCGTCGCATTTGGAGATATGAATGCACGGCGATTGGAAGGCATCACGAATGGTGCGGAAAGAATAGAGATGGCGCGAACCGAGGCACTAGGTAGCTTTCCAGTTGTTGGGCGGCTCCATCTTGGCAATGGGAGTGATGTGCAAATCGGCGCGACCCAGTTCCACCGGTACAACCATCGCTGGATTCTCTCGGTGCGCCTCCCGTTCTAAGGGGCAACAAAAGTGTCTCCCTCTCACCTACTGCGACGACATAAGAAGGTAACCTCAATAACCCACGCCACGCTGTTGACCATTTCGATTGGGGCCGCACTTGGGGTCGGCCATGCGCAGGTCTCATCGGTTGCACAGGAACCGGCAAAATCCGTTCCAGCCATCAGTTCCTATGGCGTCGAGAACGACCCGCATCGACGGCCAGATCAAGTGGCAGCCACTGTGTGCAGTTTTCGAGTGCCTGACACTGTTACCCGACCTCAGGCGACGCCCGCGGAACCTACAACGGTGGCTGGATCCACGGTCTATGTGCCTTTGTCCCCACATTGCAAGCTAGACCTATTTCTCAAACAAACGTATTCGCCTTATACATTCGCCGCGGCAGCCTTCGAGGCCACAGAGGCTCAGGCCACGGACCAGTGGCCGCACTACGGCGGAGGTACGCAAGGTTGGGGAAAGCGATTCGGTGCGACCCTGGCGAATACGGAATCTCGCAGATTCATCCAGGGGTTCGCGTTGTCCACGATATTGCATCAGGACCCTCGATATTTCTACTCGCCCAAGAGAACGTTTTTCCCTCGGGTTTTGTATTCCGTAACCAGGGTCGCGATTACGAAGAACGAGTACGGAAATAACACATTCAACACGTCTGAGTTCTTGGGCGCGCTGTTCAGCAGCGCGCTGCAAAATACTTATTACCCGAGGCATGATCGGAGCCTGGGGGATACGATGAACCGTTTTAGTGGTGCGCTGAGCTCAGATGCGATCGAAGATCTTCTGCGCGAATTTACACCCGACATGAAGCGTCTGTTTCATAAGCATGCACCGAAGAGGATCCTGAGAATTGAGGAGAAGCTTCCTATCCCTGACGAAGATAAACCGTAGACTCTTCAGACCGGCGCACTCTGATGCGTCTCCGGAGACTTCGGTGGCCGCGGCTTGCTCCGTAGTACCCGGACTGGTAACGTGCTCCGACATAGTTTTGCCGATAAGCAAAACTACCGAAGGAGTACTGGCATGCCTCGACAAATACCGAAGCCTGTTGAAGAACTTTGGAAACGTTATCCAACCGTGTGGAAAGCATTTAATGAGTTAGGTAGCCGCTGTCACGAGGCGGGACCACTTGATGAGAAGTCCCGACGTCTGGTGAAACTGGCCCTCTCGATTGGCGCCGGCCTGGAAGGTGCTACGCATTCCGCCGTTCGGAATGCACAAAGTGTCGGAGTCACACAAGAAGAAACTGATCATGTGGCGCTACTGGCCGTGAGCACGTTAGGCATGCCCGCCGCGACACGCGCCTTTACATGGATGCGCGACAACCCAGCGATGGTTAGAAAGCACAGTTGATCCTTGCGCAATTGCGTTCAAAGCTGAACGGAGCTGCTGAAAAACGATTGTTTTCACGAGCTCTCTTTCAAAGTCTATGAATTGGGCGGAAGCGGATTTTTCGCAGATTGCAGGTGACGGCCAAAGGCCTGCAGGAAATCAAGGGCGGCAGCCAGTCCGCGCAGACTGTCTTTGCTTGTGAGTCTTCGAAACAATCCGAACAACCCGATTGGTCTCTCTCGTTCCGCGGTGGCCTCGGCAATGCCTTCTGGAATTGCCTGAAAGATGCCCTTGAACCATTCCGGCTCGATACTGCCGAGAATTCGACGCCAGAAAAGGAGATTTCTGATGGCACGAATGGCTTCTGGCGCTCTGGCATTGTCGACCACCTTCTCCAGAATCTCGTCGCTCGCTGCGAGGGCACCGCGCATGATCTCCAGCACGCCGCGATCGTGCAACTGCTCCAGCACTTCGTAGGCGGCTAGCACCGCTTCTGCATGTTCTTCGGGAGCTTGCTCTAATTGGGAGCGCAACTCCGCGCGTGGGTTGCGCGGCGGAATTTCCAGGGGAATCGGTTGAGCCATTGAACTCTCCTCATTTCTTCGTCTGCAATTGCACCAGCCCATTTCCATTTCCTGGCGGCGCATAATCCGGTCGCTTCCACTTCCGTTCGACTTCTACCCCGTTCTGAGGTGTCGGATGTCCGAAGCGAAAGTTGATTCGGGGCAACGGACTCTCACCGACCTCGGGCAACACGTTCATGTGAACACTGGTCTCCTTGTAGGCCGGCGTGTTGGTCACTGGATCTGTGTGGCTGCTCGTCAATCGATTTACCGGACTCTCGACGGAATTCATCGGCATGTACAGTTCTGTTCCGTGTACACGGTCGGTGACTAAGGCTCGCACCCGCACCTTACCGTAGCGCGAGATCAGCTGCACCCATGTGCCACTCTGAATGCCGCGTTCTTCAGCAAGTTCAGGGGAGACTTCCACAAATGTGTCAGGCGTTTTCTCTCGAATCCCCTCGGTCCGGTAGGTGAGGTTGCCCTCATGGAAATGTTCCAGGAGCCGGCCGTTGTTTAAGTGCAAATCAAATTCAGCGTTCGGCTGATCCGTGGGACCGATCCACGGGACAGGGAAGAGCCTTGCCTTCCCGTCGGGAAAGGCAAATCGTTTGGTATAGAGCAGCGGCTCGTCAGTACCGTCGGCAGCGACCGGCCATTGCAGCGTCTTGTAGCCCGCGAGCCTCTCGTAATTGACACCGGCAAACATTGGAGTTAGGGATGCGATTTCATCCATGATTTCGGAAGGATGCTGATAATTCCAGCCGGCGCCTAATTGATTCGCCACGTCCTGGATGATCTTCCAATCCGGTTGGCATCCCGCCAGCGGTTCGAACACCTGATACAGTCGCTGGATTCGGCGCTCGGTGCTCGTGAACGTGCCTTCTTTTTCCAGGCTCGGTGCGCCAGGCAGAACAACACTGGCGTACCGGCATGTGTTGCTGAAGAAGATGTCCTGCACCACGAAGAAATCAAGCTTCTCGAACGCCGCAGCAACATAGTTAGCGTTCGAATCGACTATGCTCATCTCCTCGCCGATCAGGTACATTGCCTTAACCTTGCCGTCATGGATCGCTTCCACCATCTGATGATTGTCCAGCCCTTGAGTGGAAGGCAGCTTCGCCTTCCACCCAGCTTCGAATCGCCCCCGTACTTCGGGATCGTCCACAGATTGATAGCCCGGCAGCATGTTCGGCATAGAACCGTGGTCGCTGGCGCCCTGCACATTGTTATGACCGCGGAGTGGATAGGCGCCGGTTCCCGGCCGCATGTAATTGCCGGTGATCAACAGCAGGTTCGAGATGGCGGTGGAGGTATCGGAACCCTGCGACTGCTGGGTAACTCCCATCGCCCAGAGGATGCACATACGCTTTGCCTCAGCTATCATGTGCGCGACCGTTCTGATCGTCTGCTCGGACAGACCAGTGAGTCGCTCTGCCGCTTCCAAGGTGAAAGGCTCTAAGCTCTTTCGGTATTGATCCAGTCCATTGACCCATCGATCCAGGAACTTGGTGTGTGCAAGACCGCTGTCCAGCAGATAGCGGCTGACCGCTGAGAGCCAGACCAAGTCGGTTCCGGGCTTTGGGTGCAGGAACAGGTCTGCACGTCGTGCCATCTCGTGTTCCCGCAAGTCGGAGACAATGAGCTTTTGACCCTCTAGTTTGTGAGAGCTTTTCACGCGAGTTGCGATGACCGGATGACTCTCCGCTGTGTTGCTGCCGACGATGATCACGAGATCAGCCTTCTCCATGTCAGAGATAGAACCCGAGTCGCCGCCGTAGCCAACAGTACGGAACAAACCCACGGTCGCCGGTGACTGGCAGTAGCGGGAACAATTGTCGACGTTGTTTGTGCCAATGATGGCGCGGGCCAACTTTTGCAGAAGATAGCTCTCTTCGTTGGTACATTTCGAAGAAGAGATGAATGCCAGGGAATCGGCTCCGTCTTTCGTTTTGATGTCTGACAGTTTGCTGGCAACGAGGCCAATGGCTTCGTCCCAGCTGGCTTGGCGAAACTTGTCCCCCTCGCGAATCAACGGAGTGGTCAATCGATCTTCGCTGTTGATGTGCCCCCAGCCGAATTTCCCCTTTATGCAGGTGGAGATCCCGTTGGCCGGGCCGTGTTCGGGCGCTACCTTGAGGATGTGGCGATCTTTCGTCCAGACATCGAAGCTGCATCCCACGCCACAATAGGTACATACGGTCTTCGTTTTGCGGATGCGGTGCTCCCTCATTGCCTCTTCAGCCTCGGAGACCTGAAGTATCGATCCATAGCCGGTCTCCGGCTCAACGCCTTTGACGACCTCGATCATCCCGCTCAGAGCAGACTTTTTCAGAGAGGTGAGGAAACCGGCATGGCCCAGCATGCTTTTTTCCATAAGAGCATTGCAGGGACAAACAGTGACGCAGTGGCCGCACGAAACACAGCTCGACTCGCCGATGGTGGATCCGCCATCCCAGAGCACGCGCGGGTTCGGGTCCTCCCAGTTGATAGAAAGCGTTTCGTTCACCTCGACATTCTGGCATGCCTCAACGCAACGGCCGCAGAGGATGCATTGATCGGGGTCATAGCGGTAGAACGGATTTGTGTTATCAACCTCGTAATTCTTCGATCGGAAGGGAATTCTCTGGTGTTCAATAGCGAGCAGCTTCGTCGTGTTATGAACCGTGCAATTTCCGTTGTTGTTATCACAGACCGTGCAATAGAGAAGATGATTACTGAGGATGCGATCAAAGGCTTCTACCTGCGCGGCCGAGGCCTTTGCCGATTTTGTGGAGATTGTCATTCCGTCTGCAACTCTGGTTGCGCACGCCCGAATCAGTCGGCCATTTTCTTCGACGATGCATGTGTCACAAGTCTGAACCGGGCCGAGTTGAGGGTGGTAGCAGACGTGAGGAACGGATGCGCCTGCGCGGTTGGTTAGATCGATGAGAAGTTCGTCCGGCTGTGCTTCCCGAACAACGCCGTCAATATTGACTTTCACCACGATGTTTTTCTCCACGCAACTTCCTGCTGCAACCTAGGGTCTAGATGTCCGAAGAGCAAAACGCACGACGAATACCGACTGGGACTGACTAGTCCGCGAAGGTGCGCCTGCGAGCGAATCGAGGCACGCGCCTTGTCCCAGACCTGATCCAACTTAAAACCCCCGGGTCGCGGTCTTCGATCGTGTGCTGCGCAGCGGCAAGGCTCGCTCCCAGGTTTGACGCCAATCCCTAAGGCACTCACCCCGGCATTTGAACTCCTTGCCAGGTTCTCCCATTCTTCCGCCGCACTCCGGGCACACACAATTCAAAATGTCGGAGATTACATCTGCGCCCGACCTGACCGTGTTGAATCTCATGAACTGCATACTCACCTCACAAATGACCACTGCTTCACCTGTCCGTGAACGCGCCCGTTTCGCAAATCAGGGTCAGCTGTTCTCCAATAAGCCAATCGCTAACCCTCAAGCACGTCATCCTCCAAAAATGTTGTGCCGCGCTGTCTCATTGGCCTTGCTAGGAAAACCGCACAGTGGAGCATGAAGCTCCGCCGGTCTGGCAGGATAGAAGCCCGGTCGAAGTTCGGAAGGTGTCCATATACCGACGAGGTGTCGGCTGTCGGACGGTTTCAACTGAATTTTCGAGAATTTTACTGCCCATCGATAACTTCAAGTGATTCATCCCGCTGAAAACAGTCCAGTAATTCTCAAAGCATGGAATTGGTAGGCCGCGTGCTTTTCTGCTGTCGTACCTGGAGAAAACATGGAAGCGACAGAGACGCACCTCGAAAGTGACCGACATGTGGATGGCAGCACTCGCAACCACAAGACCTGCGAAATGCATGACGTTCTGTTGCGCTACCTGCCGCGGTTCCACAGAAGGGCCTATCGAAATCTGGGCAACGCAGCCGACGCGGAAGATGCGGTTCAGGACGCAATGTTGGCCGCCTATGTCCACTTGGATCAGTTCAAAGGTCAGGCGCAAATGTCGACATGGCTAAACTCGATCGTTACGAATTGCGCTCGCATGCAATTGCGGAGACGGCCACTCCGGCCTCATGTGCCGCTAGACGAGCCTCTTGGAGAGGATCAGGAGCATTCTTTGTCAGAGCTCGTGGCAGATTCCAGACCGAGCCCCGAAGACGATTGCCGGAGTGCGGAACTGGGCAGGCATATCGCGGAGGCTGTAGCCCGGCTTTCGCCTTCATTGCAGCGGACCTATCGGTTGTGCGGCATGAATGGACTGAGCCTCAAAGAAGCAGCGCACACTCTGGGCGTGACCGAAGGAACTGTGAAGGCCCAAATGTCCCGGGCGCGGGCGAAATTGACCCGATTGCTGCGCCGGTCGCTCCGGGTGGATCGTCGTTCAATCAAGGCCCGCAGTCCCCGTCCGGTTCCAAGTCGAAGAATCGAAGTCTAAGTGAACCTCGGGAAAATCGACTGAAAGCAAACAAGATCACGAATGGTCCATTGAGGACCTTCGATCGTAGACATACGGGGAAATAGATTCTATGTGGATTGTTCGACTCGCATTACGTCGACCCTACACATTTGTGGTGATGTCGATCCTGATCCTGATCATGGGCGGCCTCGCGATTGTTCGCACACCAACGGACATTTTCCCGAACATTAATATCCCAGTCGTCAGCATCATCTGGAACTATAACGGTCTCATCCCGGAGGACATGAGCGACCGCATTGTTAGCGTCACAGAGCGAGCCCTTACCACCACCGTCGATAACATCGAGCACATCGAATCGCAATCTCTGTATGGGATTGCCGTGGTTAAGGTGTTTCTGCAGCCGACCGCGAACATTCAACAAGGTATTGCCCAAATTACGGCTATTTCTCAGACCCAACTTAAGCAGTTACCTGCGGGCACAACTCCACCTCTCATTCTTGCCTACAGCGCATCGAGCGTGCCGGTTCTCCAATTGGCCCTTTCCGGGCAAAATCTCTCGGAGCAACAACTCAACGACTATGGTCTGAATTTCATTCGCACGCAACTCATCACGGTACCTGGTGCGTCCGTGCCGTATCCCTATGGTGGTAAACAACGTCAGGTACAAGTTGATCTCAACACAACAGCACTACAGTCGAAGGGTCTGTCGGCACTGGATGTGGTCAATGCGATCAGCCTGCAAAACCTCATCCTGCCTACCGGAACGTCCAAGATCGGCTCCAAGGAATACGATGTCTCCATTCCTAACGCAGCGCCGCAAACAATCGCGGACCTGAACCGCATTCCCATAAAGACGATTGGCGGCACTACCATCTACATGAAGGATGTCGCCTGGGTACGTGATGGGTTCCCCCCCCAAACCAACATCGTACGCGTTAACGGGCAACGTTCCGTCCTGCTGACCATCCAAAAAGCTGGGAATGCGTCCACACTGGACGTGATCGCAGGCATCAAGGCCCTAATACCGCAAATTAAAACGACTGTTCCGCCTCAGTTGGACATAGTACCTCTGGCCGACCAGTCAATCTTTGTTCGGGGGGCGATCAGCGGAGTAGTGAGGGAAACGCTGATCGCCGCCTGCCTCACTGCTTTCATGATTCTTACTTTTCTGGGTAGTTGGCGAAGTACTCTGATCATCGCCACCTCAATCCCGCTGGCCATCCTGACCTCGATCATTGTGCTTAGTGCGATCGGGGAAACCATCAACATTATGACGCTCGGAGGGCTCGCTCTGGCAGTCGGCATTCTCGTAGACGATGCCACGGTGGAAGTTGAGAACATCAATCGCAATCGTGCGGCCGAGCCTGATATGGACATGGATGAAGTCGTCCTGGACAGCGCGTCTCAGATTGCCACGCCCGCGTTCGTCTCTACGCTCTCGATCTGCATTGTGTTTGCTCCCATGTTCTTACTGTCCGGCGTAGCTCGTTTCCTGTTTGTACCGCTGGCTGAGGCTGTTGTCTTTGCGATGTTAGCGTCCTATTTCTTATCGAGGACCATCGTTCCGACGATGGCCAAGTACTTACTGCGGGGCGATAAAACAGAGGAGGAACGTGCCGCCAGCCGCAATCCCCTCGTACGGTTGCAAAGGCGTTTTGAGCAAGGCTTTGAAAGCTTTCGTCACAGCTACCGCAGCCTGCTTGAAGTTTGTCTGCACCACCGGCGAGTGTTCCTCATTGTATTCTTTGCCTGCTCTCTTGGTTCTCTGGCAGTTCTGATCCCCTGGCTGGGCAGGGATTTCTTTCCTAACGTAGACAGCGGCACCTTCAAGCTTCATATGCGCGCTCCGACTGGAATGCGTATTGAAGAGACCGCCAACCTTTGTGATCTGGTCGAACAGTCGATTCGAAAGGAAATTCCGGCCAGCGAGGTTCACAACGTCATTGACAATATAGGTCTGCCCTATAGCGGCATCAATCTTTCTTACAGCAATTCGGCCCCGGTGGGCACATCGGATGCGGACATTCTGGTAACTCTATCGGCCAAACACCATCCCACAGACGATTACATTCACCAGCTTCGTCTGACGCTGCCGAAACAGTTTCCTGGTGTTTCATTCGCTTTCTTACCAGCGGATATGGTCGGGCAGATTCTCAATTTTGGCTTGCCGGCCCCCCTGGATGTTCAGGTTGTCGGGAATGACCTGGAGGGAAACCGGCAATACGCGAGTGCACTGCTCGCCAAATTGAGATATGTCTCGGGAACGGCAGATTTGCGGATCCAGCAGCCCTTCGATGAGCCATATTTGAATATGAGGGTCGAACGTACCAAGGCAGAAGAACTTGGATTTACCGCGCACGATATTGCGCAGAATCTCCTGGTGTCTCTGAGCGGCAGTTTCCAAACCTCGCCCACGTTTTGGGTAGACCCAAAGAATCGTGTTAGCTATCAAATCGCAACTCAGACTCCGCAATACCGCGCCGATACATTGCAGGACCTTGTGAACATTCCCGTCACTGGGACTAACGCCTCCGCTCCCCCCTCGCTCACAGCCAGTCTCGTATCGGTGCAGCGTGGAGCGGGAATGGCAGTTGTGTCCCACTACAACGTGGCGCCGGTGATTGACATCTTTGGCGCTGCCGCGGGGCGCGACCTGGGTGGGGTGGCCGGCGATATCAATAAGGTCATTGATGCCACACGCCCGCAATTGCCCCGTGGTTCTCGAGTCGTCATCCGCGGACAAGTTCAGACGATGCGGACATCCTACATCGGTCTTCTGAGTGGACTGGTGTTCTCGATCGTACTTGTATACCTGCTGATCGTAGTCAATTTCCAATCTTGGCTGGATCCTTTCATTATGATTTCCGCGCTGCCCGCGGCACTCGCCGGAATCGCCTGGTTCTTGTTTATAACGCATACGACGTTGAGCGTTCCCGCACTCATGGGAGCCATTATGTGCATGGGCGTCGCAACCTCAAACAGCATTCTGGTCGTGAGCTTTGCCACGGAAAAGATGACGGAAGGAATAGATTCCGTCGCAGCCGCACTGGAGGCGGGCTTCACGCGTTTTCGCCCCGTGCTGATGACGGCTCTGGCGATGATTATCGGCATGGTGCCTATGGCTCTCGGACTCGGCGACGGTGGTGAACAGAATGCTCCCCTGGGCCGGGCGGTTATCGGCGGACTGATTTTCGCGACAGTTTCAACGCTGTTCTTTGTCCCGGCATTTTTCAGCGTTCTGCAGGGTTCACGCCGGCATTCAGCCCAAAAACAGGGACGGTAGGTGCGAAATATGGGGAGTTACTTTATGTTGCCTCAAGCTGAGGATAGACGAGAAACGGGCGAGCACCATCTGCCACTGCATGATGTGGGAGCAGGGAGGCGCTCGCGCAAGCCCTGGGTTACTCTCGTGCTTGTCCTCGCGGCGGTTGCCGCCCTGTTGGGTTCGGGAATCCGGTCTCGCGTCAAAGCCGCCGCAACTCTACGCACGGAAACAGTTCAAGCGGCCCTGCCTGCCGTGTCCGTGGTGTCGCCAAAACGGACTACAACCGCTGACGAAGTCATTCTTCCAGGAAACGTGCAGCCATACATCAGTTCACCCATCTATGCTCGTACGAACGGGTATCTAAAAAAATGGTATTTCGATATCGGTGCGCACGTGAAGAAGGGGCAACTCCTCGCCGTGATCGAAACGCCGGAAGTCGATCAACAACTCCAGCAAGCCCGCAGCAACCTCTTAAGCGCTCAAGCCAATCTCGAATTGGCTTCTATCACCAAGACGCGCTATCAGGGACTCTTGAAAAAAAATGCTGTGTCCCAACAGGACGTAGACAACGCGGTCGGTACGTACAATGCGAATGCGGCAATTGTCGAAGCAGACAAGGCAACCGTGCAGCAGTACTCAGCGCTGGTCTCCTTCGAAAAGGTCTACGCGCCTTTCGATGGTGTAATCACCGCGCGCAATACCGATATTGGCGACCTCATCAACTCCGGCAGCAGCAGCAACGTAAAAACCGATCTCTTTCACATCGCGCAACCGGGAACGCTGCGTGTCTACGTAAACGTCCCCGAGGAATATTCGCGGGGAATCGCAGTCGGTATGACAGCAGACCTCAGCCTAGCCGAGTTTCCGGACCGCAAGTTTCAGGGAAGGGTGGTGCGCACAGCGGATGCCATCAATATGACGACGCGCACGCTGCTGATCGAAATCGATGTGGAGAATCCGACCGGCACGCTGCTCACGGGCTCCTATGCAGAGGTCCATTTGGCGGTCCCAACCCAGTCCTCCACCTTCCTGCTTCCAGTCAATACTCTGCTGTTCCGCACTGAGGGTCTACGCGTTGGAGTTGTGAAGGACGGCAAGGTCGTGCTCACGACCGTCACTCCCGGGCACGATTTCGGCAACGAGATTGAGATCGTCTCCGGCCTGAAGGCAAACGATCAGGTCGTTATCAATCCACCCGACTCGCTCGTTTCTGCACAGCAAGTTCAAATTGTTAACGCAACGCTGCCGGGAGATGCTAAGTGAAACACTACCGAGGCATGATTTTGGGCGGGAATCCGCAGCAAGCCCTTTGGCTGATTCTCCTTACGATGGCGGCGTTCCAGTTGAGTGGATGCGTTGTTGGCCCAAAGTACCACCAGCCGGCAGTGCCAGCGCCTCCTGCCTATAAAGAGGTAGGCGATTGGAAGCCCGCCCAACCCAACGATCACAATCTCGGCGGTTCGTGGTGGACAATTTTTCAAGATCCGCAGCTAAATGAGCTAGAGGATCAAATCAATGTATCGAATCAAAATCTGAAGGCCGCCGCAGCGCAGTTTCGACAAGCCCGAGCCACTTTGCGTTACTATCGCGCCGACTACTACCCGACCGCGACGGTCGGACCATCGGCGACTCGCGAGCGAATCTCCTCGCGCCGGCCGCCCTCGACTTCGATCTTCGACGGCATCACCTACAACGATTTCGTATTACCGTTCGACGTATCCTATCAAGCCGACGTCTGGGGACGCGTCCGAAAAAATGTGGAATCCTACCGGGAGCAAGCACAAGCCAGTGCGGCAGACTTGGCCACAGTCAACTTGAGTATGCATGCCGATCTGGCGGTTGATTACTTCCAGGCTCGCAGCCTGGATGCCGAGGAACAGCTCCTGAACACGACGGTTGCGCAATATGAGCAAGCCCTGCAATTGACAGAGAGCCGTTTCCAGGGAGGAATTGCTTCCGAAGTGGAAGTGGAGCAGGCGAAGACCATACTTCAGACCACCCGGGCGCAGGCGATCGACGTGGGTGTGGCGCGGGCGCAGTACGAACACGCCGTTGCAATCCTGATCGGAAAACCTCCTGCCGAGTTCAGCCTTCCCCCGCTGCCCCTCACCGCACCGCCTCCGCACATTCCTATCGGTCTACCCTCGGATTTGCTCGAAAGGCGTCCAGATATTGCAGCGGCGGAGAGACTGGTGGCATCTGCCAACGCGCAGATTGGAGTCGCGAAGTCGGCTTACTACCCGGTCATCAGCTTAGGCGCGACGGGAGGATTTGAAAGCTCCAGCATCACCACTCTGCTGAATGGTCCTAGCGGCCTCTGGTCTTTTGGCCTCTCTGCCGTAAGCACTGTGTTTGACGTGGGAAGACGCCGCGCCTTCACTGACGAAGCACGTGCAGCTTATGACTCTCAAGTCGCAAACTATCGACAGATCGTCCTCAATGGATTTCAACAAGTGGAAGACAACCTCGCAGCGGTTCGGATTCTAGAGGACGAGGCCAAGGTTCAAGACGAAGCTGTGGTCGCAGCCCAGCACTCCTTAGACCTCTCCATCACTCGTTATAAGGGTGGGGTCACAAGTTATCTCGAGGTGATTACAGCCCAAAATGCTGCGCTGGCCGATCAGGTCACGGCCGTCAATATCTTAGGACGGCGAATGGCGAATACGGTGTTGCTGATCCAGGCTCTGGGTGGCGGATGGGATCGATCGAGTTTGCCGGAGCGACCGGAATGCTGCGGTAAGCTCGCGAGCGGAAGCCCTTAGCGGACGATCGGGGCCGTGTCATCCTAGAATGAAACCACAGCAGGCTTGTGCCTGAGGAGGCAAACTATGCAAATCGGCATGATCGGTCTTGGCAGAATGGGGGCCAACATGGCGCGGCGACTCATCCGCAAAGGTCACAGCTGCGTGGTGTTTAACCGATCCCCGCAAGCGGTGAACGAGCTTGTCAAGGAAATGGCGATTGGCGCCGCCTCGCTGGCAGACGTTGCGAAGAAGCTGCAGAGACCACGAGCGATTTGGCTGATGGTACCCGCGGGAGTTGTCGATGATACCATCGCTGATCTTTCTCCTCACCTGGAGCCCGGCGACATTCTCATTGACGGCGGCAACTCTTACTACGTCGACGATCTCCGGCGCGCGAAGGAGCTTGCCCCGAAAAAGATCCATTATGTAGATGTGGGAACCAGTGGAGGAGTTTGGGGGCTGGACCGAGGTTACTGCATGATGATCGGAGGCGAGGCCGACGTCATCCAGCGGCTTGATCCAATTTTTTCGTCGCTGGCTCCGGGAATTGGCGCTGCTCCGCGAACCGCTGGCCGCGAAGAGATCGACGGTACCGCGGAACAAGGCTATTTGCACTGTGGCCCGAATGGCGCTGGACACTTCGTCAAGATGGTACATAACGGAATCGAGTACGGTGTCATGGCGGCGTACGCGGAGGGTCTCTCAGTTCTGCGTGGCGCAGGCGTTGGTAAACGTACAAACATCAAAGCGGATGCGGAGACGACCCCGTTACGCAATCCAGAGCACTATCAGTACGAGATGAATCTCCGAGATATCGCGGAGGTTTGGCGCCGGGGAAGCGTGATCGCCTCGTGGCTCTTGGATCTGACAGCCGCGGCCCTGCTGCAGGATCCGAATCTTGCGAAGTTTACTGGCCGCGTCTCTGATTCTGGTGAAGGACGCTGGACGATTAAAGCTGCGATCGACGAAGCCGTCCCCGCCCCCGTTCTGACCACCGCGCTTTACGAGCGCTTCAGTTCGCGGGGCGAAGCAGACTTTGCCAACAAGCTCTTGTCCGCGATGCGGTATGAGTTTGGCGGGCATCTGGAGAAATCCGACGACAAGACAAAAGTAGCTTAACGAGGGCGGCGCTGGGTTCAGAATGGGTCTGGCACTAATTAGTTCGACTCGATCTCCGGTCCGCCAAGCAGCTGTCTGAACGCGCTTTCTGAGCCAAAGTCACTTCCCCAGATTGTGAGCCAGGTGATTTGTTCGACTCAGCAAGATAGTCAATCGGTTTCGGATCAGCCTTTTGGCAGACTCTTCTTCGTAGATGGTGCAGTGCCGCAACAATCACTCATCCGCGGAAAGACTCTGAAACGGCGAGAGTGACAAGCCTCAGAGATTTATGAGGCAACTGCTAGGTTCATCGCCTGGAGATACTCGCGATAGTAGCGATCGACGGCCCGCTCTAGGCCCGCGCGCTGCTGCGTCTTCATCGGTTCCAGTGTTTCAAAAAAGGACGCAAATTCATGCACCGCGCGAGCCGCAAACGGATACCATTGGTTAATCCACGCTTGAATTGTGTCCCTATTCTGAGCATGGTCTTCGATTGCCATTCGAACCAACGACTCGCTCCACTGCCGGTGCCACTGGCAATCTTCATTCAACGAATAAAATATCTGCCCGAGCAGGTAGTCGTCCTCACGAAGCGCCACATCGCTTATATATTTCATGAATAACTCGTCGACGAGAGGTTTGAGCACTACGTTTAAGCCGACGAAAGATTCTGCCCAATCATATGTGACGAGCAATTTCTCAACGACTTCACGCAACGGTTGCCAGAGCGGGTCTGTCTGCCACAGAGTTTTGCTGTCAGATGCAAAGCCAGGGTAGATTAACTGAAGTTGCCGGACGCGATAAGCGATCCGCTGAATGCGCCGCATCTCGTCGGCTGATTGAAGCGCCGCAGCGATCGTAATGCGTCCGCTGGGAGCCATTTGGCCGATGTACGATGCGATCATCTGAAAACCATGGCCTGGGTAACGAAACGGAGCAATCACTCTGGGGAGAATGTGCAGCCACGCGGGGCGGAGATGGGCGTCATACCCGGTAAGTTCGATTTCATCCAGGATCCCATCGACGAAGATTTCCTTTCCTCGCTGCAAGTCTGTGTACTTCGTGTAGGTTGTTTCCCGTGGATCCCGAAACTTTTCCCACGAACTGCACAGCAGGGGTGACTCTTCCTGATATCGGCGGTACCAATCTTTCAGGGGAACATCGAGCTCGAAGCGCTTACCTGTGAAGCCCTCGCCGGTGTAGCAGAGGAGTTTTGATGTCACAATTTCGTATTCCGTTGGCATCCGCTTTTGTTGCAAAAGATGCCAATACGTTTTCTGTTGGGGCATATGGCACTCCGAAAGGTCGGCAAAGGCACGTGGTTTGTTCAACTGGAAGTGCGGGTCCGCGCGGCAAATCGCCAGGCCGCGTCGTCCTGGTTCAGCTGAAGCGAACCTTTGAAGGCCGACATCACAGTCTCCAACTCGCCTGGGAAACGAAACGGGCGTCCCAGGTGCTTCTCGATTGCCGACCGCGTCACGATACAGCATTGCGGAACCAGCACTCTTACGTAGGCGCCGCGGTCCACGACCATAACGTCCTGGTTCAGATCCTTAATCGCTGCAATAATGGCGTTGGTCACAGTTCCCGCCTGGAGAACAGGACCGACTCGGTCATAGACTCCCGCTGCCTCTTCGGTCATGATTCCTTTTCTTCGTACACGCCAGCTCACAAGCTCTTAGTGTCATCTATCTCGACAAGGATGTCCTCTCCATCGACCCTGATCGGAAACATCCTCAGACATGCACTTTGTGGGTTCACGCCAGATCCGCTGCAAACATCGAATTCCCAATGATGCCTCCCACAACGGAGAATATTGTTCGTCAGAGTGCCTTCACTTAGACGACTCTTTTGATGAGGGCAGATATCGGCGTAGGCGTAAATGTGGTTATCAACGTTGACCAGCAAAACACTCTCACCGTTCACCTCCAGGCCCATCATTTCGCCACTCCAGAGGTCTTCTACTTTGGCCACCTTTTGAAACCCCATCACGTCTATCCTGAAAGCACGTCAAACCGATCCAATGCCTCAAATCCAGCCTCCGCGACTGTCATGGTCGGGTCCATTGTTTTGTCTTTGTAAACCACCCGGACCCGGTGTCTGGCTGCAACCCGAAGGCTGGCCGCAGCCTGCAGTTTTTGTGCCAAGGCTTCGAGTGTGTCCCCGTCTTCAGCCAGAATCAGAAGACCGACGGTGTCACCTTGCAGGAAACCATAAAGAGGAACGGCCATAAACGTCAGTCCAGCAAGCTAAGCGGCAGGGTCTTTTCGAGCTCCGAGCCACTCGTAATCACCATTATGGACGTCTTTGCCCCAAGTTTCAGGAGTGAGGTTGAAATACTCCGTTAGCAAATTGGGCAGCTGGGCCGGGGCCTCTCCTGAGAGGACACGCTTCACGATATCCTTGTGATTAGCATACCTTTCAGGCTCATGTAAAAAAATCCACTGGCACGGCTCCGAACAAAAAATGTACTTGCGCCGGTCGTGGACGAGGACCCTCGCTGTATTCTTGCGCGGCGTACCAGCGCTCAGAGGCAACTGACACAAATCGCAAAAGGTTGGCAGGGCAGTTCCGTGCACAGCCAATTCGTTTGCCGGTCCCGGCCCCACGGTTCTCCAACGTTCGCTGATTTGTTCCCAGACGGCATCCATGTCATCCCAATATTTGGGATATTTCTGGCGCAGCCATTTTCTCTCTGCCGGACCGGGTATGACGAAATTCAACCATAAGGTCGCACGGTAACTGTAGGCGCTCGCGTAGATCATGTGATGGTAGATGTCAAGTTCGTCAATGAAAAGGTCCCAATACCATGGCTTCTCGAGTCCAAACTCGTCCAGGGTGCGCAGAAACTGATCGATAATCCACTCTTCCATGAACTCTTTGAAGGAATACGGGCGTTGATCCAAAGCGGTCAAATAATCGATCGAGAGTCCCGTCAGAATCGAGAACAGGCGCCAGTTTCGCCAGAACCATTTGTCGACCAGGTACTGCGCGTACTTCGGGTCGTGCTTCATGACGGTAGCTAGAACCGGGTGCCCAATCTGGGCATGGCGGGCCTCATCCGTCTGAATGCTGGTGACCATCCTCTCGAACATGTGGTCACTCGATTCGCGAGCGAGCGACGCCAGTCCGACGAATTGCAAATTCGTGAAGCCGGTTTCAAGCACGACGTTGGTGGCAATATGGAATTCAATCGCGTTTTGTCCAACCGTTAGCTCATCGAAGAAATGTCGCGCGGCAACTGCGAACCAATTGTTGGTGTGGTAGAACTTGTGCGCCCAATCGAACTGGGAGTCCAAGCGCAGCAATGGATGAAACAAGAGCAGTGGAATTTGAGTATGGCGATATTCATCGAGGGCTCCAAAAGTCGCCATCGTTCGCCAGGCGCTGTCGCGGCCAAACCTCGCCCCCCGAAGATTTCCTATGACGCCGGTGAACTCTGCTAATGGCAATGCCGCTGCGTGTACTTTCAGACTGTTCAACCAAGGGAGCGCCAACTTCTGAACATTTTCGATGCGCCCTACCGCATCGTGCACGGCCTGCACAGCCATATCTTTTTCATATTGGTTGTCGACGTATTCGCGATAGGAAGTCTTGAATGATTCTTCCCAGTCCTTCCACTCTGAATGGGGTAACCAAGGATGCCCGCTGATCATCTCTGGGAAGACATCCTCTTCTCGCACATAGGAGTAGTCCCAATCCAGTTTACGGGCGAGAGGCAACCATTCTTCTCGGCCCAGCATGTCTACTCCTGACCCAAGCGGACACTGGTACACCCACTTGACGCGGCATTGCTCTCTGCGTGTGATTAGCGCCGGATACTACGCTCGACGGGTGCAGACGTCAATACCATGAGCCGTGTAGACGGGCCGGACGCCATTTCTTATACAATAGTTACCTCCTTTTTCCTGCTTCGAAACTTAGGTGCCACGTCACTGCAAAGGGGATACGTCAGATGTCACACCCACGATCCAGCGCTCGTGAGACTTCCGGTCGGGCCGAAGACGGGAAAGACGAAAGGTCAGACCTCACCGAAACTCCTGTCGATCGAGAGCGACGTGAACTTCCTTTGCGCGGCGTGATGGATACGATTCCGGGATTAGTCTGGAGCGCTCTTCCCGATGGCGACGTCGAATTCTGCAACCAAAGATGGCTCGATTACACGGGGATGTCTTTCAATGAGATCAAGAGATGGGGATGGTCCGCGGCGATTCACCCTCAGGACATAACCGATTTGCGAGAGGGATGGCAAACGGCTTTGCTACGGTCGACCTCGTTTGAAACTGAAGCGCGTATGCGGCGAGCTGACGGATGCTATCGGTGGTTCTTGATTCAGGCTGTGCCTTTACGCGACTCCAACGGGCGGATTATTCGCTGGTACGGGACCAACACCGACGTTGAAGAGCTAAAACTTGCGCAAGAGGAACTGCAGAAGCAGACTTCTCGTTTAGATCTGTTATTTGAACAGGCTCCGGAAGCCGTTGCTGTTCTCACTACAGATGACCGCATCGTTCGCGTCAACAAGGAATTCACGCGCATGTTCGGTTATGAACCTGACGAAGTTTTGCAGCGCCCTGTGAATGATCTTATCGTCCCTGAGGCTGAGATTGAGAGCTCCCGAGCATACACGCGCCTACTGAAGCAGGGTGGCCGAGTGGAAGTCGAGACTGTTCGAAGACGCAAGGATGGGACACAGATTGACGTGTCTCTTCTTGCTATTTCGGTGAGGACTACTTCAGGTGAGCGGGTCGTGAATTACGCCATATACCGCGATATCACGGAACGCAAGCGCGCTGAGGAACGCTTGCGTGAGAGCGAGGCACGGTTCCAGGCAATGGCCGATACCGCGCCCGTATTGATATGGATGACCGGAACCGATGCTCTTTGCAACTATTTCAATAAGCCATGGCTTGAGTTCACCGGCCGAACCATGGAACAGGAAGTAGGCACAGGATGGACCGAAGGAGTGCATCCTGACGACGTGCAAGGCTGCTTCGATTGTTTTCTGCCTGCCTTCCATGCCCGCAAGCCTTTCAGAATGGAGTACCGCCTCAAGCGAGCGGATGGCGAATACCGTTGGGTGATTGAAAGTGGCATTCCACGATACACGGGGGCGGGAGAATTCGCCGGCTACATCGGTTCCAACATTGACATTACTGACCTTAAACGCGCAGATGTAGAGCGCCAGAGATTGCGCCAGCTAGAAGCAGATCTCGCTCACATCAACCGTGTAAGCATGATGGGGGAATTGGCCGCCTCACTGGCTCATGAGCTCAAACAGCCAATCGCCGCTGCGCTAACAAACGCCAAAACCTGCGTGCGCTGGCTACGGCGCGATGCACCTGATGTCGCTGAGGGTTGCGAGGCGGCATTGAGGATGATCAATGATGCAACCCGTGCTGCGGAGGTTATCGACCGGATTCGCTCGCTTTACAGGCGAGACACATCTGACCGGGAGCTGCTTGATGTAAACGAAATCATTCGAGAAATGATTATTCTGCTGCACGACAAGGCGGATCGGAATTCCATCTCAATCCGCACCGAGCTCGACTCAGGGCTTCCGCTGGTCATGGCGGATCGCGTACAGCTGCAGCAGGTGTTAATGAACCTGATCCTCAATGGCATCGAGGCGATGAATGATGCGAAGGGCGAACTAATGCTCACGTCGAAGAGAACCGAGGATGGGCAACTACTCATTTCAGTGAGTGATTCCGGCATCGGCCTTCCTGGCGGAGAGGTCGGCCGGATTTTCGAGGCGTTCTTCACCACCAAAGCGCAGGGTACCGGCATGGGATTGTCCATCAGTCGGAGAATCATCGAGTCTCACGGAGGCTCTTTGTGGGGGTGTGCCAATCCGGAACGGGGTTCGACATTTCAGTTCACACTGCCCACCGACGTGGCGGCGTCCTCACCTTCGGCTGCGTAAATTGACCTAATTTACTGGACCGATCTTTTACAGCAGGGCATGGAAAAAGTTTCCTGACGCCGACGAGGACATTTCCTGATTTCTGGACTCGCCGCGGAACACACTCAGAAGCTCAAGTCGGCTATTAGGTTTGGTCGCCACAATTAGAGCACCTCCGCCTCACCAAAAGTGACGAGCGACGTTGACGGTGCCGCTCGGCTCCTTCATGTGGCTCAATTTGCGGAGGAGTTAGGTTCGAGTCGACTCGCTAGGAACCTCCAACGGAAGATTTTCCTGTTGGGCGCTAACCGCGATTGACGAATCGTATCCTCCCCCTCGTGACGGTGATTCGATTCTCCGAGTTTCGTTGAGGCGACAGGCCTTTCGCGTTTCCTAAGGTAATCATCGTACTCCCAACCGTTTCGTAATATAATAGACCCAGATTGTTGGCACCTCCGGCCGGACTCAAGCATCCGTGCTGCAGGCAATTTTTCATTGTCGTTCTATGGAGATAAATCCTGATTCAACGACAAACGATAACGGCACAGGTCATCGAGCACCTTCTTGGTCTGATAAAAAGCGGGCAAGTAAAACCCGGGGAACGGATGCCTACCGAAAAGCAGCTGACGGAGGAACTGTCGGTCAGCCGGACTTGCGTGCGCGAAGCAATGAAGTCACTGGAATCGCTCCAGTTGATCAAAGTGCGTCCCAGGGTGGGAGCGGTCGTCTTGGAGCCTTCTCCAACTGCACTGATTAATGCAGACCATCTCTCCGCCTCTGCGTACCAACAGCGCACCGACAGTCTTATCCAGTTCCGCAAGATCCTTGAACTGGGATTGGCCATGCTAGCCGCCGAAATGTCGACCGAAGAAGATTGGGCCAAGATGCGGGCAATTCTGGCAGACCATGAGCGTGCAATAAAAATCGATCGAAGTACTCCTGAAGGAGACGCACGCTTTTACAGGGAAGTGGGAGAGATCAACGTCCGGTTCCATAAGGCTATCGCGGAAGCCACTAGAAATCCGATTGCGATTCTTGTGCTCGACGCAATCTCGGAACCACTCGCTACGCGAAGTCGGAAGACAAACGAGATGCCAGGTGTGGCCGAAGCCGGATTGCGCGAGCACTGGACCATCTACCGAGCGATCCGCGAGCGCAACCCAGAGAAGTCACGGAACGCCATGCGAGCACACATCCAAAGCGCAGAGCGCGCCGCTCGTGCGACACAAGCGGATGAGGCGGAGATCGAACTGAGCCTCGTGCACCTACCGTGAGATTCATGCCCACAGCTTGATACTCCAAAGCTGACCAGCTTTGGCTTCCATGTGATAATCCAAGTCTGAAAAACCATAAAATCAGTATCATAGTATTATACTATATAATTGGATGGATTACCCTTTTCTCGTGAGCTAAACAGCGTATTTGCTAGACGATACAGGATTTTCTAAAGGGTGCCGCACTGCGAGCGATTGCTGAGCGGCCTTAGGGTATTTCGTACTATTTCGCTTGTTCTATTACTAATATTGTCGTACAAAGGCCGCGAGCTGGGATGCTGCTCTGGGGGGAGACTTTCCATGGAACGTCGTAGCTGTCGTTATTTTTGCGTCTGTCTGCTTGCGCTCCTTGGCACCGTACAAGTTTGGGCGGATGTGACCGGTTCCATCCTCGGGTATGTACGAGACAAATCCGGCGCGGTGCTTCCGAACGCGTCTGTCACTGCCACCCAGACGGCCACAGGCTACGTACGCACGGTTAAGAGCGATTCATCGGGTGCGTATAGCATCCTCGCCCTGCCGCCGGGACGCTATCGCTTGACCGCGTCGGTCCCTAATTTTCGTGAGGGGCTGGTTGAGAACATCGATCTCAACGTCAACGATGCCCTACACTTTGATTTCACGCTGCAAGTGGGAAGCGCCACCGAGGTGGTTTCCGTGGACGCGGATGCTGTGCAGGTGCAGACTGTAGCCACCTCGACCGGAACGACCATTGAGTCTCCACAGATTCTGGCGATGCCACTGAATGGTCGCTCCTATCTCGACCTGCTTTCCCTGCAGGCTGGTGTCTCTCCCGCGAATACAAACAGCGGATACTCCGATCGCGGCGTTGCTTCCGGTCTGTACACTTCAACGGGCAACGTGTCAACCGACGGTCAGCCTGAATGGGCCAATGCCTTCCTCGTGAACGGTGCTGAGGTCAACGAGACCAAGAACATGGGCGCCGGTGTGATTCCCAACGCCGACTCGATCTCCGAGTTTCGCCTGCTCACTAACAGTTTCAGCGCCGAGTACGGCAAGTTCACCGGCGCAGTCATGAACACCGTCACGAAATCCGGAACCAACAAGTTTCATGGAACGCTCTTCGAGTTCTACCGGAACCAGGGGATGGATGCGAGGAACTACTTCGACCCCACGAAAGCCGAGTTGAAGCGTCATCAATACGGCGGAGTCCTGGGTGGTCCGGTCTGGAAGGACAGGCTCTTCTTCTTCACCGACTATCAGGGAACTCGCCAGGTGGCCGGCGCCAGTACGGGCAATGGCCCGGCGGTATTGAGCGCCGATGAACGGAACGGCATCTTTCCGGACACCGTGCTCAGCAACCCCTTGAACCCCAAGTATGTCCAAGGCAGCGCGTGGGCCGCAATCCTCACGAGCCGCGGCGGCGGAACAATTGTCCCCGGAGTGACCACCTACGACCAACTCGGCACGGCCGTAATGACTAAAGACATCAACGGCAATCTAGTGAACGGTCGCGATATCTCCGCCTATATCGACCCCGTCAGCAAATTGACGATGCAGTTCATTCCGACCGCAAATTCGAGCAACGGCTTCAACTATTCGGACTCTAGCCATGCCGGAACCATCAACGATACCAACCTCGGGGAACGCATCGACTTCGTCAACAAGATGACTGGGGATTGGTCGTTCTACTACCACTACGACAATGCGACCGGAGTCCAGCCCGTCTACAACCAGGCCTATATGAGCCAGGTGACTCTTCCCGGGTTTCCGGTGACGCAGCCGTCGCGCAACCAGTTGTTCATGGTGAGCAACACGAAGACTTTCGGTTCCAGCGCGGTCAATGTTGCACGCATTCAGTTCTTCCGTACGACGCTGCATACCGCGCAACCCTCCGCCAGTTCCACGATTTCCGGCTACGACAAATTCGGTTTCAACACTGATCCCGCCAACGGTGGTCTGGTCAATACCGGCACGCCTGGCTATCCATCGTCGCTGCCAATGATGCTGTTCAACACCTTCGCAATCGGCAACAACTGGTTGAACCTGTATCAACCTGACACCACCTACGGTGTTGGCGACACCTTCAGCAAGACCAGCGGCGCTCACTCCTTCAGCTTTGGCGCTGAGTTCAAGAAGTACGGGTTGAACGCTCGCAACGAATGCGGACCCAACGGATATTTTCAGTTCAGCGGCAACGAAACGAATGCGGATGTCTCCGATTACTACATCGGCGCTCCATCGAGCTTCGTCCAATGCTCCATTCAGGTCCTCGACAACCGCACCCGGTATGGCGGATTCTTCGGCTCCGATACGTGGAAAGCGAGGCCCAACCTGACGGTGAACCTCGGCCTCCGTTGGGACATCGCCCGGCCCTGGAGCGACAAGTTTGGCCGTTTGACGACTCCGGTCCCGGGAGTGCAATCCACGAAGTTCCCCAACTCCCCCGCGGGCAATTTGGTTCCCGGAGATCCGGGGGTTCCGAACACCATCTCGCCGACCCAATACAACAATTTCGGGCCCCGCATCGGTCTTGCCTACGCGCCCTCGGGCGGTATCTGGGGTGAGAACAAGACCAGCATTCGCGCGGCTTTTGGTATCTACTACCTCGGAGCGGCAGATAACGGCAACTTCGGGATCATTGGCGATGCGCCCTGGGGCCTCTACTGGGCTTCGCCCCAGCCCACCGAGTTCGCCAGCCCCTATATCACTCGCGCCAACGGAATTACGCAAGGGCAGCACTTCCCATTCACCTTCCCGTCAGGCCCCGGGCCGTTTCCAAACTTTCAGTTTGGATCGCTCATGCCTCTTTACGTGCCCGGCTACTACAACAAAAATAAGACGCAAATGGCGGACCACTACAACGTCTCCATTCAACGCCAACTCGACAACTCAACCGTCCTGACCGTGGCCTACGTGGGAACCCAAGCCCACCACATTCAGCGTGGTGTACCCGTGATCTACGGTAGTGCGGCGCTCTGTCAATCGCTCGCCGGTTGCGGGCCTGGTGGCGAAGGCGGCGTCTATACGCAAGGCGGCCAAACTATCTATGGCACCTTAGTTGGTGCGATCGACAACCAGACCATCAGCCCGAAATACACAAACTCCAATGGAGGCCCGGTCGTGGCCTTCGCCCAAGCAACATGGCTGCAGAACTCGGGAAACTCGAACTACAACTCGTTGCAGATTTCGGCAGAGCGTCGTGCCCGGGACCTGACCTTTCTGGTCAGCTACACTTATGCCCATTCGTTGGACAGCTACTCTGCGGCGTACGACCCTCGCGATCCGGCCCGCAACTATGGCGATTCCACATTCGACATGCGGCATAACCTGGTGTTTAGCTACAATTGGGACATTCCATTTGCTCGCCTTTTTGGTGGACGACGGATTACCACCGGCTGGCACATTACGGGCATCAGTCGGTTCAATTCCGGAACCCCGGTGAGCACGCAGAGCAGCGGCGACTTTGCCCTCACCAACCTCGGGCTTGACTATCCCAACCAAGTCGGCCCCATCCGCAAGCTAAATCCGCATATACAGAGTCAGGTGGATGGTTTGCATCACTACTTCGACCCGTCAGCCTTCGCTACTACCCTTAGCTGCGGCTACGAAGTGTGTGGCGTCACCGGCAGCGCGAAGCAGTACTTCTTCAGCGGGCCTGGCGCAATCAACACAGACTTGGGTCTGGAGAAAGACACGAAGATCACCGAGGCCACGCAGTTCAACGTCCGCTTCGAGATGTTCAACGTCTTCAACCATGCCAACTTTCTGTCCAACTCTGTGGTGGGCAATGCGAATACCGGCAACCAGTTCGGTACGGTCACTAATACCGCACCTGCTCGTGTCGGTCAGATCAGTGCGAAGTTCCTTTTCTAACCCCCCGTCGCATTATCGCTTCGGCGAACCTTAAAGGGGATGCGAGGAATCGCATCCCTATCCTCTATAAGAGCCAACGTGGATTTGGTTTTGCATGGGAACTACTTGGCCGCTGAGAGGAAAATTGAACGACGATGAAACGACTAGTTTCGATTCTCGCTCTGCAACTCTGCATGACAGTATTTGCGATGGGCCAGATGCCGGGTATGGCAAATCATGCCGACCCGTCCGCCGACAATTCGAGCGCTTCGACCACCACTTCATCCTCCCCGAAGGTTACGTTTTCGAAGGATGTCGCGCCCATTTTGCAGCAACATTGCCAGACCTGCCACCGTCCGGGCGAAGGCGCTCCGTTTTCGATGCTGACCTACGAAGACGCCAGGCCGTGGGCTCGAGCCATGAAGAAAATGGTGCAGCAGCGCGAGATGCCGCCGTGGTTCGAGGACGGTCACACGGAGAAGTTCGCGAACAACCGGTCGCTCACTCAGGGCGAAATCGATACGATCGTCGCATGGGCAAATGCGGGTGCACCGAAAGGAAATCCCGAAGACCTGCCACCTCCCAAGCAATGGGTTGAAGGATGGTCGATCCCTAAGCCGGATGTCATCTTCCAGCTTCCGAAGCCATTTTCGATCCCAGAGAGCGGCGTCCTCGAGTATCAGTACGTGATCCTTCCGACAGGCTTCACTGAAGATAAGTGGGTTCAGTTTGTAGAAGCGGCACCGTCAGACCGCTCCGTTGTCCATCATATTGTTGCCTATGTCCGCAGACCCGGATCGAACTACTTCAGAGACCAGCCCAAGGGCATGTTCTTCGAAGCGCCGCCCTCCAAGACCGACAAGAAAGCCGATCCCGATGACGTGCCGAGCGATTGGCTGGTCGGCTACGCCCCCGGCCAGCCTCCAGACATTTTCGAACATGGGCAGGCGAAGCTCGTTCCGGCTGGTTCCGACATTGTTCTGGAGGTGCACTATATGCCCGAAGGTAAAGTGACGACTGATCAGTCGAGTGTTGGATTGGTCTTTGCCAAAGAGCCGCCTACAGAACGTGTGATGACGCTGACGGCCGTCAACGAGAACTTTAAGATTCCTCCTGGCGATCCAAACTACGAGGTAGATTCGTCGTTCACGGTGCGCCATGAAGTAACTCTGCTGGGCATGCATCCCCACATGCATACGCGCGGCAAAGACATGCAATACCGGTTGGTGTTCCCGAACGGAGAGACGCGAACCATCTTGAATGTTCCACACTACAACTGGCACTGGCAACTCTGGTACAACCTGGCAGAGCCGATCAAACTACCCACCGGGACCAGAATCGAATGCACCGCGCACTTCGATAATTCGGTTAACAATCCAGAGAATCCGGACCCGACGAAGACGGTCATCTGGGGCCAGCAGAGTTTCGATGAGATGATGGTCTGCTTCTTCAATTTCGCGTTTCCGGCGAACGTCTCGGCAAAGGAAATATTGCCCCTGCCGAAGGCTGACGCGGCCGTCGCTCGGAAAGACCTGAAATAATCCGTTATCTGCGGACGCTCGGCAAGACAATGACTCGCTTCCTGCAGGACATATTGCGGCAGCCCGATGAGATGCATGGCGCCCTTAAATTCCTGAGCGGCGCAGGCCGGGTTCGATTGGAGGAAGCAGCAAACGCAATTCGCAACGCGCCCTCTAGCTATTTAACTGGTATCGGCGCCAGCTGGAACGCAGCGTTGAGCGCAAGCATGCTCTTTCATTTGGGCGCTCGTGCCGTGTACCTGCAGGACGCAGCCGAGTTGCTACACTTTTCCACGCTTCCACCTGGGGCGGTCGTCGCCGTAATCTCGCGCAGCGGCCGAAGTATCGAAATCGTCAAGCTACTTGCAAAGGCTCGCGACTGTGGCGCGACGGTGATCGGCATTACCAATTCGGAAGACGGACCACTGGCGCGCGAAGCTTCGATTCCGCTGATCGTGCCTGCTACGCTCGATCACGGCATATCCGTCAACACGTACTCGACACTCGCCATCGCCGCCGCCGCCCTGGCAAGTGTTACGACGGGGGTCTTTGATAGCGATCTCGTACAGTCAATGTGGGATGCGTTGGCAGACACATCGCGTATTCTCTCGACTTGGCATCAGCAACTGGCAGAGACCACGTGGCTCAAGCTCTCAGGGATTTATTATTTTCTAGCGCGTGGTTGCAGCATTGGAAGTTGTCATGAAGCCAGGCTCCTTTGGGAAGAGGGAGCGAAGTCCCCGGCGACCGCAATGGGAACCAGCACCTTTCGACACGGCCCGCAAGAGATGACCAAGGAGGGAACTCGCTTCGGTATCTGGATCGATGGCGAATCCATGCGGGAACAGGATTTGGTGGTTGCTCGCGACTTGCGTCAGCTGGGTGCTTCCGTCATGCTGATCGGTCAACGCCTACGCGAGGATGCCGCTGACTTGGTGTTTCAACTTCCTGAGGTTCCGGCGAACTGGCAATTTTTGATTGATATCATCCCGGCACAGCTCGCGGCCGAATCGTTGGCACGACTTTCCGGAGTTGATCCCGATTCGTTCAATATCTGCTCCTACATTGTAGAAGACGAGAGCGGATTATTGGGGAAGAAGGTCGCTGGGCGCTGATGATTGTTGGGGCGGTGGACATCGGTGGAACCAAGGTAGGCGTCGGCGCGGTCGATGATCAGGGAAGAGTATTGTCCACCAGCCAATCCTGGACGGGCCAGGATTGTGAGTATTCTCGCGGACTCGAGCTTATTACGGGCATGCTACATGGTTGCGCGCAGTCCAGCGGCATGGAGATGTCCGGTATCGGTATTGGATCAACCGGGCCGGTGCATCCTTTCAGCGGGGAATTCGGCGATATTGACTTCCTTCCGAAGTGGCGCGGGAGAAATCTCGTAACTGATTTGGCTCGGATCTTCAAAGTCCCGGTAGCAATAGAAAACGACGCTGATGCTGGCGCCCTGGGCGAAGCTGGATGGGGGGCTGGAGAGAGCAAGGCGAGACTTATCTTTATAACCATTGGCACCGGCATCGGCGGCGGAATTATCCTGGACGGAAGGCTCTATCGTGGCGTGGATCAATCCCATCCAGAGCTTGGGCACCAGGTTCTTGATCCCTCAGGTCCCCTTTGTTCTTGCGGCTTCCGAGGATGTTGGGAATCGCTGGCTGCCGGTCCGGCGATGGCCAGTTGGTTCCAAGCCGAAGCACCACCGGACTATCCTGAGCGCAAGGGCATTACTGCCAAACGGATCTGCGAGCTTGCAGCGGAGGGGGACGAATTCGCGCTATCGGCCGTACGGCGTGAGGCCACGTATCTGGGCCTTGGTCTGGCCAACCTCATCAACTTATTTACGCCCGACGCCATTGTACTCAGCGGAAGTGTCATGAAGAGTTCCGCCCTCTTCCTCGACGGCATTCGCGAGACGATTCGCGAGGGCTGCCGCTTCGTCCCTTTTGAAAAGACGGAGTTGCTGATGGCCTCTCTCGGCGAGCATGCGAACCTAATCGGTGCGGCGATGGTTTGGCATCATCGGTTTGAAAACCAGCTGTTGACTTAGTCGCGAATCTTTGACCGCCTCGGCCTAACTATGGCAAGAAGCAGATATATCGCTGGGTTAGTTTTCCTGACTTTCTTCGTAATGTCTCTCCTGACCAATATTCTCGGACCAATCGTGCCCGACATTATCAGCAGCTTTCATGTAAGCCTGACGGCTGCCGGCTTTCTCGCTTTCTCTTTCTTCATTGCCTATGGCGTCTCGGTTCCGGCCGGTTTCCTGGTCGAACGGTTCAAGGAGAAGCGCGTCATGATCTGGGCTTTCGTGGCGGCTACGCTAGGCGCCCTGAGTTTTGCCCTGTTCCCGCAATATCGTGTCGCCGTATTTTCGTTGTTTGTGATTGGCGCAGGCATGGCCACGCTCCAAGTGGCGGTAAATCCCTTGTTACGGGTCGCAGGCGGCGAAGAGCATTATGCTTTTAATTCGGCGTTGGCACAGCTGGTGTTCGGTAGTGCTTCATTCATAAGTCCTCGGATCTATTCGTACCTCGTGTTGAATCTGAAAGAAAACTCCGAACGGAATGCTCTCTTGCGTATTCTGCATAGGCTTACGCCTGCAGAACTCCCGTGGGCTTCCATTTACTGGATTTTTACCTTCTGTGCGCTGGCGATGGTCGTCGTTCTGCTTTTTTCGCAGTTTCCTCGTGTCGAGCACACTGCGGACGAGAGTGCTGGCTCCTGGGATATGTATCGCAGCCTCGCGCGGAAGAAAGTAGTGTGGATGTATTTCCTTGCGATGTTTGCTTATATCGGATGTGAGCAGGGAACTGCTGATTGGCTTTCGAATTTTTTATATCAATACCATGGATTTGATCCGCATACGACAGGTGCGTCGGCCGTCTCCTGGTTCTGGGGACTCTTGACTGCCGGCTGCCTGGTGGGAATGTTGCTGCTCAAAATATTCGACAGCCGGAACGTACTGATCGGCGCTGCGGCGGGAGCCTTACTCTGCTTGTCGGCTGCGCTATTTGGGAGTGGAAACGTGTCCTTGATCGCGTTTCCTGCAGTCGGCTTGTTTACGTCCGTGCTCTGGCCAATTGTCGTGTCGCTCGCGCTGAATTCCGTGAGTGAGTACCACGGTTCGTTCTCAGGCATTCTGAGCACCGCGATTATTGGCGGCGCCATTATTCCCGTCATCATCGGGAGAATCGGCGACTACGCCGGACTTCGCACGGGGATGCTCTTCCTCTACATTACGTTTGGTTTTGTGCTCAGCGTCGGTTTTTGGGCAAAACCGCTGATTACGAACGCTACCATCCGCTTAAAGAAGACTACTGCGGAAAGCACGGTTTAGGTTTTTTTCGCTGGATCCCGTCCTGCCGAACCGTTCAGCCAGAGATCGATAGGCTTTTCCACGGCGGGAGCCTCGAACGGTAACGCAATCTTTCGCCCTTCGCCGGCAGAAGCGTAGCCCGCACAAAGTGCGCGCAGCACTACTAAGCCATCTTCTCCGGTGATTTGTGGAGTTTGCTTTCCGCGGGCGCAGCGGGCAAAGTGGCTCAACTCTTGCGGAGTGCCATAGTTCCAGAGTTCCTCATATACCGGATACGTCCACCCTTTTGTCGTAGGAGCCTTTTCGACGGCATAACCATACCCGTTTTCGCTATATGTGGGGAGGGCGTTCCCCATATGGAGGTTGGCGTAGGTTACTCCCGCCTCGCCATAGACCTCGATGCGATCGTCCATGCCTCCTCGACGGGCCCAACTGTTCTCGATCAGCGCGACTACGCCATTCTCAAATTCAAGGATACAGAGCGCCTCATCTTCGGCTTGTGTCTTGGCACTATGGACGTAGGTGCCCATCTGGCAATAGATCGATTTCATCGCTGGGCGGCCTAGAAACCAGTAACAGAATGCGATGCCATGACACCCAAGATCCATGAAGGCTCCGCCGCCAGAGAGGGTTACGTCCCAGAACCATGGGCTGTGCGGACCAAAATGTTTCTCGCTCTGCTTTATGAGATGGATCTGGCCGAAGGCGCCCGAGTCGGCCATTTCTTTCGCCTTCCGATATTTCGGAGTGAAAACGAGTTCTTCGCCGTACATCAACAGAACACCGTGTCGCTTTGCCGTAGCGATCATTTCTTCTCCCTCGGCGACGGTCATTGCCAGAGGCTTTTCGCAAACGATGTGTTTGCCTGCGGCAGCGCAGTCTTTGGCCATTTGCGCATGCAGGCTGTTCGGAGCGGCGATCGTCACCATCTCGATATCTTCTTCTTTCAGCATCTCGCGGTAGTCCGTAAACACGCGTGGGATGTTGAATTTCTTGGCGAACGCGGCGGCGTTGCCCGGCGTGGGAGAAGATACGGCAACGACTTCTGCCTCCTCCGCCGCGATTTGAAAAGACGTGGCATGAATGTCAGCTTGAAATTGCGATCCGATGATTCCGACTTTTACTCTGTCGTTTCTTGTCACGCGCTCACATCCTTTCAACGATGCAGGGCCAGTGGAGCAGAAAAACCGAACTTAACTACGGCAGCGAGAAAGCGATATAGACACTGCCCGTGGGCGATTTTGGATCTTTCCCGCCACCGCTGCTGACAACCACGTACTGCTTCCCATCGATCATGTACGTTGCAGGCGTCGCGATCGCGGAGAATGGGAGAACCGTTTCCCACAGCAATTGACCACTAAGACTATCGAAGGCTCGAAACTTCTTGTCATAAACCGTTGCGCCAATGAAAAGCACATCACCTGCCGTCACGATTGGGCCGCCATAGTTCTCTGAACCAGTGTTGGTTATGCCCTTGGACGCAAGCGCTGGATACTCCCCCAACGGAATCTTCCAAAGATATTTCCCGGTATTCAGGTCGATTGCGTTCAGGGTGCCCCAGGGCGGCATGATCGCAGGGTAGCCGTTGGGATCGAGGAAGTCCTTCGATCCGGTGATGCGGTATTTCATCGGCGCACCTTCAGCGGTGCTCGAGTAAATGGCATCATGATCTGGGTCCGGATCGATCGCGGATTGCGCTGTTGCCAGATAAGTGATCAGGCCGTCCAGTTCTTTGCCCGCCAGGTCCGGAAAGCCGGGCATGAGGCCTTTGCCTTGATGAATCCTGTCCTGGATCTGTTGAGTCGATAGCCGCTGGGCAACATTCACCAAAGTCGGGAACCTTGGTGGCTTGCCCTCCCGCTGGTCACCATGACAGATCGCACATTTGTCTTCGTACACATCCGGGCCAGAGTTAACCTCTTTTGAAGGCGCGCTACTTTGTGAGTCTTTCTGAGGAGTCGCGACCGCAAGCTTTTCTTCCTCCTTGCCTTGCGCAGGTATCGGGCTGGTCTCGGCAGCTTTCTCGATATACTCAATCAGCGATTTCAAATACTCGGCTTGAACATTTGGGAAAGCCGGCATGCGTCCTTTCCCTTGCAGGATCGTCGTTTCGATCTGCGCTCGCGATAGCCGTTTCTCAATGTCAATTAAGGATGGATACGTGGGCGGGGATCCTTTTCTGTCGTCGTTATGACAGACGCTGCACTGATTATGATAGGTCCTCTCGCCAGTGCTCCGCGCCGGCTTGTTTTCTGTCAATGCGACAACGCATGCCCACTCATTTGAATTGATGTAAATCACTCCCCGCGTCGGGTCCACCGCCGGCCCGCCCCATTCCGCTCCGCCTAGGAAACATGGGAAGACAACCGTCTCTCGATCGAGTGCAGTCGGCACAAATTGACCCCCACTGAGATAGGTGCCGAACTCCTGCACAGCCCAGGCATGGGCAACGGGTGTGCGCTGGGTCAGCAAGTCTTCCGTCAGACGCTGACGAGCGAAGGGCTCCGGCAGGATCGGAACGGGTTGAGTCGGCGCGGTCACTTCTCCCGGGATCTGGCTCGCAGGATATGCGCGCTCCTCAATGGGAAAGAGAGGCGTGCCGTTGCTTCGATCAAAGAGGAAGAGAAAGCCCTGCTTGGTGGTTTGCGCCACCGCATCCACGCGATGGCCATCGCGATTTACTGTAACGAGTGCCGGAGGCGAGGGGAAGTCGCGGTCCCAGATGTCATGATGCACACCCTGGAAGTGCCAGAGGCGCTTCCCGGTTTCTGCATCGAGCGCAAGCAGGGTGTCGGCAAAAAGATCGTCGCCAACTCGATCTGCACCGTAGAAATCGAAAACCGGTGAACCGGTAGGGACGTACACAATGCCGCGCTCCGCATCAAGGGCCATTCCTGCCCAGTTATTCGCGGCACCTGCGGTCTGCCAGGCGTCTTTCGGCCAGGTTTCGTATCCGAACTCGCCCGGATGCGGAATGGTATGAAATCTCCAGCGCAGGGCTCCGGTGCGAACATCGAAGGCTCGAATGTCACCAGGGGGTGCCGGATGAGTTTCAGGGTTGCGACCGCCGACGATGATCAAATCTTTATAGACGATCCCAGGGCTGGTCATCGCGATTGAGACTGTCTGGTAGTCACCGCGCAAGTCTTTTCGGAGGTCGATCCTTCCGCCTGCCCCAAACTCCGGAATCGGTTTGCCCGTTCGCGCATTCAGCGCGTACAAAAAGTTCGTTACCGGGGCCAGGATGCGTGCTTCCTTACCATCCGTCCAATACGACAGGCCCCGTACCGGGTTCTTGCCCACGATTCCCGAGTCGAACTTCCAGATCAGGTTGCCCGTAGCCGCGTCAAGAGCAATCACTTTTTGGGTTGCCGTATAAGCGTATAAAACGCGACCGACGATAATCGGACTGGTCTCAAGTCCACCCGCCTCTCCGCCATCAAACTTCCAAGCGACCCGAAGCTTACTTACGTTCGTGCGGTTGATTTGAGAAAGGTTGGAGTAATGATCACCAGCGGCCTGGCCACCGTACACAGGCCAGTCCACAGATAATTTTGTTCCTGACGGCTTTGTATCCGTCGAGTGCGCCTGGCTGCGCATGATGTCAGGCGAGAAGATCAGCACGGCAGCGACGACAACAGCGCAGAGTCTTGCGTTCATCTGGCAGCTGCCGGCGGCATCGTGTAAAAGTCGTAGGTGATCGTCCAGTGCGACCCCTTGCCCGGATCGATCTTCAATTCGATGTAGGGCTCCGCGACGGCCACCGTGCTGATGGCCCAGAAATTCACTTTCTGGAGCGGGTAGTCGCTGGTGAATCGAACTCCGGCCCCGGCCTTCAGGTTCTCAATGCGAAAGTCGTAATCTTTCACACCGGTGCCGGTTCCTTCCAACTCAGAAAAGACACCGTTCTTGCCCTGCAGTTCGTGGGGAAACACAATTTCATGACCGCGCACTTCCGCACGATCTTTAAATCCTCGAACCGGGTTTGGAGTGAACAGAAACTTGACCACGACGTCGGGGCCTACCCTCTCGTGATCTATCACAAAGAAGTTGTGGTTGTATTGGTTGGTCTCGATCGTTTTAGTGCCGATGTTTTTTAGCGAGTGTTCTATGAGGAGTTGTGGCTTGCCTTTTACGAGTCGCACGGTCTTGCGATAGATGTACGCGTATCCCTGTTCAGACGTCAGTTTTTGCCTGAACTCGATCCGGTCTTTATGTTTTCGGATCGTCCACTCCCCGGGGTCAACAATCTCGTAGGTGTCGTAAGGGCGATAGTCTTTCTCATCAGGTTTGCGTAACGTACCGATCCCAATCCGCACAAACGTCCCGCCGGCCTTCGCCTCGTCGTACCCCAGACCTTTGTCATTCGTTTGAAAAGCTTCGACTGGACCTGTGATCGCATCGTGAATCTTGGGATCGTGATGCTCGTACCAGCGTCCGAAATACTCATGCCCTTCGTATTGCAGGCTGGAAATGACGCCCGACCAGTCGAACCGCGTGCCGCGATAGGAACCGCTCTGCGGGTCGGGCAGCATCAGTTCGGCGTGAATCAATCCATTCGAAATCTCGGCCTTCGGGTAGTCCTGCGCCCGCGAGAGGCTAGCGGCAAGGCACAAGCTGAAGCTCAGGCACAAACAGAGTCGCATTGTGGTCCTAGAAATTACGCCGACGAGCCAGAGCATTCACGATTCATTCAACAAGTTCTGGAGCTACTTCTTGGTCGGCACGCGCACCCCGCCGATCCAGACCGAGTCGATCGCTCGGGTGTTCTTAATGTCGTCCAGGGGGTTCGCCGTTAGCACCACGAAGTCTGCCAACTTTCCTCTTTCCAGTGTGCCGACCTCTTGGCTGATGTTGATCACTTTAGCGGCGCCGCTCGTGGCAGACACCAACGCCTGCATCGGAGTAAGGCCTGCCTTGGTCTCGTATTCCAGCTCAAGATGCTCGAAATAGCCTTGGAAGCGGCCAGGGCCGCCGCCACTGTCCGTTCCCATCACGACGTTGATGCCAGCATCCGAAAGGTTTTTCAAATTGCGCATCGCGACTTCCATGTGCTCCTTGTACCAGAGGGCAGCGGGATCGAGTTTCATCGTTTCCTGCCGCTTGGAGTCCTTCATTGCCGCGATTTCCGTGGGATCGGCTTCCTTGAGAAAGAAGGGATCAGTAAAGAATGAGGGCGTTTCGGCGTACGTGAAGACAGCCAACTCGCGGGTGAGAGTTGGCGAGTACGAGGCATTGTTCTTCTTCATCAGCGCGATGAATTCCGCGTCTATATCGCGGTCGCGAACGCTGTGCGCGATGTAGTCGACTCCGGCCCGCAGCACACCTTTGGCATCGTCCAGATACACGATATGCGCAGCCGTGCGAAAACCGCGCTTGTGCGCTTCATCAATCACGGCCTCATAGACGTCCGGGCTCATTTTTGGACGTGCACCGCGAAAATCATCAACCCGCAGTTTGATGATGTCGGGCTTCTTCGATACGAGTTCGTCGACGCTCTTGCGCGCCTGTTCCGGGGACGTAACCGCCACAGCTCCTGGAATCGCTGTGGAATCCTGTATCGGTCCGGCGACGTACAACCGCGGCGCCGTTCCGGGAGTAGCCTTGGCGCAAAAATCCCTTAGCCCGAACTCTTTATCCCCGCCCAGGCTCAGAACGGTGGTAATGCCGTCGCGGAGGTAGATTCCGAGCTGATCCTCCCTGTTGAGGTGGCCATGTGCGTTGATCAGGCCAGGAATAATCGTCTTACCGGTGGCATCGATCCGCTCCGCCCCAACCGGAATTTTGACACCCTTGCCTACGTCGGAGATCCGGCCATTTCGAATGATCAGCGTGGCATTCTCGATCGCCGGCTTCCCGGTGCCGTCGATAATGCGGGCGCCCAACCACGCTTGAACACCCGCATTCGACCCAGTCTCGGCAGCGCCAAAATTGCATGTAGTAAGGAAGAGAACGACTCCCGCCACCACACCAGCAGCCCGGAGTGTCTTTTTCGTGGAAGGCATTTCCTTCGACAAGTACTATGATAAGACTATAACAAGAATTGTCGCGTAGCGCGAAAGTTTGTTTCGAAGGGAGATCGGAATGAGAAGAACTTGGGTTCTGGCAGCGTTTTTCGCCTTCACCAGCTGGCTGTGGGCTGCTGATCCGGAGGGTTTCGGCCTTTGGAAGGGTTCTGTAGTCATGAAATCTGGGAGTGAACTCGCCGGGAAAATCGACGACCAGAAATTTGCGTGGCAGTCTTTGGGTACATATGGAAACCATTTGATCGGGATCTCGCATCGCGAAGGCGACGGCAGTGCAGAGCTCCACGAAACTCAGACGGACATTATGGTGGTTGATGAAGGTGAAGCTACGCTGATCGTTGGGGGGACGATGGTCGACCCGAAAACGGTTAAACCGCATGAAGTGCGAGGTTCGTCGATTGAGGGAGGAGAAACGAAACAATTGGGTCCGGGCGACATTGTGCACATCCCGGCCAAAGTACCTCACCAGTTAAAGATCAAGTCTGGCACGAAGTTCACCTACACGGTTGTAAAGGTCGATACCAACTGATCTTCGGCACAAGGCGTGGGCACCTAGGCCTCAGCACTCAGAGGCCGACACAAACAAGTAGGACCGAAACAGAAATGTCCCGGGCAGCGCCACGCGCGTGACTCAGGCGGAATCTTCGCGCTTTGCAGACGCAGATTGGGTTACCGGCGGCGATGAGACTGCCGCGTCCGATGTTCGAAGGTTGTGAGCGTTGCGTTCTGCGGCTTCCAAGTGCGCGCGCATCGCCCGCTGTGCTTTCTCCGGATTGTTTTCGCGGATGGCTCGGTAGATCGCCCAGTGCTGACGTAATCCAGCTTCGGGCACACCCGGCATTTCATTGGTGCGGCGGCTCACTTCGATCAGGGGACCGGAAATCGCTTGCAGGACCATGCTCGCGAGAGGATTTCTGGTGGCCTCCGCTACTGCCTTGTGAAACTTAATGTTCACCTCGCCAATCGCTTCATGGAAAAGTAAATCTCCGTGAGGAGTGCTGCGGTCCATTGCAAGCGCAGCTTCCTGCTCTGCCAACACCCGTCGGATCGCCTTCCAGTCGGCTTCGGTAGCTTTCTCGGCCGCCAGAGCTACCAATCCTAGCTCTAGCACTTTTCGAAACTCGATCAGGGAATCTGCCTGTTGCAAGAAGGCAGACGTGGAAAGATACTCGGCGTTGATGAGAGCGCCCGCAGAAGGCTCAAGAACCACTGCACCAATCTTGGGCCGAACAGTGATGAGCTGAAGTGATTCCAGAGATTTGATCGCCTCGCGCACGCACGTGCGACTTACAGAAAGCTCCTCGGTCAGTTGCTTTTCGGTTGGCAAGCGCTCTCCGGGCTTTACGTGGCCCTTGCGGATCAAGTCGAGAATGTAATTGATTACTTGGGCGGTGATCGTCTGTCTGCGGATCAGGCAAATACCTCCAGAGCTGAGAACGATCCGAGGGCTCTTCCTGTCCGTAACTATAGCATCGTTGCCATCTCTGCTCGCGTCGCGGCTTTCCGATGCAACAAGAATCGTTGCTCCCCCAAGTCTAGGTAATTTGCTTGATGGCGAATATGGCGTCGAGTGTACTTCCAGTAATACGGCCTTGCACGTCGCCGAAGCCGGCATTCTCGAGGAGCTGGCGATACTCGCCGAGGGTACGCTCTTTTCCTTCCGTGCACACCAGCATATTCAGGGATTGCAGTTGCGCTGAGATAGGTCCCGCCAGATCTTCGCGAAGCAATTTCTCAGCAATCAGAACGCCGCCGCCCTCGGGCAACCGCTTATGGATCTTTGCGAGCAGGAGGCCAATTTTGTCCTCCGGCCAATCGTGCAGAATGCGGCTCATCGCGAACAAATCCGCCGCCGGCAATTCATCTTGAAAGAAGTCGCCAGCCATCACGTCTATCCGCGATACGACACTGGATCGACGAGCTTGCTCTTGAGCTGTTCCGATCACCTGAGACAGATCGAAAACGACCCCGCGAAGATCGGGATAGCGCTCGCACGCAGCGATCGCCAAATGACCAGACGCGCCCCCTAAATCCACCATTCGGCGAAAACTCGAAAGGTCGAAAGCATCCACCACTTTGGGCGAGCTCAACAGCCCAAGCCCATGCATCCCGCGAATGAAGGTCTGCTTTGCCTCTTCCGTGCGAAAAAAGTGATCGAAGATTCCGCCTGGCTTGCCGAATGTTTGTGTCCAGCGAGGCGTGCCCTCACGTATAGCATCTTCGAGGTGGGACCACAGGCGGAAAAGAACATCATCCGAGTACAGAATGTAACCGGTCAGTGTTCGCTCGCTGGTCCGGCACAAGTAAGTACTGGCCACAGCGTCGTTCGCATACGATGTTCCGATGCGATGTAAGAGCCCGAGACCGACGCAGGCATCCAGCAGTCTCTGGAGTGGTTCGGATTTCACGTTGAGTTTTGCGGCTATGGCATTGAGATTGGCCGGGGCAAGTTCCAGCAGATCAAAAATGCCTAACGACGTAGCGGTGAACATTACCTTCGAACGTCGGAAAGCCTCAATAAGTTCGAGGACGCAGGAAGGATCAGGTACGGCAGAAGAATCACAAGCGGGAGCAGGGTCAGGAAGGTCCATTCTGTCTTGTTTGCTGTGCAACTACCTGCTCTCTTATTCCATCTTCTTTCGCGAATCTTCGAGAATGCGCCGGGCGCGAGCAGGGTTGAAGACTCCGCAAGAACAGAAGCGGGTCAGATAGGTGACGGCCTCCTCCGGAGAGCGCCGATTCTCTTTCACCCAGTCAATCATCTTCTTTCCTAAGCTGCTTGAAATCATGCCATGGCCACACATCGTGGTCAGGGCCAGTACCTGGGTGTTGGGCATTTTCTCGGTGTTGGCTTCAAACCCCAGAGAATAACCGATGCTGTGTGGAGCAATTCCCGCGAACTTCGCACAACGACGGGCGCCGTCGATGGATGTGGAAAGGTTGATGCACAAGCCTAGATCCGCTTCCTTTAAGGCTTTAAGAAAATCAGCGGCTGCCGCCTGATTGTCGAAGACCGCCGCAACCGAAGCCGGCTCATCAATTCCGTCGATGACGGCGCGCAGTTTTGGTTGCACGTCGCGATGCCAGTGCGAGCCCACAGACTCGTGCTTCGAAGGGCGAAGCGCTCCTCCATGCGAAGGGTCTCCTATGTTTACAGGCTTGAATAACAATGCCATCTCCAGAAACTTCTTCAGCTTGGGGATACTATTCTGGTCGTTTTTCCCATTGCTGGGACTCGCAAAGATGACATAGTCATCGTAAAAACTCTCTGCGTTGCCATAGCGATGCAAGGTGTTGGTCATAAAGTAATCACGTGCAAGGTGCGAAAGTTGTGGTCAAAATCGCAGCGTCCTTCTCGGTGGAAAACGAAGTCGATATCAGTTAAGCTCCGATTTCCACTGGCGCCGCGCAATCCCACGTAATTTGCTTGTCGGCATTAACCCCCAAACTCAACAGTGCACCAGCTAGACAAAGTCCAGCACAAACAAGAAACGGAGTGTTCCATCCATACATGCCAACCAGGTAAGCCAGCAGCACGGGCGAGATCGCGCTGCCCAGGTTGCCGAACGTATTCATCACGGAAGCAATCGAGCCAGCGTAATCTCCGCCTATATCCAAAGGGATTGCCCAAGCCACACCGACGGTCACCTCCAGACCGAAGACCGAGCCGCAGGAATATACCACCGACGCGGTGGAGTTGGTCGTGAAAGTAGCCGGCACGATGAAGACGGCTGCGAGCAGAAAGCCAGTCAGGGCAACCGCGCGACGCGCGAGCTTGAGATTTCCAAAGCGTTTGGCGCAACGGTCCGACACTGCCCCCCCCAGAACATCACCAGCCGCCCCTGCCAACAGGGGCAGGCTGGCGTAGAAGCCCATCTGCACTAGATTGAATCCACGGTGCTCGTTCAGATACTTAGGAAACCAATCGAGATATACGTCAATGCTGTATCCATAACAGAAATACATCAGGGAGAGTGTCCACAAAGAGGGGCTGCTGAGAATGCGCAGCCATGGCACGGAGGGCGTCCTCGGAACAGAGATGCCGATCGCATCTTCGATCAGTCGCCTCTCGGGCGCATTGATCCTGGAGTGTTCGGCCGGCGTATCGCGGTAGTACCAATACCATACGGCCGACCAGATGAGGCCGATGAAGCCGAATACGAAGAACGGTGCGCGCCATCCAAACCGCATCATCATCATCACGACGAGGGCCGGGGTGAGGGCAGCGCCCACTCGCGAGAAGGCGTGCGTAATTCCCTGAGCAAAGCCTCGCTCCGTCGGCAGCATCCATCGCGATAGGGATCTCGTTGCAATAGGGAAGGCGCCAGCTTCGCCCATCCCGAAAAAGAATCGGCACAATCCCATGGACAGCGCGTTCCACGAGAATGCCGTGAGCGACGTAAATACGGACCACCACACGACTACCAGCGATAGCGCACGGCGTCCGCCGATGCGATCCCCCAGCCATCCGCCGGGAATCTGAAAAAGAGCATAGCCCCACCGGAAAGATGCAAAGATCCACCCAATCGTGATCATCGAGAAGCCGAGATCTTTTTGGATCACCGGCACAGCCGACGCGATGTTTACGCGGTCCATGTACGTGATCATGTACGCGCCCACAATCAGGGCGAGCACAATATGGCGGGTGTGCGTAGGCCGAATCGCGATCGTGGAGTCAGTCATGAGCTCAAGATGACCGCCAATCAGAAGCTCCATTCACATTGCATTGCGTACGTGACGCCCAAAGGCACGAGTAGACAATTTTGGTTTGCCTACACGTGCTCTGTCGGTATGACACCGAAGTTAGGTCAGAATCGGGAAGCCGTAACCTTAGCATTCACGGAACCAACCAGGTTATGCTTCTTCTCGCCACCCGCGGACGCTTTGGTTGGGCCAAAATTCTTTGCGAGATAATCCACAACGACGTCCACTTCATCGTCGTCGAGATCGGCTCCTTTCGAGAGCATCAAATTGATCACAGCAGACCATTGTTCCTTCGTCGCTCGTTTCGTCGTCACCACTTTCAGCGCATGACAGGAAACACAGGTGCGCTGAACGATGGCCTTGCCCTTGCCCGGAGGGAGAGTTGCTGGAGACGACGCTGCAGCGAGAAGCAAAAGTGAAATCAGGAACATTGCGAAACATCATATCATAATGCTAAAGGAGGGATAGTGTGGCCGAATTTTTCCTCCTTATTATCTCCGTCCCTGGAGGTTCACCCATCGCTAACTGAGCACCGCCTCTTCTCAATACTGGCTCGGTTCGGTGCGCAATCCCAACATCTGCCGGGCCTGAGACGGGGTCGCGACTGGCCGGTTGAGTTCATGTGCGATGCGCACGGTTCGTTGAACTAGTTCGGCGTTGCCGGTGGCTTTGCGTCCCCTCGCATAGTAGACGTTGTCTTCGAGTCCGACACGAACATGGCCACCCATGAGAATAGCGAGGGTGGTCAGCGGGAGTTGAAAGGCACCGATCGCAGAGCACAACCACAGGGCGCCGCATGGAAATTCACGAAGTAGTTCGAGAATATTGCTGACGGTTGGGAAACTGCCGGTTTGATATCCCATCACCGTCTGAATCCAATACGGCCTCTCCAGCAGGTCGTTTTCGATCAGGTAATCGACCACCCAGGCGCATCCGGGATGGTAGACCTCTAACTCCGGTTTGATTCCGCGTTGTTTCATCTCTGCGGCGAATTGGTGAATCTGACCGTAGGTGTAGGGAGTGCATTCATCGATCTCGAGAGCCGGACGGGGAAACTTCAGAGGGGCACGCCGTTCCTTTAGCTTGAACCTGCTCATGTCGGGCGCCAGATTAAGCGACGCCAATTCCGGACCAGCGGCTAAAGATGAGGCTCGCTCTTCCATGGTCATGGCTGGGCTGGCTCCGGTGGTCGCATTGATGATGATTTCGGGACACGATTGCCGAACTTTTCGTAGGACCTCGAGCCATATATCGGTCTCTCGGGCAGCTTGTGTCAGATCCTTCGGATCGCGCGCGTGGATATGAACCATTGCCGCACCGGCCTCGTATGCAGCCTGGACAGAATCCGCGATCTCATCCGCTGTTTCGGGTATAACGCCGCTGGCTTCCTTGCCCTGGATCCCTCCATTGCAAGCCACGCAAATTATGAGCGGCGGCATCCCGGTGCGTACTCTCTCCATGAACTGATGACTATCGGTGTAGTCAAACCAGGGTTGTTGCAACGACTTCGGGCCTTCTGCTCCAGGCACTGGCTCCTCTTTCTGTGGACCGCAGGGATCAATTTTCCCGAGAGCGGCCTTGCCTTTGGTCTGCCGACCAAGGCGCAGGGAACTGCAAGTTGCGTTTAGGTGTAAATCAGGCTCGCTCAGGGCAACAAGCGAAATAGTGCGAAACGAACCTCTCGACGGCGGACCACCCGCAATACATCTGGCCATTCCGACGGCAGCTTGCATCGAGTGTTTGCCTCGGTGTACGCTTGCTGTCGCTCGGCTCTGGCTTTCTTGGCCGCTATTGCGTGCCCTGATTCGGCGCCAGTTTCCGCAGGTGAATCTCAGGATCTCGTGGGCTAAACTTGCGCCAGTACTCATGATCAACAGGTCTATCCCGATCAGTTCGGCTCCCGATCCTTCTGGTGAGTGGGCCGGCCCCGACCAACTGGATTCATGGAAGGAAATCGCTAGCTACTTTCGGCGTGATATTCGCACTGTCCAGCTCTGGGAGAAGAACGAGGGGCTGCCTATTCATCGCCACTTTCACAAGCAAATGGGGAGCGTTTTTGCTTTTCGCTCCGAGTTGGAGCGCTGGAAGTGCCAAGCCTCGCAAAAGCAAGGCAGCCGCGGGACTGGGAGCTCACCAAAGGAGGCCGAAAATCGCATCACCATTGGCGTGCGTCCTCCGGCCAGTACAATCGCGAATACGCGCAAGCAGCAACTTAGCGAATTGGTCATTGCCAAGACCGTTGCAGCCCTGGAGAAGTTGAGTCCGTCGCAGCTGCGCATAGTCAGGGCGGAGCTTCCCACCTCGGAGGAAGCCGATACTCCCGGACTCCCTTCCGGTGGTGTCGACTATCTGTTGAAAGAAAATGTTGAGGACGACGGCGACGGCATGTTGGTGGACGCCTCACTTGTGGTTGCTAGTACTGAGTCTCTGGTCTGGTCCCATGAATACCGTTGCCAGCCGAACGATCTTGACGAGATACCAAGCAGTGTCGCAGAGCAGATCGCACAATGTCTTTGGCTGAAGATTTGTTCGCTCCCAAAACTTCATCCAGGCGGTGCGCACTGGGAAAAAACGGGGGCTCGTGAGACGTACCTTAGAGGTCGTTACTTCTGGAACCAACGCAACGAAGTGGGTTTGCGGAAAGCCCTGCAATGTTTCGAAGCTGCTATTCGAGAAGATCCTCAGTTCCCCCTATCTTATTCTGGGCTGGCCGACGCCCTGACGTTGCTGGCGTTCTACGAGATCGTTCCGCCCTCGGAAGCCATGCCATCGGCGCGTCGCGCCGCGCAGAAAGCCATCGAGCTTGATCCGAATCTTGCCGAGGCGCACACTTCACTTGCGGATGTGCTTCTCCACTTCGACCGCGACTGGTGTGGCGCAGATCACGAGTATCGGCGATCGATCGAATGCAATCCGGGTTACGCTCTGGGTTACCACTGGTACGCCAATCTGCTCACCGCCAGAGGGCAGCATGAAGCTGCACACATCGCGATCATGCACGCGCTGGAGATTGACCCGGTTTCGATTATAACCCTGGTTTGGGCGGGAGTGACGTCCCATCTCGCGCACCAGTTCGACGATGCAATCAAGCATTACCAGAGTGCGCTGGAGTTGGACCCTCACTTCGTCTGGGCGCATATGTACATGGCTCAGGCGCTCGAACAAAAGGGTGACTTTAAGGGAGCACTGCGCGAATTTGAAGCGACTCTCGGACTGGCGGGCGGCAGCAACTGTGTGCAGGCAATGAAAGCTCATACCCACGCAGTTGCCGGGAAAACATCGATTGCCCGCGAGATTTTGAACGCACTCAAACGGAATTGCTTGAGCGCCATGCCGTCCTACGACATGGCCGCTGTGTATGCCGCGCTGGGAGAAACCAATCAGACGATCGAATGGCTCAACCGGGCTTGTCAGGAACGGAACATGAAGATCTTTACCCTCACGCAGGATCCACGATTCGATTCGCTCCGCCGCTGGCCCGATTTTATCCAGGTTGTCGATCGCGTTGGACTTCCGCAATCGAGCCCCATCAGGGCTTGATGGGCACAACCTGACCGATTAAAAAAATCGGATTCTCAGGATGCGTCCTATCGGTAAGCGCTTTCGCCCAGAATCTTCCTGCCCTTGTGAGTTCCACTTGGAATTCTCAGCGGCCCAGTAATCGCCACACCCAGCCCTTTGAAAGTTTGCCCCATGATACATTCAGCCTCTCCGGGGGACAGACTTGAGTACATCTGCTGACGGTACCGCTGTGAACAATGAAACGAGTGATTCCCATCCGAACGTTCAGCCACGTGAACTGAATCGAAGCCTTGGGCTCTTTGATTCGACCATGATTGTGGCAGGCTCGATGATCGGATCCGGGATCTTCATCGTGGCCGGAGAAATGGCAAGAGAGGTCGGGAGCACCGGTTGGTTGCTGCTGTCGTGGATCATTGCCGGTGTGCTGACCCTGGCGGCGGCATTGTCTTATGGAGAATTGGCCGCCATGATGCCGCGGGCTGGAGGCCAATACGTCTATCTTCGGGAGGCCTACTCGCCACTCTGGGGATTCCTATACGGCTGGACGCTATTTCTCGTGATCCAGACGGGGACAATCGCTGCGTCATCCGTGGGGTTCTCGCGGTATCTGGGAGTGCTGTGGCCGCAAGTCGCGGAGAACAACTACATCATTCGTCCCATCCACATCCTGCCACACTATGCAGTTTCCCTTTCCACAGCTCAACTCGTCGCACTGGTTGTCATCACCTTCTTGACGTGGACCAACACCAACGGCCTCAAGTACGGCAAGGGAGTACAGAACGTATTTACAACCATGAAGATCGGCTCGCTGTTGGGAGTGATCGGAATTGGAGTCTTGCTGGGCTGGAGGGCCGCGGTCGTCAAAGCGAATTTCGGCCAGGCATGGACGCCTCACGGATTCACGATGGCCGGGCCCGACCTCTCGCCCCTGACCGCATTTGGAATGGTGGTCGCCCTTTGCACAGCACAAATTGGTGCGCTATATGCGGCTGACGCCTGGAACAACATTACCTTCACGGCGGGCGAAGTCCGAAATCCGACTCGCAACGTGCCGGTATCGCTCGCCTTGGGAACCCTGATCGTACTCGGTCTTTATTTCTTTGCGAATTTCGCATATGTGGTTGTTCTGCCTTTTAACGAAATTCAGCATGCGCCGGCAGACCGAGTGGCGTCGACGATGTTGCAGGCCATCTTTCCGAAGGTCGGCCCGGCTCTCATAGCCATCGCCATTATGATCGCGGCATTCGGTTGCATGAATGCGTTGATCTTGTCGGGGGCGCGCGCTTACTACGCGATGGCGCTGGATGGCCTCTTTTTCAAAAATGCATCGCTACTCAATCGCGCGAACGTTCCCAGCGCAGCCCTGGTTATGCAGTGCATTTGGGCGGCTGTTCTGTTGTCGATCCGCACGTACCAGCCGTCGACTGGGACCTATGGAAATCTCTACAGCAATCTGCTGGACTACATCATTTCGGCCGCGCTGATCTTTTACATTTTGACCATTGCGGCTGTGTTTCGACTCCGCAAGATTCAGCCCAATGCCGAACGCCCTTACAGGGCCTTCGGTTATCCTGTGGTGCCCGCGCTTTACCTGGTCAGCGCAGCGGTGATCCTCGCGATATTGTTTGCCTATCGACCAGCGACAACTATTCCTGGAGTCGTGATCGTATTAATCGGAGTGCCGGTGTACTTTCTTTTCAAGCGCCATACCCCGGGCGAGAGCAACCACAATGAGAGCCAGCCTGAGTTCTCGGTGAAATCTACGGGGTCGCTCTGACCGGATAGCGCAGCCGCGCCTTCGCACCGAGTATCTGCTGAAGATCCAAGGCAAGCTTATCCAGTCCGGATTGCGCCGAAGTCCGGCCGCTTAGCCAAGCCGCGACCGCAAAAAAGCCTGACTCTGCGCCTACTTCTTGATCGAGTTCCCGGAGAACCAAAGGAACTTGACTGGGGTGTCGCCGTCGTTAATGTTCGAATGCGTCATGGAGTGATCCGGCCGAATCATGTAGGCCATGCCCGGGTGCTGCACCCGCAATTCACTGCCGAGGAACGCGAGACTCTTTCCGTCGATCGCTGCCCAGATTTCTTCCTGTCCAGGATTGTGAGGATGCGGTTCACCCATGCTCAGAGGTGCGATCGTCACCGTGATAATGTCGCCGATTGTGGCCAGTCCGTCGGTTTTCGAGAAGAGGTCTCTCACGATGTGAGCCCAATGACCCGATGCTCCTGGGATCGTGTAAGGGGACGCAACCATCGGAGTTCTGACGGGGACCTTTGACTCATCCGTCACGAGCATTTGCTTCGCGGGTACAAAGCCGTCGGGAGTCGGCTCGCTGACAACATACATTCTGAGGTCGTCATCGCTGGTGTTCTTCAATACGAATTCGAGATTTGCGGGAATGAAGACTGCAATGTCCTTGCGCAGCGCCGCGGTCTTGCCGCCGGCCGAGATCTCTCCCGTGCCACCGACCACGTAATAGACCATCTGTTCGCGCTCCAGGCGCGAAGGCACGGTGGAGTCGCGCGGCTGCAATCGGCCGTAAGCGAGATAGTTCGCCGCTTGAAGAATGGCGCCGGGTTGCGGCGGGGCGAAATTGTCTCCGCGCGTGAGAATGTCCCGCAACATCAGCGAACCCAAAATGTGACGAGGCATGGAGTCGCGCCAGTCCCCCATGAACATGTCGATTCGTCTGTCTTGGGGATCTCGTTCTGCGTAGTAACGCACATCTCCCGGACCGTCAAAACTATTGCCCCCGGCACTGGGCGTGCTCACCGGTGGTTTCGCTGCCACCTGGGCAGTCCCCAATGTGCTGGCGCCGAAGAGACACAAGCCGATCCAAACCAGACTTGTGCCGCACAATAGCTTTGCTCTGTAGTGGCTCATTCTGCATCCTCGATCAGGGAGTGAATATCCGCTGAACGCCGATTTTGTGCCTAACGTCCCATGGCAAGAGCGAGACCATCTGCGCCTGGACCGGCGTCAATAATTGACTTCACTGTCCAGTCCGCTACGTTGATAACCCCCACTTTTCCACTTTGGTCGCAGGAGACGTAGACCACTTTGTTGTCCGGTGACACCAAGACTTCTTGCGGCCTCGTCGGTAGGACGATGGTGTGCGCAACTTGCATCGCCTTCAGATCAATCACCCCGACCTGATGAATCAGTGGCAGGGCGATGACCAGCCATCGTCCGTCAGGAGTTGTCGCCGATCCGTAGCCCAGACCGGGAAGCGGGACCCACGACTTGATCTTGTTGGTCGCAGTATCGATGACGGCCAGTTGAGGTTTCGTGACATCGGAGGTGAAAGCCAAGCTGTCATCGACCGCGAGGGAAATACGCTGAATCTGCGGAGAAACAGGAATGATCGTGAGGGTCTTCCTGGCATCAAGATCGAGAACCGAAACCGTGCCAGGCCCGACGTTGGCAGTGTAGGCGCGGTGCCCGTCGCGCGTGATCGCAAACATGTGCGACTCCGCCTGTCCGGTTGGAACTGAACCGACAATTTTCAACGTAGCTGGATCGATGATTGTGATTGAACGATTGAGCTCGGTAGAGACGTAAAGCAAACCATTCTTCGGACCGATCACCGGCAAATGGGGACGCACCCCTTTGCCGAAATCCACATTGCCAATGACTTTTCGTGCGGCCAAGTCGATGACCACCATATTGCTGCCATCGGTGCCCGGCTGGCCCACACCGGAATTCCCGTAGATGGGTACATAAGCGATTTTTCCGTCGCGCGATGTTGTGACTTCGTGGCCGGTGACACCACCTTCAGGGATCTCTACTAACTGCTTTCCCGCGATCGGGTCGATCATGCCTAGACTGTTGTCGCCCTTATTCGCCACGAGTAAGAGGCCAGTCGCAGCCGAGTTCTGGGTCAACGAATGATACGAACAGAGAAGGGTCAGCAAGGAGAGCGCCAAAAAACGAACTTGCGTAAATCGCATACTAGACTCCGTTTTCGAAACGCGTCGTGCAGTGCGCACAAGCTTCCGGAACTCCCAAGTTCTGCTGGTTAAGCGAATGATAATATCATATTGACTGGACGGTTTAATGCTCCTGCGATTTGAGCGCAAAAAGGGAAGGCGCGTCCTGACCATTATTGTCTGCGCCAAAAATGTATATCCTGGCCCCTTGTAAAGCCTGAGCCCGAGATCCATCACGGGTCTTGAGCGCAATCTTGTCATTCAAAAAATGCTTGACGCCATCGTCATTGGTATTATCATATCAGCCATGAAAATGCGGATGCTGTTTTTGCCTTTCGTGCTCCTGGCTGTGTCCCTGACCCTCGCCGCTGCCGACATGCCCGTGGGCGGCTTCGCCGGGACTTGGTCCGCAAACTTTGCGAAATCCAAATTCCCTGGACCGCCCCCGAAGGTCGATATGTGCACGATTCAACCCGACGGCACTGTGACGATCAATGAAACCACCGCGGAGGGGAAAGTTATCACCTGGACTTACAAACCCATCGAAGGGCAGCCCGTCCAGGTCACCGGCAGAGAAAACGTGACCGTCACGGTGAAACGCGTGAACGATCACACCATCGAACACACCTGGGACTTCAATGGAAGGCCGGGAAAAAGTAAGTCGGTTTTGTCCAAGGACGGCAAGACGACAACCTTTACCATGGACGGCACGGATAAGGACGGCAAGCCCTTCCACGAAGTGGTGGTATACGACAAGCAGTAGCAAGTTCTCTAATTGCCCTGTGGCCGAGCCTGATTCGGCCGTAGTCTCTTGATTCTTGCTTCCTGAATCTCTAAATCGATCGACCTTTGCACCGCGTTATCAATACGCAGTTCTGATTCGAGTCTCGAGCACTGAGTTCCGACACGTGTGCTCTTCGAGAAGAGGACCGAGCGAGCCGGATGCTCGTGCCCAACATCGTTGATTACGGCAATGCGAAGGCAATCACCGAGTCGCCTGCAGTCGTATCGTAGAAACTGCCGCCACTCGCCACGATGACGACGTACTGCTTGCCGCTCTTTCCTTGATAGGTCATAGGCGTGACGTACGCTCCGGTTTCGAGCTTGGTATCCCATAGCACCTTGCCCGTTGCCGCTTCGAAGGCGCGGAAGTGCTGATCGTTTGTTGCGGCGATAAACAGAAGACCACCGGCCGTCGCGATGGAGCCTCCAAAATTCAGGGTCCCGGTTCCGTGAACTCCCTTTGCATCCAGTTCCTCGATGACGCCGAACGGCTGTCTCCACGCAATGTCGCCGGTGTTAGCATTGATCGCCCAGAGCTCTCCCCAAGGCGGCTCCTGACACGGCCAGAACTTGTCGTTATTCCAGAAGCGCGCATACATTCCCCAAGGACTGTTGCGCTCGTACGCAGGATCCGCGGCATCTTCGTTTTTCGAGATCTTACCGACATCCGCGACGTTGACGGTATTAATGAAGAGATAGCCAAGCTCCGGGCTATAGGACATCCCCGGCCAGTTAGTCGTTCCCAGCGTCCCTGGAAAAACGATAGTGAGCTTGGTTCCGTAGTGGTTGTATGGACCGCCGCTGCTCATCCCGCCTTCGGTCGCCAGCAGGTCAGTGCAAAACTTCTTCTGCTCCGGCGTCACGCTCGCAATTTCGTCGGGACTGAAGCTATGCCGCCCAAAGGGAGGCGGTTTTAAAGGGAAGGGCTGCGTCGGCCAACCTACTTCACCCGGAACGTCACTCGGCGGCACGGGACGTTCCTCGACGCCGAAAATCGGCTTGCCATTGCGCCGGTCAAGGATGAACATCAGTCCCGCCTTTCCAATGACGGCAACCGCAGGAATCTTCTCGCCTTTCTGCACCACGTCGATCAACACAGGAGCGGATTCCAGATCGTAATCCCAGGTGTCGTGATGAACGGTCTGGAAATACCACGCAAGTTTTCCAGTGTCGGCATGAAGTGCGACCAGCGAGTTGCCGAACAGATCCTTGCCTTTCCGATCCGCGCCGTAAAAATCGGAACTCGGCGAACCGAACGGAAGAAAGACCAACCCTCGCTCGAGATCGGTGCTCATGAAACCCCAGACGTTCGTCCCTGAACGATTTTTCCAACTCGTTCCCGGCCAGGTTTCATTGCCGACTTCTCCGGGATGCGGCACCGAATGAAACCGCCATACCAGTCTCCCGGTATGTACATCCCAGGCTCTTGGATCGCCTGACGCACCAGTGCCTGGCGCCTCTTGCACCTGTCCGCCAGTGATTGCAAGGTTTTTGTAGATTGTGACCGGCGAAGTGACATCGAATTGAGCGTTCGGGAATCCGTTGAGTACGCCGGTCTTGATGTCCACAGCACCATTTACTCCAAACTCCGCCGTGGGTTTCCCGCTCTCGGCATTCAGCGAAAACAGGCGCCCGTCGCTCGTTCCAAACAAAATCGATGCCGGTGTTTTCGCGTCACCATGCCAGTAGGCAACCCCGCGTCCGGCGGGCCGCCCGTGATCCATTTTGAAAGACCAGAGTTCGTTGCCCGTCTCAGGATCCAAAGCAATAACAGTCCCATACGGAGTCGGCATATATAACTTGCCGTTGACCACAATCGGTGTGGCCTGCGATGTGCGCCGCCCGCCACCTCGGCTCGCTGCACCCGCAGACGTCGGCCGTGGTCCTTCTTTTTTCATGTGGTAGGTCCATGCACGAGTGAGGTTCTGCACGTTTTGAGTGTTGATCTGGTTCAGCGAAGAATAGCGCGTGCTTGCAGGATCATGGCTGTACATCGGCCAGTCGGACTGGCACAACCCCGCTAACGGAGCAAGGAGAAGCCAACAGAGAACGCAAGCGAACTCTCGGAGGTTCAAGCGCAGGTCCCTCACCCTATGATTTGCTCAGCCAGAAACGATGCAGCTATGGACGTCTCGAATTCGCTCTTCGGCCTCGTTGACTCGAGTTCCGGCTCACTCCATCTTCTTCCGCGCCTCATTGAGGATCCGCTGAGCGCGGGCTGGATTGAATACACCACACGAGCAGAATCGGGCCATGTATGTGGCAGCTTGGGCGGGAGTGCGACGGCCTTCTTTCACCCAATCAATCATCTTCTTGGCCAAGCTGGCTGAAACCATGCCGTGACCGCACATCGTAGTCAACTTGAGTACCTGGCTGTTGGGCAACTTATCGGTTGAGCCTTCGAAGCCTAGCGAATAACCGACACTATGGCGAGTAACCCCGGCGAAATGGCAACATTTTTTTGCGCCTTCGACCGATGCTGACATATTGATGGATAGACCGAGGTCTGCATCCGCGACCGCCTTCAGAAACTGTTTTGCGGCCAATTGATTGTCGAAGATCGCCACAACCGAAGCTGGAGTATCAATACCGTCAATCACGGTCCGAAAGTCCGGTGTCATCTCGCGCTTCCAGTTCGATGTGGTGTGCAGGTTTTGTGCGGGACGTAGCGCGCCGCCGTGGACTGGATCGCCGATGTTCACCGGCTTGAACGGCAGTGCCATTTCCAGAAATCTCTTCAGCTTGGGGATACAATCTACATCATTCCTGTCGCTGCTAGGTGTAGCAAACACGATGTAGTCGTCGCGAAAGCTCTCCGAGTCGCCGTAACGATGCAGAGTATTGGTCATCGCGTTTCGCTGGGAACTTCTTTGGGTTCCTCTTGCTCTTTGTTTTCGATGGAATTCGTGATTCGCCCCAGCCCCATGTTGGTCTTGGCCCGTTCGAGCTTGTATCCCAAGCTCTCAAGGATCGGTGCCACCAGATGCTCTTCACCGTTTTCGTCACAGCGTGTGCCAACACCGAGAGCAATCACCGTATCGACATCTTTTTCGACTTCGCGCACGAGCTCAATGATCTGTTGGGTCTGATCCACTTTTACTTTGATCTCGACGATGGCGGACAGAACTTTTTCGTTGAGCACATCTTCTCGCAGAGTTCCGGTGCTCACATCGCTCATCAGTAGAGTGAAAGGGTTCTTTTTCTCAAATGAAACGCCCGCTTTTGCGAGCGCCCACGTCATCTTCTGGATGTCTCGAATCCAAACTCCTACGCCGGGCCGTCCGAACTCGATGGTGAATCCTACTTCGCCCCACTTCACGCGCCCTGTCACGTCGTTGGTTTTGACCTCTTCCGTACCGCGACCTTGAACTCCGGTCGACTCATGAGTGGCGCGCGGATCGGAGAATGCGCGGCGCACTACACGAGGCCACTGTAGGTCGTCGGGCTCAAAGGCGGCCGTTGGGCAAATGTCGGGTTCGGGATCGAACCGCAGCCGCCCCCATTGAAAAATCTTGCGGATCAGGCGCACCATCGGCGGATTCAGATGCTCAGTGCTCAAACCGTAATAGCAGGCGTAGCACTCCACGCATTCGTCGCGGTCAATTGTGGCCCGATTGATGTTGGGATCCACGTAAATCGCCCCCATGGGGCATACATAGGTGCAGTTTCCGCAGGCGACGCATTTGTTGGGATTGATTTTCATCGTCTGGTCGTCAGTCCCACTTCAGAAGCCCAAAAACTTTTAATATCATATCATAATTGAATTAATCGAACCATAATTCTTTTATTGTCTGTAGGTTACGGGGTTCCGGAATTTGCAGCGGACAGTGGTTTAGCTTCATTTGCCCGTGTAAATCACGCGCCAGATGGATCCCGATGCATCATCGCTCACCAGCAGGGAACCGTCCGGTGCGGTGGCAATTCCCACGGGTCGTCCCCAGACACTGTCGTCATCGATCACAAACCCAGTGAGAAAATCCTCGTACTCTCCAGTCGCGTGCCCAGTCTGGTGCAGAGGCACACGAATGACTTCATAACCGGCGCGCGGGAAGCGATTCCACGAGCCGTGCTCAGACGCGAAGATGTCTCCTCGATACTCTGCTGGAAACTGCTTGCCTTCGTAGAACGTCATTTGCAGCGATGCATTGTGTGGCTGCAGGATCACATCGGGGGTGATCACCTTGTCTTTCAGTTCGGGATGCTTTCCGGGGAAGCGTGGATCCTGGTGACCGCCCAGGTACCACCAGGGCCAGCCATAGAAACCGCCTTCCTGAACATGCGTGATGTAGTCGGGCACAAGGTCATTGCCAAGCCCGTCGCGCTCGTTCACGGAACACCATAACTCGCCCGTCTTCGGATTGATGGCAATGCCGACCGCATTGCGAATTCCGGAGGCATACACGCGCATACTCGAACCGTCGGGGTTGTACTCGAGGATGTCCGCGCGATTCGCTTCTTCGGGGGCGTCGCTGACGTTCTCATGCGATCCCACCGAAACAAACATCTTTGTTCCGTCGGCGGAGAACTGCACATCACGGGAGCGATGGTGGCCCCCGCTCGGCAGGTCGAACAGATGCTGGGGCGGACCGCTGCTGGTCATGTCGCCATTGTGATACGGAAAACGCACAACCGAATCCATGTTTGCGACGTAGACCCACTTAGGATCTGGTCCGAGCGGGTAGAAGGCGATTCCGAAAGGTGTGTTGAGACCGGTGGCGAAAACTTGTACCTTCTCGGGCTTTCCATCAGCACTGATTCCCCGAAACACCTTGATGTCTCCCGCACTCGTCTCCGCCAGAAAGAAGTCTCCGTTGGGAGCAATCCGGATGATGCGTGGATTGGTCAGACCCGTCGCATACAGCTCCACCTTGAATCCTTCGGGAGCTTTCGGCCAGGCATCCGCCGGACGAGCGACAACTTTCGGACCAGCGGTGGCGGACTCGGTCGCATACGGTTCCGGCAGGTCGTGCAGTGTGATGTGGCGGATGGTTCCAGGCTTTTCATAACGATAGTCCGTAAATGGAGTTTTGGGCGGCGGCGCTGTGGATTTCTTTGCGTTCGTTGGTTCAGCGACGTCGCTCGACTCGCGCGCGGACACTGACGCCGCATTGTTCAGAGACTTGAGATAGGTGATCACTTCCCATCGCTGTTTCTCCGGCAACTGCGCCCAGGAGGGCATGCCATTGTCCGCGTCGCCACGCGTGACATACCAGAAGATCTCGCCATCTGTCGCACTCTGCGCAGGTCCGCGCACCAGAGGCGGAACGTTGCCCGTACCCCGGCCGGCGATTCCGTGGCACGCGCCGCAGTTACGTGTGTAGACCGTCTTCCCAGCCTGAACAGCTTCGGCTTGTCCAGCGTACGGGTTGTTCACAGCACGCTCGGATGCAGGTGCGTTGTGAAAAGAGGCGCTCCCCTGCGCAACTGCGGAATTAGTCAAAAAGGCGAAGACACAGAAAACACAGAAGAGGAACAGAACAACTGCAAGCACGCGATGAACAAGCAGAAGGTTCTTCATTCATAGACTCTGCAGATCTAGGATTCCGACGAGCGCATTATATTATATGATGATATTCTTTTAGGTTTTCCAGAAAGTGCTTCAGCGAGTTGCCGCAACAAACTTCAAGCAGACTGGCGTGTCCACTTTGATCTCTTTTCCCGTCTTCGAAAGCCGTCCAGTAGCAGGATCGATTGCGTACACCACGATGTTGTTTGATAGTTGGTTCGCCACGAGTAGGTATTTCCCGCTCGGATCAATCGTGAAATTGCGCGGCATGACACCCCCGGTCAATGATTGTTCCACCGGGGTCAGGGTGCCTTTCTGCGGATCAATTGCATAGACTCCGATCGTGTCAGGCGCTCTCTGCGTTTCGCTGTAGGTCCGTCGGTTCGACTCGTAGAGAAATTTTCCGTTTGGATGGATCTCGATCTCCGCGCTGTGATTACCGCCGAAGAAATCATGAGGGACAGTTTGAGCGCGCTGCAGTAAGGTGAGCGTCCCTTGGGAAGGGTCCCAAGAGAAGACGTCGACCATCCCGCTCATCTCGCTAAGCTGGTAACCAAATTTACCGGCGGGGTCGAAGGTAAAGTGGCGCGGGCCACCCCCAGGATAAACGTTCACAAAGGGAGGACCGGGTGGCGAAAGTTTTCCGGTCTCCGCATCAAAACGAAAAATCTGCACTTGGTCCATGCCCAGGTCTGAGACGACCACGAAGCGATTGTCCGGCGAAGGCCCGATCCAATGAGGGTGCGGCTCCATCTGAATGGACCGGTCTACGCTGTGGCCAACATTCTGAATGAAAGACGTCAACTCGTCCAAAGATCCGTCTTCTCTGACCCGGATTACGGACACGCTCCCGCTCCCAAAATTGGCCAGGAAGACGTATCTTCCGGTCCGATCCATCGAGATGTAGCAGGTGCTGGTGCCGCTGGCAGGAGCGGTATTCAACAGTCGCAGCTTGCCGTTCGCGGAATCAATCGCAAACGCACTGACATATGACGAATGATCGAGCGGAGGCCCCAGCGACAGCGGGTCTTCGCTGACCGCATAAAGGAATCGGTGATTCGGAGAAATTGCAAGAAATGATGGATTCACAACCTCGGCCGCCAACTCAGGTTCGCTGAGTTCGCCCGTAGCTGGGTGAAAACGGCTGACATAAATCCCCTTGCTCCGACTCTCTCCAAATCCGTAAGGTTTGCTGTGGTGCACGTACTTGAATCCGGTGTAGGTCCCCACATACACAAAGAAATCGCCGTCTTGGGCGGAAGTTGTAGGGCCGGCCAGAGCCGTCAGGGCGATGGCAGGCATCAAGAACAGCGCGCACCGGATTCGTCTCATCGAGGTCTCGGTCTCCTAACTGGCAAAACATTGAATGCAAGCGGCCGTAAATGTTTGCGAAACATCCCGAAAACTCATCGCTTCGCAGGAACAAACACGATGCACACGGGTACGTCGATCTTGAGTTCGGTCTTGGTGGATGAGAGTCGTCCCGTAGTGCCGTCGATGCGAAAGAGTACGATGTTCCCCGTCAGTTCGTTCGCGGCGAACAGATAGCCGCCCGTGGGATCGATCGCGAACTGACGCGGCATCGTGCCTTGCGGTGCCACCTGTTCGATCTCGGTTAGGGTTCCTTTCATTGGATCGATCGCGAACACGCCGATGGAATCCGGCCCCCACATATCCGGTCCGCGGAATCTCCGGTTGGATTCGTAGAGAAATTTTCCGTTCGGATGAATGGAAATTTCAGCACTGTCGTTGGAGCCGATGAAATCGGGTCTTAGCGTCTTGGCATCCTGCACCTTCGTAAAAGTCCCTGTCGTCGCATCCCACGCCATCACGGTCACGAAACCGCTCATTTCGTTCAGCGCGTATCCGAACTTGCCGGCTGCATCGAAAACAAAATGGCGCGGACCACCGCCCGCCTCTGCTTCGACAAAAGGGGGATCGTCGGGAGATAGCGCACCGGTGGCTGCGTCGAAGTGATAGACGAACACCTTGTCCACACCAAGATCGGAAACCACTGCGAACCGGTTGTCCGGTGAGACATCGATGGAGTGCGGATGGGCCTTGGACTGAAAAGATGCGTCCTTGCCGTGTCCAATATGTTTCAGGAATGCGGTCTGCTCACCCAGAGAACCGTCTTCCCTAATCCGCAGTACAGTTACGCTGCTGCTGCCGAAATTCGCCATCAGAACATAACGTCCGGTTTTGTCGATAGACAGATAACAAGTGCTCGTCCCGCCGGTGGGCAGCGTGTTCAGCAGGTGCAACTTGCCGGTCGCAGAATCAATAGCGAACGCGCTCACATATGACTCGTGATCGAAATCCGGACCCAGCGAAAGTGGATCTTCGGTCGCGACGTAGAGAAATTGATGGTTGGGATGAACCGCAAGGTAAGCTGGATTCACCAGTTCAGCGGCGAGTTCCGGCTTACTCACGACCCCGGTTGCTGGGTCGAAGCGGCTGACGTAGATGCCCTTGCTGTTGCTACCTCCGGCCGGAAGGCCCTCCTTCATATAAGTGAAGCCGGTATAGGTGCCGAAATATACGAAGTACTCACCGTCGGGCGCACTCCACGCATAGGGAAGCGAAGCAATCGTCAAAACCGCGAGCAAGGTAAGATTGCGGATCTTTCTCATGAGTTGTCTTTAACAGCAGCCTATCCAGCCTCGGTCAAAACTTCTAGCGGTGTGGCGGGATAACGGCATGCGTGTAGTTGTCACCTTCGGGGAATCGCGCAAAGTAAAGAAACTTGACTGGCGTGTCTCCGGCATTGATGTTGGAGTGAATGGTCGCAGAATCCGGCGGCAGCATATACGCCATTCCGGGCCGTTGAACGCGCAATTCTGTTCCCATGAGCATCAGGCTCGTGCCGTCGATTGCGGCCCACACTTCTTCTTGTCCCGGCCGGTGCGGATGCGGTTCCCCCAAAGTTAGCGGATTGACTGTGACTGTGATCACGCTCTGCTCCGTCGCCAGCCCATCGGCAGGAGAGAACAGTTCCTTCACAATATGCGCCCAATGCCCCGACGCGCCCCCCACAATATAAGGATCGCCACCGGCCGGCGTTCTCTGGCGGGCGGCAGCTTCATCCTTCACTAACATCTTTTCCTTCGGATGGAAGCCGTCAGGCGTTGGCTCGTTGATGACGTACATGGTAAGAGGCTCGTCACCGACGGACTTCATCACGAACTCGAGTCCGGCGGGCATGAGGACCGCGAGGTTCTTCCGTAGCTTCGCCGTCTCGCCGCCCGCGGTGATCTCCCCCTCGCCACCCAGGATGTAATACACCTCTTGGTGCCGGTCGAGTTTGGAGGGCGTCGTCCATGACCCGGGTGCCAAACGGCCATACGCGAAGAAATTAGCGGCACGCAAGACCGCGCCCTTCTGTAGCGGAGCAAAGTTGTCGCCCCGTGTGAGAATGTCGCGCAGGACCAGAGACCCGTGCTCGAAACGGGGCATCGAACTCTGCCAATCGCCAATGAACATGTCGATGCGGCGCTCATTTGCCGGGCGCTCTGGCGCATACTTTACGAACTCCGGCCCGGGATACGAATTAATTCCGTTGATCGCGTTCTTCGTTCCGCTGGACGGCGGATTCGTCTGCGCTGTGGCCAACGCGCAACACACCAAAACCACAGTGTTCAAAGTCAAAACGGCACGATTCGGTCGTCGCATAAGGCAGTCTCCTTGTTCGCTGCCGTGCTATTTACGAGTTTCGTGCGGGTGGTAGCGAGCAAAATAAAGAAATTTGACCTGCGAGTCTTCGTTTTGATTGATGTTGGTGTGCGGCGTCTTATTGTCGGGGATGTGGTAGAACGCCATGCCAGGAGTTTGGCGGCGCAGTTCGTTGCTAACGAATGCAAGGCTGGTGCCATCAAGTGCGGTCCATACTTCCTCAATGTCATCGTGATCCACCACATGCGGCTTGCCGATTGTTAGCGGATCCAGCGTGACGGTGAGAACACTTTGCAGCGTACCAAGCCCATCGTCAGTCACGAACAGCGTTTTCACGACATGGGCCCAGTGTCCGTCACTCGAGGTGATCGGAATCTTGTTCTCGTCCCGGACCAGCAGGTTCGAGTTCGGGCGAAAGCCGGGAGGAGTCGGCTCGTTGATCACATACATTGCCAGTGGCTCGTCTCCCGTGTTTTTTAGAGTAAACTCCAAATTCGCCGGAACCAGCACGGCGATGTTCTTGTACAGGTCGACGGTTTGTCCTCCAGCGATCGCCGAGCCACGGCCAGACTCGACGAAGTAGATCTCCTGTTGACCGTCCAGGTGCGTGGCCTTAGTCGCAGCGTGCGGAGCGAGCGTGGCGTAGGTATGAGAGTTCAGAAAGCGGAGGACAGCGCCTTTTTTCGATGGGTTCTGGGGATCACCGTGAGTAAAGATGTCGCGTTCTTCAAGAGCTCCGAGCGTCGTGCGTGGGGTCGCCCCGTGCCAGTCATTGAAGTACAGGTCGATGCGAGCGCCGGTGGCTTGCGCCAGCACCAGCGGAGACAGCACAGCGCACAACCCCAACGACGCGAGAATCTTGCTCATCCGACTCTCCTTGGAATTATTTTTTGACGACGACGTCTGGCCAATTGGGATAAGTTAGTATTATACCTATATATGACAATTAATCTAGTGGGCGGCGCGACGCAGGCCCTAACTGGAAAATCCGTGAGGTTCTCACCATGAAACTGATTCGACTGGGCGAGCCGGGAAAAGAAAAACCGGGTGCACTCCTGCCGGATGGCGGCCGCATCGATACCTCCGCTTTCGGCTCGGACTATAACGAGGCATTTTTTGGAAATAATGGCCTAAAGGAACTCGATTCCTGGCTTAAGAAGAATTTGTCCTCCGCGCCTCGCTTAGCTGCTTCGGTGCGCCTCGGACCTCCCATCTGCCGGCCCAGCAAGATTATTTGTATCGGACTTAACTACCGCGATCACGCAGCTGAAACCAAGGCGGAGCCGCCCAAGGAGCCGGTTCTCTTTTTTAAGGCGACCACGTCCCTGGTGGGCCCGAATGACGACCTGGTCAGGCCGTTGCACTCCTCGAAGGTGGACTGGGAGGTGGAGCTCGCGGTCGTGATCGGAAAGAAGGCTTCCTACGTTTCGAAAGAGAAGGCTCTCGAGTACGTCGCGGGCTATGCCCTGCACAACGACTATTCCGAGCGTCATTTCCAACTCGAGCGTGGCGGTCAATGGGTGAAGGGAAAAAGCGCAGACACATTCGCTCCCTTGGGTCCATTCCTTGCCACGCAAGACGAGATTCCGACTGTAGGGAATCTCAAGATGTGGCTCAAGGTGAACGGGGTTGTCCGCCAAAACAGTTCCACGTCCAACATGATCTTCGATGTTCCGACGCTGGTCTCGTACGTCAGCCAGTTCATGACTCTTCTTCCGGGAGATGTAATCAGTACGGGAACGCCCGCGGGGGTAGGGCTGGGAATGAATCCCCCCGTGTATCTGAATGCGGGTGATGTCGTCGAGCTGGGAATCGAAGGCTTAGGAGAATCACAGCAGAAGGTCAGAGAATACAAATAGCTGGGCCCGACTCAGTTCACATGCGTTTGTCCCTCTGTGCACACTGACAGCTCGACACTGGGAAACTCTCCAATCTGCGCGTTGAGATTGCGATCATGAACTTTGCCGGAGAAATCGGAATGACCCACTCCAGCAACGTGCGCTGGTTCCTGATCTTCTGGTTGTTCATGCTCAGCGCGGTCGCCTTTCTGGATCGCGTCAACATTTCGATTGCCGGAAGCTCTCTGGCCGCGGCCTACCATCTCAGTAACGTTCAACTGGGATGGGTGTTCAGCTCCTTCCTCGCTGGCTACGCGCTTTTCCAAACCCCAGGCGGCAGATTGGCCGATCGCTTAGGCCCGCGTCGCGTGCTCGCGGCGGGGGTGATCTGGTGGGGAGTCTTCACGGCCCTGACTGCTGCCGTTCCGGCAGGCATCCGAGGCGCGATTATCCTCTTTATCTCGATACGTTTTTTGTTGGGAGCTGGAGAAGCTGTAGTTTATCCAGCCTCGAATCAATTCGTAGCGCGTTGGATTCCGAGCCGCGAGCGTGGTATCGCAAACGGATGGATTTTCGCCGGAGTCGGCGCCGGCGCAGGTCTCTCGCCCCCGCTGATTACCTACATCATGCTCCATTACGGCTGGAGAGCCTCTTTCTGGGTGTGCGCTGGCGTTGGTTTACTGGCAGGACTGGTATGGTTCATTGCGGCGCGGGACACTCCGGAAGAGCATTCCTTGGTCTCAGCAGCGGAGCTTTTATTCATTCATGACGGACGTGCTCCTTCGAGGGTACGGCGACACCCGAAGCTCGTGGCGTGGGGAACGGTTCTCAAGAGCAGGGAAGTGCTCGCCATCACGATCAGCTACTTCTCATTTGGTTATGTAGCCTGGATCTTTTTCAGTTGGTTTTATATTTACCTGGCTCAGGTGCGGGGCCTGAACCTGAAGGCTAGCGCCTTCTATGCCATGCTCCCATTTCTCGCGATGGCGGCTTGCTGTCCGTTGGGAGGGACATTGAGCGACCGGCTGACGCGCGTGTACGGTCCCCGGATCGGGCGCTGCTATCTTGCCGGGGCTGCCATCGCCACGGCTGGCGCGTTCCTGGTGTTTGGCGCCGAAGTCCAGAGCGCCCGGTTGGCCAGCCTTGTATTAGCCGGAGGTGCCGGAGCGTTGTATCTCTCGCAGAGTTCCTTCTGGTCGGTGACGGCAGACATCGCCGGTAGTTCTTCTGGATCGGTTTCGGGCTTCATGAACATGGGGGCGCAGATCGGAGGCGCCGTTACCGCTTCGCTCACCCCCGCGATCGCGACCCACTTCGGGTGGACGGCTTCATTCCTGGTAGCAGCAGCATTGTGCCTGACAGGTGCTGTGTCCTGGACGGTAGTCGATCCCAACCGAGTTCTTGAGGTGGCGGGGAAAGAGAGTCCAGCGGATATAGAAACTGGCGTGGCTGTCCGTGGACGATTGGAACGATCGACGTCGTAGTGCGCCACAACGTTCAGTTGTTAAACAGAAGCATAGCGAGTCGCTTGCCAGCGGAATCGACGATTGTGCTTTGGCGCAAAATGCTCGCGATGCTGCCTACGATTTCGACGTTTGCTGCTTGGCATGCCCGCTAAACCTGACCCCGGGGAGGCTTCAATGAAGCGATCGATATTTCTGCTGCTTCTGTCTCTTAGCGGCTCGCTGCTCGCGCAGTCAAAACCTGTGCCCGAAATTCCTTATCGATCAGTTCCAGGATTTCTGAAGCTGCCCCCGGATCTCTACTTGGGCGAGGTGGCCGGCGTAGCCGTCAACTCCAAAAGGCACGTATTCGTTTTCTCCCGCGGCAATACAACGGGTCCTGCCTACGGCGCAGCCGCCGCGCAACTTCTGGAGTTCGATGCTGACGGCAAGTTTCTACGCGAGATCGGCCGCAATCTTTATGCTTGGTCATTCGCCCACTCGGTAAAGGTCGACAAGGATGACAACATCTGGGTCGCAGACAAAGGTTCCGATATGGTGATCAAGTTCGACCCGGAGGGTCGCGTAACCATGGTGTTCGGACGCAAGCAAGAGGCCTCGGACGAAGGCACCGAACCGTTGAAGCATGCTAAGCCGCCCCTGCCGCCAGTGGACGGAATGTTTCGGCAGGTAACCGATATGGCTTGGGATGCAGCAGGCAACACCTATATCAGCGATGGCTATATCAATTCGCGCGTCGCCAAAATTGACAAGAACGGCAACTGGCTGAAGTCATGGGGCGAACCCGGCGAAGGTGCGGGGCAGTTTCATACTCCGCACAGCATCGCCGTCGATGCCGAAGGATCTGTGTATGTCGCGGATCGCGGCAACCGTCGCATTCAGGTGTTTGACGCCGACGGAAAATTCCTTCGGCAGATCGTGATCGATGTGCCCTTCGATCCGAACGCGCGCCCCGCAATCGGCAATCGGCCGCATCTACCCCCTACCGGTGACCAAACGATCGCGCCGGGTGCGCCCTGGGCGATATGCATCACGCCTCCGCCGAATCAAATCTTGTATAGCTCAGATGGCTATCCTGGCCGCATCTACAAGCTAAACCTGGACGGGACAGTTCTAGGTGTTTTCGGTGAGTCGGGCAAGCAACTGAAACAATTTGGATGGATCCACGAAATCGCGTGCCCGTCTGCGGACGAACTTTTCATCGCCGAGCTATTGAACTGGCGCGTCCAAAAACTTATCCTCGAGCCGACTCATTAACTTCATGTGCAACACTTCCAAAAAGCGCTCGAGGACACCAAGATGCCCCTTGGAGAGGCGAGGTGAATATTCGTATCGCAAATTGATTATTTCTTTAAGTCAATCGAAAACGATTGATATGGAGGTTCGGTTTTGTTTCCGTTGAGCTCTCGAATTGAGTGATTTAACGTTGGAGAAACGGCGCGGCCTTTCGCATTCGAGGGGAAGCTGTTAGGATATTCGTGCGAAGTTGCCCGGTGTTTTCCATTATGAAACGCTTGGTCGTCGCAACGTTAAGTGGCGTGCAGTGTCCGAAATTTGGAGCGGTTCAGCCGAAAATCGCGTTCTTTTGGCAACCCGGAGCAACCGGTGCATGGTATGCAGCCGTGCAACGCCGCATAAACACTGGCGATTGCGCATCTCGTTGATTTGGCGAGTGGGGACGTAGTTCAGTTGGTTAGAACGCTGCCTTCTAACCGCCGTCCCTAGTTTTCAATCACTTACCTCCTTTGGTGTCCGCTTTGGTGTCCATTTCTCCTCCGTTTGACCGAATCTCCGACCCACGATAATGTCCTCCCCCATAGAGGGAGGCCAATGGCTCGCACCAAACGGTACGCTGAACGCGTCAATATTCTCAAAAAGGTTCGAGTCGGCGGATCGTGGAGACTCGCTTCCGTGCTCGAACGAAACGGCAAGATCGTCCGCGACCACGTTCTCATTGCTGGCATCGACGAACACCATCCTGAAGGAGGCTACTACCTAGAGTGGTATCAGGAGGGAAGGCGAAGGCGCCACGCAGTGGGCGACTTCTCGGAAGTTGTCGAAGCCGCTCGCTGCAAGTCGATCGAGGTGAATGCCCAGAAGGCGGGGATCATAGAGGCAGGCCCGGAACCTGAGCAGCAGCGGGTCACTATCAGTCAAGCCGTTGACGAGTATCTCGATTTCATTAAGGCGCACCGCAAGCAGAGAACCTACGTTACCTACCGATACACTCTAGACAGACTTCTCAAACAATGGTGCCGCAGATCATTTGTGGACCAGGTCACACGCGAAGACATTTTGCAGTTCATGACCGATTGCTATAAGCACGGTTTGGGCAAACGTACGGTCTACGACAAACTCGTAGTTGTGCTCCAGCTTTTCAAACGCCACGGAAAAATCAAACTGATTGAATCGAGCGATTGGCCACACTACGTCGAGACTATTCGCCCCATTTATGAAGCGGAAGAAATCAGCGCTATGCTCGAACACGCGGACCAAGATGAAGCGATATTCCTCAAGTTCTTGCTCGCTTCTGGTTTCCGTGATCGTGAGGTTCGGCATGTTGCTTGGCGTGACATGGATTTTCGCAACAGTGTGGTGCGCGTGACCGCCAAACCGCTTTGGGGGTTCGGGCCGAAAAACTGGGAGGAACGCGCCGTCCCTCTGCCTAGTGCGCTCGTGGAGCAGTTGAAAACACTTCGACACCGCAGGAACGGACTCCCGTCACAACTGGTCTTTCCCAATTCAAGAGGGAATCCCGATAGTGAAAATGACATGATCGTCAAGCGCGTGGCCGAACGCGCCGAATTAAACTGCGGACAGTGTCTCACCAAGCATGGAAATAAATGCGCCCAAGGACCGTACTGCCGGCATTTCTTCCTCCATAAGTTCCGCCACACTCTCGCGACAGAGCACTTGCGGCACGGCGTCGACATCCGAACCCTGCAAAGCTGGATGGGCCATCGCGACATCAAGTCCACCATGGTCTACCTAAAGGGTGTGCAATCCAAAGACGCACTAGCCAAGGTCAATGCTGGAGCGTTGGCCCGGTACGTCGCGTGACGAGTGCCGCGGGCGGACTCGGAACATCGAAGCCGTTTGACGGAAACCTCGAACTGTTTTAAAAAATCGAGATTGCATTGGCACCCGGGCGGAATCGCCTTCTGTTGAGGTAAGCAAATATGAGTCTGATAGCGCAATTAGAAAAAGAAACCCGCGTCTTACGAGCACGGGACGTTGCGAAATTGTTCCAAGTCACACCTCAGCATGTCTACAAGATGGCGGCAGGAGGGAGGCTTCCATCCTTTCGATTGGCTGGGGCAATCCGTTTCGATCCGCATGAATTGGCGAACTGGCTTCGAAAAGCGCAACCAGTTCCTTATCGGCCGGAAGAGGGTATCCAATTGCGTCGTAGCGCATAGTTCGCCACTGCGGGGCTTCAGCACTGCCGTTCGGATCGAACGAGAGCAAAAAGTCACCACCCGAATTGTTCTCAGGCCAAAATTTCTTTGTATGTCGTGAGCGGTGATCTTGCAGAAGTCGAGAAACTCGGAATGAATCCTCCAACTTCCGGTTAGCTCGTGACTCAGGAGCACCCGACGGAACGCGCCGGGATTGCTTTCGCTGAGTTCACTTTTTTGTTTCCGACCACGGGCCGAGACGGGGTTCTCTCAATTTGATGAGCTTGCCTTGTGTAAGTCTTTTCGAAGGGATGAACACATTGGAAGTTGCGATGACATGAAACGATCCAGTCCCGATGCACTACGCGCAAAGAACATCTCACGATGGAAAGCAGCGCCCGAAGGCAACCAGCAACTTGGGTGATCCTTGAATGCGAATCTTGCGCCGGAGCAGTGCCCATACGAGATTGGCTTCCTTGCGCAGAAAGCGCAGCCAAGTCTGGCTATCAGCAGTAAGTCGGAGATCGGCTTGCCCGTTGTGGCCTTCAGAAACCTGCAGGGCTTCGTCTCGAATCGTGACGGTTGCTTTCAGTTCCTCGTGACCGGTGAACGTGAAGTGATAAACCGCGTTAAGGCCCTTCGACTGACCCTTCTGAAAAACGAAGTTCAAGCCTCGCAGGAAGGCGCGAACCGTTCCCTGTCCGGCGAGGCCGTTCGACACACGCTTGATCTTCTTGTGCGGAAAGCGCCGCCCTACGAACTCTTCCGCGTCAGATTTGGGAACGACATAGACCGTCTCAGGTTTGTTCTGCAGGGGCCGAACGACATCGTCCAGAAATTGCTTGCGGTTCGTGAGGAAGGGAGCGATTACGTCGTCACCCGCAGGGCACACCGCCATGCAATAAGCCGCCTTGTAGTTGGCGCCAAACGACAAGCTCTGCCACATGGAGACCGTCTCAGCCCCTGAGACATTCTTGCGGTAATCGTGTGCGCTTTTGCTATCCGCGATTGTCTCCACCCAATCGTTGAATCCGCCCATGAACTCGCGGTAGTTGTGGGTGTAGCACGCGGAAAAATTGAACTGACCGTCTGGGCTGATGGCACCGGTCGGGCAGGCAGCAACGCATAGCTTGCATTCCAGGCAGGGGTTATAGACGATCGGGTGTGAATATTCGGAGACTTCTGCGTCCACCAGTACCGTTCCCAGCAGAATGAAATTCCCGAACTTGGGATGAATCACATTGCGATGAATCCCCATCTGTCCGAGGCCGGCCGCCACGGCTACAGGCTTGTGGGAAATCACCCACATCTTTGACCCCCAACGATCAGCCTCCATAGGGAACCCAACGGCTCCGCCATTGATCGCGCCAATCCCAAGCTCTTCCAGTGCCGAGACGATTCGGCGGGCCACTTCGTTGGTTTCGTCCGTCGTGTGATGAAATTCGAGATTGGAGATGGAGCGGGCTGGCGTCCGGATGTTGTCCCGGTTCATACGGGAGACAATACTAATGAGCGTTCTTGTTTTGGGGAAGACGGTCTGAATTTCGGCTTTCTGATCCGCAATTGCTGGCCGGTCGCGTTCAACAAAGCCCACGTCGTCGGCACCTGCGTGCAGGCACAACTGCCGCAGCCAAGCTGCATCGAGGACCTGAGCGGCTGCGGCTTCACCACCGTCCGCCTTTTCCCGATAAAACTTTTTCACAGTTGGGTGTTCAGACAATTGCGCCACGAATGTTCTCCTTGCGAATGTTCCCCAGTCGCCTGATGACCTATCATTTTCCACCGAGCGCCGGCGACAATCGGCCTATCCCACTTCTATTGGCACCAGCTTCTTAGAAGCCTTCCAGAGCTGTCTATTAATGAAGTTGGGGGCGAGACGCCGCAGAAACGCGAGCTGTTTCGATTGTCCCGGCCGGATCTCGACAGCACCCGTCTGAAGTGCCGCAAACGACTGCTTCACGAGTTCATCGGTGGTGATCACGGTGCCGCCGCCTTCAGCAAGTTCGGTCGTCATGTCGGTCTTCACCGCAGGAGGCATGAGTTCGATGACCTCCACGCCAGTTTCTTCCAATTGGAACCGCAGCGACTGGGTGTAGGAGTGGATCGCGGCCTTAGTGGCGGAGTAGATTGGCGCTGCTGGCAGCGGCACAAAGGCGAGACCGGAGGACACGTTGATCACGGTGCCCTGATTGCTCTTGAGGATATCAATGAGCGCGGAGGTCGTTCCCACGACACCGCCGACGTTGACGTTCATTTCCGCCATTAAGCCGGTCAGGTCGGCGGCCGGGGACTTGAGGTTCTTGTAGAGGAGGATGCCCGCGTTGTTCATCAACACATCGAGGTTGGGGAAATCCGATTTCACTCGCTCCGCGAGGGCGGCGATTTGCGCCGGGTCCGCGACATCGCTCTGGATCGTGTGGAGCTTCGGGTACTTCGCCTTTACCTGGTCCAGCACGGCCTGACGCCGGCCCGTGACGATGACTTTATTGTCCAGTGCGAGGAACTTAAGGGCGAAAGCCAGGCCGATGCCGGCTGAGCCTCCAGTGATAAGAATCGTGCGACCAGTGAGTTTCATAAAGTTCCTTTCGTGCGTTTCATTTGAGGTAGCTCCAAACCATCCCGTAGTGAGCGAACTCACTTTCCGATCATGTTGCGTATAGGATTATGTATGTAATCCAACAGATGCAAAAAAAATCAAAAGCTGCGCAACAGATGATCTCGTACGCTGGCCAACACTCTTTCTCTGTCGGCAGGCTGGCTAAGGATGCGGGCAACCGACACGGCACCGACCATCGCACTGAAAATGACAAGGAAGTTTCGCTCTCGCTCCGTTGTGGTCGTTCCTGGCATGAACTCCAGCCACCGCTCAGCACGCTGCGTCATCAGAGCGGAAATTCGTTTCCGAACACCGACTTTGGCGCGAGCGATCTCAGTCGCCAGCGCGGCAACAGGGCAACCCGTGTCGGGATGATCACAGTGCTCAGGCGAGAGGTACCGGCGGACGATTTCCTTCCACCTATCTTCACGCGGCACATTTTCCAGCGAGGAATAGACCTTCTCGCTATCGTCGAAGGCCTGTGAAATAGCGTCCGCTAGAAGCGCGTCCTTACTACGGAAGTGTTTGTAGAAGCCGCCAACGGTTAGACCCGAGGCCCTCATGACGCTGGCCACACCAGAACCGCTCAGCCCCTGCGCGCGTAGCTTGCGGGCGGCGTTTCGCACGATACGGTCGCGCGTTCGTGTCTTGTGCTCCGGTTCGTAGCGCATATCAGGTTATTGGATTATACACATAATCCATGGACTCAAATTCTTTCAATCCGCGGCGAGCGGTAGTGGGGATACGCTTTCGAGCGGTTCGGAGTGAATCGTCGGCAATGCGGAAGTAGTGACCACGGCCAAGACTGGGGCGCCAGTCTGGTGATCGCCGTGTATAGCGACCAAAAGATCAAAACACCCGGATGGGAAATTGGGTCCACTCCAGACCGGATTGTCGCACCCCAAGAGAATATAAGCCGGGCTGGACGGAGTGGAGATCCACCTCAACCGTCAGGTTGGTTACGTGATCATGGAGCTGCGCCACACCAGTGGTGCTCAAAATCTGATCGCCTCTCTCAGTGAGCACACCGACATCGTAGGGTCCCTCTTTGCTCCCAATCGGCAGATCAAGGACTAGGTGCTTCGCAGTTCGCGGGATCTCCACAGGTGCAGTCTCAGATGGGGCCTGACCGCGCGCTACCGACCGCTCTCGAAGATCCAAGACGACGGTCTCCGTCGCTTGCACCGAGTGTCGGGTTCGCACCCACAACCATCCCCCAACCGCGAAGAGCAGAACAGCAGCAGCAGCCACCCAAGTCAGTACGCGTCGGCGCTGGATCGCCGATTGCCTGCGAAACTCCTTGAATTCTTGGAAGCACGGGGTGCATGAGCCGAGGTGGTCAAGCCAAGGCTCCGCTTCGGTTAGGGATACCTTTCCTTGTGCTATGCCCTTTAGTAGAGCATTTCCCGGACAGCCAATCCTCTCGGGATTAGGGAACTCTGTCGCTAAGCCTTGCCGGAGAATATCAAGCAAGCGCTTGTCCGCCGCGTTGGATTTGCTTTCGCTGCTCAGAGAGAGTCCGCTCGCTAACAGTTCAATCTAAAAAACAGCCCAAGTGTAACTGAAGGAGAGCCCACGACACATTGGCATTTCATCTACCTCCAGACAAACGTGCTCGTAGAATTTTCATGCGGCGTCGGAAGCGAAGCATGACGCTATCACCAGGAATTCCCAAAACGCGACCGATGTGCTTCCAACTGTAGCCGTACTCGCGCGCGACCCAGACTTTGCGGCTCCACTCGTCCATTCGATCAAGAATCTCCTGAGCATGCAGTGTGCGTTCAATGTTTTGCTGCTCCGCCTGATTCGCCGCACCAAGAACCTCCAACTCCTCGACGGAAGACACAAGACAGATCGTTTCCTCGCGGCGTTGTTCCTTCTTCAGAGCACGGTTAAGCCGATGGTAAAAACTTCCGAGAAGATAAGCCTCCAGATCCCCGATCTCACCCCGCCTTCCATTCATCCGATCGAGCGTCGTGGAAACAGATTGCAGAACGTTCTCCCACACTTCAGCGACCAAGAGTCCGTCGTCATTGAATGGATTTTGTGATTGAACTTGTCTGACGTGAGCCAATGCCTTCGGCCACGCTGATCTAGCCGCTTTCAAGAGTTCGCTTTCGGTGGCCGAGTCTGGACGACGGTTGACGCCTGAAAGGACCCACTCCGGACCGGGTTCAGGGGCTGGCATACCAGTGCCTCACATCAGCAATTGCGTGGTACCCGGCCAGAGGGCTAACGCAAGCGTGCCATCCGACAGAAAGGGATGTCAAGAACAACCCGAACGAGAACAGAAAGTAGCGAAAATATTTTCGATAGGTTCGGTACTGTTTTGGTTCCTTTTATAGGTATGGGGCAACTGTGATTCTCGGAAGCAGAAGCCAGATGCACCGGTCGATTTGCCTATGGAAGATGGAATCAATCCCGACAGACAGAAGCAAAGCCAATCCTTCCGTTGGTTCCACGAGATAGACCAGATCCTCGTCGTCGGGATGAAATATGGTCCGAGAGGTACTCAAGAGGCCGTCAAAAGGGTACGGCAGCTAACCCCGGAGCTAGTACCTGCCCAGGTCTGGCACCGCATGCGACACCTGCGCGAGAAGGAGCGCAGCAAGAGTGCGACAGTAGTCGATTGGAGCGACTCTGCGATTGAGATTCTTCGCGAGGGCTATCGAAGCGGAGGCCGGAAAAAGACCGAAGCAATCAAGACCGTAAGGGCGCTCTATCCGGGACTCGCGGGCTACGTGGTGTCGAGATTTGCCCGAAGTCAAGGTTGGCTGGACAAAGAACAGGCAGACAAACGAAAGGGAGATCGACGACCTTGGACAAGGGAAGAGGAACAAGAACTATTTGCGCGCGCCGGTTATGAGCCGGTCAAAGCGATCGCCGAAAAGCTCAAACGCTCAGAACAATCAGTTCGATTCCGGCTTAAAGGCCGGGCCATAAGCGCGAGAGTTACGGACGGCTGGTCATTGCGAAGAATCCAGCAAACTTTGCACGTGAGCCATCGTCGGCTGCAGCGTTTGATTGGTACTGGTCTTCTAAGAGTCCGTGATCCGCGAGTCTCGGCAATCTCCCTGGCTGAATTCTGCCGCAAACATGGAACCATGACTCTACCGGGGATGGAGGCAGAAACCGATGCGGCCGTGTGTAACAAGAACGAAGGGTACTCCTGGGGACGAGTTGCGAAACTCTTGGGTGTCACTGCTGTCGAAGTGCGGAAATGGGTCGCCGATGGGGAGCTCAAGGTAATGGATACTTCAGTGACCGACCGAGCGTTCGAGTCATTCTGTCTTCAGCATAGCTCGGAGTTGAATTTCGGCCTTATGGACCCAGCCATCGCGAAGTGGCTCATTGGTGAGTATGGTCTCGAAACGGTGACGACGCAACGAACCGGCCCAGTGACGGCCTCGCAGAAACAGGCGCTCGTGGTTAGGCCTTGCCCAAAGTGCAAGCGCCGCATTCGAGGGAACGGATATTTTGGACATATTCCAGCGTGCCGTGGCGCAATGTCGCAAGGCAGTCCGGACAGTTAGGTGTTGCTCAGCAAGCAAGTTAAAGACGAGTTTAAAGCAGCGCTGCAATCACCACACGCTTGAGGATGAACGGCCACTCGCAGGATGAATTCGACGAACATCTAAGTCTAGAAGAGCAGCGGATTCTGAGTCTGGACGACTTCCACCTGTGCGGAACATTCAGCATCGTCGTTAATCACCTGGTTGACGCGAGTGCTCACGGGATATGAACGCATGATCTTGGCATTGCAGGGCTTCAACAGTTCGGAAACTGAACCCACATCCTTCAACCCCGGATCGAGCCACAGATCGTACGAATCAGGAGCAAGGATGACTGGCATTCGATCGTGGACAACAGCGGTCACGGCGTTTGGCGTCGTGGTCAGAATCGAGCAGGTTTCCACTGCGTTGCCACTGGCGTTCTTCCAGCGATCCCAAATTCCTGCGAATGCGAACAACTCGCCTTCGTGGACTTCGAAGCAGTATGGCTGCTTCGATTTTCCGATCTTGTTCCACTCGTAGAACGCGTCCGCGGGAATCAGACACCTGCGACATTTCAGTGCATCACGGAACGCAGGCTTCGTGCTCGCAGTTTCGGATCTTGCATTGATCATCTTTGCCGCAACAGACGAGTCTTTAGCCCACAAGGGAATGAGTCCCCAGCGAACAAACGACATTTCCCGGACAGGTTCCTTCGGATTTTGGCGGATGATAGGGACATTCTGGGTAGGGGCGATGTTGTATCGGGGATTCCAGTCATGTTCTACCGGTGCGGTGTCGAAATACTCTTCAACAACCTGTTTCCTCCGCGATAGACGATAGCGTCCGCACATAACGAAAATTATTGCAGATCTTCAAGCGAAGCTCAGAGCGAGTCGAAACAGGATTCCCGACCCGGGGTCTTTTTCACCCGACTCGTGTCTCTCGGGACCACCGAAGAACGTGCCGCCGGAGAGTAGCGTTTCGATGGCGCGAACCAGATGTCGGGCTGCGTCTGATTTCGTCACGTACCCTCTAGCCCCAACCCGGCGCGCATCGTGGGCCAGCTCTCCCGATTCGTGCATGGTAAAGATCAGGATTTGACTTGTTAGCCCAAGTCCAGAAATTCGAGTGGCGGCATCAAGTCCGCTCAAGACGGGCATGGTTATATCGAGCAGAATGATATCGGGTCTCAACAGCACGGCCGTATCGATTGCCTCTTGACCGTTAGCAGCTTCACCGCAAATTTCCCACTGAGGTCTTGCCCTGTTAATAATCGTGCGAACCCCTTCCCGCACGACCTCATGATCGTCAACAATGAGAATCGTCACCGACATTTGGAATTCTCCCTCCTTCCATGACCGAACCAGGCCCAACCTTCTACAGCCGCTTACCGTCTGCGAGCGGTATGGTAGCTCTGACAGTCGTTCCTTCGGGGCTTGAGATTATTTCTAGTTGTCCGCCGAGCTGTCGAACGCGTTCACGCATCCCACGGATGCCGACTCCCAAGGTAGCGAGCGAGTCGGAATTCAATTCCAACAGGTGCGACGATATTCCTTGGCCCACGTCTTTGATCTCAATAAGCACTTTGTGACGTTCGACTACAAGCCGAACATGGGCCGTTTTACTTGCCGAGTGGCGATGAATGTTCGTCAAGCTTTCCTGGAATACGCGAAACAGCGCGAGCTCCACGTCCTGAGGCAAGCGCCCGGCATCATTCGGCGTTTCGTATGTTGTTTGAATAGCGCTCCGCTTCGAGAATCCTTCTAAATGCCACCGGATGGCCGACGAAAGTCCGGTCTCTTCCAGCATCGGCGGATACAGCAGATACGACAAAGTCCGAACCTCTCGTATCGACCGCTCAATGAGCTGGACAGACTCTGCCAAATTTTTCGTTTGGTGCTCATCGAATCGCTCTTCCGATGCCAGTCCGTCCAGGGACATCTTTGCCGCCGACAGGTATTGGCCTATGGTATCGTGAAGCTCCCTCCCTAGCCGTCGGCGCTCCTCATCCTGCATCTTGAGCAAACGACCCGAAAGCTCACGCATTTGTTCCTCGGAGTTCTTCCGCTCCGTGAGATCTCTGGTGACCTTGCCGAAGCCTAACAACCGACCGTCGCGGCCTGGAACGGCGGTGATAATCACGGTTGCCCAAAAACGGGAACCATCCTTGCGCAGTCGCCATCCTTCCTCTTCAAAGCGACCGTTTGCAGTCGCAAGTTGGAGTTCGCGCTCCGGCTTTCCGTTGGCGATCTCTTCGGGCGGAAAGAAAACCCGGAAGTGCCTGCCTACAATCTCATGGGCTTTATAGCCTTTGATCCGCTCTGCGCCCGGATTCCAAGATGCCACCTCTCCCGTCGGCGTAAGGAGGAATATGGCGTAGTCAGTTACTTGGTCTACGAAGAGACGAAAGACCGATTCGTCATCGAGATCATGCTGACGGCTTTTGATTGTAGGCACGGCCTACAAATGATAGGGCAAACGAATAGAGGGTGGCAATCGAATGAATGACGGCGGCGCTGCCCCATGAAGCCCCGGCCAGCGCTGCCGCGCCTTGTCAGGCCGCAGAGAGCGCACTGATCGTAACGTAATATCCGTCCGGATCTCGGAGCGAGAACTCCTTGGTTTGAGTGTTCGGATTCACGTGTGGCTCCTCTTCGAGCCGAGTGACGAGAGAGCGTGCCCTTTGAAGCGCCACGTCGAAATCATCGACACGGAAGAACAACAGGAGCCCGTTTCCGGGTGTCCCGTGATCGGGGCTCATCAATGAGGGATGCTCGTGGGCGCCCCACTCGTGGAGGCAGAGCAAAACAGTTCCATCTGAATCGAGGATTTGCCCAAAATAATCATGGGCAGGAAGGCTAGCCCGCTGACCGAACAGCGCCTGGTACCATTTGAAGCTGGCCGGCACGTCGCCTACCCCTATGACGGTCCACGTGCGCTTCATCGGGTCCCCCTCTGCGGACTAATTCTTGTTTAGACCTACCTGGATACAACCGGTCACCCCCAGAACTTGCCCTACTGTTTTATGCCGACAGGCGGGTCAGGCTAAACCTGCCATCGCCTAAGATAAATCTTCTCAGACTGGCGAAACGTCGGCAATCCAGAAGGAATTCTCCTTAAGTTAGCACTTACGCGTGTCACCACCCGTATTGTTCTCAGGGAAAAAAAGCTGTGAAGCTTTGCCTTGTGACCGTCAAAACCACGTACAGAGCGATCGCAAATGGCGTTACCCTTAATTGCGAATCGTTTACAAGGTGCTCTCACGCGCACCTCGACAACAACTCCTTCCAAAGAGTCGCTCTAATCTTCGTGGATGTTCTTCTCCAGCACAACTGATCGCAGCAATGCCATTGGACTTGTTGATTGGGTGCGGTTAGTTTTGCCCGAAAGGCAGCCGCATTAAGGCGCTGCGGAGGTGGACATGTCACGTTTAGTAAGATTCCGTTTCGGTCACCCAATCAAGCCGCTTCGACGGTCGAAATCGGCGTTTATAACCGCCGCTCTGTTCACCCTACTTGTTTTTCATGCCCATAAGAGTACTGGCACAGGGTTCACCGTTCGATACCGGCTTTAACGCTATCCAAAGCCTTTTTACCGGGACGATCGCGAAAGTTGCAAGTCTGGTAGCAATCGTGATCGGCGGCTACGGCTTCGCGCATGGCGAACCCGGCGCAAAAAAGGCACTCGCCGGCGTTGCAGCTGGAACAGGCATTGCCGTTATGGCAGTGAATGTCTTGAGTTGGCTCTGGGGCGTATAGCGCAGTTCGTAAACTGCCTTCAACCCACCTCTTGAACGAAGAGCTTATGCCAGACAAAGCACAGCAGAAACATCGCACAAATCGAGTCTTCAAGAGTCTGCACAAGCCGCTAACTTATTTGGGCGTTGAGCGGGCGCTGTTCTACTTCGTCTGCGTCGGCGCAGTCGGTGCCTTCAATCTCTTCAATTCCATCCTCGCAGGTATTGCCGTCTTCATTGGCGGTTTTGCCTTCGGCCATTGGGTCACGAACAGCGATCCTGCGTTCCTCCGCATCCTGGCCAAGTCCGAACGCTACAAACTGCGCTACGACGCGGCCAAACAGCAAGTCCCTCCCGTGGAGGTAGTGTGATGCTGCGTCTCGACAAGGTTATCAAGCCGTGGAAAGAGAGTGCGGCGCTGAACGACCACATCAACCTCTATGGCTTCTGGAACGAGACGGCGTTCCTAACCAAAAGCGGTGATCTGGGCATGATTCTCAGCGTTCCCGGTGTGGACTACGAAAGTCTTGACCGCTCAGAGCAGGAGTATGCGGTGAAACGGTTGGAGGCGGCGCTGAAAGCCTTTGGCCCAGGCTTCCATGTTTACCAATACCTCTTCAAATCGAACCGCCCCGACATACCGTTCGCAACATATGATGACCCCATTGTCCAAGCGGCTATCGACCAGCGACGGAAGTTCTTTGAAGCCAAGCGCGACCATCTTTATCAGATTGAAATCTTCTATTGCGTGCTGCTCGAAGGCTACCGGTCGAAAACCGGCGTCGGCACGGCGCTAACCCGCCTGTTACACGATCCAGAGGGCGCGATTGTGGAGCTGAAGTCGCAGTTCACCAACGACAACATGAAGACCCTCTTGCGTGCGCACATCGAACGCGATGTCGCACGCCTTGACCAGCACGTGCAGGCATTCGCTCGCCAGCTAGCAGATTTCATGCAAATCGAGGTTCTGAATCAACAGGGACAATTCAGGTTTTTCCGCCGCCTGCTGAATTATGACGACTGGCGCGTTGTCGGCAAGCCGCAGTCCACGCAGTTTCTCGACTATCAGGTCGTCAACTCCGACATCGAAGCCGAACGGGATCATCTGCGCGTTGGCGATCACATCGTCCGCGTGCTGACGATGAAAGAAGCCATCACAGAGACAAAGCCCCTGGTGCTGGACGCGCTTCTGAAGATTCCCGCCAACTTCTACGTCGTCACGGAGTGGACACCGCTCCCCGCGGACAGGGCCCGCAAAGAAGTGAACAAGCGCCGCCGCCACTTCAACATGTCCAAAACCGGGTTCGTCTCGCAGATGGGCAACGACACCACGAAGACGAACCCACGCGATGTGCTGGTGGACGAGTCCAAGCAGGCGGACATTGAAAATCTCGGCGATTGCCTTCGCGCCCTGGGCGACGGTCAATCGCTTGGCGATTTCTCGCTAACGATTGTGCTGTATGGCCGATCACGAACGGAACTCCATCAGCTCGTGGCGGAATTTACTGGTGTCTTCACCAACGCGGATGGCAATCTGTTTGCGGAAACCTACAACCAGCTGAACGCTTATTTCGCTACTGTGCCGGGCAACTATGCGCTCAACCTCCGCCAACTGTATTTGCTGAACACGAATTACGCCGACCTGTCGTTTCTGTTTACGATCCTTCCCGGTGAAAAGACGAACGCTCATCTCGGCACGGAGTGCCTGGCAGTCGTCGAAACCGACAACAGCACGCCCTACTTCCTCAATCTGCACACCCGCGACGTTGCTCATACGCTAATTCTTGGGATGACGGGCAGCGGCAAAAACATGAAATTAGAAGAAGTCAACACACGAACCAAAGAGGCCGTGGATTTCCTCGTTGCAGCATTGGACTCCGGTCACAGTGAAGTCCTCACCGCATACCTCGGAGCAATGTCAAAGTTTCACACCTACAGCTTCGGCAACATCATGCTCATCGCACGTCAGAAGCCCGATGCTACCAACGTTGCCGGACTTCGGGCATGGAACTCGCTTGGCCGCTTCGTTAAACGGGGAGAAAAAGGGATTTTCATTCTCGCCCCAATGGTCGGAAGACGAAGCACGAAGGATGTAGCGACCGACGAGGCGAGTGAGGACGCAACCACTGAGGGTCAACGGACGCTGTACGGTTTCCGGGCCGTCTACGTTTTCGATAGATTATCTCGTGATTTGCGGCCGAGCCTCTGCGTGCCTGATGCATCCCGCCTGTGCCACTAGAAAGCCTCTTTCGATAGCAGTAAGCACATCATCGCCCATCTCCTCCGTCCTATGCAACGCTCGGCCTGCCAGTCAGCGGGCTGCGCCCCGTTCGAAGCCCAGCTTCTCCATATTGAGCGGCTCGACGAAATTGAGCGGCTCTACGAACACATCGATCACGGGGCACATGTGAGCGGGCGGAACAACATCGTCCAGAACCGAAGGAAATAGGGTGCCCTGATTGCCGCCTTCACCTTCGAGATTAACCATAAACGACGATGTGCTGATGTGCTCACACTTGCGAGGACATCCTCTCATTCCTACTCGCTTAAAACACGGAGTTTTGCAGGTTTGTTCCTTAGGTATCAACGATGAGGAATTCGTTCAAAAGCACCTATTCGAAGAACTCTTCTGACGTCTTGCAAATCTTATCGATCAGATGGATTTTCTATTTGTCCTCTTCCAGTATGGCTAGGTCCCATGGGGCAAGGCTAACACTGCTACCCCGACCAAGGGCGTGACCGGTAAGCAGATCGCGGCTCGCAGCGTAGGCGTATGTGAAGTTAGCAGAGGCACCCGAGTAGTTCAGATAGTAGTGGATCCGTTTGCCCGCTCGATTGATACCGTGCTTGACCCGCACAGGTCCTGGAAGGTCCTGATCGGAACTGGTGAGGCCGGACTCGCGAAGAACATCAAGAACAACGGCCTGCTGGAGTCCGTCGGAGAGTGCGGTGCCTTCGTACGTAAGCGTGCCCGAGCCGAACTGGTTGCGAGTGATGGCCGGCCAGCGACCGAAAAATGGATGATCGTAGAACCCGAGTGGTTTGGCAGAGGTGGGCAGGAGGAACTCCGCCCACGTGCTGACCTTGTTATCGGCGGCAGAGACACGCCACGGGTTGTCTTTGAGCGCCAGCGGGTGTTCGAGGTTGGAGAACTCCTGATAGGTGAAGCCAGCAGCTTCCTGGAGTGGGCCGGGCGCGCGCTCCCAGCGGACAGCGGAGTTCTCATTGGTGAAGCCGCTCTTGAACGTCATCAGCACGTGGCCGCCGCTGTGAACATAATCGGAGATCTTTTTCAGCAGGGCGTCATCGGCGACGTAAAGCGCAGGAACGATCAGGAGTTTGTAAGCCGAGAAATCGGCAGTCTCCGGGAAGACGAAGTCGGCGCCGACGTTCGCCTGATAGAGGGAGCGATGAATTTGCGAGAGGATTGCGTTGTATTCGCCGGCGGCTTTGCCGGGCACCCATCCGAGATCCTGCTGCCGTTCAAATGGCATGAAGCTGATGGCGTTGGATGAATCGACGCTGTAGAGAATCCCCACCTGATTCTTGATCTGGAGATTGACGATCTCGGGGCCGACCTTCTGGAGTTCGTGCGCGATCCGTGAAACCTCGGCGTAGGCGCGGTTCGGTTCGAGGTCGTGGCTCAGGACACCTTTCCAGTAAGTCTCCTGACCGGCGTGGATCGAGTGCCAGTGCCAGTACTCGACCATGTTGGCGCCGGAGGAGAGATCGGTGTAGACATCGAGTCGGAGCTGGCCGTCGTAGGGTGGGAACTGCCCGGCAGAGTCCCAGCCAAGCGTCTGCGCATTCGTTTCCGTCACCAGGAAGTTCTGGTGTTTGAGGGAGCGGGAGAAGTCGCCCTGCAACGCTTGCCAGGCCCCGTCGAGATGTTCCTGCGAGCCGTGGTAAGGATTGTTGGCGACGACATCGAGTGACTTGGCGACCTCGACCTCGTTGACATCGAGCTTCATCATGGAGCCGTAGTCCTGAGTCACGAATTGGTCCGGGCGCCGGGATTTGCGGACGAGCGCAGCCTGAAAGGCGAGAAAGTCGGCAACGCGCATTTGCTGCCACCGAGACCACTCCAGCTTGTAACTCGTGCTGGTGGCATTGTCGCGGGTCGGCATGTCAGCCCAGTCGTTGACGTCCTGGCCCCAGTAGTTGAGGAACCAGGCCTTATTGAGCGCGTCGGTGGCACCGAATTTTTTCTTCAGGTGGTCGACGAAGCCGTTGAAGACATCGTCATTCGACGCCCCGTAAGCGCCGGTTTCGTTATCGATCTGCCAGCCGATGACCGCGGGATTGTCTTTGTAGTGCGTGACCAGGTTGGTAATGATGCGCTCGGCGTAGACGCGGAACTTCGGGTTGTCGGTGTCCATGTTCTGGCGCATGCCGTATCGGACCGAAGCCCCGCCCAGCGGGCGGGCGTAGAACTCGGGATGGGCCTTGGCCATCCAGGTCGGCATAGAGTAAGTGGGGGTGCCCATGATGACCTTGATCCCGGCCTTACTCATGGCATCGACCACGTGGTCCATCCAGGCGTACTCGAAGACTCCATCTGAGGGCTCCCAAAGACTCCACGTTGACTCTCCCATGCGAACCACCGAGATGCCGGCCCCTTTCATGAGGGCGACGTCTTTCTCCAAACGACCGGGTTGGAGATCGACGGGCATGTACTCGTTGTAATACGCAGCCCCATAGAGAACATTGGGCAGCAGCGCTCCGGGAGGCGGAGGGGAGTCCTGTGCCGCTGCGATCAGGGACGCGAGACTAAGAGCCAGGAGCGTGTTGAGAAGATGCGGGTTAAGCCAGCGAGTCATGACGCTCCTTCGTTGTACTGCAAGAAAGGGTTGAAAAATCTTGCCATTTATTTTTGCCATCAAGTTTGTGCCTGCGGGCCATGCCAGGTCAATCTTGGTCCAGGCTGTGAGCCTCTCTGAAACGACTCTAACTGTCCCCCGCCCAACTCATGTACCCCGGACGGTTGCGATGCTGCTCGCTACCCGATCTTAACGTGACGCCGTTTTCTCGAAGGCGATCCGCGGGCCAGACTGCCGTATGGGGAGTTTCGTAACAACCTCGCGTGAGGATCGACAGATGTCCGGTTTCAGAGAGCCCGTTCGATAGCATCGGCCACGTCATCGCTCAATTCCTCCGCTCTCTGCAACGCTCCCTTGATCCTCACGATCTCCATCTCTCGGGATGCGATCTGTCCGGCAGGTTCTCGCTGATCTCGCGCAGCCACTAGGCTGCGCTCGTGGCTAGCAAGCATACGCTGAAAGATCGGCACAGCGCTTTTCTTCGGCTGCGCATGCGCGCAGCCGAGGCAGATCAATCCCTTCGGACAATGCTCTCCGGTGGGCAAAGCGCACAGGTGCGTCCCCATATCGCGCAGGTTGCAGCTAGCCGCGAAAGCGGCCCATTCCTCCGCGGTCGGGTTTTTCAGACCGTCTTCGCCGTAATAGGCGTTATAGAGACTGCGCACGGTCTTGCGATACTCCTCGATGAGCTGACTGGGATAGAGCTTGGCATAGATCATCACGGTGTCGGGAGAGGCGTGACCAAGCAAGGCTTGAATGACGTGCACAGGCGTGTTGTTGTTCAAATGTTCGGATGCAAAGACTCGCCGGCAATCGTGCGGCAGCAGCACGAGAGGAGAGCCGTTTGAGCGGCGAGCTCCGGCGTCGATCGAGATCTCGCGGATGCGACTGCGAATAGTTTGAATGCCAGCGGTGCTGGGATGGCGAATGCCCTGGATCAAATATGGCGCTGGAGGGCGAGGCCGCTTCTCTTGGAGGTCCCAATGATCGCAAACCGGAACTGACTCGCTGTTGTAGAAGCGTTTTACGTATCGAATGATCTCCGCCAGGACTCGACCGAGTCCATCTCCGATGGGGATGACACGAGCGCGATCAAACTTCGATGGCTTAATGTGCAGCAAGTAGTAGATGCGACCGTCCGGCATCTTTCGCTTGAGAATGTCGAACGTGGTCAGTTCGCTCGCCTCTTCGATGCGCAAGCCCCTCTGTACGAGCAGTTCCAAGAGCGCCCAATCCCAGAACGTGTCCACCTCGTCTGACCACGGGTAACCCCGCGTGATTGCGACCTTCGGCGCCGCTACCGCAGCTTTCCACTTCTGAAGGGCGAAGGCGCGAATCTTCGGCATCTCGCGCTCCAGATCAAGTACCGTGGCTGTGATGCGAGCTCGGGTGCGTTCCCGTGCTTTGTCGAAACCGTACCCTAGAAACGTGTGGCGCGTCGCCGGAATCGTTCGCGGAGCGAAACGCTTGAAGGGAGAGTCGGGTTCGGTTGCCCAGGCGCAGAGGTCCGAGAAGAAAACGCGCAGGTCCACCAGCCAGCTATGTGCAGTTGGACGCACTTCGTCGCCGGCACCAGGACCCCGCTGTACCTCGCGAGCGCGCCTGATCGCATGCGGGATGTAGTCGCGGACATGGCGCGGCAGAATCTGGGAGCACCGCTTAACGTCGGGGTGCCGATCCCGGATGAATCGCCAAAAATGTGCGAGGGCAATGGCTTTATGTCGCAATGTCCGATAGACATCACTGACGCGGGCTTCGTAGGTTTCCAGATACAGAATCATGATCTGCCTGAAACGATCTGGTACACCAGCGCTCTCGACCAGTTCCGACGCCTTCATCCGCTGTCTCCTGCCGTGGCGGGCCGAGCCCCGCTTCGGTGTCCGAGAAAACACGCCGAGTGAGCAGAGTGCGGCATCGAGCGCGTCGGTCCCCTTCGACCAGCGAACCGTCAGCAACTTCAGATCGTCATCCTTTATATGGTGGAGGCGGTCATAACCGCGTACGAGTAGAATCCGCAGTCCATTCGAAACTGCCAGCTGGCGGCTGTGAGCTGAAGTCCATGTGATCGAATTAGTCGCCTGCAAAAGCGACGTGTGCTGTTGTGCCAGTGGGTGATCTTCGGGCAAGTGCGCGATCCACTGGTTCACGCGCAGGTCGGACAACATGTCCAGACTCGGAGCGATCATCCGAGCAGAGATCAGGACGCGTGCACCCCAAGTCCAATACTCCCTGCCGCGACGATCGACGCCAGACTTCCACTTCGGCCAAAACCTCTTCTCGAAATCGTTCCAGCGCTGTTGCAGAGTTGATCCGCTGCAACGATCAAGAGCATCGGCCAGGTATCGACAGACCGCCCGCATCTTCGACCTCTCGAAGCTGTTCGGCATGCGGAAATGCGTTGTGACCTCGTCAACCAACGCAAGCAACTTGTCTCGGTCGTAGCGCTGCGTTGCCAGGGCTTCTGCTTTCTGAAATGCGGTCATCCTTATTATTAGGCTCCTTGTTCTCTCCGCGTTTTAAACCCCTCATTCCCTCGTTCGAAACCCATAGCAGAGACGGCCCTTTCCGCCGTCAAGGGTAAAGCTGTCGCCAGCCATAAACCGGCTGCCCTGTGACTGCTCGGGCCGCTCTGCACAACACCTCTCCATTACGAGGGAATGAAGTTTTTTAAACGCTCGTAAAGGAGAAAAACAATGCAGAGAACCGAAAAACAGGACATCTACACCCGGATTACTAACCAGATCGTCAGCCACTTGGAAAAAGGCGTGAGGCCGTGGGTTCGACCGTGGAACGTCGAGCATGCAGCCGGGCGGATTACGCGCCCACTCCGCCACAACGGGAAGCCGTACAGCGGAATCAACGTACTTTCTCTGTGGGCGAGCGCGATGGCGCAGAACTTCGCGGCTCCCATCTGGATGACCTTCAAACAAGCCATGGAGCTGGACGCCCATATCCGCAAGGGTGAGAAAGGCTCGCTCGTCGTCTACGCGGACAGCATCACGCGAAAGGAGACCGACGAAAAGACTGGCGACGAAATCGACCGGGAAATCCCGTTTCTCAAGGGGTACACGGTTTTCAATGTGGAGCAGATCGACGGCCTGCCGGAAGTTTATTACGCGAAAGCCACACCTAACCCGGACCCTGTGGCCCGCATCGATCACGCGGAAAAGTTCTTCGCAGCCTTGGGGGCCACCATCCGACACGGCGGAAACCGTGCGTCTTACAGCATTGCCGCCGATGTGATCCAGATGCCGCCGTTCGAGAGTTTCCAAGACGCGGATAGCTACTATGCGACGCTTGCCCATGAATGTACGCATTGGTCGGGCAACAAGACCCGGCTCGACCGTGACTTCGGCGGGCATCGATTCAGGAGCGAAGGTTACGCGGTCGAGGAACTGGTTGCCGAACTCGGAGCAGCTTTCCTGTGTGCCGACCTTGAGCTCGCGGTGGAGCCGCGCGAGGATCATGCGTCCTATATCGCAACCTGGCTGAAAGTACTGGCTGCTGACAATCGAGCAGTGTTCACCGCCGCGGCCCACGCACAACGCGCCGCCGAATTTATCAACACCAGAGCAGCCGCCGCCGCGCAAGTCACCACGACTTGCGCGGCATGATGTGACTACAGACGTTGACGCCCCCATCAAGAATCTCCTCCAGGCGGCTCGATCGCGGAAGCTTGGGCAATGGTGCGCTCCAGTTCCGAGATCGTTTTATCGTCATACTCGAAGACGTACTGTGCAGCCTTAGCTGATGGCCACGAGCGGTGCTTCTTGGCTCGCCCGGTGTTGGCCTTTACCCTCTCCAACGCAGTGACCATCGCTTGCTGATCGACGCGCAGGTACAGATCGGCTGTCGTGCTCAGGTGCGAATGCCCGAGAATCTCCTGCGCGACTTTGATGTTGCCGGTGGTGTCGAGTACGCCTTGCGCGAGAGTGTGACGGAATAGGTGCGGATGAGCCGAGATGCCTGCCTTTCGACCGATGTACCGTAGGGCCGACTCAAACGTCGCATAGCGGAGTGGTTTGCCTTGACCTTTTCGCGAAGCGATCCAAACGGCATGAACGTCCGGCGACGCGCGGCGCTCGTTGCGCAGGTACTCTTCGTAAATCGGCCAGAAATCGTCGGTGACGGGCACGCGGTGCTGATCACGCGCACCCTTCAGCCGCACGGTGATGAGTCGCCGTTTGCGATCGACATCCTCCAGCTCCATACCCAGAATCCCGTGTCGGCCAGCAACCGGACTCCAATCGCCGATGCGCTGACCAGCCCGAGACAGCAATATCAGAATCGCTTTATCGCGATAGGAACCGGCGCTGTCGATCAGCTTCTGAATCGCCGTGGGCTCCAGGACTTTCGGAAGCGTGCGCGGAACACGGCGGCGGAAGCCATCACGTTGCCGCTGGCGCGCCGGCAAATCGCGCCCGATCATCCCGTGACGCAGTTCCTCGGTGAGAGGGTTCCCTGAGGCTGGGTTGATGCGACCTTTCCAAGGGCCGCACCCATCTTCAGTATCGCGGCGGATGCAGTACTCAAAATAGGACGCGAGAACGCTCAGCCGATGGTTGATCGTTCGTGGCTGGCGCGGCTTCTTTGCAGAGTACGCGGTGACAGCACCCTGCTTCGCGCCTTGCGCGAACTCGGTGATGTAGCTGCCTACAATCTGACGCGTGACACGATCGGGATCTCCTCCCGAAGCGCGCAGCCAACTGAAAAAATGCGCGAGGCCAATCGCGTAAGCGCGCTGCGTGTAGACAGAACAGTCGCGCAAGCTCAGCTCCGTCAGAAACTGGTCGCACGATCCAATGCCGGCGTCTGTCGAGTCGCAAACACGAAATGAAACGTCGAACCGTTCCGTTCTTCTTAGCACTTTGTAAATCGACATAGCAGCCATCTTCGCCCGACTGCTATCGAGAAGTACATCTAATCGTGGATTACATCGAGCGCGCAGAGGCTCGGCCACAAATCACGAGATAAGATGTAACTCAGACCGAAGGGAAAGAACTCCCAACACTGACCGAAGTCAATGGCGACGTGAGCGGATACCGCGAACGCCTATTCAAGTTCGTGGAGTTCCAAAGTGTCGAGCTTAGCTTCTCAGAACGAATTGCTCCCGCGAAAGGTCTTTCGCATGGCGGAAAGATCACGTTGCTTTCAGGGATGCAGCCAGCCGAAGAGTTTTCGACGCTCGTCCATGAGATCGCCCACTTATGCTGAGATCGCAGTTATGTTGCCTTGGGCTCTAAAACGAGCCACAGTCGGGACGCCGGACGTTCTCTATACAACATAACTACAGCCCCCGATACTGGGCGGATCACTTCACTCAAGGAGATCCACCCATGTTTGATCAGATCCTGTCGCGCCAGTTTCACATCCTCCGACATCGAAGCGGCCCCTACTCAGAAGAGAGACAGCGCTACTTGTCTTTTCTGATCGAGGAAGGGCGATCGCGAACCACGCTGCAGGCCGTCGGTGGTCTGCTGTACTCGATTGCACATCTGCTCCCATTGGACAGGCCAGTCGCCATTACTCAGATCGAAGACGCAGCTGACGAGTACGGGAAGAAGCGTCACTGCTCCAGCAGGAGCCTGTATGTTGCGAAGCGCTGGTTCGTGCATCACGCGACGAGGTGGCTCCGCTTGCTGGACCGCTTGCAGGAACCGGTTGCGGTACCCGCCTTTGGAGATGAGTTCGAAGCTTTTCTCACATTCGAGGTGCAAGAGCGGGGCTTGGCTCCAGCGACGATAGAGAACCGACGGCGCTGGATGCCGACGTTTCTCACGTGGCTGGCAGCGCAGGTTCAGTCCTTGGAGGATGTCACCCCAGATCACGTTGCCCGCTACTTTACGACTGTCGGAGTGCAACGCCGATGGAAACGGACGACGATTTCCTTCGCTGTGAACCAGCTTCGCCAGTTCTTTCGATTTGTAGAGTCCAAGGGTTGGTGCCCGCCTGGGGTTGCCGCCACGATTGATGCACCTCGGATATACAGTCTCGAACGCCTGCCCCGAGGACCCTCATGGACTGATGTTCAACACCTCATCAGAGCCTCGCGAGGTAGTATTCCGACCGACATTCGTGATCACGCAATATTGTTGTTGCTCGCTGTGTACGGTTTTCGCAGCGGCGAGGTGCGATTGTTGCGTCTTGACGATCTTGATTGGGAACGAGAAACGGTACATGTTCGTCGGACGAAGCAGCGGAAGAGTCAGCGATATCCGTTAACGCGCGAGGTTGGCGACGCGATCCTGCGCTATCTACGCAAGGTTCGACCTCAGAGTCGGCATCGCGAGATTTTCCTTACTCTCAAACAACCCTACCAGCCATTGTCAGCGCCGGGCTTCGGAACGATGGTCAGGAACCGAATGCAACGGCTCGGACTGAAGCTGCACTGCTACGGACCTCACACCTTGCGGCACGCTTGCGCCACTCATCTACTGAGCCAGGGATTCTCGCTAAAAGAGATTGGGGATCACCTTGGTCACGTCTCTCCTGTGGCCACCCAGATTTATGCCAAGGTCGATCTGCATGGCTTACGCCAAGTCGGCGACTTTGATCTCGGAGGTTTAGTTGCATACGCAGAAGCCAGCGCGGAGAAAGCGACGCCGATCTACGCGCGCGGCGACATGGCCGCGCTGCGTGCTGTGGCCGAGCTCAGCATCGGAGGTCTCCTATGAGATTGTCTTGCGTCGTTGAGACCTACATCGCGCACAAGCGCTCCTTGGGGATGCTGTTTGTTAGTGACGCCGTGCGGCTGCACGCCTACGTAAAGGCGATGGATGATGTCGACATTCGCAGCATCCGACCCGGCGCTGTCCGGAAGTTCCTCGATGGAGCGGGGCCGGTCACAGCTTTTTGGTTTTCCAAATACCACACACTGAGCTCATTTTATCGCTACGCGCTTGCCCATCACCATGTGTCCAAAAACCCGCTGCCATTAACGAAGCCCCGCGAGCCCTCCAGCTTCGAGCCCTACATCTACACGAACGAGGACGTGCAGCGACTGATCGACGCCGCAGATTCGCGCCACCGGTACGTGTGGATTCTTGACCCTGACACCGTCCGGACGCTGTTGTTGTTGCTCTACGGCAGCGGGTTACGGATCAGCGAAGCCCTGCGATTGAACCTGGGTGACTTCGATGTTAAGAACAACGTCCTTACCATCCACGAGACGAAGTTCTTCAAGAGCCGCATCGTTCCCGTCGGTGCAGATCTCAGTCGTCTACTGCGAGGGTACGTAGAACACCTGTGGCCGATTGAACGGAGAACGCCCGCAGCGCCACTGTTGCGAACGCAAGCATACGAACGGATCAAACGGCAGACAGCGGAGTTGGTCTTTAAGCGCCTGCGGGAAGAGGCGGGCGTGTCGCGCCCGTCCGCTGTGCGCTATCAACCGCGGCTCCATGATTTCCGGCACACCTTTGCCGTGGTTCGCCTTGTCACATGGTACCGCGAGGGCAAAAACGTACAGCGCCTCCTGCCTCACCTGACGACGTACCTCGGACACTGGAGGATCACGGAGACGCAGCGCTATTTGACCATGACTACCGAACTGCTGCAGCAGGCTAGTCTCTGCTTCGAACGCTACGCCCGACCGGAGGTGAAGCGTGCCTAGGACATCCTTATTATTAGGCTCATGGGTGAGGAGATTCTTGCTGGAACATCTGGTCGCCGAGCGCAATCTGGCGCGCAACACGCAGATTAGCTACCGGGACACCCTGGCGCTACTGCTGCCGTTCATCAGCACCAAGAAAGGGAAGGCGATCGAGTTTCTTGCCGTCTGTGATTTGTCGGCAGACCTGCTCAAGAGATTTCTTGATTACCTGGAAACTGCGCGCAGCTGCTCCATACGTACTCGCAACCAGCGGCTTGCGGCGCTGCACGCCCTGGCCCGGTTCATTGCCGAGCGCAGCCCTGAGCACATCGAGTGGTCGGGACAGATTCGTGCCGTGCCTTTCAAACGGTATGAGCGCTCGGAAATGCACTACCTCGACAAACCGGAAATGGATGCGATTCTGGCGGCTCCAGACTGCAGCACCGCCCGAGGACAGCGCGATCGCACATTGTTGCTCTTTGTGTATAACTCCGGTGCGCGCGTTAGCGAAGCAGCCTCTCTAAAGATTGCCGATCTAAAGCTGCGTTCCGATGCCATGAGCGACGTCCGGCTCATGGGAAAGGGACGGAAAATGCGCCAGTGTCCGCTGTGGCCTGACACTGCGAAAGAGTTGGTCCTGCTCACACGGGATCGATCAGAAGAGCAACCTGTCTTCCTAAATCGGCTGGGGCAGTCGATCACGCGGTACGGGATTCACGCGATACTGCGGAAGTATCTCAAGAAGGCTCGTGCGTCGTGTCCCTCGCTGCTGAGCAAGCGCGTCAGCCCTCACACGATTCGGCACACGACTGCCACTCATTTGCTTCGCTCGGGGGTGGACATCAATACTATCCGTGCGTGGCTTGGTCATGCTTCGCTGGAAACGACCAACATCTATGCGGAGGTTGATTTGGAGCGAAAGGCGCAAGCGCTGGCTGAGTGCAATGCGCTCCAAGTGGCCTCTCGAAATCGCAAGCGCTGGCGCGACGATCCGTCGTTGATCGCGTTTCTGCATGCTCTCTGACAAGCCGCAATTCTGCTCGTCCGGACAAAGGGTGCATCATTGAAAGAGAGGCAACGGAGAAGGGGGCACTTTGCCGCCGGTTTTGTGGCGCCTCTCACCAACTGTATTACTGTTGAGGAACCAGCAGTCCAGTTTTGTTTCCTCCGGCCGGTTGCACGCGGTACCCTTAGGCTTAAGGATCCATTGGCGCGCCTGAACTGTGACCTAGATCGATACGCTTCGAGCGTCAGGACGTGAAACGATGCACCGGCTGCTCATCTTCGCTGCTGTTCTTGCCTTGGGCGTGATTCTCGCGGACGCGCAGGCGCCGACGGAACCCCAAAAATCACCCAAGGAAGTCGTTGAGCAGTTCTATAAGATGCAAACCGAGGGCAGATGGCTGAGTTCCGAACGGTGGGATGAGCTACAGGATTTCCTAACTGATATTGGACCGTGGTCTCCCCCTAATTCCATTTCCGTTCTTAGGAACTACGAGGTCGGTAAAGCGAGACGGGATATCGGTTTTGGAGGGATAGTCGATTATCAAGTTGAGGTGGATTTCTTCGAGTGGGGCTCGATCAATTCGTTCCTGAACTTTACGAGAGCGCGAGGCCCACAAGCAGAAAGCCCTGCCGCAGGTGAGCCAGTTGAGCAGCGAACATACCAAACTCTTATTCTCACGGACAGATTCCTGAAGAGGAGTCTGTCCCAGGATGAGCAAAAGACAGGGGCCCTCCGGTGGAGAATTACTCTGTCGTCTTCACCCTCTGTAAATGTAGATGCCGCCCTTCGTAGGGTGGCGGAGATGCGCGACAAATCAAATGACCCGGCCATGAAGAACAACGCTGAGAAAACCCTTGCTATCCTGAGGAGTTTATCGGCTGGAGCGCCTCTGCCGGTCCAGCCTGCAGGGATTGCTAAGGAATCTCCGTCGGATGTTGCCCACCGATTCGTCCGTCTGGAGCGTGGCTTACTGCCTGACCAGTGGAATGAACTGGCGACCTTTTTCGTGGAAACTCCAACATCGCAGTGGAACAAAGTGCATATCGTTGATGTCGTGCATGTGGGTATCGACACAAACGGGGATTCGAGCTACGTTTCCATTTTTACAAATTCATTGGGCGAACTTGATTCGTCGCTACGTCTTTCGAACTATCCTTCGATGAGACTGCCACTCGATACCCCCAGCGCCAGCGCGTGCTACGGGGATGACCGTTTCGGGTTTAACTTGGTTCTGTCCGACAAGCACTGGGAAATCGCAACGGATGGAACGGCGAAGGAATTTAACGGCCCTCTTGCATGGAGAATTGAGAACACTTCTTTCGAACCATTGATTACCTTAGATACGGCCATGCGCTACGTGAGCCAAGTGCGCGATAAAACTACCGACCTCGATGTCAAGATGAAAGCCGCCAGGACTCTAACCATCTTGAAGTACTATAAGCAGGGCAAGGCCCTGCCCAGCAAACTGTCCTCCGGTGTCAGCGGCGGTTGCAGCTGATCGTGCTTTCTTGTAAGACTCCGACGCTCTGTAGACCATGATGAATCTCCTCTCGTGAGACTCAGTCCACTTGGTATTCGCTTTTTGTTATGTGCTGTTCAGGACAGAAACCTCCCAAGAGAAATGCACTTGTTCGAGCCTTCACTACATAATTTCCGACAGCACATAAGTGCGCTTATGTTGTGCTAAACATAAGCCCACGAAATGCTCCATCGCGGCGAACGTCGAACGATGACCACGAAGCAGGTTCGCGAAACCGAGGCCGAAGCCGTGGCCTTTGTGGTCTGCCAGTCAGTCGGACTACAGAACGGAACCGCGTCCCAGGATTATGTGACGGTGGAATTTATGTGACATAGGGGTTGGCGGCATCGGAATGGCGCGGTTTTTTTTGCGAGTAGAGGTCACATAACTGGAGCCGATGACGTTCGCCGGCTCGGGACGGCGATTTACGGTTTGTGCGGCAGGCTCGCCGTCGCTCATCTCGGGCCTTCACAGGACTACAACTCACAGCGTTCAGCTGGAATGCTTGGCGTACTTGGCCAGGAGGTAATCCATATCATCGCCGACGCCGTAACCAAACGCGTGACTGATTTCCCTGACGCGATTGAGTCGTGCGATCAGGCTGTTCCGGCGGTCGTCGGGTAACGTATGGGCCGACTTGAGGGCTTGTTCGAACATGCGCACCAGCGCATCGAAGAATCCCTCCTCTTGATAGCCGATATCCCGACAGTATCCAGCCGCTTGCTCACAGTAGAAAACCATCAACTCCGTAAGTCCGGCAGGATCACCCACGGCCTTTTTGTAATCGGAGATGGCCTGCTTGGCTTTGGAGACGGATGTGTCCTGGTTGCGAAACGGATCAGGCCAAACCCAGCGATCGATGGTTTTCTTGTATGGCTCCAACACGTCGTTGCCCAAACCAAAGCGGGCATGAAGGAACGCCTGATTGTCTTTGTGCGCAGCATAGAGATGGTGAAGCAAGTCCAGCAGCGCTGGCCGATCAAAAGCAGCGAGTTTGGCCTTGACATCGTTCCAGGTGGGTTGCGATTTCGAATCACGTTTGGCCATAGGCAGTTTCGATGTCGTCGGTGTAACCTGTCCACCGTCCCGACTCAGAAACAGTAGCCCTGCGCCAGCCAGTAGTGCCAGTCGCCGATGGCTTCAATCGTGGATTCGTCCGCGTCGATGGTGACCAACTGGGAGAGCGGCACGGCCAGATTGCGGTTGTACCAGCGAATCAACACCAGCATGTCGTGGGCACAAGAGTCTTCCGGGGCCAACCTGCGGACATCGACAGTTTCGCCCTTGCGGAGTGGGGAGACAACCTTGGACGCGATGCATCGGGCCGAGAAGGGAAACTTGATTTTGTTCTCCAGGTAGTAATACCAGCCGAGAGCCTGCTCTTCGGGTCCGTAGGTGTCGACGATGGCTTCGTTCTGGATGCGTTCTTCGCGAATGCGATTCTTGCGCGGCTTGGACAAGAGAAGCTCGATTCGATGATTTCCGAGTCGGGGAGTCAGACATCCGCGTCAGTGTACTTGCTTAAGACGCTTTCAATACGGTCGCAGAGTTGGTCCAGTTGTTCTTGCAGGACTTTGTTCTTGGCGTGATTGGCTTCCGCGGCCACATCGCCTGTAAGTTCATCGAGTTCGTCGAGAGTGAAGTGAAACACAGGGCGTTGCCCCGGTTGCGGCACGACTCGCAGCCGGTTGGTTATCGATTCATCGGCGAAGGTGTGGGAAATGATCAAGTCACGTTCGCGCTGGTTCAACTCCAGAGGAACGGTCGCATCTGCCTTGATGGGGATGCGCTGCCTTTGCGGTCTGATCGGCGTGATAAACGTCTTTGTCAGACGATTAGCGTTCGCCGACAGCTTCGGCGTTGAGGTGATCGAGCGCGGTGCTGCTTTGGGCCTGGAGCGAAACTTCTTGGCGAGTTCCTGGTTAACCTTCTCTACCGAAAACTTTTCAGCATCGAATGGTCCGCGCCACATCATCCTCTCTTCATGTTCCGCATGGTTTGGATCAAACATTGCTTCCAGGTAGTCGCTGTAACCTCCGATTCCTCCCACATCTTCTGGTGGGCAGCGGCGTTCGCCGGCGAGGCAGCGCGGATACGTCACGGCTGGTTCGGGAATAAGGGTTGCTTCCAGCAGCAGTTCATGCTCCCAATCGTCGCCGTAGTCGTACACATATGTGCAGGTGGTACCTACGCTCGGCACCACCGAGGCAAGGCGTATCCGCTTTGCGTCGACCGATCCCAAATCATCAACACCGTCGGGATCGGGCGGTCCGTACGTCTTACTGCCAATTCGAAACATGTAGAGATGGTAGTTCTCCCAGCCCATGACCACTTGCAAGACGCGATGGAGTTGGGCCAGGGTATAGTCTCGAGTAACCTGAACACGGCGCCAGATCGGCGGAGTGATGCCGATCAACGTTACTTTGAACTGGTAAATCTCCGCGTTCTTATCTGCTCCCACGTTCCGTCTCCTTGACGCTACGGTCGACTCTGCGCACCGGAGCATTCTTTCATTGGCTCTATCACGTAGCAAGTCTCGCTGAATCGCGGGCATTCCTGTTTGCGGCACACAACATGGGCGCCGTTGTCGAACCAGTCGTCTAGTATCGGGCGCGGGCATGGAGGCCCCGCACAAATGCTAGAAGATTTTCTCGAACATCCCTTTTTCCTAAATCGTCACCGACAAGCGCCGCTGCTGAAAGAACGAGAGTCGTTCCTCAGCCACTTGCAGCAACAAGGCACCAGCCGCAAGGCACTGAGGAACCTTGCTGGTGAACTACTGCAAGTAGGGCGTCTTCTGAAGCTGACGGAAATGCGAGATGTGTCGGTGGAGGAGATCCAGCGAGCGGCGCTGCGTTGGGCGCGCCAGCAACGCACGAATCCCAAGGCGCATTCCTATGGCAACTCCGCGTCATTCTTTATATACGCGGCGAAGAAATGGCTGCGATTCAATGGTCGACTGAAGCTCGCAAGTGCGCCGCCAATGCGATTCGCTGATCAACTCAGCGACTTCGCCCAATACATGACGGCAGAAAAGGGCCTTTCCCCGTACTCGGTGCGATCCCACTGTTCGAAGACATCGACATTCCTGGCGTGGTTTGGGGAGCGGCATCGTTTGTTGGCGAGGGCAAGAATCGAAGATGTGGACGAGTTCCTTGCAATGAAAGGCGCCGGCGGATGGAAGCGCCGATCGGTTTCCGTGGCTGCAGACGCACTGCGCGCCTTCTTTCGCTACGCCGAGACACGTGGATGGTGCGCCACTGGTTTCGCGAGGGGCATCCAAGGGCCAAAAATCTACAAATACGAAGGTCTCCCCGAGGGCCCGAGTTGGAAAGAGGTACGCAAGCTCCTGAGATCGGTAAGGGGTTCGGGGCCGGCTGACCTGAGAGCACGGGCGGTTCTCTCATTGCTCGCGATCTATGGGCTGCGCAGTAGCGAAGTGTCACGACTCATGCTGAGCGATTTCGATTGGCGTGAAGAAGTCTTCGAGGTGAATCATTCGAAACGCGGAAGCCCACAACGTTATCCGCTTCGGCGTGAGGTCGGCGACGCCATCCTGCAATACCTCAAAAGAGGCCGCCCGCGATGTGCATGCCGGCACCTGTTCGTGACGCTCAATCCTCCCTATCGACCGCTTGGAGCATACGGTCTGTGGGCGCTGACGAGCAGACGACTCGGAGCAGTTGGAATACAGTGCCGAAAAAGAGGGCCACACACGCTGCGGCACGCCTGTGCCACACGCTGGTTACAACAGGGTGCGTCGTTCAAGGAGATCGGTGACTTGCTCGGGCATCGAGGTCTTGAATCAGTCGGAATCTACGCGAAGGTCGATCTTCCTGTGCTGCGCGCGGTGGCGGCCGTCGACCTGGGAGGGCTGGCATGAAGCTCTCCCAGGCGGTTGACCTCTACATCCAGCGCAAACGAGATGCCGGCATGCGTTTCCACAGTCCCACGAACATACTGCGCTCGTTTCTCCGACACTGTGGCAACATCGATCTTCACCGCATCACGATACAGCAAGTCACCGCATTCCTCGACGGCTCGGGCGTAATGCCCAGCACCTGGAGCGGCAAACGCGGCACGCTGCAAACCTTTTTCGATTACTGGACAGCACGCAGTCGGCTGAAATCTCCGCCGCTGCCGCCCTCCGCTCCCAAAACTACGCAAAGCTTCGTTCCGTATATCTACTCGCGATCCGACTTACGCTCACTTCTCGACGCCGTGCCACGCTGCCAGCGGAGGTCCGCTTGTGTTATGTCGGAAGCCACATTCCGTACCCTGTTGCTGTTTCTGTACGCAACTGGCATGCGGCTCGGCGAGGCGCTTCGGCTCGGGCTCATGGATGTAGATCTGACCATGGGCCTCGTTACGATACGCGATACCAAATTTTACAAGTCGCGCCTCGTGCCACTCGGACCGGATCTCGCGAAGCTGATCCGGCAGTACCTTCACCAACCTGGACGACAAAACCAACACTATCGACCACTGTTTCAGACGAAGAGCGCTAACCCGATCGCGGTCCAGGTTGCTGGAACAAGCTTCTCACGTTTGCGACGAATGGCGCACATCGAGCGCCACGACGATTCGTACTTCCAACCGAGGCTTCATGATCTACGACACACATTTGCGGTTCACCGGCTGACCGAATGGTACCGACAGAATGCAGACGTGCAGCGCCTGCTCCCTGCTCTCTCCACCCATCTCGGCCATGCTGATCTGAAAGCGACGCAGAGATATCTCACCATGACTCCGGAGCTGCTCGAACAGGCAAATCGTCGATTCGAGCAGTACGCGTGCGGAGGCACCGATGAAAGATAAGCGCGCTCTGGCCCCTTGGATCAAGCGCTTTTTGTTGGAATATCTCCCTACCGATCGCAACTTCGCCCGCAATACGCAGCACAGTTATCGTGATGCACTGCGGTTGTTCGTGATCTTCGCCGGCACGACGCTACACCGCAAACCCGATGAGCTGCTGGTGGAGGATCTCGGCGCTGATCTGGTGAGAAGGTTCATGTGTCACATCGAGGAAAAACGCAAGTGCTCGGTCGCGACACGCAATCAGCGGCTCGCCGCATTACGCACACTAGCGGCGTTTATCGGAGAACGCAGCCCGGAACATCTGTCCTGGTGTGCGCAGATCCGCAGCATCCCTTTCAAGAAATCAGGACACCGGCCCATCGGATATCTGGAAAGAGATGAGATCGATGCCCTGCTCGCTGCTCCTGACCGCGCCAGTCGACTCGGATCAAGAGATCACGCGCTGTTGTTGTTTCTGTACAACACCGGAGCCCGAGCCGACGAAGCGGCCCAGCTAACTGTGGGCGATCTGCGATTGCGTGGACCACATGAGAAATCCCAGTCGTTCGTGCAACTGCGAGGGAAAGGGAACAAGATCCGCTTTTGCCCGCTGTGGGCATCCACTACTGCGATCCTGAAGGAACTGGCTGCGGGACGCGCCGACGAGGAACAAGTGTTTCTGGGTCGTTCCTCCCGAGCGATGACACGATTCGGCGTGCACGACATCGTCACTCGTTACGCCAAAATGGCCAGAGGGAATCGCGCGGGATTGCGACATAAACGAGTCGGGCCGCACACGATTCGGCACACGACAGCCACGCACTTGCTGCGCGCCGGAGTGGACATTAACACGATCCGCGCATGGCTGGGGCACGTCTCCATCGACACGACGAATATCTACGCGGAAAGCGATCTGGAGATGAAGGCAAAGGCACTGGGCATGTGTGAAACCAAACTGCGGCAAACGCGAAAACGTTGGCGCGACAATCCTGACCTGCTGAAGTTTCTGGCTCAACTCTAACCAACTTATGTGACGTTCGGCCCGTTGGAACCCGCTGTCTATCGGTCGACGCATGGTGAACGTCACATAAATCGGAGGACAACATAATCCTGGGATGAAGTTCCATTCTGAAGCCCGACAGATTGGCAGACGACAAAGGCCACGGCTTCTGCCTCGGTCTCGCGGACTTGTTTGGTGGTCAGGGTGCGGCGGTCGCCACGATGGAGCATTTCGTGAGCAATCTCATGCACGAGCGTGGAAAACTCTTCCGCAGGCTGCATCCCGGATAGCAGTTTGATCTTCCCGCCATACGAGAGACCCTTTGCGGGAGCAATTTTCTCGGAGAAACTGATCTCGACGCTTTGCGCTTCCACGAACTTGAACAGACGTTCGCGGTATCCGCTCACGTCGCCATTGACTTCGGTCAACGTCGGCAGTTCCTTGCCTTCGGTCTGGCTGACATCTTATCTCGTGATTTGCGGCCTAGCCTCTGCGCGCTCCATGGATGCCGCCAGTAGATGTACTTTTCGATAGCGGGCAGGTGAAGATGGCTGCTATGTCGATTTACAAGGTCCTAAGAAAAACCGTACGATTCGGCGCCTCATTCCGCGTTTGCGACTCGACGGACGCCGGCGTTGGATCGTGCGATCAGTTTCTAACGGAGCTGAGCTTGCGTGATTGTTCTGTCTATACGCAGCGCGCTTACGCGATTGGCCTCGCGCACTTCTTCTGTTGGCTGCACGCCTCGGGAGGCGATCCCGACCACGTCACGCGGCAGACTGTCGGCAGCTACATCACGGAGTTCACGCGAGGTGCGAGGCAAGGCGCTGTCTGCGCGCGATCAGCCGAGAAGCCGCGCAAGCCCCGCACGATCAACCATCGACTCAGCGTGCTCGCGTCCTATTTTGAGTACTGTATTCGCCGCGACACCGAAGATGGGCGCGGCCCTTGGAAAGGTCGCATCAACCCGGCCTCCGGGAACCCTCTCACCGAAGAACTGCGTCACGGGATGAACGGGCGCGACTTGGCGGCGCGTCAGCGACAACGTGATGGATTCCGTCGCCGTATTCCACGAACGCTCCCGAGGGTTCTGGAGCCCGCGGCGATTCAGAAGCTGATCGACACCGCGGCCTCCTATCGCGATAAAGCGATTCTGGTGTTGCTGTCTCGCGCCGGTCAGCGCATCGGCGATTGGAGTCCGGTTGCTGGCCGACACGGTATTTTGGGGATGGAACTGGATGATATCGATCGCAAGCGGCGACTCATTACCGTGCGGCTGAAGGGTGCGCGCGATCAGCACCGCGTGCCCGTCACCGACGACTTCTGGCCGATTTACGAAGAGTACTTGCGTACCGAGCGCCGCGCCGCGTCGGACGTTCATGCCGTTTGGATCGCTTCGCGGAAGGGTCAAGGCAAGCCCCTTCGCTATGCAACTTTTGAATCAGCTCTGCGCTACATCGGTCGAAGGGCAGGCGTCTCGGTTCACCCGCACCTATTCCGTCATACCCTCGCGCAAGGCGTGCTCGAAACCACCGGCAACATCAAGGTTGCTCAGGAGATTCTCGGGCATTCACACCTGAGTACGACTGCCGATCTGTACCTGCGTGTCGACCAGCATGCCATGGTCATTGCGTTGGCGGCGGCGAAGGCCAGCGCCGAGCGAGCCACGAAGCCGCACTCGTGGCCCTCAGCTAAAGCTGCACAGTACGCCTTCGATTATGACGATGAAACGATCTCCGAACTAGAGCGTGCCATCGCGCAGGCTTCCGGTGTCGAGCCATCCGGTGGAGATTCTTGATGGGAGCGGCGATGTCTGCACTTACCTCATGCCGCGCAAGTCGTGGTGACTTGCGCGGCGGCGTCCCTGGCTCTGCTGTTGATAAATTCGGCAGCACGTTGTGCGTGGGCCGCGGCGGTGAACACAGCTCGGTTGTCAGCAGCCAGCACTTTCAGCCAGGTTGCGATATAAGATGCGTGATCTTCGCGCGGTTCCAGAGCAAGCTCCAGATCGGCGCACAGGAAGGCGGCACCGAGTTCGGCAACCAGTTCCTCGACAGCGTACCCTTCGCTCCCGAAGCGATGCCCGCCGAAGTCACGATCGAGCCGGGTCTTGCTGCCTGTCCAATGTGTGTATTCATGGGCAAGAGTCGCGTAATAACTCTCTGCATCTTGGAAACTGTCGAATGGCGGCATCTGGATCGTATCGGCGGCGATGCTGTAAAACGCGCGATTTCCGCCGTGCCGGATGGCAGCTCCCAAGGCTGCGAAGAACTTCTCCGCGTGTTCGATACGGGCCAATGGATCGAGTGTGGGAGTGGCTTTCGCGTAATAGACTTCCGGCAGGCATTCGATCTGCTCGACATTGAAAACGGTGTATCCCTTAAGGAATGGGATTTCCCGGTCGATTTCGTCGCCAGTCTTTTCGTCGGTTTCCTTTCGCATGATGCTGTCCGCGTAGACGACGAGCGAGCCTTTCTCGCCCTTGCGGATGTGGGCGTCAAGCTCCGATGCCTGCTTGAAGGTCATCCAGATGGGCGCCGCGAAGTTTTGCGCGATGGCGCTTGCCCACAGAGAGAGAACGTTGATTCCGCTATAAGGCTTCCCGTTGTGGCGGAGTGGGCGGGTAATCCGTCCTGCTGCATGTTCGGCATTCCACGGTCTAACCCAAGGCCTGACACCTTTTTCCAAGTGGCTGACGATCTGGTTGGTAATCCGGGTGTAGACGTCTTGCTTTTCGGTTCGCTGCATTGTTTTTCTCCTTTACGAGCGTTTAAAAAACTTCATTCCCTCGTAATGGAGAGGTGTTGTGCAGAGCGGCCCGAGCAGTCACAGGGCAGCCGGTTTGTGGCTGGCGACAGCTTTACCCTTGACGGCGGAAAGGGCCGTCTCTGCTATGGGTTTCGAACGAGGGAATGAGGGGTTTAAAACGCGGAGAGAACAAGGAGCCTAATAAAGAAGATGACCGCATTCCGTAAAGCAGAGGCGTTGGCAGGCCAGCGCTACGACCGAAACAAGCTGCTCTCGCTGGTTCATGAGGTCACAACGCATTTCCACATGCCGAACAGCTTCGAGAGATCGAAGATGCGGGCAGTATGTAGGCACTTGGCCGATGCTCTCGATCGCTGCAGCGGATCAACCCTGCAACAGCGCTGGAACGATTTCGAGAAGAAGTTTTGGCCGAAGTGGAAGGCTGGGAACAACCGTCCCGGCGGTACGTATTGGACTTGGGGTGCACGCGTCCTAATATCCGCGCGGATGATCGTTCCGAGTCTGGAAATGCTGGCCAACGTACGTGTCAACCAGTGGATCGCGCACTTGCCGGAAGATCATCCGCTCGCGCAGCAACACCGTGCCTTGCTCAGCGCAACCGCTCCGATTACCTGGACTTCATCATTTAGTCGCCACCTCGCTGTTTGCAGCGGGTTGCGACTCCTGCTCGCTCGCGGTTACGACAGCCTCCACTATATAAAGGATGACGATCTGAAGCTGCTGTCCGTGCGCTGGTCTAAGGGGACGGACGCGCTCGACGCCGCACTCTGCTCACTCGGCGTGTTTTCTCGGACCCCGAAGCGAGGCTCTGCCCGCCACGGCAGGAGACAGCGGATGACGGCGTCGGAACTGGTTGAGAACGCCGGCGTACCGGATCGTTTCCAGCAGGTCGTCATTCTTTATCTGGAAACGTACGAAGCCCGAGTCAGCGATGTCTATCGAACGTTGCGACATAAGGCTATCGCCCTCGCACATTTCTGGCGCTTCATTGGAGACAAGCATCCCAGTGTGAAGCGCTGTTCCGAGATTCTGCCCAGGCATGTGCGCGATTATGTCCCGCACGCGATCACCCGCGCTCGCGCCGTGCAGCGCGGCCCAGGAGCCGGCGAAGAAGTACATCCAACCGCTCACAGCTGGCTTGTGGACCTGCGCGTTTTCTTTTCCGACCTCTGCGCCTGGGCAACCGAACCCGACTCTCCCTTCAAGCGCTTCGCTCCGCGCACGATTCCGGTAACTCGGCACACTCTCCTGGGGTACGGTTTCGAGAAGGCACGGGAACGCACCCGAGCCCGCATCACAGCCACGGTCCTGGATTTGGAGCGCGAGATGCCCAAGATTCGCGCCTTTGCGCTTCAACGGTGGAAAGCTGCGATCGCGGCTCCCAAAGTCTCAACTGCCCGCGGCTACCCGTGGTCGGACGAGGTGGATACGTTTTGGGATTGGGCGCTGCTGGAACTGCTTGTGCAGAGCGGGTTGCGCATCGAAGAGGCGAGCGAACTGACCACGTTCGACATCCTCAAACGGAAGATGCCCGATGGCCGCATTTACTACTTGCTGCACATCAAGCCGTCGAAGTTCGATCGCGCTCGTGTCATCCCCATCGGCGACGGGCTCGGTCGTGTCCTGGCCGAGATCATCCGATACGTGAAACGCTTCTATAACAGCGAGGCGGTTCCGGTTTGCGATCATTGGGACCTGCTGGAGAAGCGTCCTCGCCCTCCAGCGCCGTATTTGATCCAGGGCATTCGCCATCCCAGCACCGCCGGTATTCAGACTATTCGCAGCCGTATCCGCGAGATCTCGATCGACGCGGAAGCCCGCCGTTCGGACGGCTCTCCTCTCGTGCTGCTGCCGCACGATTGCCGCCGGGTCTTTGCATCCGAACATCTGAACAACAACACGCCTGTGCACGTTATTCAAGCGCTGCTCGGTCATGCCTCTCCCGACACCGTGATGATCTACGCCAAGCTCTACCCCGGTCAGCTCATCGAGGAGTATCGCAAGACCGTGCGCAGTCTCTATAACGCCTACTACGGTGAAGAAAGCTTGAAGAATCCGACTGCCGCGGAATGGGCGGCTTTCGCGGCGAGCTGCAACCTGCGCGATATGGGCACGCATCTATGCGCCCTGCCTACTGGAGAGCATTGTCCGAAGGGATTGATCTGCCTTGGCTGTGCGCATGCCCAGCCCAAGAAGAGTGCGGTGCCGATCTTTCGGCGAATGCTTGCCAGCCACGAGCGCAGCCTGGTGACTGCGCGAGGTGACAACGAACCTGCGGGACAGATCGCAGCCCGCGAGATGGAGATTGTCAGGATAAAGGGAGCGTTGCAGAGAGCGGAGGAGTTGAGCGATGACGTGGCTGCTGCTATCGAACAGGCTCGCTGAAGTCGGATAACTGTAGAAGGACCTACACGGTTGACGGGTTGACGAATGTCGCGATGCTTCGTCCAGAGCTCCAATCACGCCTGCGACCCGTCGGTGAATGGTAAGACAAGTAGAGTCGAGAACAGGGGAGATAACTGTGGTCTCCCGGTGGCTATTGGGTGGGCTTTCGCTGCGCCCGCCTCAATTCGTGTGTATTTCTGCATGCCTGCCCGGTTGCTTGAGCGACGGGCGATTCCGACGATCGCTACAGCTCAATGACCTGTTGCCGGTCTCTCCAGAACCGCCAATTTATCGGCTGCTAGTTTTTCAGCAGTTGCTAAGGCGTCGGCAGCGCCGACTTTCACATCGGGCTCGACTCCCTTTCCCTCCCAGTCACCATGGGTGACAGGGTTGATGGGCCGACCGAAGGGGACGCCGATCGAAAAGTGGTCGCCAGCAGGGAGGCCTTCCACGGGGTGACCGCCTCCGCCCGTAGTTTCGCCCACGATGGTGGCGCGCTTTTGCGTCTGCAAGTCGAAAGTGAATTCTTCACCTCCGGAGAAAGTTTGATGTGAAGTGAGTACGTAGACGGGTTGATCAACAAGCCTCGCCCCGGGAACCCAGGGAACCGTCCAGTATTGGTGGGTCTCGTTTTCGTGACGATTGGTGAGATCGTTAATGTGCGTGGACTTCCGGAACAGATACGAGACCATGAAATCGACCATATTGGGATCGCCACCATGGTTCTCCCGCAAGTCAAAGATAAGAGCATCGGTATGCTCGAGGAAGTTCATTGCGGCCACGACCGTAGGTCCGCAGATATCTGGAGGAGGAAACGCGCCGAACTTGATGTAGCCAATATTGTGATCGAGAACTTCAAGCTTGGAGAAAGTACAGTTCTGACGCTCAAGCGTGCTGCGAAAACGCGCCTCTTCGGCAGGGTCTGGCTGCCTCGGCCCGGCAGGCGAACCGGTCTCACCGGGCACAATGAACGGATCGTATGATACATGCAGATGTTTGTCATGGCTGACGGCCCGCAGGTCGGTGGCGAGCGCATCAGCGAATTCGAAGCCATCCGTCATCGAACGATAATCACCGTGCTTCTGATGATCGCGGATAGCCTGCACCATCTTCGCAGCTACCTCGGGATAGACATAATAGTCGGTCAACCGGTCACTGATCGCATCAATAGTCTTTTGTCGAATGGCTTCATCGAGTTGAATGTCATCGGGTTTCGCCCCGGGTGGGATTGCACGGATGCTGAGATACTTTACGTGCGGAGGCGATGTGCTCGCAAGTTGCAGGATTCCGAATGCATCGGTATTGTCTCCGCGTCCGTGAACAAGAAAAGACAGCTTATCAGGGGCGGCGTGGACAATCGAGACGAGTGTGAACCCACCGGTCCGATTGCGAAAGGAAGTTAATCCGTCGGCGCTGTATTCCGGATCGTACTCCTTCACATAAGCCGCAATGCGGTCGTGTTCCCCACTATTAAATGCGTCGAGAAATGCACGCAATGTGTGACCGGCTGGAGTATCAGGAGTATCTACCTCCGCGGGTGCCGCATACGGAATAAGAAGGAGGACGACAATACACAGAGCAGTCCGTGTAAAGGATCTAATTGTTTGTGACCCAGGAAATTGACGAAGCATCTCGGCCTCCTACCTTTCAACCGGATTAGCGTTTACCTGCCTCGTTCGCAATCTGACGGGAAATGCTTTCGATTTCTGTCGCATTCTTGGGGTAGAGAGCTAACCCGCCAGACGCATCCGCAAGTTCACCCAACGCGAGTCTAGCGGCGTCTTGGCGTTGAGGGTCACTCTCACTCAACAAACCGATACCATAGACCGGCACACGGCTGCTCTTGACCTTCTCCAGCAATTGTTGCTGAGTCACCTTGCTGGAGGTATCGTAGCCCTCGGTAATCAAGACGAGGACTTTTCTCTCATTGTGCGTCGTCAGTCCAAGGTGATCAATTCCTGTCTGGACGGCATCTCTCATAGCCTTGCCCCCCCGCGCGTCAATCCGCGAGACCGCTTCTTCTATTTCTTTGACATTGCTGGTGAAATCTTCGTCGTTGGGCAGGGTGTTGAACACCTCGTCGTCAAAGCTAAGAATGCAGAATTCGTCGTGGGGCGTGGTGGCTTTCACCAAGGTGAGTGCGGCAGCGATTACTTCAGCTCGCTTTTCGTACATGCTGCCGCTAGTGTCAAGGAGAATGCAGATGGCTAATGGCCGGTCCTCACTTTGAGACTGGACAGGTGACATCGAAGACTTCGGATTCTGATTCGAAACCACATCCGAGAGAAGGCCCGTCCGGCTTTTGTGTTCCTGCAAGAGTGGCTGGAGCAGCTCTTCGGCGCGGCGGTTCGAAATTAGAGCATGCTTCAAGGTCATCGAATCTGGTCTTGCTGGGGCAATACTCACCGCGGCGGACAGGTAGATAACAGGCACACTGGATACAAAAAGCGCCGCCCAGGCGGAACGGCCGAACGGCTTCGGGACTTGAAACGCCCTCTTAAGAATCCGATTCACCCTTCGCGTTACATTTGAATCCGTGGCCATTGAGATGACCGGCCAACTCAGAACACCGCCACTCGCGGCTGCCGTGCGAGCGATATCCACCAGGGTTGCGGCGTACTCTTCCTTATCCTTCGTTTCGGAGACAGCAACGTCGTCACATGCTTCCTCTGCCAGCCGCGCGAGTTCGCGATCAATCCACCAAGCGAGAGGATGAAACCAAAAAATGCAAATGGTGAGGCGTGACGCGAGATGGGTAAGCCAGTCATGTCGCTGGATGTGGGCTCTCTCGTGAGCGAGAATGGCTCCAAGTCTCGCGGCATCCCAAACTCTCCACGCTCGTGGCAACAGGATTCTCGTCCGGATGCCTCCGACCGAACCCGGCACTACCACTCGCGTCGATTCGGAGACGTTGGGACCCAAGCTTGGGATGGGCGTGGAACCTCGGACGATTTTGCGCAGACCCCAGCATCCGAAAGCCAACCGAAGGAACAAGAGAAGTGAGATTGCAACGTATGTACGCGTTACCGCTGTGCGCCATGACATCCTGCTGAACGTCACAGGCTCTGGGGCGTGACTTGCGGGTGCGGTTGCGCGTCCTGCGGACTTGGAAGGTCGCGCCGATTGCGTCACTCGCGGTTGGGAGGGAGCAGACAAAATTGGCAGTGTCTTTAGCAGAATGGGCGGAGCCACCATCTCCAGAGGGATTTGAAGGAGCATGCCGATGAGTACGACCGTCCACATCGCATGCCGAGCGGCAGAAGAGCGGATACGAAATACTGATAAGCTCACGAAGGCGACAAGAGCCAAGCCGCAAATACGAATCGAAGCGCCTATGAGTTGCGACACAATATCAGTCGCCATCCTGCCCCCTTCGGGTACGATTCTTCCGTCGAGCCAGTTTTTCCGCTAGACGGCGCAACTCCCGCTCATCCAAGAGTTCGCGATCAACCATTCCGACAATCAGTTGCTCTACGGAGCCGCCCAAGAGCCGATCGATGATTTGTTGAACAGTTCTCACGGCTACATGTCGCGGGGGTTCCGAGACTCGATATACGTTCGTGCGGCCTTCTACATGACGCTTGACGTAGCCCTTCTCTTCCAGCCGCTTGAGAATGGTTCGGGAGGTAGAGTCTTTCATGGGATGGCGCTCGGTCAGAGCTTCGCGCACATCCTCAGCAGTACTTTCAGTGCGCGCCCACATTACGTCCATCACCAAATGTTCCAGTTCGGATAGCCGCTTGGGAGGGTTGGTTGCGCTAAACATTGTAGCGCTACATAGTGTAGCGCTAACGAGCGCTGCCTGTCGAGCGTTGCGCAGGGCAGAGGACTTGAGCCATGATGTGTTTGTTGCTATCGAGGGGACTTTCTAAAGTGACACTGGCGGCATCCATGGAGCGCGCAGAAGCTAGGCCGCAAATCACGAGATAATCTGTCGAAAACGTAAACGGCCCGGAATCCGTACAGTGTCCGCTGACCCTCCGTAGCTGCGTCTTCGCTTGGTTCGTCGGTCGCTACATCCTTCGCACTTCGTCGTCCGACCATCGGGGCGAGAATGAAAATGCCTTTTTCTCCCCGTTTAACGAAGCGGCCATCCGTCGAGTGCGGCGATGCCGCGATCAATGTCCTTCGCTACGTCGATTCCGATCGCGCCCGGAAACATCGCCACTCTCAGCAATCCAATTTCGTCGCTGAGCCTTTCAGTGGTGACCGCCTGCGGCGCCGTAACGGGGTGCTTCTGGGATTTGGGCATCGGCAATTGAACGGTGACCTTCTGGACTTCGCCGTGGAGCTTTTCAATTAGAAGGCTCGCGGATTCGCCAACTGAGAACGTCAGATCGTTTGGGGGGCGGACCTCCCGTCCACCGCATTCGAGCAAAAGATCGCCTGGCCGTATGCCGGCCGCGAATGCTGGTCCCCCTTGATGTACGTCTTGGAACATCCAGCGCTCGCTTCCGTTGACACCGATTCGCTGTAGGGTCGCGTTGATGGCGTGACGAGCGGGAATGTTGCGCATCCCCGCATGGCGAAAGCCGGTGTGGCTAGTCTTGAGTTCTGCTACTAATGTGTGGACCTCTTTCTCGAAGAACTCCGGGTCGGGAGATGCGAGGATCTGGTTCCGACGCTCCCGAGCCAAAGCATTCCAGTCCACGCCGTTCATTCCGGGATCGAAATGCTTGGTCGCTACCAGTCGGCAGACCTTGTCGAAAATCTCTGTGCGCTCTTCAAGAGTCAAATTCATTGCTGTTTGATTCCAATCGGGGCAGAAGTCTCTCCAACAGTGATGAACGCCGCCCAATAGAATGGGCTCAATTGATCCCCATATTTCGCGAGGAGATCGAGCTTGGCATTTCTCAGAGCTGAACTGGTGCTTTCGCCTTTCGCTAATCGCTGATAGAAACGCTCCATCAGTGCGCTCGCGGAGGTGTCGTCAGCGCTCCACAAGCTCGCGACAACTGATTTCGAACCAGCTACCAGGAACGCTTCAACCAAGTTGCTGATGCCTTCCTGCCCTTGCAATTTTCCCACTCCGGTGTCGCATGCGGACAGTGTCGTTAGTTCCGCGTTGAGACGGAGTCGGATGATCTCGCGTACCTGCAGTAGACCGTCATCTCCGGATTTTGGATCGGCTCCCAAGACGAGAGCCGATCGCTCCGGATATTGCATGTCGGCGAACCCGTGAACCGCTAAATGCAAGACACGAAATTGATCGAGCGGTTCTTTCTTGAAGGCGGTTTCGGTCGCGTCCTTGGCGACAAGGATGACCGCGTTCGGTCCTACAATTTTACCGATTTCCTCAACCTCCTCGCGCGTCTGAGGAAGGTCACTGAGGGCAACGCCTGACAAGTCTGCGATGCCACGCTCGATCCGTCCGCGAACAGAGGTAGGAGTTGGCAATCTCTTGCCTGCGCCGCCCTGATTCTCATAGGCGACATCTCCCACGGCCAAGAGCGGCTTCGGCGCGGGTTCGTGCCTTTGGCCGCGGCGAAGAGTATCCAAGATCGTGCCGGACGGCACATAGCTAATAATGTGCGATTTCAGAAGGTATTGGCCCCGGTCATCTTGAAGGGCCTCGAATGGCAGCAGGTGCAATATGCCGTCCGGTGCGACGACAATCCGGTCAGCGTTGGAAACTTCTGAAATCGGTTTTAACAGGCGTTCGTAGAGTCGTTTCGATGTCTCCGATCCCGATGCCTTGCCACGGATTTCACCGATATACTGCTGCGCCAACTTCTCGATCTCCTTGCGCCCTGCCGGAAGCACTCTCACGAAAGCGCCTTGGCGCGATATCGAAACACAATAGGAGTTGGGGTCATCCAGTACGTACTCCAGGAGCATTTCGTCCTGCTTCAGGTCATCCTGCACGACCTTCAAAGGTGCAGGCTGTACGGGCAGTCGTGTGTTCGCTTCATCTCCTTTTGTCCACGCTAGACCGAGGCGGCGCTCGTACTCAACCAGTTTGTCCAAGAGTTGCTCGCGTTCGGCGGCGCTGCCGCTCTGCATCAATCGAGTTTGGAGTCCAGACACATCGGTTTCCAAAGACGCGGTCTGTTCTGATTCTGAGGTTGGGAAAGCCTTTCGATCTTCGAGAGCCCAAGCCAGGGTTCGTCCTCGGACGCGCTCCAAGACGCGGAACGCCTCGGGCACATCTCCGCCACGGGTTACGAGTTCGAAGTGCTGCACGTAGGTCTGACTCTGCGCGGCCACAACCGAACTGTTCCAATACGGCTCATCCACGCTGGTCAACATCCCTTCGATCACGTCTTCTGCCTGATCGTAGAGAGCCTTTGCTTCGGCATAGCGACCACGACGCGCTTTTAGATCAGCGAGGATCGTCAAATTGCGAGGTACATAATAACGATCACCAACCTGCTGGCTTGCGGTCACTCCCTGAGTGGCACGCGCGTCCGCTGTCGATAGATCTCCGGAATCGCGGTAGAGTTGCGCAAGTTCGTACATGGCGTCGGCTTCGATTCTGTAAAACTGCACTTTGGTCGCGAATTGGCCGGCGTCTTCCAAGTACATCAGGGCCTGTGGTCGGTTTCCTGTCTGTGCCGACAGCCTTCCGAGACGAACAAGCAATTCGGCCTCGTGGCCGCGCTTCTCTTGCGACTGCGCTTTGGCGAGCGCACCCTCAAGCACGGACCTCGCTTCTCCCGTTCTACCAAGCGAGATCAGGGCCTGCGCTTTTCCCTCATAACCCATGAACGGAAGACCACAATCAGGATCGGCTTCCGCCAGTTTGATCGCTCTCTCGAAGAATCTCAGCGCCTCCGCGTTACGATTGACTTCTTCAAAGCCTCTTCCGAGCAATTCTAAAAAGCGTACCTGGCCGGCGGTGTCGCCATTCGTCATGGTCTGCAGGAGAGCGCCGCCAAGAAGTCTGGCCGCCCGTCCTGGGTTTCCCTCTAAAAACGCAATGAGGCCCAATTCACCCGACGCGCGCGTGAAGCCCGGCAAGCGGCCGATCGCAGAGCCTCGCAACGACAGGGTGATCGTATCGCCGGCCGACTCCACATTCGCAGGCAAGTGGGACATCGACGCGAACTCGAAGGTCACGGTCAAGGGCATTAGCTGGCCGGTCGCTCAGCTACTGGACGGCAGCCCGTACCAAAATTCGTTCGAGGACGGCATCTTCGCGCACATGTTCCTGCACCCCGACGACTACCACCGTTACCACGTGCCCGTCTCCGGTGAGATCAAGGAAGTACGCAACATCCATGGCCGAGTGTACATGGACGTGGCTCGGCGACCGGACGGCACTCTCTACGGGATCGACGGTGAGACGTACCAGATCGACCAGGAACGAGGATTGATCGTCATCGACTCACCCGAGGTGGGGCTCGTGGCCGTGCTACCGGTCGGGATGTGCTTCGTTTCCTCGGTCAACCTGACGCCCGAGGTTGGCGCCAGGCTGCAGAAGGGCGACGAGTTCGGCTTCTTTCTCTTCGGCGGCTCTGACATCGTGATGCTGTTCCAGAACAAGAAGGTCGTGATCGACGCTGAGGTTGGGAGAAAGTATCTGCAAGGGCAGCACATCGGCGAGATCCGCTAACTTCCGAGGCCCAGCGTAGCAAATTTCCCGCCTTTTACACGAGGAGCGAACAATCCCGCGTGAGACTCTTCCACGCCCTCCAGTCGCAGCGCAAGCCTGCGAAAATCTGTTGTTCGTCATAGGAAAACTACCTCTTCAGCAGCAGAGCGGTGCCGAATCTTAGTTGTGGAGGCCTGCAACCCATCCGAATCGTTTAGTGCTGCCTTTTGGGTTGGAACTGATCCGAGTCGCAGCGTAGGAAGCGTGCGAGGTCAAGGGTCTTATGCTTGGCGAAAAGTTCCCAGCGGGTGAGTGCGGCTTTGAAGTTCGTTATTTCTCGCAAAGGCCTTTGGGCTGCCATTCAACGAAAGTGTTCCAGGATTTCGAGGAGTCGTGGACGACTAAGAAGAGCGCGTCGCGCTTCGCTGGGCCAATGATATTAAGCTTCATAGGAGTTTCAGCGGGCGCGGACATGGTTTGGCCAGCGCGGGCGCGCACCGTCCGATCTGGCAACTCGAGGCATTGTTCCCCGGTGAGCAGAAACCAAGTTTCGGGGCCGGAGTGCTTGTGTGTCATGACTTTGGCATCTGGGCCGAGGTTGGCTTGGGAGACGACGATCTCATAGCTCGGGCCGCGAGGAATCTGCGGGAGCAGCTCCGTCTCCGCAACAAACGTTGCGCCCTTGGATCGGTCGCCTTTTGCCGCGAGAGTGAGAAGCCAGGCTTTTCCTGCTGCTTCTAGCACGACACTCGCCGGAGTGGCGGCACGCTGTGCGGCATCAGTCGTGGAGAAATTTTCGAACCGCCAGACTAAGGGACCGGGTGGCAAGATGTCGAACGTCTTGTGTAAAAGGACGGCGCAATCCGTGTTGGGAGGCCGCTTTCCGGGCGTGGGCGAATCGTTACATGCCACGGCGCCGGGCACGTGGGGATCCCCCGGATTCATTTGGGCAATAGCTGAGCCGGACGCGATCGCAGCGAAAGACAGGCAAAGAGCAAAGGTGCGGCGTGGCATAATTCCACCTCCACAGTTCGGCGAATCATCCAGGATTTCAAATTTCGCATCCCGAGGTACAGCAGTATGCATCGCACCGGCACCTTCGCGTCGGCCGAAAACTCTCCAGAATCGTTTGTGACCAGCGCTGACACACGATTGAAGAGGCGTTAGAGCTACCAAAAACACTCCAATAATATAAAAAGTTCCAGCGGTCAGCTAGCCCTTCATGACGGGAATAACCAAAGCGCTCAGCAGCAGTTTCACTGGATTCACGGCAGGCCTCTACTTCAAGCGTTCCGAGACCGATTCAATGGTGGTCATGATCCCGCCCCGCAACTGGGGAGTGTTGCGGACAAACATGCGATCACCTTGCAGAGACACGAAACGCTTTTGGTCTGTGTTGACCCAGTTTTGCAGCGAGGCAACTTCGACGTGAGTGATGACCTTGTCGCAAGTGAAGGTGTATCGCCCCGCATAGGCCATAAACGTGGAATAAGCCTGCGCTCTTTCTTCAGCCGGAGCCGCAACCCTGTCCGCAGTGGAGAGAGGCTTCCGTCCATCGTCGGAAATAATCGCCGTCATTCTGCCATCCGCCGTATAGGTGAGAAGGCCTGAAGGATTTTGGCCAAGGACGACTTTGTCTACATCGCCCTTGTCTGTGGTGGCTTTCACCGACACCAGTTTCCAAGTTCCTACAACGCTATCCTTACACTGCGCATTCACAGTCGGTGAGTAGGTAACCGCGAGAACCAAGGCGAGGAAAACCAAACTGGCAGATCGCATAAAGACCTCTTGCAACCCGAACGGTTCGGTTGAATTCTACACCGAAAAAAGGTTGGTACCCCGAGCGGCACGCGAGGGACTTCGCGCATGGCGGATACGGATTCTCTATTGAACCTCGATTTGCTGAGCAACCTTCATTTTCAGGATCCCAATTGAGACCTGGAGTTGCAAAGTTCCTGCAACTGTCGGTCGATATTCAAAGTCGTAGACTTCGCCGGCGAGTGCCAACTGGCGCGCCTCTTGCATCACGGCTTGCGCGGGTGGCAGATCGCACCCATCTTTTGCAATCGCGCGCCATTGAAGGAGGCCATCAGCGCCCAGCAGTGAGAAAGAGCCGCCGTCGAAGGCGGCAATGCTGATGAGTCGCAGGCGGTACCTGTCCCCGATGCGCCAATGCAAAGTGGGCGGGCTTGTGCTGCCATTCAACAGCAGAGGTCCGTCAATTGGACTGGGACCGGCCCGGCTGAGGACGGCGATGGGCTCGTGCGAGGAATCAAACTTCGTCCCCGGTTCGACTACGATCAGCGGCCCATACAACCCGCCGGAAAGCTGTTCTTCATCATGCAAATGCGTGTGATACATGAAAGTCCCGGCACGCGGCGGCGTAAATCGGACGAGGAAGGAGTGACCGGGCTGAATCTCGGGAGTGACTTTATTGCCGCGCGCGCCCCAGCCTGCCACTCCGTCGTAATAGCTTTCCACTTCCACGCTGTGCCAATGAACCGTAGTTGATTCATGCAGTTGATTGACGACCGTTATTTCGACTGGCCGCCCGCGCTCAAGTACCAGTGTCGGACCGGGCACCGTCAGATCTTTCGGGAACAGATTGTGATTCTCCTCCAGTTGATAGCTGAATCCCGCAGGAAGACCCTGGGCAGCTGGCCGTTCCCGTACCCACAGCTGGATCTTGCGAGTTCGACCGTGGGAGGCCACGGGTGGACGATTGCCGGCAACAGTGATACCCAGCACCATTCCAGCCATGTGATCGCTGGTGTGTTGCATGGTGGATTTATCGGCCAGAGCGTTGGCGACGGTCATCTCGGGAGACATGTGGGGAACAAAGTGGCAGTGAAACAGCCAATGACCAGGCGGTGGAATCCAGTATGTAGTCATGGTTCCGTTGGTAAGCAACCGATTGGTTGCAACGGTCAGCTGCTGTTCGGGTGCGAAAACGCGATCAGTCTCGCTGTTACCCGCACTGTCCACGCGGAAGTAGGAACCGTGCATGTGCATCGGGTGTCCGCCGTCGCTGGCATTGATCCAGCGCCAACGTACCGGTTCGCCCGCCGCGTAGGTTAGACGCTCGGTGTAGGGCCACGACTTTCCGTTGATTACCGGAATCATGTGCGGCATTGGGGCCTGGCCGGTGAGTGCCGCGACGTCGGATGCGCTCCTCCATAGTCCCAGCACAAAAATCCGATCCGGGGTCACGTTCCCCGGTGGATCGACCACGAACGCCCCTGCAAGCTGACTGTCTTCTCGAATCGGACGACCGGAGTCGCCCAAGACTCCACCAGCGCTTGCGTAGTATTGATATGTGCCGGCTGCACCTGCGGTGAATCGGAGTTCTCGCGTTTCCTGAGGAGGGACTTCCATAACTGCTTTCGCATCTCCCGGGTGCTGATGCAAGCCGTGCACAACCGCCGTGGCCGGGAGAAAGTTGTGAAGTGTCACGTGGATCTCGGTGCCCTCAGAAACGCGAATGAGTGGACCGGGTACTTGAAGTGCTTTATCTTCCTCGGCGAATGCGTAGATCTTCATGCTCGGACCGGTGTCGGCTTCCGGGTACCAATCGCCCTGGCGGAGTTCGAGGCGGAGCGTAAGGATTCCGTTCTCCAACTTTCCTGCAGGCACACGATTCGAGTTTGCTTGAATTGCGGGAATCATCCCCGATGGTGATTGCGCCGGCAGTTGAGTATGTGTAGCGACTAACACGACCAGCGCCGAGCAACTGCATACAATACGGAGGAAGGTTGCTCTAGGCACTCTCGCACTCCTTGTATAAACGCTTCTAGGCCCCGTTGCTTGCATTATGCATCTGTGCTGATCGTTTAGCCAGACTTGGTGAGTGCAAGGCTTGCTTGCAGCACTTAGCGTTCGTGTGAGCCGACGGTCAATTGACGCACCGCAGAGACCGTCATAGCATGAGTCGCAAAGGCATTCCCGTGATTAGCCAGACGATTGCACACTATCGTGTCCTGGAAAAAATTGGCGCGGGCGGCATGGGGGAAGTCTATCGAGCGCACGACACACGCCTGGGCAGAAACGTGGCACTAAAAGTACTGCCCGAAGCGTTTGCCCGCGACGCCGAACGAATGGCCCGTTTCGAGCGCGAAGCGAAAGTCCTAGCTTCCCTCAATCATCCCAACATTGCTTCGATTTACGGCTTCGAAGAGTCGGACGGAGTTCGTGCGCTTGTGATGGAACTGATCGAAGGGCCAACGCTTGCCGAGCGCATCAGGCAGGGGCCGCTTCCTCCTGAGGAGGGTTTGGCCTTTGCGAAGCAAATTGCCGACGGGCTTGAGTACGCCCATGAGCGCGGCATCATTCATCGCGATTTGAAGCCCTCGAACGTAAAGCTGACACCAGAGAGCCAGGTCAAACTCCTTGATTTTGGCTTAGCGAAGGCGTTGGAAGGCGAAACCGTCGAACCGGAATTGCTGGACTCGCCCACACTGAGCGCCGCCGCGACGCGGACGGGCGTATTGCTCGGAACGGCGGCGTATATGTCGCCGGAGCAGGCACGGGGCAAGCGCGTCGATCGGCGCTCCGACATCTGGGCCTTTGGCTGCATGCTCTACGAGATGCTCACTGGCCGCGCCGCCTTCACGGGCGAGACCACGTCGGACATTCTTGCCTCCGTGATTCGCGCTGAACCGGATTGGTCTTCACTGCCCGGGTCAGTTCCCCCGCGGATCCGCGAACTCCTGCATCGCTGTCTACAAAAGGAGGCAAAGCAGCGTCTGCGCGACATCGGCGATGCACGCATCATCATCGAAGAAGCCCTCTCCGGTTCCGTCGCGTCCGACACTGTTCCCGCCGACGCACTTACACGCTCTTTTCGGCACCGTGGAGTTGTGTCGGCCTGGGCTGCGGCAGGACTGGCTCTCGGGGTAGTTGGTGCTGTGGTCATCGCGTCGTATGTACATCCTAATTTAGGGGAGCGCCCGGTTAGCCGCTTCGCATTCGGGTTCCCCGCTTCCGACGGTCAGCCCCCCGCGTCAGAAGGTTTCCCGCTGAGAGACTTTCCAGCGGTCGCAATCTCTCGCGACGGAACGAAGATCGCTTACTTAGGAGCACACGGCCACACAACGCAGCTTTTCTTGCGGCCAATCGACCGCCTCGAACCACAGCCTCTGCCAGGTTCGACCAATGCCACAAGCCCGTTTTTTTCACCCGATGGACAGTGGGTCGGGTTTTTCGCGGATGGGAGGCTGAAAAAGGCTTCTGTCAATGGCGGGGAACCAACCACGCTTTGCGATGCTCCTATCAATCGGAG
>CAVQZP010000025.1:0-53946 GCA_963718505.1 uncultured Acidobacteriota bacterium | reverse complement strand
AATCCAGATCGCGAATCGGAAAGCCGCTGATGATGTCGCGGATCGCGCCGCCCGTGAGGTAAAGATTCATCCCGGCGGCCCGGGCTATCTCCTGAACGAGGTTGGCGCCCTTCTGCTGGTCCGGCGTGAGCCGGGTTTCCATGGTGTAGATGTAGTCGGCCATGCCTTCCTACGCGAGCCTCACCTTGACCAGCTGGACTGTGGATTTGCACAAGATTTCCACAGGGTCAGAAGGACGCGCACCACCAGCCCTCGCCACTCCTTCGTAAGCGACTGGATACAATGGGCTTAGATAATCAGAGACGGATTGCAGCAAGCTAGAGAAAATAACACAAGGTTAATTTTTTGGCTACTGCCGCTGCGCAATTTACCTGTTGGCACACAAAAAGATGCGAGAATTTCAAGGTGCTTGTTCCTGTCCCGCTGCTCGGGCAGGAACAGTCCGCAATCGATGCCCTCGACCCACAAAAAAGTTATCGTTCGGAAGATCGATCGCGACTCGATCTCCGGCTACGTTGCCCCGGCCAACTTCGTCCACGAGGGCAAGCTCGAGTTGCTCAACACCGCGGGCAACGTGATTGGAATCGATCTCCGCGAGATCAAGGGGGTCTACTTTGTGCGGGAGTTCGGCGACTCCGAGTCGCTAACGCGCAAGACCTTCACCAGCCGTCCGCGCACCGAGGGCCTCTGGGTCCGGCTGAAATTCAAAGACAACGAAATTATCGAGGGCCTTATGCCGAATGATCTGGCCCAGCAGACCAGCGACGGCTTTCTCGTTAACCCACCCGACCTGCGCTCGAATACGCAGCGCATTTTCGTGCCCCGCACGGCCCTCGATTCGCTGACCGTGTTGGCTGTGATCGGAGGCACGCATCGCCAGCGCCGGCGTCCGGAAGATCAGTTGCAAGTGCCGATGTTCGGGGAGTAATTCCCGGCTCCGCCTCGAGCCACCAAGTCGCGCCCACTACGTCGCACTCTCGCCTCCATTACAATCGCAGGCTGCACGTTGTGCGGCCAACATCCTTATGAAACTCTCCCAGCTCTCCGAAGCGCTCCAAGCTCAGCTCGAAAACGGATCCCCCGAAACCGACATCACCGGCGTCGCCGGCATCGAGGAAGCCACCACCGGACACGTCACCTTCGTCGCCAATGCCAAGTATGCGCACGCAGCCAAGACTACGAAGGCCTCGGCCGTGATCGTCTCTGAGAATTTTCCGTCCGTTTCCGCCGCCCTGCTGCGCTCAAAGAACCCGTACCTGGCATTCGCCCGCGCGATTGAACTCTTCTACAAGCCTCCGCGATACCGGCCCGGAATCCATCCGACCGCCGTGGTTCATCCGTCGGCGCGAATTGGCAAGAAAGCGCACGTCGGACCTTACGTCGTCATCGACGAGAATGTCTCCATCGGCGACAACGCTATCCTGCTCGCGCATGTCGTAATTTATGCCGGCGCAACCATCGGGAACCATTTCTTCGCGCACGCCCATGCCGTCGTTCGTGAAGGCTGCCGCCTGGGCGACAACGTCATCCTGCAGAACGGCGCGGTGATCGGCGCAGACGGTTTCGGATTCGCCAAGGACGATTCCGGCCACTGGCACAAAATCGTGCAGTCGGGCCCGGCGGTCCTCGAAGATGCCGTCGAAGTCCAGGCGAATGCATGCGTCGACCGCGCCAGCATCGGGGAAACCCGCGTCGCGCGCGGCGCGAAAATCGACAATCTCGCGCAGGTCGGGCACGGCTCGCGCGTTGGAGAGAACACGCTGCTCTGTGCGCAGGCGGGACTGGCCGGGTCTACCGATGTCGGCAAAAACGTCATTCTCGCCGGACAGGTGGGAGTGGCAGGTCATTGCAAGATCGGAGATGGCGTCATCGCTACCGCACAGAGCGGAATTCCGAACGACGTTGCGGCGGGCGCGGTAGTGAGCGGGTACCCGGCGATCGACAACAAGCGCTGGCTGCGCTGCTCGGCAGTTTTCAATCGCCTGCCAGAACTCATGAAGGCCTTGCGTGCTCAATCGAAGTCAGTTCCGTAAAGATCTGTGGTGACCACGCGCCTCCCTATTGCGCACGAACATCCACATCGACAATCAGCATCGCGGCCACGGGCAGGCTATCGCGCTGCGCCGGCTTGAACCTCCACTGCGAAACGGCAGCTAACACCTCATTGTCTAAGCCCTGCCGGAGTTGCTGAAGTACCTCGAGGATCTCTGGAAACCCACGTTCGTTGACCACCATGCGCACGCGACACCTGCCGCCGCTCTTTTTGTGATGTGCCTTGCCGGGCACAGTGGGCACTGGCTTATAGATCGCGAGCGGCGGCGTGGGTAACGAATCGCCCACGTAGACCGGCCGGTTTTGTGCTAGAACCCCAACTCGCCCGTCGGGCGTGGCCTTGGAGGCGTCGGCGAGGTTGCGGTTCAGATCGACCTCGGAGCGCCACGCCGACCTCATTCTCGCCACCAGATCCCCAGGAGCAAAGATGCGTAGCAAAACCGACCTGGAGTCCCCGAGTGTTCGCACCGAAGGCGGTAAATCGATCGTCACGTGAACTGGACGATCCAACTCGACCAGAAGCAGTTTCTTCACCGGATCGGGGCTGAGCACCACCGTTTGGCGCTCGCCTTCGATCACGATCTGCGCGAACTTTAGGCCAATCTTCCTCACTCTGAACAGGCTGCTGGTCGTCCAGGGCTCGCCGTTGCTCGGTCGTGCCCCCTTGCCGTTGCTGTCGAAGTGCAGAACATCGAGGTTGGATGGGATGCGGAGCGAGAGAATCTTGCCGGTGTAGGCGTGACGCAGGTCGCTTTGAAGGTCGCCGCGGGCGGGCGGAACAGCAAAGACGGACAAGGCCGAGAGGGCCGCGACAATCGCACTGCGTAACATCGCGTCAGCTCTGATATTGCGGCGGCAATCCCTGGTTGATTGCGGCCCGGACTTTTTCCATCAGGCACTCGCGGGTGCCGAACTCCGCCGGCTCGATCGGATCATGGAAGATGATTTTTGCCGTTCCCGGCGAGATCCGAAATCGCGCCTTGGGCATGAGCTCGTGCGTCCCCACAATCGTGACCGGCACCACGGGCACGCCGCATTCCACGGCCAGATAGAAAGGCCCCTTCTTGAACGGCAGCAGCTTACCATCGAATGAGCGCTTCCCTTCGACATAAATTGTCATATTTATGCCATGCCGGATAACTTCGCCCGCCGCGCGGACTGCGGCGATGCCCGCATCCCGGTTCCCGCGGTCCACCGGCACCAGAGCCCCAATCCGCATCATTTCCCCCAGCAGCGGATAGCTGAACAATTCCTTCTTCGCCATCACCGAGGTCCGCCTCGGAATGAGCGGCAGCAGAATCGGCGGATCCAGGTTCGACGTGTGATTCGACATGAAAATATACGTGCGAGCGGGGTCGAGTTTTTCGAGTCCAACCGGTTCTATCTTCACGCCGGCCAGCTTCACGCCGGTCCACGCACCCCACATCCCCATGCGATACAGAAAGCTGACGTCTCGCGTGATGTACGTCCAGGGAAAGCCCAGAATCACCGCGAATGGCAGGGCCAGCGTCCAGAAGCTGAGCATCACGATGGTTCGGATCAAGGACGCGTGTCTCCTGCGGGCGAGCATTCGCCTCTCAGCCACTCGGCACGGCGGAATTTCTGCTGAGCCGAGATATTCTCCACATCCCGCAACTCAAACTCAACTTCTTCCCGTGCCCCCACTTTCCACTGCAGCTTTCGGTTCCCGCTCTCGCCTCGCACGTGAACCTGCAGCGTTTCGCCCGCATGCAGTTGACGCAGATTTCGCTCGAAATCCACAGCAGGTTCATGTCCGTTAATTTCAAGCAGCACATCTCCGCTCGTCAGCCCCGCCTTCTCAGCGTCGCTTCCCGGATCCACTTGCGTCACGATCGGAGGCCCATCGAAATTTCGCCCGGCGACGAATCCGACTTCCGCAATGCTGGTTCTTTCCTGGATCACCTGCAGGCCAACGCTGCGGAAAAAATCGTTCCACGGAATCTCTTCAACGCCACTCACGTAAGCGTGAAAGAAGCCGGAAAAGTCCGCGTGCGCGACCGCTTCGGCGGCCTGCTCGACGCCTTGGGAATCATCAAAGAACTTGCCCTGCTGCGCATAGTTCTGGTTCATCCACTGAAACAGATCACGGAGGCAAGCGTGTCCCTGGCTTTTGTCTCGCATCGCGAGATCCAGCGCTAGCCCCAGCAACTCCCCGACGTTGTAATAGGAAATGCTGCGTTGCGGCTGGCTATAGTACGGATACCTCTCCAGCCATACATCGATGCTCGACTCCTCCGCCGACTGCGCCCGGCGGGCCGGGCTGTCTTCGAGATAGGAAATCTGCTCGCCCAGGATCTGCAAGTATCGGCGCTCGTTCAACAGTCCAGCCCGCAAGAGGATGATGCCCTCGACCGTGCTGGTCACGCCTTCACTGAACCAAAGCGCGCGCGTGTAATTTTCTTTCGTATAGTCGATGGGCTCCAGAGACTGCGGCCGGATCCGTTTCACGTTCCACAAGTGAAAGAACTCGTGCGCCGACACAATGTCGAGAACCTCGAGCGTATTCTTCAGACTCGCGGGATTAAGGTCGATCGCGGTGGAGTAGGCGTGCTCCATCCCGCCTCCGCCCCGGTGCGGAGGAAAGTGATAGAGGAAGACATACGTCTGGAACGGACGGTCTTTCATCCACTCCGTCTCCGTTGCCACGATCTTGCGAACTTCGGCGACGATGCGTCCCAGGTCATAGTCTGCCTTCTCGGCGTCGACGATCACTCGGTAGTGTGCGCCGCCCTCGTCGAAATCCGCCTCGTCAAACGTGCCGATCTCTACGGGGGAATCCACGAGGCGATCGTAGTTGGAGGCGCGAAACGCAGCATTCTCGCCCTCCAGTGCCGTTCCGAATTTCCAGCCCGGGCGGATGTCGGTGAATGTCAGGTCGGTTTCCCACCCTCGCCCATCGACGACATACATCAGAATTTCGGCGAGATTGAAGAAGGCATGATGTGAATTGACCTGCGCGCCGTACGGCCCACCCTCGTCGGCGAAAACTTCGTACTCCAACATCGCGCCATCTTGCACACCATCGATCCGCCATGTGGTCTTGTCGACCTGGCGCAGAGGCAGAGATTGTCCAGCGGGCGACTTCGCCCTTTCCCAGTTCACGTATTGCGCAAAGTCCCGGATCTGATACACCGCATTCCACACCGGCAGCTGCACCGTGCGCACAGCCTCGCCGGCCGGCAATTGCATTTCAATGCGAAGGAGGTGACTTCGATATCCGGCCAGCGAGACCGTGTAATGCACTCGCTGGCGTTCTGGTTGGCGGCTGGAGTTAGCTCGCGGAGATTCCGTTTGCGAAAACACGCCGGCCGGAAGAAGCCACGTCACGCACAAGACGATGAGTGACCTCCACGGCCTGGCTTGGATCATGCTTTCGCGGATGCCTCCAGAGGGCTGGTTCTGGTTGCTGTGTTCGCGGTTAGCTGCTTCAGCCTCGCTGGTAACTTTTCATAGATTCCGTCGAAGCCGCCGTTGGAGAGGATCGCGACCACATCGCCGCTGCGGAGCTCGGGCGCAACCGTCTGAACAATTCCCTCAACGCCCGAGATGATGCGCGCGTGCTTACCGTTTTGTTGCAATTCAGCGCCAACCGCCATCAGATCCAGGCGTTCGGCCACAGGAATCGCGTCGGACTTGAACACTCCCGCAACGATGACTTCATCCGCGAGTCCCAGGCTCTTTACCAACTCGTGCTGGAAGACGTTTCGCCGCAGCGTGTTCGAGCGCGGCTCAAGAATTGCCCACAGCCTTCGGCCCGGGTAACGCCCGCGCAGCGCCGTCAGCGTGCCGGCGATCGCGGTCGGATGATGCGCAAAATCGTCGATGATCGTGATGCCGTTGACCTCGGCTTTCACTTCCAGGCGCCGCTTCACGCTCTTGAATGTCTCAAGTGCTTTGCGAATAGCGGGAACAGGAATACCGTAATGGTTTGCCATAACTGCAGCGGCTGTTGCATTCCAAGCGTTGTATTCCCCAGCGAGCGGCATCTCGAGTTCCCCCCATACCTCGCCGGCTTTCAGGACGTACCAATGAGTACGACTCGACTCAAACTCCAGGCCTACGATCTTGAATCCGTCCATTGTTCTTGAGCCGTAGCGCTCAACCGGACAAAACGCTTTCGCAACACTTCGATTCACGCTGTCACCGGTATCGAACGCCACCACGCGACCCCGCCGGGGCACCAGGTTCACCAGCCGCTTGAATGACGTTTCGACCGCGTCCAGATCTTTGTAGATATCGGCGTGGTCGAATTCCACCGACGTCAGAATTACGGCGTCGGGAAAGTAGTGCAGAAACTTCGGTCCCTTGTCGAAGAACGCCGTATCGTATTCGTCGCCTTCCAGGATGAAATGCTTCCCTGTCCCCAACGAAAAGCTGGAACCAAAATTCTCGGCAATTCCGCCGATCAGAAACGACGGTTCCAGCCCCGCCGACTGAAAAATCCACGAGAGCATCGACGTGGTCGTCGTCTTCCCATGGGTCCCCGCGACCACCAGAACTTCTTTGCCCCGCAGGAATTCATCGTGCAGAAGCTGCGGCAACGAACAGAATGGAATCCGCTGATCGAGAACGTGCTCCAGCTCGACATTACCGCGCGAGATCGCGTTGCCCACCACCACCAGGTCTGGCGTGGGCGAAAGATTCTTGGGATCAAATGGCTGCGCGACCTCGATTCCCAGCGACGCGAGAAAATCCGACATCGGCGGATACGCCGCCGCGTCCGAGCCGGTCACGCGAGACCCGCGTTCGTTCAACATCCCGGCCAGCGACGCCATCGCCGTGCCGCAAATCCCAATCAGATGAATGTGCTTCTTGTCTGCCATGAATGCCCAAGCCTTCTAGCGCCGGCGTCTCGCCGGCTGTCGCGAGGGCATCTTGCCCTCCCAGGTTTTTCTACGGCGTCGTCGCCGCCTCCAATATCTTAAGCTGCGCCTTGCCGCCCGTGACCTTCAATGCTGCGCGCACGCCAATCGGAAGTGTGATGTTCTTCCGGGTCACGTGCCCCGACCGCAAGCCGTACGCTACAGGAATGCCCATCCCGCCGACAATTCTCAGGATCACCTCCTGCAGCGTGTACCCCTGATCTTTCGTCTGCTGGCAATCAAGCATCTCTCCAAAGATGATCCCCCGCACGCCGTTGAACTTGCCTGCCAGTTTCAACTGCATCAGCATCCGATCGATCTGGTACGGCCGTGCGTTCACGTCCTCGATAAAGAGAATCGTACCTGTGGTGCGAATCTCGTGCGGCGTTCCGAGCGAAGCCACCAACAGAGACAAGCAGCCTCCGTACAGGATGCCCTCGCCTTCCCCATCGACCAGTCCCTCGGCCTGAGAATCGGGATCCGCGCCTGCCTCCCACTCCGCGACTCCGGTCAGCGCCGCTTCCCACGACGCCAGATCCACGCCGTCGTCATGCGCGAAGTCTTTCGCGACCATCGGCCCGTGGAACGTCACGAAGCCCGCCGAATCCGCGAAGCAGGTCAGCAGCGTCGTAATGTCGCTGTATCCTACGAAAATTTTCGGATTCGTCACAATCTTCGACGGCGAGAGTTCTCCCAGCAGGTAGTTCGCGCCGTACCCGCCGCGTGCACACAGGACAGCCCGCACCTCCGGCCGCGTGAACATCTCTTCCAGTTCGCGGGCACGGCGCGCCGCCGAACCGGCAAAGTACAAATCCCGCTCAAGGATGGAGTCGAGATAGAACGGCTTGTATCCCAGCTCCGCGAGCCGCGCACAGCCCTGCTCCAGCAACTCCCGCTTGATGTTGCTCGCCGGGGCGACAATGCCCACAGTGTCTCCTCGGCGCAGGGCACGCGGTTTCTGGCGCTCACTCTGGCCTGCGCTTGAGAAACTCATCGCGACATCCTAAACAAAGAACTCTCCCTGACAGATGAGCGTCGCGGGTCCCCGCAAGAGAACTTCCTTTTCAAATCGCACTTCCTGCGTCCCTCCCATTGCGTGGACCCGTACTGGCGACTTCGCGCGCCCGGTTGCAATCGATGCCACAGCGGCTGCGGATGATCCCGTACCTGACGACTGCGTCTCGCCGACCCCGCGCTCGTAAAACACTACGTCGATATTCGACGTATTTCGAACCACCACGAGCTCAACATTAATGCCCTGCTTGAATCCAACAACCCGTTGAATCTCAACTGCTTTCTTCTGCCAGTCGGACCACACCTGGTCCACGAAAATCACGAAGTGCGGATTTCCGACCGACACCGGAATCCCATCGATCTCGCCAAACTGCGTCGCAATCGCAATCGACCCTCCGACTTCCGGAACGCCCATGGCGGTTTCGAATTCGTACGTGGCGCCAGTTTTCCCCGTCAATATGCACGTCTTCCGTCCGGCCCCCGTCTCAATCACAAACGCTTTGCGCGTCCGCTGAGCGCAAAGGTAAGCCGCCACACACCGCGTCCCATTCCCTGAAATCTCTGCCGGCGAACCGTCAGCGTTGATCAGTCGCGCTTCGATCTGCGCGCCCTTCACCGGAAACAACCACTCTACGCCGTCGGCGCCCACGCCATTGTGACGGTCGCAGATACGCCGCGTAAACTCCGCGTGGTCTGCGCGAACCGCCGAACCCTCAATGATCAGGAAGTCGTTGCCGCAGGCGCTGGCCTTTGTGAAAGGTACCACCATCCCAGCCCGGCTCATTCGTGCTCGACCGCGCCCAGCGAACTCACGCTCGAGAACGTGGTCGATTGATGTAGAAGAATGTTGATCTGGTCCTGGTCTTCGTGCGGGCCGTCGACACAAAAGAGCACGCGCACATGTCCAAGGCTTCCGGCGACGCGCACGTTTTGCATGGTCGAGTGCGCCTGGTCAAGAATGCGATTGGCCTCGATCAGCAGGCCTTCCGCAGCAGTGCCTGTGACCTCGTAGGTCACCAGCATGGAGCGGAACGCCATTTTTGCTTCAACCCGCCGCAGCAACTCCAGTGCAATCAGAATCAGGCCGGTCGCAAAAATCGCTGTGATATACAGGCCTCCGCCCGCCGCCATTCCCACTGACGCCACAACGAACAGCGTCGCCGCCGTGGTAAGCCCAACAACCGATCCGCGCGCGTGCAGGATCGACCCCGCGCCGATGAAGCCAATCCCCGGAATGATCTGCGCCGCGACCCGGGTGTGGTCGCCGCCGAAACTCCCGGCCAATTGCGCCGAGAGAATTGTGTACATCGCCGCGCCGAAGCAGATAAACAGATTTGTGCGCAGCCCAGCGGGCTTGTGGCGAAGCTGACGCTCGAGTCCAATGAGCCCGCCAAGAATGGCCGCGACAACGAGACGGAAGATGGTCGACGACAGCACGGTCCCCATCTCGGAGTGCAGCAAGCCCAGTGTGTTGTGGAAGTCCGGCATGGTCAGCGGAGAACCGAGAGCGAGTGGATTTTATCACCGGAAAATCGCGACGCTCCCACGATCCCAGGCACCCGCGTTTACCGGGATGATTACCGTCGGAGCCCTACCGCGCGTTCAATATGTGAACCGTCTTCTGTCCTTCCACTTCGATCCGGGAAATCTCCGGCAAATTGCGCTCACGCACCGCCTGCGACACCGGATCCCCCTCGGTGGCGACTACGAAATCCGCGTGCTTTGTTGGGTCCGCCAGACTTCTCTCCCACAATCCGTTCGGGTCAGATGGCTGCACCCACACACGATGATTGCCTTCCGAGATCGCCCGCCGCAACGGAATGCCCGCGGCCTGCAACGCTCCCACGTGGTCTCCGAGATACATCAGGAAGCTGGAATTCGCCGGCAAACGCCTCAACTCTTCCGCCAGTTGACTCTCCAACTGCATGCGGGTCCTCGAATTCACCCACGCCTCTCGATACGCCACCGGCCCGGCACTCCACACGCCCGCGTAGCTCACAATGACGAAAGCAAGCATCAGAACCGCGATCATCCGCTTGCCCGTCTCAGTCAGCATCAACGAGAGCACAAACGACGCCGCCACCGAAAGAAACACCGACAGCGCCGGCAGTAACTGAACTCCATAGCGAACGTTGTAGAAGGAGAACGGCCACCACTCCGGACTAAAAATCGGCACGCCCCCATACGCGACCGAGAGCATGTAGAACGGAAGAGGCAGCCACAGCAAGAACAGCGTCGCGGCCCTTCGCCCCCGCCACAAGAACCATCCAGCCGCCAGCAACGCGAACCAGAGCCACGTGCGCTGCCAGCCCGCCTCTGCCACGCCCGACTCTCCGGACTTCATGAAATACAAGGCCGCGATCCCCGGATTCCCCGTTCCCGGATGCGGCGGAAATCCCGGCAGCGCAGTCCTCCGTTCAATCGCCTTCGCCGAGTACGGCCCGTTGGCAAATTCGAGCGGGTTGCGATAAACAATCGCGTTATAGGTAAGCCACAAGACGGGTCCAGCCGAAGCAAGAACGAGAAAGATAACAATCTGGCGTACGGAGGTTCGAGCTCCGGAACCTACGCCCTCCGAGGTCTGCGCGTCGGCATCCGGTTCCGCAGAATCGTTGGTGCCCCAGGTTCGCGTCCGTTCTTGGGACGCTAACCTGGGCAGGCACAAAACGGCGAGACCAGCCAGCACTGCTGACACAAACCACCCGTCATACCGCGTCAGGCACGCAGCCAGCAGACACAACCCACACTTCGCGAGCGACGTCGCCCATCCTCCCGGGCTCGCGTCACTCTCCCCGCGAATCGCCCACCAGAACTCGCCGAAGTACACGACCGCCCAGACGAACAGCGCGAGGTACAGCGACTCCGTCATCGCCGTCGCCTGCATGTAGAGCAGGTTCGGATTTAGACCAAAGATGGCCGCCGCGAAGGTCGCCGTAAGTTCTGAGGCGATGTCCGACCGCCCGACCGCCCGCATCGCACCGCGCACGAGCCGAAAAATTCCCACCACGCCGAACACGTACGCAATCATGGATGGAATGGATGCGCCCACCCCTGTCCGCCACATCCAGCGCGAGACGACGAAAGGCATCATCAGCAGATGCGGCAGCGGAAGCCAGACCGTTCCCAGTTGCAACGGTCCCGGCGTACGCGAATCGAAGACGCGGCGCGCGATGTTGATGTGAGCCACCGCATCGCCAAAAAGAAGAATGTCGCCTCGGTGGGAATACGTCAGGAAGGAAATGAGTGAAGCGCAGGCTGCGCCGATGGCCACGTACCAGACCAGCGCCCGATCCACTTCGCTGCCACGCGCGTCGGGACGGGCGCCCTGGTCCGCACGTGCATCGTCCTCTTCGTCCACACGTTCCACTCGGGCGATGCCGCCAGCCTCTGTACCCCTTGCGTGGGGACAGCCGCCCTCGGCTGTCCGGCCGAACGAAGTTCGGCGACTTTCACGCTCGCTCGGCAGGTCACTCGTCATTCAAGATGCGTCAATTCGCGGAATACTTGGAAGCGCCCGTCGATCTCTTCCCGAGTCAGATTCTGAAGCCGCTCCGTGCCAAAGCGCTCTACGGCAAACGATCCCATCACGCCGCCGTAGAACAGAGCTCGCTTCAGGACTTCGCGATTCACTTCTCCCTGCGACGCGATGTAGCCCATGAATCCACCCGCGAACGAATCGCCTGCTCCAGTAGGATCCTGCACTTCTTCAATCGGCAACGCCGGCGCGCGGAATGGATGCCTCCCCACTCCGAATGCTCCCTCGCGAAAGAAGATGGTCGCGCCATACTCGCCGTGCTTGATCACCAGCGCCTGCGGACCCATGGCCAGTACCCTCTGCGCTGCGCGCGGCAAGTTGCTCTCCTTCCCGATCATCTTCGCTTCACTATCGTTGATCAGCAGCACGTTTACCAGCTTTAACATCTCGGACAGTTCGCGCGGGGTGCCGTTGATCCAGTAGTTCATGGTGTCGCCGCCGGTCAGCCGGACGCCGTTCATCTCGTGCCGTACGTTGGCCTGCAGCGTGGGATGGATGTTCGCCAAGAAGAGAAACTCGGTGTCGCCGTACTCTTTGGGAATCTTCGGCTCAAACTTCTCGAAGACGTTGAGATCGGTGTAATCGGTCTTGGCTTCGTTCAGATTGCCCGCGTAAGTGCCGCCCCAGCGAAATGTCTTGCCTGGTGCGCGCTCGATCCCAAGCGTGTCGATGCCGCGCTTCTTCAACACGTTCTCGTGCTCCGCGGTGAAATCGTCGCCCACCACGCCCACCACCCGCACCTTCGTGAAGTAGCTCGCGGCTAGGCCAAAATAAGTTGCTGCACCTCCCAGGACGTTCTTGCGCGTGCCCGAAGGCGAGGTGATGTCATCGAACGCAACCGAACCAACGACTAATATGCTCATGAATGTAGGTTTATTTTCCTGCGGAAAGATATTTATCCAGGATCAGGCTGAGTTTCTGCCGCGTCGCGACCGGAATCTTGTCGCGCTCAGTTAGAATCGCGTGCGCCAGCGCCGACCCGCACTTGCACTTGCGCTCCGTGGGCATGCCTGCCACGATTTCTTTCACCACCTTCGCAGCGTTCTCTGCGTTTTTCACCAGCACCGCCACAACCTGGTCGACGGTCACCGCATCGTGATGCGGATGCCAGCAGTCGTAATCGGTCACCATGGCGACAGTCACGTAGCAGATCTCAGCCTCGCGTGCGAGTTTGGCTTCTTGCAAATTGGTCATCCCGATCACGTCCATGCCCCAGCTGCGATACACATTCGATTCCGCCTTGGTCGAAAACTGCGGGCCCTCCATGTTCAGATACGTGCCGCCCTTCTTACCCACCACGCCAGCCTTCTTGCATGCGCCTTCAACGACCGACGCTAATTGCGGGCACACCGGATCGGCAAAGGCGATATGCGCGACCAGCCCGTTTCCGAAGAAAGTGTCAACCCGATGGCGGGTGCGGTCGAAGAACTGATCGGGAATGACGAAATCGAGCGGCTTGTGTTCTTCCTTGAGCGACCCTACCGCCGAAACTGAAACGATTCGCTCGACGCCCAACTGCTTGAACCCGTAAATGTTGGCGCGGAAATTTAACTCGGTCGGAAGGATGCGATGCCCGCGCGCGTGCCGGGCCAGAAACGCCACCTTGCGTCCTTCGAGCGTGCCCAGAACGTAAGCATCCGACGGATCGCCGAACGGCGTCTCCTGCTTTACCTCGCGCACATCGGTAAGCCCGGGCATCGAGTAAAGCCCGCTCCCGCCGATAATGCCAATCTCCGCTTGCGGCAAACGTCCTCCTGATGCTTTAACCTCGCGCGGCCAAACGCTCGATTATACAGAACGTGCTTCGGTGGGCTGTTGCTTCGGATAAGTACGAGTTACAGGCTGCGGGAAAACCACACTCCACCTCTCCAAAACCTGTCATCTTGAGCGAGTGAGGTGCGGCCGAACGAGTCGAAAGACCCCAAACAGGCCGCGACCTCTATTTGCTCCGGCTAGCTTTCGCGCCCGGAGCTTTGTTCCTTCGAACTTACGTTTCGGTCTTGAGGGCGATCAGGAAGAACTGAGTACAATCTCAGCCATGAAGCCCGCGCTTACTTTCCTGTCTGCCTTCGTCTTCATCTCATCCGCCCTCGCCCAGGAAAAACCGAAGTCCGTCACCGTTCCCATCACGCTTGATCACAACCGCACCATCATCGACGTGTATCTGCCTCTTCCCGACGGAACCACGAAGCGCGTACGCGGCTGGGTCGACAATGGAAATCCAGAACTCGATCTCTCTGAAGATCTCGCGCAGAAGCTTGGCCTCCAACTCAAGGGCGAAGGTACATTCAAACCCGGCGACCAGCGGCCAGTCGATCCGCCTCGCAGCCTGCAGATCGGCGGAATGACAATCTCATTCGAGGGCGTAAAGGAAGCCAAGGCGATTGTGGGACACGACGTAATCGCACCCGGATCGAGTGCGGCGATTAACATTCCCTCGACCGTCCTGCGCAACTACGACGTCGTCTTCGACTATCCGAACCGCCAGTTCACCATTGGCCCACCCGGGTCGATTTCATTTCAAGGCACGGCCGCGAAAGCTCAGATCAATCCGCGGAACGGGCTGGTACAGATCCCGAGCAAAATTGATGGCGCAAACTACACGATCTCCTTCGATGCCGGATCATCGACTTCCCTGCTCTCGATGGAGCTCATCGAGAAATGGCAAAAGTCGCATCCGGGCTGGCAGCATATGACGGGGGCGATCGGGTCCGCCAATATGTGGGGCGCCGCCGAAGAAGCACACTGGCAATTGCTTCGGATACCCAACCTCGATTACGGCGGCGTGAGCCTGACAAATGTCGTAGTCGCGTCATTCCCCGAGAAATTCGTGAAGTGGTACCAGGACCGCGCGGGCGCCCAGACCATCGGCCTCATCGGCGCGAATGCTTTCGCTGACTACCGGGTGGGCATCGACTACGCTAACAGCAAGCTGTACGTCCAGCGCACTCTCACGAAATCCGCGCCCGATATGGAGGTCGTGGGATTGACCCTTCGGCCTGAGCCAGACGGGAAGTACACGATCATCGGCATTGCCGACTACAACGGCAAGCCGGCTGTGCCGGACATCAAAGCCGGAGACATATTGGTTGGAATCGACGGCGCGCCGGCGACGGGAGCCACCATGGGCCAGGTTTGGTCACTGCTGGGGGGAACACCCGGTACGACCCGCACACTCACCCTCGAGCGCGACGGTAAACGATTTTCGGTTGATGCCACCGTGCACAGATTCCTGGCAACGAATTCAAACATGAAATCCGGCAAAGGGCATAGGAATTAGAGGGTGCCCCAGGTTCGCGTCCGTTCTGTGAACGCTAACCTGGGCTCTGGACACTCATATCCGGTGACATGGAAAACGGAAATCCAGTTTTTCTTCACTTTTAGCTAAGTTATTGAAAACCGGTGACGGGCACCTGTCAACCCAGTTTGCGGGTTAACGGCGTTGCATAACATGCCCATTAATCGCCTCCATGTGCGATATGAGCGCAGATCGGAGCTCGGGTGGCACCCCCCTTGGGTCATCCAAACGCCAGACGACCGCCATGGAGCCTCTAATCGCCCTTTTGTTATCCAGAAGCTAATGCAATCCTACTAGCTTCGGATCCCCTGAATCCATGGTTAGCGTCCAAAGACGGACGCGAACCGGGCCACTCATTTACCCGACGCCGAGCACTGTCCCGTGCTGTTGGAGTCACCTTGCAACAGCTCATGTTCCAACCGCGCAGTAGTTTCGCCGTCCAGGCTCTCGCAAATCAAAACCGTGTTGCCGGCAACTTCGATGAGCACGGTCCCCTCTGCCGTCGTCCAGGTGTGTTTCCCGGTTAGTGTCTCGACAATGTATCCGGCAGGCTTGGCTCTCGCCGGGTCACCATCCGCTTCGGCAAGCTTCTGATAGCGCTGCTTGAGCCCTTTCGCATACACCCACGCGAACTCCGCCGCCCTCTCGGGATTCGCCCACTTCGACACGTACAACAATCCCAGCGGCGCCTTGGGATCGTTTTTGGGCCGCACGGCGTAGTAGTACCCGCCGCGCCACTCTGGATACAAGCGCTTCGCCACTTCGTTCCCTTGGTACTGCTCGATCAGAATCGCGACATCGAATTCGCCCACCGCACCGACATCGAACTTCTCGTAGTCTTTGAAGTCCTTCTTAAATTCGGGAAGCACCATGCCCTCGAGCTTTTCATTCGAGAGATATGCGGTCGGTTCCATGATTTCGCGTGTCGTGCGCGGAGGTTTTTGAAAAACGGCGGCGAACGCTTTTTCCTTGCCGAATCTGGTTAGCAGCTCCGACTCGAAGTCCAGCCCATAACGGTATGGAAACGTGAGGGCTTCTTTGATGTAGAGAGGCGCGCTGCGAAACTCGGTCGAGTCGGCCGTGCCCTGCATCATCGTGGTCTTGAGCGCCTGCACGATCTCCGGCGAATCGGCGATGGACTGGTGCATTGGTGCGAGTTCGTAGTCTATGGACACGACCATTGCCTGCCCTTCCACGATCGCTTGATGTGCAGAGCCGGCTTCGTCGTTCAGAAGGTCTTCCGGAGTTGGATCGGTCTTCATCGCCCCCAGGTCGACGTCTCCTGCCTTCATAAACTTTTCCAGATCAAAAGACTGATCCTGCAGCGCATGCGTCAGTTCGTGTGCCATGACCGGACGCTGTTGTTCAGGCTCGACCCAATCGAGCATGTTTACCGTCTTGGTCTCCGGATCGTAATAGCCCTCCACCTGTTCGCGCAGCAATTTCAAGAGAAACGGCTGCAGTTCAAAGTCGTGCGGGAGCAGCCCCCACTTTTTCAGGATAAGTTCCGACCGTTCGAGGCGTTGCGCGTCCTTGTCTTCCATCATGTGTTTCTGGATGAAGGCGACAACCTCGTCGCGGCTGACCAGGCGCTTCTGGACAGGGTGGCGGATCGGCAGTGCCGTATCTTTGCTGGCGAACTTTAACAGCTCGTCGATCGAGCGAAAGAGTTCCTCGGCAGCTTCCGGAGAAATCTTCTGATCGGGCTTCGCAGCCGATTGCGGAGGAGTGGGGTTCGCTCGCGGTTTTGCTTGGCCTGGCGGCTCGCTAGCCGGGCGACTCGGCGAAGCGGCGTCTTGGGCAACGGCAAGGCATGCCCACATCGTGAAGATGCACGCGAGAATGCAAAAAAACCTCACATGTTTCCCATTGAATTGCTGCAAGTTGACCTTTCGGGCTTTAGGTTTGGTCTCGAAGTTCGTACTGCGATTGGGGTTGTGTTGCGCGGAAGACTCCAGGAATTTCAGGAGGTCAGCCATTTCTGACCCGTTGTGCGATCCACTCCCCAACTTCTTTCGTGCCCAGCATTCCGCCAATGTCTTGCGTGGTTTTTTTCTGACGGACGGCTTCGAGCACGGCGCTCTCGATCTTCTCCGCTTCAACCGCGAACCCCAGATGATTCATCATCATCGCCACGGTGAGAATCGCGCCCATCGGGTTGGCGACGTTCTTTCCCGCGATCGGGGGCGCCGATCCGTGTACGGGCTCGAACATCGACGTCTTGCCGGGGTGGATGTTCCCGCTGGCCGCCATTCCCAGCCCGCCCTGCAGTCCCGCAGCGAGGTCGGTGATGATGTCTCCGAACATGTTGTTGGTGACGATAACGTCAAACTGCCGTGGATCGCGTACCATCTGCATGCAGAGCGCGTCCACGTACATATGCTCGGACTTGATCTGCGGATAGTCGCGGCCGATTTCCTTGAACGTCCGCTGCCAGAGGCCGCCGGCATGGCTCATGGCGTTCGACTTGTCGCACATCAGAACTTTGCCGCGGCGGCCGCCGTCTAGTTTGGTGTGCTTCTCACAGTAGTCGAACGCATAACGGATCACGCGCTCGACACCTTTGCGCGTGTTGATATCTTCTTGAATCGCGACTTCGTCTTCAGTTCCCTGCTTAAAGATGCCGCCTGCGTCCGTGTAGACGCCTTCCGTGTTTTCGCGGATAACTACGAAGTCAACATCCTTGGATTCGATGCCCTTCAGCGGACAGAGCGACGCATCGAGAAGCCTCACTGGGCGCACGTTCGCGTAGAGATCCATCTTGAAGCGCATGCCGAGGAGGATGTCTTTGGCGTGGATGTTCGTGGAAACGCGCGGATCGCCGAAGGCGCCAACCAGGATGGCGTCGAATTCTCCACCGAGCATCGCGAATCCATTCGCGGGAACCGTCACGCCCTCAGCCAGATAGCGGCTCGCGCCCCAGTCAAACTCGGTAGTCTCGACGGGCACCCCAGTCGCCGCTAAAACCTTCTGCGCCTGCGGGATCACTTCCTGACCAATGCCATCGCCCGGGAGAACTGCGATTCGCTTTGCCTGAGTCACGACAAAAGAGCTTACCAAAGATCTTAAAACGCAGAGCACGCAGAGAATTCCGCTGAGGACGCGGGACCAAAAAAAACTATTTCTTCCGTTGCATCTCAAAGCGGAAGTGCGTGTCTTTGTCTTCGTGCTTCCAGGTCCAGTCCTCGCTGTAATGGTCCCCGTCGCCAAAGACATACACGACTTTGTGCATATGCCCCGTTTGAGGCGAAGCGAGATTGGTGGCGTCGACGAAATCAAACGTCACCGACTTGCCGTCGGGCGAGATGGCAGCTTTCATGCGCGGCTGGTTGTTACTGGGGCAGAAGTGCGTCATCAGCAGGCGGCCGTTGTCGACGTAGTACATGCTGGTCATGGCTTCGTCGCCCATCTTGATGTCGGCCATGACGGTCGTTCCGCCCGCCATCACCTTGTAAGTCACCTCGGCGGCGTCTCCCTTGGGACTCGTGCCTGTCCAGGTACCTTCCATGGACTTGAAACGGTCGAGAATTTTCTGCGCGTCCGTCTGGGCCCATGCGCAGGAGAAGGACAACAAAGCAAACAGAACCGCAGAGTTACGAAGCGCTCTCATAATTTCTCCTTGAAGCGATCGATGCGCAGCGCGGATTCCACAGCCCGGTACCCCGTGAGTCTACGTTTCCTTCGTTATAATTCAGAGAGTTAGTCATGGGGACGACACCACAAAACGAACTTGCCGTGTCAGCGCAATCGGACCGGGGCAGCGCCCCTATATCGGCCAAGGTGAGAGACGAATTCCACGCTCTAACGTCAACGTGCGGAGTGTATGACTTGGGGTCGCGCGCGAAGATCCGGCTGACGGGCAGCGATCAGGTTCGCTGGCTCAACGGCATGGTGACCAACAATGTCCGCGATCTCGCTGTCGGGCATGGGGTTTACGCGTTCCTGTTAAATCCGCAAGGTCGCATCCTGGGCGATCTCTACGCCTACAACCGCGGCGAGGAGATCCTGGTTGACACCGACCGATCGCAACTCCATAAGGTTCTCGCGACCTTCGACCATTACATCATCATGGACGACGTCGAGGTCACGAACCTGGACGGCCAGTTGACTGCGGTCGGCTTGGCTGGTCCCGACGCGAAGAAAGTTCTCACGGCTGGCGGATTTAAGGTGCCCGGGTTGCAGCCGTTACAAGTTGCCGACGTGGAATGGAACGGTACCAAAACGCAGGTCATCGCGGGTGAGCACGAGCGGTATGCGTCGTTCGAGATATGGATCTCGCCGGAGAAGTCGCGTGAGGCACTGGCAGGCCTGGAGCAGGCGGGCGCGAAGCTAGTTGGCAGCGATGCTCTTGAATTCTATCGCATCGCTCTGGGCGTCCCTCGCTACGGCCAGGACATCCGCGAGCGCGATCTGCCGCAGGAGACCGAGCAACAACGCGCGCTTAACTTCAGCAAAGGGTGCTACGTGGGCCAGGAGATCGTCGAGCGCATTCGCTCGCGCGGAAATGTCCACCGCAAATTCACCGGCTTCCGCGTGGAAGGACCACCGCCGGCGCCCGGCACAAAGATTCAAGTGCAGGACAAAGATGTGGGAGAAGTCACCAGCGCAGCGGTGATTCCTGCTGCGAGCGGTGACCATGCCATGGCATTGGGTTATATCCGTCGCGAGGCGAGCGGCGCGGGCAAGGAAGTGCGCGCCGGACATTCGAACGCCCACGTCGCCGACCTTCCGTTCCACGACCTGCTCAAACAATAAAAGGAAAAAGACTCTATGGCTGACAAGAAACAAGACAGTGGCTTTACCGTTACGGATCGGCGGCTGTTTACCTCGGATGGCGAATTGCGCTCGGATGCTCCGGAAGAAAAGCCGGCCGAGCCCGCGCCGCTGGCATCTGCTGTCGCGGCGGCACCGCCGGCCGAGCCCGCGCCGTCTGCGGTAACTGATCCAAATGTGCCGCCGCCACCCACCGCGGCGGAGCAGAAAGCCAATGCAGACGCCTATCACCAGTCGTCGAAAGATATGGATGCGCGCGTCGAGCTGAGCGGTCACTCGTCGAAAGAGCTCGAGATGACCTTCGAGCGCTTCATGGCGTCGCTGTACATGAGCGCGATGCTGCAGCTTGGCATGATGCATGAGGAAGGCGGCCAACCGCGTATTGACCTGATCGGCGCGCGCCAGACCATCGACACGCTCGGCCTTCTGCAGGAAAAGACAAAAGGGAACCTGACCTCAGCCGAAAGCAACTTTCTGCAAAACTGTCTTTACGAATTGCGCATGGCGTATGTGGAAGTGACAAATGCGCTGGCGCGGCCGCCGCAGGCTCCGCCCGGGGCACCTGCCGGCAGCAAGGTTCGATGAAGGCAATCCTGACTGTTCTGGGCAGCGGAACCTCGATGGGCGTTCCCACCATCGGGTGTGCCTGTGCAGTATGCCGCTCGACCGATCCGCACGACCGGCGCACGCGGCCTTCGGTGCTGGTCCAGTACGGTGGCAAGTCCGTTCTGATCGACACCACACCGGATTTCCGCGAGCAGGCGATCCGCGAAAACATCTCGCAGATTGACGCGGTGCTCTATACGCACAGCCATGCGGACCACATTCTGGGCATTGATGACTTGCGGCCGCTGAGCTACGCCCACAAGGGCAAGATCCCGCTCTACGCGCGGCCCGAGGCGGCAGATTACATCCGCAATATGTTCCGCTACATTTTCGACGCGGATTACAAGTTTGGCGGCCTGGCGCGGCTGGAGCTCAAGCCGGTGGATCATGCATTCGATCTTTTTGGCGCGACGTTCGAGCCGGTGCCGATTATTCATGGGGAAACCGAGATTTTTGGATATCGCTTCGGGTCGGCGGCGTATTTGACGGACTTCAGCAAGATTCCGGAGGCGTCGTTCGCACTGCTGCAGGGCCTGGACGTGCTATTTCTTGATGGGTTGCGCCATCAACCGCACCCGACACATTCGACAGTAGAGAATTCGATTCGAATTGCGAGCGAGTTGAGGGCGAAGCGCGTGTTCTTCACGCACATCTGTCATGACCTGCCGCACGCGGCAACCAACGCGGCGTTGCCGGAGCATGTGCGGCTCTCGCATGATGGAATGAAGCTGGAGTTTGAGATTTAGGCTTGTGGCGGTGAGGTGCGCGACGGCGCGCGGCTCGCCGGCGAACTCGATCGCACTGTAAAGATGCACAGGTTCTTCGCTGCGTCAGGATGACGAAGTAAGTAAGAAAACATGCAAGTTTTTCACAAATTGGAAGATGTTCCCGTCGGCTTCGGGCCGACCATCGTCAGCGTCGGCAACTTCGACGGCGTGCATCGCGCGCACCAGACAGTGTTAAGAGACATTGCGGAACGAGCCAGGCAGCAGGGCGCGACCTCGGTGGCGGTCACGTTTGATCCGCATCCGTCGCGGATTCTGCGGCCAGAGTCAGGGCTGAAGCTTCTGACACCCACGCCGGAAAAGTTACGCTGGATCCGACCGACAGGCGTGGATACCGTGTTGGTGCTGCCCTTTGGCCGCGACCTGTCGTTGTTGACGCCGCGAGAATTCGCGGAACGGATCCTCAAGAAAAAACTGAAAGCCTGCGAGGTTCACGAAGGATACAACTTCCGTTTTGGCCACAAGGCAGCCGGCGATGTGAATACACTGGCCGAATTCGGGCGCGAGATGGGGTTCGCAGTCAAGATCTTCGACCGCATGACGCTGCGCGGCGAGAACGTGTCGAGCAGCCAGATCCGAAAGCTGTTGAACGAGGGCAAGGTCAGCCGTGCGCGTCACCTGCTGGGGCGGCCGTTTGCGATTCTCGCGACGGCAGGCCGCGGGCGCGGTTACGGCAGCAAGTACACAGTGCCCACCATCAACCTGAGCCGCTACGACGAACTGGTTCCATTGGACGGCGTCTATATCACCCGCACGCGTGTGGGCGAAGAATGCTTTGACTCAGTCACGAATATCGGAAATCGCCCCACGTTCGGCGCCGACTCGTTCGCGATCGAGACGCACCTTCTGAACTTCCATCCGATCGAGCTAACAGCAGAAACCGAGGTTGAGGTTTCCTTCCTGCAGCGTGTGCGGGAGGAAATCAAGTTTCCATCTGTCGAGGCGCTGCGCGAACAGATCGCGCGGGACGTGAAGAGGGCAAGGAGATATTTTCACCTTGCGGGTCTCGCCGGAGCGAAGTCGACAGCCTGAGTCCGCATCGAAGAAGAACACTTCAGTTTCCTGTTGCCAATCCTTCTTAGGAAATTGACAATCTCCGCGTCCGACCAACTTCCGAATGGCTTCCGCCACTACGACCTTTTCCGACATTACCACCGCCCAGCGCCGTACGTTGATTGCGGCTGCGCTGGGCTGGATGCTCGACGCGTTCGACACGATGCTTTACGCGCTCGTGCTGGCACACATCATGGTCGACCTGGGCATGAGCAAGGCGACCTCGGGATTTCTGGCGACACTAACTCTGCTGGCGTCGGGGATCGGCGGGATTCTCTTCGGGTTTATCGCGGACCGCATCGGGCGCAAGCGCGCGCTGATGCTGAGCATCCTTACGTACTCGATCTGCTCGTTCGCGTCAGGGCTGTCGACATCAATTCTGATGCTGGCCGTCTTTCGCTTTGTGCTCGGGCTTGGCATGGGGGGCGAGTGGAATACGGGAGCCACACTGGTCGCGGAGACCTGGCCCGACGCGCTGCGCGCCAAGGCGATCTCGATTGTGCAAAGTTCGTGGGCGATCGGCTATGCGCTGGCGGCGCTGGTGGCGGGCATCGTGCTCCATTTCGCGAACTGGAGGATGGTCTTTTTCGTCGGGATTGTGCCCGCGCTGGTAACGCTTTGGATTCAGAATCGCGTGCCTGAGTCAGAGATGTGGAAGGAACATCATCGGCTGGCGCAGGAGTCACCGCGGGTCGCCGACGCTCAGCAACGATACGAACACCACAGTTTCGCGCGGGTCTTTCGGCCTCCGTATGTCCGCTCGACGTTCGCCCTGCTGCTCGCGAATTTTTTCGGGATGTTCGCGTGGTGGGGACTGTTCACGTGGCTGCCACCGTATCTTTCTTTGCCCGTCGAACAAGGCGGCCGCGGTTTTGGCGTGATGGGCTCGACGACGTTGCTGGTGGTCCTCAATTTGTTCGGGATGTTTCCGGGCTACGCAAGCTACGGCTGGGTCGCGGACCGGTTCGGGCGTCGGCGCTCGTACGTGCTGTACACGCTGATCGCGGCGATCCTGGTTCCCTTGTACGCAATCGCGCGGGCGCCCTGGCTGATCCTGATTCTCGGGACGGCGACCGCGTTTTTCGGGACCGGATTCTTTTCCGGCTCAGGAATCATCGGCAGCGAGATCTATCCGACAAGCATTCGTGCGCGGGCGCTCGGTTTCACCTACAACGGAGCGCGCACGATGAGCTCGATCGCTCCATACATCATCGGACGCGTGGGCCAAACACGCGGACTAGGGTGGGCCTTTTACATCTGTGGAGCTTCATTCTTGCTGTCGATGCTGGCGGCCACGCAGTTGCCGGAGACGCGGGGCAAGAACCTGGAGTGAGATCGGGCTCTGGGCTCTAGGTGTTCGGCCTTGGGTCTTGGGTCTTGGGTCTTGGGTCTTAGGTCTTTGGTTTGAAACCTGATACGTTGAAACTCTGAAACTTTCTTTTTCACTCCATCGGCTCGACGATGGTGGAGTCGGTCCCGCGGCGATCCGGCAGTTGCACGAGTACGATCGCAGCGAGCACGACGATGATCCCCAGTGTCTGGATCGGCCGGACAGCCTCGCCGAGAACAATGGCGGCAATCACGATTGAAAACACCGGCTCGAGACAACTGCCAACGATGGCGCGCGTGGGCTCCAGATGCTGAAGCGCGGCGAAGTAGCAGGAAAACGGCGCCAGCACGGAGACTATGGCAAACACCAGCAGAAATCCCCAGGCTGTCGCCGAGTAGTGCGCAGCCACCAGCTTCCACGGCGGATTTACAAACAGCCAGAAGAGACTCGCGGTGAGCGTCGTATAAAGAAGCACGATCCAGCGGTCGTAGCGCGCGAGCATACTGTGTCCCGCGACGTTGTAAAAGGCAAACGCCACCGCAGCCAGGAATCCCGCGACCACGCCGACCGCGTTCAGGCGGAAGCCACCGACACCCACCGTTCCAATCGCAAGTCCGCTTCCCACAACTGCCAATCCGACAGCCGCAATTTTCGGGGGAGTTGCGCGCTGCAGGCCGCGAGCGACCGTATAGAACAAGACGAGCACCGGGGCTGTGTATTGCAGGATGATCGCCGTGGCTACGTTCGTCTTCTGAATGGCGAGATAGTAAAAGTAATTCGAGGCCGAAACGCCCAACACTCCTAGCAGAGCAAACCGGACGACATCGGCCTTAGGCAACTTCAGCCGCCGCCAGCCTCTTTGCGTCAGCAGAACTACAAACAAAACCAGAAACGAAAACGACGTGCGGCTCTGCGACAGAATCAGCGGATCAATCTTTAGCGCTTCGCCGGATGGAAGCAGGCGGCCGGTGAAGGCGGCGCGTCCCAGAGTTGCCGCGACGCCCCAGAGGAACGTCGCACACGCGATATAGGCGTAGCCGCGGGCAGGGTGTGCTCTACTTGCCAAGGATCTCGTCGAGACGTTCAGGGTTGAATCCGATCATCACTTCCTCGCCGATTACCAGTGTTGGCGTCGAGTGGCTCGAGTACTTTCCGGTCAGTTCCTGCGCGGCGGCAGGATCGGTGCTGATGTCGCGCTCCTCGAAGGCAACGCCTTTCTCGGCAAGGAAGAGTTTCACGATGTGACAGGGCGGGCAATCGGGCTGGGTGAAGATCACGACTTTGGGTCTCGTCATGGGAAAAGTGATCCGCAAAAACGGAATCCGTCTGCACGAAAACTTCTACGAATTGCGGCACTATCGTTCTTCGGAAAGTTCGATCTCGACGGTAATCTTTGCCGTCTTCTCGAGCATGGCCGAAACGGAGCAGTATTTTTCTTTCGACAAGCGCACCGCGTCCTCGACCGCCTTCCGCGAGACTCTGCCGCCCACTTTGTATACCAATTTGATTTCCGTGTACACGGTGGGAGGCTCGGGGGCGCGCTCGGCGGTAGCACGAACCTCGAGGCTGGTGAAGGGCTCCCGCTTTTTGCGCAGGATGCTGGCCACGTCGTAACCGGTACAGCCGCACAAGCCGATAAGCACGAGTTCCATGGGCGTACTGGCGGTGATCTTGTCACCATCGACGACGACGCTGTGTCCGCTGCTGGCTTCGGCGACGAAGCGGTGATTATCGATCCATGCTGCTTTGGCTTCGATCATTCGAAATGCATTCTCCTCGGAACGTTGCTCGCAGTTAGCGCCGGTTGTCGGTGCTGGGCTCGGGGTGAATCAGGACGCGGAATATTTCGGGCGCGTCCTGCTTGAAGCGAATTTCGAGATCGGTCTGGATATCGTGTACGCGCGAGAGCGGAAGATCGTCGGACAAAGTGCAGTGGCAGGAAACGTAGATCCGGCCCCGCACACGCTTGATCTGAACCTCGTGCATGTCGAGCACTTCAGGAAATTCCGCCGCGATGGCCTTCAGACGGCGCTCCAAAGCGGCATCCCGAAGGATCTCGTCGCCTTCCTCGATGGTGGCTGGCTCGCTTTCGATGTGGGTAAGGATCGAGGAAAGCTCCGGGACTTCGTCGCGCAGCTCAGCTTCTAGCGCGGTCACGCGGTCGTGAGCCTCTTTGAGCGAAAGCCGCTCGTCGAGTTCGAGGTGCTGCTCGACGTGGAGTCGGCCGCGCAGGTCCTGCACGCTGACATCGTGGACGTTGAGGTTGTGGCGAGTGGCAACGGCGCGAATCCGGTCGAAGATGTTCTCGGTCCGGTCGGCGCGCGGAACGGAGTGAACGGTGACGTCGGCGTCGGGAAGAATGCGGTGCACCGCTTCGGTCACGGCGTCGGCGACTTGGCCGGAGCGCTGGAAGGTCACGGTGCGCGCCAGGCCGACGGACAGGTCGGCGAAGTAACGGTTCCCAGCACGGCGGATGCGGGCGCGATCCACTTCTAGCACGCCTTCGACTTTTTCGACTGCCGCGATCATCTGATTGCGCACTCCGGCCGGAGCCGCATCAAGGAGGGCGTCGACCGTACGCCGCGCTAGGCGCCAGCTGACGTGCACCACGATTCCGGCGACGAACAACGCCGCGATCGGGTCGGCGTCGCGGAGCCAGCCGATCCCGAGATTGCGTCCTGCCAGGACCAGCAGCAAGCCGACCATCACGACGCTGCTCGACCAGACGTCGGTCGAGAAGTGCAGGGCATCGGCTTCCAGCGCCTGGCTGTCGTATTTTTCGGCAATCTTGCCGAGGGCCTTGGAACGCCACACGTCGACGCCAATCGACACGAGCATTACAACGAAGGCCCAGACAGTAGGTTCGATCTCGACGCTGCGGAAGAATAAGCGCTTGATGGCCTCGTAGATGATCCAGAGGCAGGTGAGAAGAAGCAGGCCAGTCTCGATGAAAGCGGAAAAGTTCTCAACCTTGCCGTGCCCGTACTGATGATCGGCGTCGGCGGGCTTGTCGGAAACGCGAACCGAGAAAAAAGTAACGATCGCGGCGACCAGGTCGAGCCCTGAGTGCGCTGCCTCGGACAAGATCCCCAAGCTACCGGTCGTGACGCCGACGATGATCTTCAGCGTCGTAACGGCGACCGCCGCAATCACGGAGTTTCCGGCGACCGACCGCTTCTCCGCCCGCATGGTGGCGGACGAGTAGGACATGGAGGATTCCGACACGCGTCGATTATCGCCGCTCGCCAGCGAATGCGGCAATGACTCAGTGAACTTCTCAGGTTCATAAGAAAGCAGAGGAAGACAATTCGTGTGCTACGATTCCGAGGAAGCCCCGATCCAAAAAGGAACTCCCACAGATGCGTAATTTACGCCTCGCCTTCGTGCTCGTAATCACGCTGGCCGGGTTCAGGAACGCGACCGCGCAGGCCGCCCCCGTTGCACCCAATCCACCGCCACCGCAGACGCAACCGATGCGTTCTCCGTCGCAATCCGCCGAACACGAACAACAGGAGCGTGCAGCCCTTCCGGCGACCGCCAGCAAAGTATCACCCGCAGCGCCGGTCATCACGATTCGCGGGCTGTGTCCGGGAGGACAGACTCCCCCCGCCCAGGATGCGGACGCCAACTGCAAGACCGTCATCACGCGGGCCGAGTTCGAAAAGCTGGCCGATAGCCTTCAGCCGAATATGCCCCAGCAACTGCGACAGCAACTGGCGACTCAGTATCCGCAAATCCTGTTCATGGCGCAGGAGGCCCGCAAGCGAGGACTGGAGAACGATCCCCACTACCTGGCAGTGTTGAAGTTCACGAAGATGGAGCTCCTGCGCATGGAGTTACAGCGGTCGATGGAAGAACAGGCGGGGAAAATTCCAGAGTCCGAACTGCAGGATTATTACAAGAAAAATAAGGCGGACTTCGAGCAAGCCGCCCTCTCGCGAGTGTTCATTCCAAAGTCGCGGCAAACGGATACGCCCAAAAACGGCGCAACCCCGGAAGAGGTGCAGAAGGTAAGAGAGGACTCCACCGCGGCGATGGCGAAAGTTGCCGATGACCTGCATACGCGCGCGGCCGCCGGAGAAGACTTCGACAAACTGCAGAAGGAGGCGTACGAAGCCGCAGGCGTCAAGGCGACGGTCCCGCCGACATTGAATCCCAAAGTGCAGCGCACGATGTTGCCGGCTTCGCAGTCGTCGGTCTTCGATCTGAAGCCGGGCGAACTCTCCCCGGTCATTAGCGATTCCCAGGGATTCGTTTTCTACCGCATGCAGTCGAAGACGAACCCATCGCTCCCCGAGGTAAGAGAGGAAATCAAGACCATGCTTCGAAACGCAAGGGTGCAGGCCGTGCGTTCCAAGATGGAAAACGCCGTTTCGGCCGACTTGAATAAAGACTATTTCGGTGAAACGCAGCAGGCGGCGCCGGCGGGCAGCGGCATTCGGCCCTCGGACAGACCGCGGCCAACGCCGCCCGCTGTCCAACCTCAGCAATGACCACGGGCAAGCCAACGGTCGTCGTGACCGGCGTATCCGGGAATCTCGGATTGCGGCTATTGCCTCTGCTCGCCGACTTCTCGGTGATCGGCATCGATATTGCTGCGCCCAAGACCGAATTTCCTCACCGCTTCGTGCGGTTGGATCTCGGAATCGAGGACTCAACTCGCGCTCTCTACAATCTTTTCAAAGAGAACCGACCCATTTCCGTGGTGCATCTGGCCTTTGTAATCGATCCGGTTCGCACAGGCGTCCTTGACGTAGACCGGATGTGGCAAATCAATGTCGCTGGCACGGCTCGGGTGATGGAGGCGATCACCGAGGCGAACCGCAATGAGGACAGCGGGATCCAACAGTTCATTTTTCCAAGCAGCGTATCGGCCTACGGTCCGGACCTGCCGGGACCGGTTCTGGAAGACTTCGCGCTCGACGCTCACACCCTCCCATACGCTGTCCACAAGCGGGAGTCCGACATGGTCGTGCAGCAGCGCGCGCCTGCGCTGCGCGGTTGCAGCGCCTATATCCTGCGCCCGCACATTTTCGCCGGCGCCACCGTGGAGAACTACCTTTTGGGATGTTTCCGGGGAACACCCAACGGCAAAGGTAAGCGCGCCGCGCAAATGCGCAAGGAAGCACGTCGCCTGCCATGCATGCTTCCGTATGGACAGAAGTATCTCGAGAACAAACTGCAATTCGTCCACGTGGATGATATGGCGCGCCTGGTCGCATGGATTTTGAAGCGGGAACCCGAGGCCCGGCGCCTGACCATCCTGAACGTTGCCGGACGAGGCGAACCGCTGAGCTTCGAGCAGTGCATCAACATGGCGCGCAACAAAATCGTGCGCGTGCCGGGGAAGATCGGCATGCGCTTGGTGCTGCAATTCCTATGGAAGACTGGCATCTCGGCCATCCCGCCCGAAGCCGTGCCCTACATGACGGGTACGTACATCATGAACACCGAGCGACTGAAGAGATTCCTGGGCGAGGATTACGAGAAGGTGATCCGGTATTCCATTGCGGATGCCTTCGCGGATTCCTTCAAGGCCCCTGCTACGGAGAGGGCCGTTCCGCAAGTGGCATCAACGTAGTCGAATTTTTTTGGCCACATCCGACGGCCTCATGTCAGCTTCGTGGATGCGCTGCGGCCATTACTTTGTTCCTACGTAAAACGCCGCTGTTCCCAAGGTAAACGGCGTCCAGTGTGCCTCGCGGAAACCTGCGGATCGCATTCTGTCGGTCATTTCTAAGGGTGCGGGGAAGCGTCGCACGGAGGCCGGCAGGTAGGAGTACGGGCCCTTCACTCCGGAGATCGCGGTTCCGACCGCAGGCAATATTCGCTGGAAGTAGACTCCGTAGAGTTTGCCAACGATGCCGTCCGGTTCGCTGCATTCGAGAATTCCGCATCGGCCGCCCGGCCGCAGTACGCGCGCGATCTCGCGCAGACCGGCATCGTAGTCGGCGAGATTGCGGAAACCAAACGCCGAGGTCACGAGATCGAATCGGCCGTCGGAAAATGGCAGGTGGAGCGCGTCGCCTTCCACCCATCGCGGCGACTGTGCGTCGGATTTCGCGATGGCGCGCTGCAACATGGGATGTGCGAAGTCCGCGCCCACTACCTTTGCACCGCCCACACCCGCCCGCCGCTTCAGGGCGAAAGCCATGTCCCCGGTTCCGCAACACAGATCCAGAGCGAGGGCATCTGGACGTGCAAGGATGTTGGAAAATGTGCGCGCCGCCCGGTACCACCACCAGCGATCAATATTGAACGAGAGGACGTGATTGAGAAGATCGTAGCGCGGCGCGATGGTCGAAAACATTTCCTGCACGGCCCGGGACACCGACGCGGGGTCGCTATCCGTAGCGCCTTCGGGTGCGGCGCCGATCACGATCGATTTCTTCAGGTCGTCCATGCGTTGGAAGACTGGCGGCCCCAGGTCTTAACCCTGAGGGGGCCTCGGTGGATTAGTTTTTGACAGTGTCCGGTTTCTGCGGGGCGCCACGTTTGTCGTGGTCCTGCTCGGCCTCTTGTTCGGCGCGGTTCATGATCTTTTCCATCATGGCCTGCATGTGCGGGTTGGCGGCCTGGATGGATTCGGCGGTCATGGCCGGCATCTCGTGCAGAAGCTTTTGTCCAGTCGGCGATGCGTAGAACGTATCCATCGCGGCGACATCGGCGCGGCTCAGATGCTTCTGGTAGACCGGGATCATATCGTCGAGCAGTTCGTTGATAGGCATGTCTTTCATGAGGTCGCTCATGAAGTGATCCAGACGCTTCAGTTCGTCGTCGCTCACGTTCGGATCGCGCTTTTTAAGGGCTTCATGCACCATGGCCCGCTGCTGGGTGAGGACAGAATCCATCACCAGGCGCATCTGGTCGTGAATCTTCATGGTGTCGAAAAGTTTCAGGACATCTTCGCGCGTAGCGGGCGCGTCGGAGGTCTGCGCATAGACCGAGTATCCAACGAGGGCAAAGAGGCAGAGTATTATCCGCAGAAATCGATTCATGGACAGCTCCTGATGTAAGGAGTGGCGGCCGACTTGGTTAGATGCACAAAATCGGCTAGTCTTTGGCCTGTTGTCGCACCTGTTGAAGATTAGCCCTTGTAGTTCAGCGCCTTCAACCCCAGATAGCGCGCGTTGTCCCCGAGTTCCTCTTCGATGCGCAGTAACTGGTTGTATTTCGCGATGCGATCGGTGCGCGAGGCGGAGCCGGTTTTGATCTGGCCCGCGCCTGTGGCTACGGCAAGATCCGCGATGAAGGTGTCTTCCGACTCGCCGGAACGGTGCGAAATGACCGAGGTATACCCGTTGCGGCGGGCGAGATCGATGGCGTCGAGCGTCTCGCTGACGGTGCCGATCTGATTGAGCTTGATCAGGATCGAGTTGGCCACACTCTTTTCGATCCCTTCTCCCAGAATCTTGATGTTGGTGACGAAAATGTCGTCGCCCACCAACTGGATTTTTCCACCCAGCTCTTTGGTCAGGTTCTGCCAGCCGTCCCAGTCGTTTTCGGAAAGCCCATCTTCGAGAGAAACAATCGGGTAATCGTTGGCCCACTTCGCCCAGAAGCGCACCATATCTTCGGACGACTTGGCTGACTTGTCGGATTTTTTGAAGACGTACTTGCCATCCTGGTAGAACTCGCTCGCGGCGGGGTCAAGGGCGATGGCGATGTCTTCTCCGGGCTTGTACCCCGCCTGCTGGATAGCTTCGAGCACAACTTCGATCGCCTCGACGTTTGACTTTAGCGAGGGCGCAAATCCGCCCTCATCGCCGACCGCCGTGTTGTAACCACGCTTCTTTAGAACGCTCTTCAGCGTGTGGAATACCTCAACGCCCCAACGGAGGCCCTCGGAGAACGATTCCGCGCCCACCGGCATGACCATGAACTCCTGGAAGTCCACATTATTGTCGGCGTGCGCGCCGCCGTTGAGGATGTTCATCATCGGTGTGGGAAGAACGTTCGCGCCGGCGCCGCCCAGGTAGCGATAGAGCGGCATGCCGAATTCGTTGGCAGCGGCGCGGGCCGCGGCCATCGAGACGGCGAGAATCGCGTTCGCACCCAGACGGCCCTTGTTTTCCGTGGCGTCGAGTTCGATCATCCGGGCGTCGAGCGTGCGCTGGTCGGAGGCGTCCATGTTGGCGAGCGCGTCGGCGATCTCGCCGTTGACGTTCTCGACGGCCTTGAGAACACCCTTGCCAAGATACCGGCTTTTGTCGCCGTCGCGGAGTTCGACGGCTTCATGCTCGCCGGTCGAGGCACCGCTGGGGACGATGGCGCGCCCACTCTTGCCGGTCGCGAGCAGCACTTCTGCTTCAACGGTCGGATTGCCGCGCGAGTCGAGTACTTCCCGCGCAAAGATCTCGCTGATATTCATGATTGCTGTCCTCGTGTAGGAATAAGCCGTGATTTCACGGTTGATGGATGAATTGAAACGAATCATGCGGCCGGTGAGATAGCCCTCACCGGTATAGGTCTTGCCCAAGTGCTCTCTCCGAAAAGCGAAATTATAACGGATGGGAATATCAGGATATGTGACGGCAGACACAGGCATGAGGACGCCAGCGCTTCAAAGAGAAAATTTCGCCAGGAACGCGACTAATTTTCTGCATGGGGGTTGACCCGGTTAGAAGCGACCGCGCGCACGAGCGAGGGCGAAGCGCGGCGTGCGAGACGCGGGTGTCTCTTGTGGTTCCTGTGCACGTTTGGCGGGTTGTGGCTGCTTCTCCTGTGTTTTACAGTCAGTTAACAGATGCTTGATCACACGGAGACTCTGAAAGTAGGCGCGCGGGCGCCAGAGTTTTCGCTGGACGCGGCAAATCGCGACGGAATTCTGACGTTGTCGGGCTTTCTGAAGCGGGCGCCGCTGATCCTGGAGTTCCTGCGCGGAACATGGTGACCGAATTGCGTTCAGCGCATGACTCGGGTCGAGTCGATCAAGAGTGAGATTGAACAGGCGGGACCAGAACTGGCATACGTCGCTGCGGAAAAACGCGATGGCGTGTTCAAGCCGGTGAAGTTTCTGGAAAAGAATCCGATCTCCTTCCCGTTTTTGCTGGACGAAGACCGGATCGTCACGAAGGCCTACGGACTGTACCACCGCATCGGGCTGGATGCCCTCAATATCGCGCATCCGGCAACGCTGGTGATTGATCGCGAACGGTACGTGCGGTTTGTTTACCGCGGCGATAACCAGGGCGATCGCGCGCCGCTGGAACAGGTGATCGCAGCGGCGAAGGCGTTGCGGTAGGGCACGATGCTCGGCCCCAGGGTTCGATGGAAGCAATTTCTAGAGTTGAATCGGCAGGAGGAGTCATGAAGAAGGTTCTGGTGACGCTGGCCGCTCTTTTGATGGCGGTATCGCTGTGGGCGCAAAACAATTCTCCATCGGTGCCGGAAGGGACACCGTTGAAGGTCAAGCTGGAGACAACGATTTCGACGTTCAGCAGCAAAGTCGGCGACCCGTTTCAGGGAAAGATTGCCGATCCCGTCATTGTCGATGGCAAGACGCTGATCCCGGCCGGCGCGGTCGTCGAAGGCCGCGTGACGAAGCTTAGTGAACCACGGCGTATCAAGGGCAAACCCACAATTGGAATTTTCCCCGAGCACATTCTGATGCCGGATGGGCAGCGCTACATGCTCAATGCGATTCTCGTCGATACCGACATCAAGGGAACGGATGTGAACGAAGAGGGAATGTTCAAGGGCTCCGGACATGACCGTCGCGACCAGATCGAGGTCGCGGGTGGAGCGGGCGCAGGCATGCTAATCGGGGGACTCATCGGCAGCGGACCCGGACTGCTGATCGGCGGCGCGGTGGGCGCGGGCGCCACCACCACGCACTGGCTTGTGCAGAGACATTCCGCGGTCCTGCCGTCCGGAACGCAACTCATGCTGGAGTTGAGCCGGCCGATGACGCTAGGCACGACCACAGCGGGAGGACAGTAAAGCAGGTCTTAGGTGTCGGGTGTTAGGTGTTCGGATACGAGCGAAATGTGTTTGTGCCCGCAGCTTCGGCTTCGGGCATTTTTGCTGGGAAGAAAAGCAGGTCCTTCGTTTCACTCAGGGTGACAAGATTGGGAGTCTGCCATGAACCCTCAAACCCAAGACCTGAGACCGGAGTCTCAGAACAACACCTGCAATTCCGCCTCTTCCAGGACGTGCAATTCGATCCAGCCTTCCAGCGGCAGCGCGTCAACGGGAAGGCGATTGTGCCAGAGGCTTAATCGCAAACGAAGGCGAGAGGCTCCGGTTGGCGCGCCGGGCGTTGCGGAATGCGGAACGGCGTCCAGCCACTCAAGCGGGACGCGAAATTCGAAATTGCGCTGGAGTGCGACCTTCGCACCCTGCACGTTCGATTTGTCCGAGGATTGCAGGGGTGCGTCCGCCTTCAAGGCCGCCACGGTCCAGTTCCGGATTTTCCCGTCGTTGACCACGGCTTCCAGGCGTAGCGCCCTTCGTGGTTGCTGGCCGTGGGCGTCCCACGATTCGAGATTCACCACAAGCTCGAAAGGTGCGGAGGAAATCTTGCCTCTGAAATCGAGCCGGCCGTACACGTATTTCTCGTCGATGCCGGCATGAACGGCGTCAAACAAGAACTGCTTGCCGTGCATAGCGCCGGCACGATGGTCCGCAGTATAGGTCGCGGCGCCCATCCACTCGAAGTAACGCACCATGTCGCCGGCAACGCGCGGATGAATGTAGGCTGTCTGCGGAATGAACGACGGGCGTGCCACCACGCCGGAGATGGGCTGTGCGAGATAATCGGGCGGCGTCGCTCCAAGAGCCTGATAGACGTTCGACAGGTGCTTGCGATAGAGCTCATCGAAGTCGCGGTCGTTGGCCGAGTGGTGTTCGGGGCCATACCACCAGTTCCAGTCGCTGCCTTCGGCGATGAGAATCTCTTCGTAGGCCAGCTTGCGTTGCGGTTCGGTGGCATGCGAAATGTTCTGATCGTAGAAGTCGCGAGCCTGGGAGAGGTAGTCCCAGGACCGATTGTCTTCGGGCGCGCCAATCCAGACGTTGAAGTTCGCCGAGATCCATGAGCCCGGTGTAATGGCATGGAGATGATTGAAATTCTTGTGGCGCGCAATCGCTTCGGAAATCGTGACGGCTTCCATGCCCGGAGTCGTTTGCATCGCTTCATAGAATCGGCGCAGGAATTCGCGGCCGGATTGCGGGTAATACTCCCAGGCGTTTTCGCCATCGAGGATGATGGGCACTACGGCGTCGTGGCCCATGTCTAGAACGGGTTGTGCAGCTCTCTTAATGTTTTGGATCAAGTGCTGCGCGGCCTCGTTTGGTTGCATTCCGCTGTACACAAAACCGATCAGGTCAGAGATGGTGTGGTCACGGAAAACCATGTGCATGGTCGTCCCGGAATTTTCGTAGCGGTGAATCGTGTAGAGCTTTTCGGCGAGGTGGCTGGGAAGACGACCTTCTCCATCGCGCCCGAGGAACAGGCCGAGGCTGCGCCCGAGAACGCCTTCATCGGTCGCCATCCATTGCACACCGAGCTTATGCGCGATCGCGATTGCTTCCTCTGAGACGCTGCCTTCGCTGGGCCAGACGCCGTTCGGTCGTATACCGAATACTTTCTCGTGCAGATCGAGACCGCGCAGGATCTGGTCGCGCGCATCTTCCGGATGGCGGAAGCGATTCTGCGGAAGGGCCAGGCCCGGCGAAGAAACCGCGCCGATGTTGGTGTCACAAACCAGCGGAAGAATCGGATGATAGAAGGGCGACGTGGAGAGTTCGATCAGGCCCTCCTTCGCTGCGGCCGCATGCGCGGGCAGGACCTGTCCCATGAACTCGCGCTCACGCGTGATGACGAAGCGCTGATCCTCGAGCGAGTAGTTGCGTTCCTTGCGGATCAGTTCCTGAATGTCGCGCTCTTGCAGAAAAAATTCGTCGAACCATGCGATCTGCGAAAGCACCTGGAGATCGGTGAAGTCCTGCGGCTGAAAGAATTTTTCGGCGCGCTCGGGAGAATCTCCCGTGCTGCGAAATCTCTCCCAGAGCTCGCGGTAGCGCGGGTAGCGGCCAATCAGGTTGACGGGATTCGCCTGGAACAGATACTGCAATGCGAAGCGGCGTTCCTCGAGTGAGAGATCACGAGCTGGCCGTACAGCGACCTGAAGGAACGGATCCTGTGCCGAACCGGCGACGTAGTCCTGAATTTGCGTGATCAGCGACGGAACGAGGTTGAAATTCTGGTGCACCCGGGGAAAGTCGTCGAGCAGCTTCACCATTCCGTAGTAGTCCTTCAAGGCATGCAGCCGTACCCAGGGCAAACGGTATTCACCGGTGACCAGGTCTTTGTAGAACGGCTGGTGCTGATGCCACAGAAGGACTACGCGCAGAACAGGCATTGGCGTGACTTGCGTCTCGGGTGCGGCGAACTTAGCAGCCAGAAGTCTAGCATGCAGCCCTTCGGCAAAAGACCCGCCAGTTGGGTACACTAAGGGCGAACTTGGGGACTGCGCCTGCCTCCGTCGCGAGAACTTATGACCCAATCCACCGAAACCGCACCCAGCGCTATTCGCTATGACACGTCGCTGCTCACCGAAAACGACCTATACCTCTTCAACGAAGGCAGCCACTACCGGATCTACGACAAGATGGGCGCACACCTGAGCGGCTCAGGGTCCGACGTCGGCACGACCTTCAGCGTGTGGGCGCCAAACGCGCGCGAGGTGACGGTAATCGGAAGCTTCAACCAGTGGCATCCGAAGACCCACGCGCTGCGGCCGCGAGGCAGTTCGGGGATTTGGGAGGGATTCATCCCGGGCGTCGGCAAGGGAGCGCTGTACAAGTACCACATCGAGTCGGTTCATCACGGGTACCGCGCCGATAAGACGGATCCGATTGGATTCCTGCAGGAGAAGCCGCCTCGCACCGCATCGGTCGTGTGGGACCTCGATTACGCGTGGAACGACAGTGAGTGGATGAAGCAGCGCGGCGGGCGGAACTCGATCAAGGCACCAGTGGCCACGTATGAAGTACACCTTGGCTCGTGGATGCGCGCCTCTCCCGAGGAGCACCAGCGTCCGTACACCTATCGCGAGATCGCGCCCAAGCTGGCAGAGTATGTGAATCACATGGGATTCACGCACGTGGAATTGCTGCCGATCATGGAGCATCCGTTCTACGGATCATGGGGCTACCAGACCACCGGGTATTTTGCGCCCACGGCACGCTATGGCACGCCGCAGGATTTCATGTTCCTGGTGGACTACCTGCACCGGCATGGAATTGGAGTCATTCTTGATTGGGTACCGTCGCATTTCCCTTCCGACGCGCACGGACTTGCCTACTTCGACGGCACACATTTGTTCGAGCATTCGGATTCGCGGCAAGGCTTTCATCCTGACTGGAAGACACACATCTTTAACTATGGGCGGGCCGAGGTGCGCAGCTTCCTGATGTCGAGCGCGATGTTCTGGCTCGATAAGTATCACGCGGACGGGTTACGCGTGGATGCGGTCGCATCGATGCTGTATCTCGACTACTCGCGCAAGGAAGGCGAGTGGATTCCGAACAAGTACGGCGGGCGCGAGAATCTGGAGGCGATCGACTTCCTGCGGCGCTTCAACGAAGAGGCGTACAAGGAGCATCCGGATATTCAGACCATCGCCGAAGAGTCGACGGCGTGGCCGATGGTGTCGCGTCCGGTGTACGTAGGTGGGCTCGGCTTCGGCATGAAGTGGGATATGGGCTGGATGCACGACACGCTGGAATACTTCCGGCACGATCCTATTCATCGCCACTACCACCACAACATGCTGACGTTCCGCATGCTGTATGGGTTCACGGAAAACTTCGTTCTGCCGTTGTCGCATGATGAGGTGGTGCACGGCAAGGGTTCGTTGCTGAACAAAATGCCGGGCGACGAGTGGCAGAAGTTCGCCAACCTGCGTTTGTTGTTCGCCTACATGTATGCGCAGCCAGGAAAGAAGCTGTTGTTCATGGGCGATGAGTTCGGCGAGGGCAATGAGTGGTCGCACGACCGATCGCTCGACTGGTGGCTGCTGCAGTATCCCGTACATCAAGGGGTACAGCGCTGGGTGCGCGACCTGAATCAGCTTTATCGCAACGAGAAAGCACTGCACGAACTGGATAGTGAGCCCGCGGGCTTCGAGTGGGTGGACTGCAACGACGCACCCCGCAGCATCATTTCCCTACTGCGCAAAGGCAAAGGACCAAAAGACCGGATTCTGATCGCCTGCAACTTCACGCCGGTGCCCCGCGAGAAATATCGCGTGGGAGTTCCGATGGGCGGGTGGTGGAAGGAAGTGCTCAACAGCGACGGCAAAGAATACGCTGGAAGTGGGATGGGGAATGGCGGCGGAGCGATGGCGGAGCAGAAGGTACAGCACGGCCGTCCGTTTTCGCTGGAGTTGACGCTGCCACCGCTAGCGGCGGTGTTCTTGCGGCCGCAGTGAATGGGAGAAGCATTCGGAGGTTCGACATGCCAGGTCCTCCGCGGCTTGTTCGGTGGACAGAGCCGCCCCCGATGGACACAGGATCTCCACGGCCGGCTCTGTATCTTGCGGACGGAGCAGCTCTTCACTGCGCATACTACGTTCGACAGAATGATCAACTGTCAGAGGCAGCGGCTGTACTTCGATTCGAACTACCGTTATTTTTCAGGTTTGGTTGGCCCAATGAAGAAGTGCTCGCGGCACACGAACTCTACCCGCATGGCTTAGGATTTTACGGGTTTTACATCGTGGAAAATTCGCCTCTCATCCGCGAGATTGAAGCGCGAAATAGCATTCATCCGCGCCACAAATCATCACATTTCGATGCGCTTCAGCACTACGTGATCACCTTTCATGACGACACTCTGGAGGTCATTGCGGAGAGGGCAACGGTTGTCGCGGAAGGCGAGTTGACCGCCGACAATGCGGTGATCCAGCACTATCAGCGGTAGTGACCATCGGTGAACGGAAAGTCGCTTACTTCCAGATGCGCGGCAACGCGTAGACGACGATCGCAATACTCGCCAGCACAGAGCCAAGAGGAACGAATCGCTTGGGGCGCAGCGGAGTGCGCTTGCTGACGCGCGCCGCAATAACCGCATCCATCTGATTAATGAGCTTCGTAATAGGAGCGCCCTTGGGCAGGGACGCGTCCACCGTCTTGGGTGGAGTTTCAACTGCCGCTTTTGATCCAGAGACAAGCACGACGGGCAGTTCGGGACGCAGCCGCTTCAACTTGGCAGCCAATTCCATGCCGGTCATCCCTGGCATTTCCATATCCGTGACGACCGCATCGACTTTGCGGCTGAGAAACAGCTTCAGAGCTTCGCGGCCGCTCGCAGCTACGGTGACGTCATAACCGTGGCATCCAAACATGTCTTTGTAGAATTTGCGGATTCCGGAGTCGTCGTCAACGCAGAGCAGCTTGCGCTTCGCCATGGGGACCTGGCCTCGATTGTTTTTTTGACTTTTGACGGATGGCCTGAACGCAATTCGCCGGTCGTTTGGCAGCATCTCATTGGCCAAACCCATGAATCCACAATATGAATGGTTTACGACCAGTTGTTGAAATGTGAGGTGTATTTTCGATCACAGCAAGAGTAAAGAAATTCGCTAAGGGGTTCGTCCGAGGGAGAAAGACATTGGGAACCTTCTCGGAAACATTCCCCTACTGCGACGATAGATCCGAAGATCCGAGGCCTCGGTTTGCACATCGCTTTGGGCACTTGTCCCGAGTGCCCCTTGGACACAGAGCGATTTTCAACGTTTATGGTTTCCACTGGCCGATTGCGGCCAGCATCTGGTCGAGTTCAGCTTTCTTCAGAATGCCGGCGACAGCCGCGTGGTCAATATGAGGAGCGATGGGTTTGGGATCATTCGCGATCGTCCAAGCGGCCACGGCCACGATCGCCGAGCCCGCCTTGAAATCAAGCGCATCGACCTTGTCGTACGTGTCGCTCGACTTGTGATGGATCTCATCGCAGTGGGTCATGTCAACCCATAGGTCGAGCACGGGAATGCCCTGCAACATGAACGGGCCGTGGTCTAGATCGAAGCCGCGAGACAATTGACGGTGTCTTGCTTCGAAACGCTCGGGTTCTCGGCGAACGACGCAAGTGCCGCACATATGAACAAAAAGGGTCGAGATACGACGAATCATGAAACCATCGCGAGACGAATTCCGTTACCGATAAGCCGCCGACGCAAACGGCTCGTGATTGTCCAACGAAGCGCGAGTGGGATGCAAGTGCAGGCGCCCGGCGGGCTGCGCCGCCGGCGCGCCTTTCCATCATGCTAGACTCGCCTTAGAGCGAACCCCGCGGCCATGCGGATTCTGACCCGCTACATCCTCCACGAAGTTGTCTCGCACGCCGCCATTGGCGCGGTGATCTTCACGTTCGTGTTATTTACGAAAGACCTGGGCCGCATTCTGGAGCTGGTCGTCCGCAATAGCGCTCCTCTTTCCAGCGTCGTGGAAGTGATCTTCCTGATCCTTCCGGTCACGTTGACAATTACGATTCCCGCGGGTGTGCTGGTGGGAATTCTCATTGGCCTGAGCCGCATGGCCGCGGACAGCGAAATCACAGCGATGCGCGCCAGCGGCGTCGGCGTATGGAACTTCCTCCGCATCCTGTCGATTTTCGTCCTGGTCGCGTGGCTCCTTGCGCTGGTCAATGGCGTATACGTTGCTCCACATGCGCAGGCCGCCCTTGCTCGCCTGCAGGATCGCCTGAAGACGGCGCAAGCGTCTTTTGAAGTGCAGCCACGCGTGTTCTACGAGGGCTTCCCGAAGACCGTCCTCTATGTTCAGGACGTTCGCGGGGGGCAGCGAGCCGCCGTCTGGAAGGGCGTGTTTCTCGCGGATATGAGCAGCCCGGGCTCGCCGCGCATCTGGCAAGCAGAACAAGGAATCCTTGTCAGCGAGGGTCCGACGACGCTGCATCTTCATCTGGTGAACGGCTCCACGCACGAGATCGACCCGAAAGATCCAGAGCACTACCAGATATCGTCGTTCCAGCAAACGGACATCCCGATCGAGGTCCCTGCCGCCGACACCAAGCAGGATGTGGAGCCGGTTCCCGTGGGCGAACTGGACACAACGTCGCTGTTGGCACAGGCGAAGAAAGGGCCGCCGGAGGCCACCCGCTGGTATCTCATCGAGTTTCACAGGAGGCTGGCGCTGCCCACGGCGTGCGTAGTGTTGGCGCTGGTCGGCATCCCGCTGGGGCTGTCGTCAAAGAAGGGCGGCAAGTCTTCGGGATTCGTGCTAACCATTGTCCTCGTCTTTGCGTACTACTCCGCGTCCCTCGTGGGGCTGTCGCTCGCGCGGCAAGGAAAGCTTTCACCGGGGCTGGGAATATGGTTCGCGGATCTTGTCTTTCTGCTTGGCGGAATTCTCCTGATGTGGCGGGCGGAGAGGCGGCCTCTGGAAATTGGGCAATGGCTTTCGCTGCGCAATCCGTTCCGAAAGTCAGAACGGGAAAACGGTAACGGCAAGGCGGAGGCCGCTGCGAATCGCGTGGGTACTGTATTTGAGAGGCTGGCCAGCCGGCGCCGTTTTTCGGGCGTCGACTTCCCCACCATTCTCGACGATTACGTTCTGCGTGACTTCTTTCTCTATCTCTGCATGATCATGGCCACGCTCCTGATTCTGATGCTGGTGTTCACGCTCTTTGAGCTTCTCGGGGACATCCAGCGCAACGGGATTTCGTGGTGGGTGGTGGGGGAATACCTGCTGAATGTGTCGCCGTATTTTCTCTACAACGTCGTGATGCAGTACGGGGTTTTGCTCGCCGTCCTGATCACGTTCGGCCTGATGGAGCGCTCCAACGAAGTCACGGCGATCAAGGCGACAGGCATCAGCGTGTATCGCATCATCGTGCCTGTGCTGGTGATCGCGGCCTTCCTATCGGCCAGCCTGTTCTTTCTCGACCAGTTTTATCTACCGCACGCAAACAAGCGGCAGGACGCCCTACGAAACCTGATCAAGGGCAAGCCCGCGCAAACGTTCCTAAGGCCCGACCGGAAGTGGATTTTCGGCGAACACTCGGACATCTACTACTATCAGTTCTTCGATACCGACCGCGACCAGTTTGCCGACATTTCGGTCTTCCAGTTCGATCCGAAGAGTTTCGCGATCACGCACCGCGTCGTGGCCGAGCGCGCGCACTGGTCCGAACCAACGCAACGCTGGATCTTCGAGGATGGCTGGGAGCGCGACCTGCGCGGTGAAGCGATCGAGCGCTTTCGGCGCTTCGACGTGGCGACCTTTCCGCCCTTCAGCGAGCCGCCCACTTATTTCAAGAAGGAAGTCCTGCAATCGCAGGAGATGAACTACGAAGAGCTACGGCGCTACATCCACGACCTGCAGCAGAGCGGCTTCGACGTGGTGCGGCTGCGCGTGCAACTGCACCGCAAGCTCGCCTTCCCGCTGGTCACCATGGTGATGGCCGTGCTGGCAATTCCCTTCTCTCTGTCCGCGGGCAAGCGCGGAGCCGTGACTGGGGTTGCCGTCGCAGTTGGAATTGCGGTGGTGTACGAGACGATCTCGCGGCTCTTCGAGGCGATGGGTAACCTCAGCCAGTTGCCGCCGGGGCTCGCGGCGTGGTCGCCTGACCTGATCTTCGCGCTGGTGGGAGCGTACCTGATCCTGAAGTTGCCGACGTAGAAGGCGCCCTTAGCACTTAGCAATTGGCATTTATCCCCATGCGTTATGCGCGCACGTTGACTGGCCAAATGCCAAGCGCTAATTGCAAAATGCTCAGGTTTCAGCGAGAACCGATGCCGTAGGGCGCCAACGGGGACGTTAGTTGCGGAAGGGCCGTTAGCTTTCCCGTTAACCCTTGCATTGAGTATGTCGAGATCGAGCTCCCGCCATTATTCGAGACAAACAACCAGAAATTGCCGTCACGTGTATCGTCGGAGCGCAGAACAAACGCCACCGGATTGGCTCCCGTGGATATCGTTCCTCCGTTCCCCGTAATTGCCGTGAGCTCACCCGTGACCTGGTTCAACGTATAAGCAGTGACGTCGCTTCCTTGATTGGCGAGGGAAAACAAATATTTGCCGGTCGGGTCGGTGATCATCGAAATAGGACCCTGACCCGTGGCAATGGTGGTCGCAGTCGCGCTCGTATTGAGCGGGCTCAGGGTCCCGTCCGTGTTGATCACGAATTGGTAAATGTCGTTGGAGCTGGAGTTGGCGGCGTAGAGAAAATCCCCAACTGGAGGAGACAGAAGGGCGCTCGGCGCGGTTCCCACCACGGTGCCGAAGCATTGCGGACAGCCTTCCGCAATTGGAGTGAGAGCGCCGCTGCTGGAATCGAACGAAAACGATACCAGCGCATTGTTGGCTTGATCGGCGACGTAGACAAAATTTCCGGAGTGCGCGACCGCCACGGCGGACGGGAACGGTGGCACGGTATTGAACGGCAGCGGCGGCGAAGTCTCCCGAATGGCAAAAGGAGAGCCTGCCACTTCGGTGAGCGCACCACCGGAACCGATCGAGAACACCGAAAGATTTCCGGGAATCGCGGTGGGATTCGAATTCGAGGCGACCAATCCCTGATTCGCGACGAACAGAAAATGTGCACCCGGATCCATCGCCATTCCCGCGGGTCGCACCGCATTCGTCAGCGGAGTGGTCGAGGAAGCGGCGGTCAACGAGCCACCCTTGTTCACGGTGAACAACGAGATATCATTCGAAATAAAATTCGCCACGTACGCAAAAGAGGACGTCGGATCAAAAAGCATCAAGGTTGGCTGGGTACCTGCCTTCACGCTATTGCCGGTCTGGACCAAAGCGCCGTTGCTGGAATTCAAAAGGCCGTTGCCGAGATTTACCGAGTAGGCAGTGACCAGTCCAGGAGAAGTGCCTTGGGTGACGAGATAGATAAAGCCCGACTTGCTGGATGAACCACAACTTGAAAAGAAGACGAGTGACAGCGCCACAACGACACACTGAAGCCAGCCAGACCTCATTGAGATGCGTTCTCCTGATGATGTTCTCGTGATCGCGAGGCCGCACAGACCTCGAGCAATCCAGATTGAGGGCTTGATTACCTTCATTTGTGTATCAGGAAATTCCCGGAAGAGCAAACTGCCGCAAAGACTTATTGGAATCTCAGGTGCTCCGGAAAGTTGCCTGTAGGGCACAATCGCCACGGAGAATACCTGTGGAAATTTGGCATGAGCCAGGGAAGTCCGTCATCGGGAATGAATTTTAGGCAGTCTGAACCGGCGACGTGGGCGAAGGCTTCTCAATGATTTCCGGCTGCACCGATGTTTCGAGAGGCAATCGTATCTCGACCATCAAACCGCCTTCGGGACGATTCGAGGCTCGAACCGTGCCGCCGTGGAGACGAACCGCACGTTCTGTGATCGCCAGACCCAGGCCGACGCCGCCTGTTTGCCGGCCACGGGCGTCGTCCAAACGGTAGAACGGCCGGAACAGCTTATCGAGAGCTTCCTTTGGGACGCCGGGGCCGCGATCGGTCACGCGAATCACGGCTTCCGATTTACCGTTCTGGCCTTCCACAGCCATGCGGATTTCGACTTCCGTTCCCTCGCGCGTGTGCCGCATCCCGTTGCGGACGACGTTCTCGACGGCACTGTGCAGAAGTGACGGACTCCCCAGAATGATAATCTCGTCCTGGATCACGCAGCGCACGCGGCATTGGCGGCTCTGCGCCTCGAAATCGGCATCTTTCGTGATGTCGCGTACCAACTCGTCGACCGAGATCGGAGTCCGGCGCATCGCATCCTCTCCGCCCTCAAGGCGGGCCAGCGTCAACAAGCGTCCGATGAGTTCGTTCAGGCGATTGGCTTCGAGTTCAATGCGTTCGAGAACACTGTGGGCGTCGGGACCAGTGCGCTGCCAAGCCAAGCCCAGGGCCACGCTCAGGCGCGCGAGCGGAGAGCGCAATTCATGCGAGATATCGTTGAGCAACCGTGATTGTGCGTTGACGAGATCCTGCAGGCGCTCGGCCATGGTGTTGAAGTCGCGCACAAGTTGTGCGATCTCATCCTGGCGGCCTCCGCGGGGCGCATCAGCGCGCGCACTGAGGTCGCCGGCCGCCAATTGCTGGGTGGCGGCGCGCAGTCGACGCACATCGGAAGTCAAATAGCGCGCGAGCAGGTAGCAGATGAGTCCGGAAACCAGAACAGCCATCGCCAGAATCTCGAGTCCAGCACCGGGCGGTTTCTGCCGCAACAATGGCAGCCACGGACGCGGTGGAACCTCCGCCACCATGATGTAGCGATGGCCGTCGGCCGCCGTCACCTGATGCGTAACGAACCGACGCGCGGAGAAGCGATGGAACAATGCGCTGGGCTGCGGGTCGAGGCCGCGGCTGAGCCGATAGGCCCAGGCGGGGGCTTTCCGGCCGGTCAGTTCTTTACCCTGATCGTCAAAAAGAAATGCTTGCAGCTTGAGAGAATTGTTGAACTCGTCCAGCTTCCGGCTTAATCCAGGCGGACCGCCCGCCTCGTAGGCCTGCATCAACTGGTCGGCGGTGTGAGCCTTGATGTATTCCCAGAAAGGAGACTCGGTCTGCGGGCGGAATACAACAGTCGCCGCGACGACCAGCGCGACAATTAGCGCCTGCGCAAGCCAGAACGAAAGGAAGATTTTCAGGAACAGGCTTCTCATCGAGAGCCGCTTTTTACCCTTTCGCGGGGTCTGGCAAGAATATACCCCACGCCGCGTACGGTTTTGATGTGTTCTTCTTCGCCGTTGGTGTCGCCCAGTTTCTTGCGGACTTTGCTGACGTGCATGTCAATGCTGCGATCGAAGGGGGAAAACTTGCGGCTAAGCACGGCGCTCACTAACTGCTCACGGGTGACCACGCGTCCCGCTTCCCTCAGCAAGACTTCCAGCAGGTTGAACTCAACCGACGTCAACTCCACGGGATCGCCCGAATGGCGCACCGTTCGCGTCGCGGGATCCAGTTCAATGTCACCGACCCTGAGAATCTCGGGAGGCCGGGGCGCACCCAAAGCTTTCGGGTCCGCGGCACTCCGGCGCAAGATCGCGCGAATGCGGGCGACTAACTCCCGCGGGTTAAATGGCTTCGGGAGATAGTCGTCGGCGCCGATTTCAAGACCCACAATTCGGTCAACATCTTCCCCACGTGCGGTCAGTAGCAACACGGGAATCCGTGAGGTCGCGCGCACCCGGCGAAGCACGTCAAAACCACTCATGCCCGGCAACATCACGTCGAGAACAATCAGCAGATAGTTCCCTACGGTCGCGCGCTGTAGCCCAGTTTCACCGTCGTGCACGGCCTCTACGCGGAAGCCTTCGGCGGCGAGATATTCGCTCACCAGCGTGCACAACTCAAAGTCGTCATCAATGATCAGAATGCGGTCCATCGCCGTCTTCATTGTTGCAGAGATACGTGTCGAAATCCTAGTAAAGAATTGTCAAATCCGGGGTAACTCATTGACAAAACTTTACTTGCATTGACTGACTCTTTACCGCCATACGCGCTGAATCGTGTTTCCATAATTGCAACGGATCAAGCAGTTCCGGTGAAAAATCCGGGACACGTGGAGGTGAGTAAATGAAACCCGTTCAACTGAAAATCATGGCTGCAGTCCTGGGCCTGACGTTAGTGACAGCGTTGGCATTTGGTCAGGCCGCGGTACGTCCGTCCGGCTTCGGTCATCGGCGCGGCGGTTTCGGCAACATGCTGGGCAAGATGGGCGATTACCTCGACCTGTCGGATGCGCAGAGAACTCAGATGAAGGCCATCATGTCGAAAGAGAAACCGACGATCAAGCCACTCATGCAGCAGCTTGCACAAGGGCATCAGCAGATGCGGCAATTGGAAGAAGCAAGCACTTTCGATGAAAGCAGGGTGCGCGCGTTGGCCGCGCAGCAGTCGCAAACGATGGCTGAGCTGATGGTGCAAAAAGCCCGCATCAAGTCCGAGATGATGCAAGTACTGACGGCGGATCAGAAGACCAAATTGACCGCGTTCGAGGCGCGCCAGCAGGCCCGCTTCCAGCGTCATTTTGGACAGGCCCCGGCGGGGTCAACGGGGACACCCGCGAACCAATAAGTTTGCTGTCCTGCACAGGTGGGGCGGGAGTTAGCTCCCAAGCCCGCCCCCTTTTTCTCAGCAACTTACCTTAGGTTGCCGGGTTCAGGCAGGGACAAGGAATTTTCGACGCTCCCAGGCGTTCTTCACGGTAGGCGAACTGATCTCTGAGATCAGACAGAAAGGTGGGTACGACCTTTGCATCCGCAGCGTCCGATCACGAATTAATTGAAGCCGTAGTGGCTGAAATGTCTCAGGGAATCGAGTGCGCGCTCGGATTCTGGATGGGCCAGATCGAGGATGCGCTCAGCGACTCGCAATTAACCACGTTAGGGCGCCTGTACGCCGTTCGCGCCATCGTCCAGCAGCACCGTCACAGCACTACAGAAACTGGGATTAGAGTCGATGGATACGTTGCGTAGCAGCATTCGATTATTTGGAGCAGCCGTTATGAACAGCGAGCTGATGTACTCGTTCTTGATGGGGATGGGGTGGTTTTTCCTGCTGAGTTGGGCGGTTGCGCTACTGGTTGCCTGTGCGTCGGTATTCCGACAAGATCGAGGGGGAGTTCAGTTGGCGGGCTCGCGGGGACCCAGCACACCGGCGATCCGCAGTTAGAGCAAAATTAGCGCTTCGGGTCGAAGGTGAACTCGACCTGCGTCTTGGTTTCATTGTCCGTCGGAGCGTATTTCCACTTGCGGACGGCGGCGCTGGCAGCCTCTACCAGCACTGGATTCCCTCCAAGAGGCGACACCGAGTCCACGGAACCCTTCGCCGAAATCACGATTTCCAGCCGAACAATCCCGCCAATGTGGGCTTCTCTGAGCGTTACCGGATAACCTGGATTCTCTTTGTAAACAAGTTTCCGCGGGACTTTATCCGACTTCTGCGCGCTCGCTCGCGGCGTCAAAAAAGCAGGAGTGAGAATACAAAAGATAACAATCGTACTTCGCAGTTTGCGCACAAAGCGCACAGCGCGGGGCAGGCTTCTGGTTTGGTTCCGCAAGATGGACTCCGAGCAACTGCAGGTTCCCCAAGGTTCGGCCTGTCAAGAAGTTATGTCAGCACTTCGTAACCAACAAGATTACTAACGTACTCGGGCGCGCTGGCCCCGAAACCATGGGGCGCTCTGTGGATCGAAAAACGAGAATCCGCCCGATCACCGTCGGAAACCCTTGCCTGACAATCACCTGCACCCCAGGCTGGTAGAATCGCATCTACTAGACCAATGCTGCCGAAGAGTCTCCGCCCTCTCTATCCCTATCTCAAAAAGTACAGGCGGGGATTTGCCTGGGGCACGTTGTGCGTACTGCTTCTGAACGGCATCTGGGTGCAGTTTCCGCGAGTGTTGCGGATAGCCATCGACTATCTCGATAAGGGTGGGCGCGACTTAAAGAAACTAGGATTCTATGCGCTGCTGATCGTCCTGATCGCTACGACGAAAGGAATCTTTCAGTTCCTTACGCGCTGGATCGTAATCGGCATTTCGCGCGACATCGAGTTCGACCTCCGCAATGACATGTTCGAGCACCTTGAGCGGCTGTCGTACCCGTACTACCAGCGCAATCGCACCGGCGACATCATGGCGCGTGCGACCAACGATCTCAACGCCGTGCGCATGTTACTCGGTCCCGCGATCATGTACACCGCCAACACCATTGTGTTCACGGCCGGAGCGCTGTTCTACATGTTCAGGATCAGCCCGAAGCTCACGGCCATCACCTTCCTTCCGCTTCCGGTTGCCAGTATCGTCATTCAATATTTCGGGAGGCAGATCCACGAGCGCTTCGAGAAAATCCAGGCAATGTTTTCCGATATTTCGGCGCGTGCGCAGGAGAACTTCTCCGGGGCCCGGGTGATTCGCGCCTATGCACAGGAGGCCGCCGAGATCCGGCAATTTGAAAAAGCAAACACCGAGTACATCAAGCGCAGTCTTCCGTTGGCTCGTTTGATTGGATTGCTGTGGCCAACACTCGAAGTGACGCTGGGATTCGCGATCGTACTTGTCTTGTGGCTGGGTGGACAGGAGGTGCTGAGAAACAAGATGAGTCCGGGCGATTTCGCCGCATTTCTCACCTACATGGTTCAACTCACTTGGCCAGTGATCGCATTGGGGTGGGTTGTCAACATGTTTCAGCGCGGGACGGCGTCTCTGAGTCGCATCAACGAAATCCTGCTGGAAGTCCCGGAAATCGCCGACGAGAAAGCGGTGAAAGCGGCCGGGCCGCCCGAACAGGAGATCCGGGGCGAGATCGAGTTCCGCAATCTCGACTTCAGCTACAACGGCGTACCCGTGTTGCGGGACGTCAACCTGCAGATTCCCGCCGGTAGCAGCCTGGCGATTGTGGGTCCTACAGGTTCGGGTAAAACGACGCTGGTGGACCTGCTTCCGCGTGTGTATGACGCCTCGCCCGGCACCGTGCTCATCGACGGCCGGCCGATCCGCGAATATCCGATTGAGTTTCTGAGGCGCAGCATCGGATTCGTGCCTCAGGAGACCTTCCTGTTCAGCGATACGATCCGCGAAAACATCGCGTTCGGCAACGAGGACGCAACCGCCGAAGAGGTGCGAGCGGCGGCTGCAGCGGCGAATATCGCGGTCGATATCGAATCGTTTCCCGATGGTTTCAACACCATGGTTGGCGAGCGCGGCATCACGCTCTCCGGCGGGCAGAAACAGCGAACGGCGATCGCCCGCGCCATCCTGCGCAATCCGCGCATCCTGATTCTCGACGACGCACTTTCCAGCGTCGACACGCAAACCGAAGACAAGATTCTCAACCACCTGCGCGAGGTGATGCAGGGCCGCACGACCATTTTCATCTCGCATCGGGTCTCGACAGTCCGCAACGCGGACCGCATTGCGGTGCTCCACGGTGGCCGCATCGTGGAACTGGGAACGCACGAAGAACTTCTCGCGCGCAACGGATACTACACCGACCTCTACAACAAACAGTTGCTCGAGGAAGAGCTCGCGGAAGTCTGAGTCGACTCGAGGTACGACTCCATGAAGCGGATTCCGACGGCCGAACTGCTCGACTCCGACGCCGGCACTCCTCAAGAGGTCGCCTCTTCCCTCGCGGACCTTCGCTGGATCAATCGCACGTTCGGCGGCCAAACGACAACCCGCGCGATGGTGGAGCAGGTCGCACAATCGACCGGTGCTCGCGAACTATCGCTCCTGGAAGTCGCAGCCGGTTCGGGGGACGTCCCGCACGCTGCTCGAAAGACGCTGGCCGGTCGCGGGATTGTGCTCACCGTTACACTGCTCGACCGCTCCGCGGCGCACGTCGGAAACGGCGGCCGTTCGGTAGTAGGCGATGCGCTTGCCCTTCCCTTTCGCGACGCGAGCTTCGATCTGGTGAGCTGCGGATTGTTCGCTCATCATCTGCCGCCGGATGACGTAGTGCGCTTCGTCAACGAATGCCTGCGCGTTTGCCGGCGCGCGGCATTGATCAACGACCTCATCCGCCACCCGCTGCATATGGCAATGGTGTACGCTGGGTGGCCGCTCTACCGCAGCCGTCTCACTCGGCACGACGCACCGGCTTCGGTACGGCAGGCGTATACGATCCCGGAAATGCGAGGGATGCTGTGCGCGACGACGGCTTCCCGGGTCGACGTCACTCGTCACTACCTTTTCCGCATGGGCGTGATTGCATGGAAGTAGTGCGCGCACCGAATACCCGAACGGACGCGGTTTACGACCTGGCTGTTGTGGGCGGAGGCCCGGCCGGAACCTCGGCCGCCATCACTGCCGCGAGGGCCGGCCACCACGTTCTACTTCTCGAGCGCGGGCGGCTGCCACGTCAGCGCGTATGCGGAGAGTTCGTTTCGGGCGAATCGCTCGATCTGCTCGCGAACTTGCTCGCCGACTCTGCTCCTGGGTTGCTCGCGAAAGCCCCGCGCATTTCTGAGGCTCGCCTCTTTGTGGAGGGCCGAATCATCTGCGCTCCGGTCAGCCCTCCGGCTGCGAGCATCGGACGCTTCGACCTCGATGCCGCTCTCTGGCGTGCGGCCGAGCAATCGGGAATAGATGCTCGACTGCTGGTGACCGCCGAGAGCGTCGAGCGCCACGAGCGCTTTGAGATTCGGACGGCGAGCCGGAACTTTCACGCTCGTGCGCTGATTTCCGCCGTGGGCCGCTGGTCGAACCTCGTCGTCCGCTATGCGGGCGACTCGGGAACGCAATGGTTGGGCGTCAAAGGCCATTTTGCTGAGCCTGCGGCGCAGGCCTCGGTGGATCTGTATTTCTTCGACGGCGGCTACTGCGGAGTACAACCCGTCCATCTTGCAGGCGACGACGCTGCTGGCAATCGCGTGAATGCCTGCGCGATGGTCCGGTCCGACTTGGCGCGAACGTTGCCGGAGGTCTTCCGGCTTCATCCCCAACTGCATATGCGCGCGCGGGAGTGGCAGCCGCTGATGGAACCCGTAACCACGTTTCCACTGATGTTCCGCAAGCCCCGGCCCACGAAAGACGAGACGCTCTTCGTCGGCGACGCAGCGGGATTCGTAGACCCTTTCGTTGGTGATGGAATCTCGCTGGCATTGCGCAGCGGAGCGATGGCAGCCGAATGTCTCGCACCTTTTTTCAGCTCCGAGATTTCGCTGACGGAAGCCGCCGACCGGTACCGTCGGAAATACGACACGGAGCTTGCGCCGGTGTTTCGCAGCTCCTCAAGAATTCGTCAACTGCTTGCTTTGCCGCGACCCGTCCGGCGAGCAGCCAGCCATCTGCTCGAGAGAACCCCCGCGGTGTCGCGGTTTTTCGTGAAGATGACGCGCTAGGCGCTTCATCGCACCCAGCCGAAACCCACATTAGCGTGCAATCACGGGCGCGAACCTCGGCGCCATCACACAGGTTCCTACTTGGCGTGAAACAACTCCCAGATACGTGCCAGATGATGATCGTCGTGTTCGGCAGCGAAGTAGAGATGGTCCACCAGTCGCATCGGCTGCTTCAAGCGCGGATGCAGAATTGCTTTGCTCACAGAGGCAAGGTCGACTCCGGCGACGCGATCGACAAGTCGCCCTCGTTCTTTTCGAAAGGCCGCCAGGATGTCTTCAATCGGGCGCGCGTTGTGGTTCGCCTCGTCGGTCTTGCGATTGCTGAGATCGGCTGTGGTCAGTTCACTCTTGCCCAGGAGGAAGTCTTCAACGCGCTGCGCCCACAACCATTCCAGATCCAGCAGGTGACCGGCATGCTCTTGCGCGGACCATTTCCCTTCCGTCTTCCGGACTCGGACATCGAGGCCGCTTCCCCGAAACATCTCCTCCAGGCGCGCCGGCGTTCCGCGCAGGCGCGCGCACAGATTGGGCAACTGTTCCACGGGAAAAGTGAATTCGAACTTACGGTCGAACCAACGAGGTACGGTAGTCACGAGAGCTCCAAGAGAGTTCCGGTCCTGCGCGCAACAGATGCACGAATTCGCCAGGACGATTCAAGCGTTCGAAATGAGTTGACGGCAATTGAGCCAGAAGCAGGAAGGGCTGGCCTCGGGTCTTTACTAGAGGCACGGCGAAACATAAAGGAAGCCCAGGGTTCAGGTTCGCCCTAGCGCACGACCAGCACTTCGCGGATGTTGTCGCGGCTAAGGAAGAATTTGATCGAGGCGAAATCGCGGAACAGATTCTCGATGTGCCGGTTGTTGAAAACGCGCTGCAGGCGGAAGCCTCCACCGACGGCGCGGTGTACAGCACCCGTCGGCCCGCGCCGAACCTCGCGCTGTGGAACAATGGGCTGCATATCGAGAACGTCGGGGCCCATGATGTGATACCGGTAACAGGGGGCATCGGGACCCGCGTCGCGAGTGTGGAAGAACGCCAGCAACATTCCCCCGGGCTTCAGAACCGACCACAGACGGCCCACAACGGGCTTCACCAGGCTTTCATCAAGGTAGTCGGGCAGGTTCCAGCACAGAACGACGTCGAACTGCGCCGCCGGATAGACCAGGTTTTCCTCGAGAAACAAGCGGCTATCGAGTGTCGGGTTCCCTTGATCATCTTTTATGACCAGGCCTGGCTCAGTCGATGCGGTCAGCAGGTCTTCACTGTAGATTTTGTGGGAGCGCTCAGTGAAATAGCGGATATTCGCGGGGGACGTTGCGCCCAGGTCGAGGATGCAAAGGCCCTCTTGCGACGCCCAGTGACGCGTAAGCTCTCCCAAGCCGCTCGAGCGGCGGGAAAGTTTCGGACTACTTTGTGCCGGAGATGCACCTTGCTCCGGACCGGAGGATGAGCCGCGAAACAGTTTCATGAAGCCTTGCGCGAAATAGTCCAATCCGGCGTGCCGGGCGTGCACAATCCTTGCCCGACCTCCACCGGCGCTCCAAAACGGCCCGATTCGCTCGCCAGTGCGAAACGGCAAATCCTGTTCACTGCCTGTTCCAGGACTCGATCCGGGAGCTCAAAACGCGGGACGGCTTCCCGTCCCGAAACAGCTACTTACCGTCCTTGCTGATGTCCACCTTGCCCTTGAGGTAAGCGCCTTCCTCAATGGCTATCCGCTGGGTTGCAATGTCGCCCATCACGATGGCGGACTTCCGCAATTCCACGCGATCCGAAGCGCGCAGGTTGCCTTCCAGCTTGCCTTGCACGGTCACACCCTTCGCGTCGACATTGGCCTTGACCTGGCCATTCGGACCTACCGTGAGATTGTTTCCCTTCAGCAGAATGCTGCCTTCGACTTGGCCGTCGAGATACAGGTCCTCGCTTCCGGAAAGTTCCCCCTTAATGACGACCGACTTCCCGATATGTGCGAACTCCCCACTCTTGGGCACTTCCATGACCGCATTCTCCTTAGGCTGGTTGCCGGTGGCTTACGTCGGATAGCTGAGATGTCACAGGATGTCGTGGTCTCCGGCCGGCCCCCGGGGCAAGTCCTCCTTGGGGCTCATTTGGCGGGAAAACAGGATTCTAACCTATCCGGCTGCGAACCCGCATGAGCTTTTCGCGCAGAGACCGAGCAGAAGAGAAACGTTAGTCCTTGCCCACTCGTCTGGACACGTTCGGTACAACACGAGGATACAGAACGCTCTTCTAACGGTACACTAGCGGCACAGAGGGGCTCGGCATGAGGCGTGGCAGACAAGTCCAACCAACATGGGTAGCGGCAGCGGCGATGCTCTCGCTGGCCGCAAGCGCATGGCCGGCGCAAACTGAGTCGATTCCTGCGGGAGAACTCGTCCGGCGAACCGTTCAAAACGAAGTCAAAGCATCCGAGACGCCCGGAACGCCGCACATTTTCGTTTCTCTTAAAGAGGGAGCCCACGGCTCCCAGACCAAGCTCTATTGCGAAACCAAGGACGCCATGGCGGGGATGGCCATCGCCAACGACGGCAAGCCTCTGACCGCGGCGCAGCGAGAGGCTGAAGAGGCGCGTCTGGATCAGCTCATGAAAAATCCGGAAGAGCTGAAGAAAAAACGCCAGCGCGAAAAGGAAGACGACGAGCGCGTGGAGCGTATCGTTCGGTCGATGCCCGATGCATTCCTCTATGAATACGACGGAACCGAACGGGGCGCCGAGGGCGTGGGCAAGGAAGGCGACGAACTGGTACGGCTGAAGTTCCGGCCGAATCCCAAGTACGAGCCGCCCT
>CAVQZP010000024.1:0-15339 GCA_963718505.1 uncultured Acidobacteriota bacterium | reverse complement strand
TGGTCGGGGCGATAGGATTTGAACCTACGACCCCCTGCGCCCAAGGCAGGTGCGCTACCAGGCTGCGCTACGCCCCGACATGATCAGCAGAATTGATTTTAAAGCACCTCCAAACCTCGTCGCCACCCCACACCAGAGTTTTTATCGACAAAACGTGCCGTCACCCTACACGTATGCGCTCATTCCACCCGAATCGAGCATTTGCCAAACCTGACTCTAAAGATTCCGGATTGCGGGCGACGCGACCAGAAGCAAACGCGAACTTCAAGAACGGCCGACGCATAACTAAATGTCAGCGGTTACCATCCCATCTGGTTCATTCGCGCAAGGATAATTGCGCTGTAGCTATTCATGCGCTCGGGCCGTCGTTTCAGGGGGGCCGGCAGGATTGCAGCCAGCCGTGCCGCCTGTTCCCGGCCGATATTCCGGGCCCCTGTTTCTTCGTAGTAACGGCACGCCGACTCCGCCCCATAGATCCCAGGGCCCCATTCCACAACGTTGAGGTATATCTCCAGAATGCGCCGTTTGCCGAGGACGAATTCGGCCACCGGTACCAACGTGGCCTCTGCGCCCTTGCGGACAACAGAGCGGCCTGTTCCGAAGAACAGGTTTTTTACGAGTTGCTGCGTCAGGGTGGAAGCTCCACGCGTGCGATCGCCTTCTAGATCCTCCCCGGCGGCAATTTGGATCTCGTGCCAATCGAATCCATGGTGCTGGTAGAAGTGCGCGTCCTCTGCGGCGATTACGGCGTGCTGGAGATCAGGCGAAATTTGGTTCAGCGAAATGAACTTGTAGCGTTTGCGATACGGCGTATGGTGAGCCCAGGCCTGCAGGCGGCGCTGGATGTGCACCGCGGTTGTCGGTGGATCGATCCACCGTGCCGCCACCAGGATCAACGCGGCAAGCGACCACAGAATGACCGCACCGATGGTGAGCCATCGAATCAGGGATCGGAACAAGCCCGCCCGAAGCGGGGTCCTGGTATCTGCCTTCGCTATTTCAGTCACATTTCAGAATAATAGCCCGGAGTAAGTGGCCGCTGATGGATGACTTGCTCGCGCACTCTCTTATCCCTGCTCATATCGTAGCCAGCTATAGCCTGTTCGGGTAATTCCTCAAGCCCTTCGTTGTGCGTCACGAGGACGTTCACAGCGTTCCGCTACCGGGAATACTATGGTTGCGATGGGCCTCCGCAAAATCATCCACGTAGACATGGATGCGTTTTACGCTTCGGTCGAGCAGCGCGACGAACCCAAACTCCGCGGCAAACCCGTGATCGTCGCGTGGAAGGGCAATCGTTCAGTCGTTTGCGCGGCGTCATATGAGGCCAGAGCCTTTGGGGTACGTTCGGCCATGCCGGCGGTGCGAGCCGAGCGATTGTGTCCCGCTGCAATTTTCATCGCGCCGGATTTTACACGCTATCGGACTGTCTCGAAGAGTGTGCGAGAGATCTTCAAGCGCCATACGGATCTCATAGAACCGTTGTCACTCGATGAAGCCTACCTGGACGTGACCGAGAATAAGACGGGCTCGCCGACAGCGACGCTCGTGGCGCGGATCATCCGCCAACAAATCCGCCAGGAGTTGAATCTGACTGCCTCTGCGGGAGTGGCCACGAACAAGTTCCTGGCGAAACTGGCCTCTGACTGGCGGAAGCCGGATGGACTTTTCGTGATCCAGCCAGAAGAGGTGGATGCGTTTCTGCTGCCGTTACCGGTTGGACGACTCCCCGGGGTGGGGAAAGTCACCGAAGAGAAATTGGCCCAACTGGGAGTCAGGACGGTGGGCGAGCTGCGAACTCTGGAACGAGCCAAGCTTGAAGATGAATTCGGCCGGTTTGGCGTCCGCCTCTACGAACTTGCCCGAGGCGTCGACGAAAGTCCGGTAGTTCCGGACCGGCCTACGAAGTCCATCTCCGTCGAGGATACGTTTCCGGAAGATGTGCTGCTGGCAGAAACTGAACCGATGATCCGCCGCCTGGCCGAGAAACTGTGGTCTGCCTCACGCAAGGAATCGCGTATACCACGGACCGTGGTTCTCAAACTGAAAACCAGGGAGTTCAAGATCCTCACCCGCAGCTGCACCCCACACGCTCCCCCATCGTCGTGCGAAGAATTGACGGGCATCGCATTACAGCTGCGGGAGCGCGTGGAGCATAGTCCGCGGCAGCGCTACCGACTCGTGGGCGTGGGTCTCGGCAACTTTGAGGAAGCCGAAGAAAGCGTCGATCAGCCAGCGCTATTCGAGTGATTTCCTCAGTCCGCGGCAGCTGCGCTGGGCGGCTGCTGCTTCATCATCTCCTCCATTCCCTTCTTCATCTCTTTGGCCGTGGGTTCCGCCTTGTGCGTGCCAACCATCCAGCTGTAGCCGTCCGGGTCGACGACGGTGCCGCAGCGATCACCCCAGAACATATCCATAATGGGACCTTGTGGTGTGGCGCCGAGCTTGCCCGCTTTTTCCACGACCTTATCCACGTTTTCCACGTAAATGTACAGGCTGGCAGGAGAGGCGCCAACGCTCTTGGCAGTGCGTCTTCCCATCGCTGCACTCTCGGGTCCGAGCATGAGCGTTGTGCCCCGCAACGTGAGTTCTGCATGGACAGGCTTTCCGTCAGGCCCGTTCATGATGCCTCGTTTCGCGAAACCAAAAGCCTTTTGATAGAAGCTCACTGCTGCCGGAATGTCAGAGACGGTAAGAGCGGCCGAGACGGCGCCGTACTGCTTCCTGTTGAGCGGATCGATCTTTTTCTTGGCCATAGATCTCCTTTCGTGCGGCTGACATTCTAGCCGAAAAGAAGTGAACGCTGTACCCCGACAAACACCAGTTCGGGTCAAGCTTTAGCCGGCGGGACGAGCCTCAGGAGACGAGCCTCAGAAATGCTATTGCTGAAACGTAAGGCCCCCGCGCCCGGGTTAGCCCCAATCGCCGCCGGTGACGGTGCTCCGCACGAGCGCGGTATAATCTGTCTTCGATCATGCTTGGTGCGCGTTATGCCCTTGTCGCTTACGTAAGAAAGCCGGTTGGGGAATTTGTAGAAAAACTTCGGAAAGAGCTCCATCCGGAACTACCTCATCTCGCGGCCCATCTCACCATTTTGCCGCCCCGCCGCCTGCAGGGAAGCGAAGCGGACGCCATCCGCGACCTGGAGGCGGCCTGTCGTGACGCCGAGCCATTCGAGGTCACGCTGGGAGAGGTGGAAACGTTCCTGCCCGTGACTCCCACAGTGTTTATCCGCGTGGCCCATGCCGCTTCTCGCATGCAGGACCTCCACGATCAGCTCAATCGTGCAGGGGTCTGCTGCACCGAGGAACTGCCCTATATTCCGCACCTCACCATCGCCAAGATGGGTACAGAAGAACTCGCCTGGAAGGCCTTCGATGTCGCGCGGAAACGCTGGTCGCGCTATTCGGGCACCCGTCATATTGCGCTCGAGGAACTAACCTTCGTCCGCGAAGACGTGCCGAACTGCTGGATCGACCTGGCTCCCGTGCCCCTGGGCCGCTCTCTGGTCTCGCGCAAGAAGTAACTATCGGGCCATCCTCGGCCCGAGAGATTTCTTTCTTGACCCAAACCTGAATCCTTGCAAAACGCTGGTCATTGTTCCATTTCCAAGTCCGGCCTCAAATCATGGCCGGAAGGACATGTCCCGGCCTTGTCCCAAAGTTGGCCCTACGTGCATTGCCAAGCCTCGGTAACGAAGGGGAACATGGGGGCGTCGAGGCGCGGGGCGTCACGCCGAATATCTATCTTTGCAGATGGTTAGCCCGCGTCTCTCCATGGGGAGCTGTTCGCAATGCACGTGGGAGTCTACGGTTCCGGGTACCTGGGCACAGTGATTTCCGCTTGCCTTGCGGATTTCGGAACCCCCGTCAGCTGCTGCGACACCGACAGCACCCGCATGGTCGAGATGGCGCAGGGCAATATCTGCTTTTTCGAAAAAAATCTCAAAGAAATCGTAAAGCGCAATGTCCGCTGCGGCCGCTTGTCGTATTCCACCGACGTCGAGGCATTTTCCAAGAAGGCCCAGGTCGTCTTCCTGGCGGAGGATTCCGCTGAGCACCTGGAAGAACTTGTTCTCCGGATTGCCCGCCATTCCACCCAAGCCATCACCTTTTCGCTGGTCACTCCGGTTCCAGTCGGCACGGCCGCGGGACTGGAACGCTCGCTGAAGAACGCGAAATTGAAGGGCATCATCGTTTCGCAGCCCATGTTCTTTACCGACGGCTGCGCGGTCGAAGATTTCAACTGGCCCGACCGCATCATCATGGGAACTTCGTCCTCCGAAGCCGTAGCGACACTCAAGCAGATTTTTCATTCACTGGTTATGCGCGGCGTCCCCGTTGTTCAGACGAACCACGAAACCGCTGAACTCTTGCGTGAAGCCGCGACCGCCTTCGTCGCCACCAAGATCTCGTTCATCAACGAACTGGCTACTCTGTGCGAGCAAGTCAATGCCGATGCCGTGAATCTCTCGATCGCGCTTGGTCTCGACAAAAAGATTGCGCCCCGTTGTTTGCAACCCGGCGCGGGGATGGGAGGCATCTTCGCCGAGTCCGACATGGATTCCCTCGCGCATCTGGCACGCGAAAATGGCGTCGAGCTCAAAGTCCTGACGGCAGCGCGGGAAGTCAACGCCACTCTGGCCGAACGACTCGTGCAGAAAATCTCCGGCATGGTTCAATCCGTGCAGAATAAAGACGTCGGCATCCTCGGACTCGCCTTTAAACCGAACACGAACTCCGTCGCAGGATCGTCGTCAATCCGCCTGGCGCAGACTCTCGTGCAGCAAGGCGCTCGCGTCCGCGCATACGATCCGGTCGCACTCGCCGAAGCCAAAACCCATCTGAACGGCAGCGTCCGCTACTGCGACACCGCCTACGCGGCAGCCGAGGGTGTCGACGCGCTCGTGGTCGGTACCGGCTGGCCGGAATTCCGCACGCTCGACTTTAGCAAGATCAAAAACCTGTTGAAGCGCCCGATCATCGTCGACACGAAAAATCTCCTCGATTCCGCCAAGTTGCGCTCCATGGGATTTCAATACGTGGGCGTGGGCCGCTAAGCATTCCTCTCTTTTGATTTCCTCAAGACGCTTGAATGAAACTGACGTTGCGCTCTGGGGCAGAAATCGTAACCCTTTCCAACACGCCAGCTTCTGAGAGCTGGTCTCATGAATAGTTTTGGAAAGATAAACAGTTTTTGGGAAGGGCACGGCTTCACAGGCTGCTGAAAAAGTCGAGGTTCGTATCAGGGCGCCGCTTTAGCGGCGCCGTAAGCCCTGTAACATCAACGCCCCTTCAGGGGCTGAGGTCCGCTCTGAGTTTTCTCGCGGTCTTTTCAGCCATTCCGCTAAAAGCCGCTAGAGACGCGGCTTGAAGCCATGCCGCCACACGCTTGCCGAATGCGCGGCTTTAGCCGCTGAGGTTCAACCCATCTTGCGTCCTGGGTTCATTGGGAGATTGCTTCATCAACTCTGACAGCTCCACGTCGAGTTGCTATAATCAAGGGCTGCGCTATCCCTCCGTGTGGTGCCTGTAGTTCAGCGGTGGAACGCCGGACTGTGGCTCCGGATGACGTGGGTTCGAATCCCACCAGGCACCCCAAATCCACCCTCATTTTCCGGCTCCTACTACCTGCAACGTTGCATCACACGACTATCTGTGCCTCGTCGTGCAGTCGTGTTGCCCCGGGAGTGAGCTCGGCATGTCCCACAGAATTTTTCGGAGTCGCGTGTGGTGGTACGTGTTGTGGTGCGCGCTCGTCCTCTTCGTCATCGGAGCGGTCGCGGTCGGTATCTTCACCACCCATCTGACACCCATCGTTCGCCAGCAGGCCCTCGATATGTTGCGGAGCCGCTTCGACAGCGAGGCGGAAATTCGCGACCTTCACGTTTCGCTGCTCCAGGGAATCTCCGTGAAGGGAGGGGGCCTCGCCCTCCACTATCACGGTCGCACGGACATTCCGCCGCTCATCGAAATCCGGGAATTTTCCGGGAACATGGGCTGGACCAGCCTGATCCACAAGCCGTGGCACATTCGAAGCATCCAGCTCACCGGCATGACTATCCACATTCCTCCGAAAGAGGAGCGCGCCGAAAGCCCTCCACTGAATTGGAAGGTCAAAGCCCGTGACGTCCCCGTACTTGTCGACGAACTGGTCGCCCAGGATTCCCGACTCGAGCTGATTCCCAGCGACCCGAAAAAGACGAGCCACGAATTCCTGATCCATCGCATCACGATGCATGGCGTGGGCCTTAACCAAGCGGCATCGTTCACGGCCAATCTCACCAACGCCGCCCCACCCGGGGAAATCATTACGCAAGGGCACTTCGGTCCCTGGGAGATCGAAGACCCGAGCCAAACACCGCTCTCCGCCAACTACAGCTTCCAGAACGCGGACCTCGGTGTGTTCCACGGAATTGCCGGCATCCTTGCCTCGAAAGGAAAATTCGGCGGCATCCTCGAGAACATCGACGTGCAAGGCCAGACCGTCACACCCGACTTCACCATCTCGATCGCCGGACACCCGCTGCTCCTGAAGACCGATTTTCAGGCTACGGTCGACGGCACGAACGGCAACACTCTGCTTCATCCAGTGATTGCCCAGTTTCTCCACATGACGCTCGTTTGCAACGGTGGCGTCGTGAAGCCCGAGAAAGGCCCCGGCCGCGAGATTGTTCTCAACGTCACCACGGACCACGCGCGCCTGGAGGACCTGCTTCGTCTGGCAGTGAAATCGGACCAGCCCATGATGACGGGGGCGGTCCGGCTGAAAACGAAATTCGTTTTGCCCCCCGGCCCAGGAGAAATCGCAGATCGCTTGCAGCTTGACGGCAGGTTTGGCGTCGGCGGCGCTGAGTTCGCGAATGCAGGGATCCGCGAGAAACTTGAAAGCCTTAGTCGCCGCGGGCAGGGCAAGCCCGAGGACGAGGACGCAGGCAGCGCCGTCTCCGAACTGAAAGGAAGTTTTCTTCTGAAAGACGGCCAGATCACCTTTCGCAACCTGACCTTCGGCGTGACCGGCGCAACAGTCGAACTCGCTGGCACCTATGGTCTGCGCGACGAGAAACTCGACTTCCACGGCACCTTACGCCTGCAGGCCAAGTTGTCGCAGGTAACAACCGGCATCAAGTCGTTTCTGTTGAAGCCGTTCAATTCCTTCTTCCGCAAGAATGGAGTCACCGTCCTTCCCATCAAGGTCACGGGAACGCGCGATCAACCGTCCTTCGGCCTCGACTTTCACCAGAAGAAAGAAGACTCGAAGGCCGAACCCGGCAATTGATGTCAACGGGTGTCAACTCACCCCAGCCCTCTTTTTTTGAATTGTCACCTCTTTTGAATTGTCATCCTGAGGGTAGGTGAGGCGAATGCCGAACGAAGCGAAGGACCTGCTTTTGCTCCCCTCGTATCAGCACCGACAGGAAAAAAAGGGCGGCAACCGCCGCCCTCGGCTCAAGTACGAAGAGCCACTACTCGAGCGCAAAGATATTCTTCTTTGCGCAGATTTCCTTCAGGATTTTCGGCCACACCGTCACGCTGACTTCTCCCAGGTGCGCTTTGCGCAGAAGCAGCATCAACGTCCGCGATTGCCCGATCCCGCCGCCAATCGAAAGCGGAATCTGATCTTCCAGAATCGCCCGGTGATACGGCAGCTTCAGGAAATCGGTTTGCCCCGACAGCACCAGTTGGCCCTGCAGCGTCTGCTTCGTGACCCGAATCCCCATCGAACTCAGCTCGTGACGCCGCTTCGTCACCGGATTCCACACCAGGATGTCGCCGTTCAGCCCATGCGTCGGCTTGCCCGTTTCGAGACTCGTGTCTGTGATCCAGTCATCGTAATCAGCGGCGCGCATCTCGTGAGGGTAGCCGTCCCGGAGTGGCCATCCGATGCCAAGAATGAAAATCGCCGGATACTTCTGTAGAACTGCCGTCTCCCGCTGCTTGCGCGGAAGATCTGGATACAGCTCAAGAATTTCCTCCGCATGCAGGAAGATCAGATCCTGCGGCAAACTCGGATAGCGCGGATCCTTCAGCTTGGGAAACATCTCTAGCGCGAACTGCTCCGCGCCGACGATCACCTTCCAGATCCGGCGAATCAGATTCTTCAAAAATTCCAGGTTCCGTTGCTCGGCGGTGATCACGCGCTCCCAATCCCACTGGTCGACGTAAGCGCTGTGATCGTGATCGAGGAAGTAATCCTTGCGCACCGCGCGCATATCCGTGCAGATCCCTTCACCCGGCGCGCAGTCGAACTGCTTCAGAGCAACCCGTTTCCACTTGGTCGCGGCCTGCACCACCTGGGCATCGATCGGGTGCTGGTTGCGGTCATTGGAGATATGGAACTGGATCGGCGTGCGCGATCCATCGCGATCCAGCATGTCGTTTACGCCGCTCTCCCCATCGACGATCAACGGTACCTCGACCATCATGAGGTTCAGTTCCTTGCACAGGTTGTCTTCGATGTAGCGTTTCACGTGGAAAATGGCGCGCTGCGTCTCCTTGGGCGTCAGCAGCGAGTGGTAATCGCGAGGCAGAGATTTTTCGAGTTCGTTGTAGTCGCCGATCCCCGGCCCGGCCAGGTCGGCTTTCTTGTCTAAAGTCAAAGTACTCATGAAGGTCGCTCCTTGGGCACAACTTTGCCCGACGGCTGCGTTACGGATTTATTGGAGTCCTGGACTGGCCGGGAAGCAGTGCCAAGGGTCACAGGCGACGGTGAGGTACGGGCTGAACGTGACTTAATAAACGACGGTGAAGCGACAGGCGTCCCCACCCGTCTGGATCCGTGTCGTTGATCTTGTAGCGCCGGCGTCCCGCCGGCTGTCCCGAGAGCCTGCCCTGAGCGTGTCGAAGGGGCATCTTGCCCTCGCGAGCGGCGGACCAACGGGCATCGTCTCGGCCTGTCTGGGGCCGTCTTTCTGATCGTCCGCTGCCCCGATTTTTGTCACGTTCTTCCGGTAACCTGGAAAACGCACGGACTAACGCTCTTCGCCACCGAGAGTCTATTCTTGAAAGAACGAGTCTTTAGAGTTCTGCCCGGGGGTACGCAGGTGAAGTCGAGGTATCGCTTTCTTCTCCTAACCTTTATTTTGTGGAGCGCCAGCCCTTTGTGGACCGCGGCCTCATTCGCGCAAGCCGCGCCTCAGGCGACCCAGCAATCCACCGACACCCGCAAGACCAGCACACCCTATACCGGCGATCTTTCCATCTTCGAAACCCCCGGCCGCGAAGATAAACTGCAGATCAATCGCGTCATGGACATCCTCGGCATTACGCCCGGCAAAAACGTCGCCGACATCGGAGCCGGCTCCGGGTGGTTCACCGTGCGCGCCGCCCGCCGCACCGGCGACACCGGACAGGTCTATGCCGTCGACATCAACCTCGAAGCAATCCGCTACATCGACGACCGCATGCAGAAAGAACAACTCCACAACATCAAGACGATCCAGGGTCGGGAAGATAATCCGCTGCTGCCGCCGAACCAGATCGACGCCGTCCTCCTTCTCAAGACGTATCACGAAGTCGCGAAACCTGTAACCCTGCTACGCAATCTCCGCCCCGCGCTGCGCCCGGGCGCGAAAGTCGGCGTCATCGATCGCAACGGTAGCGCCGGGAATCACGGTGTCGATCGCGACATCGTGCTCAAGGAATTTGCCGAAGCCGGATACCAGTTGGCCAGCAGCTACGATTTCGTAAAGGACGGCATGGACTATTTCCTCGTGTTTACCGTGAAATAGCTCGACTTGGTCTGTAAACACTTGCTCAAATGCAATCGGAGCCGAGATCGTGGGCGATCTATAATTCGTCTCCGCCGTGACGCGAGCTTATTTCTCCGTCAGCTCCGTGCCTCCGTGTCTCCGTGGTAAATTTAAGACCTCAACGATGAAAGACGTCCTCAATTGGGCTCTCGATCTTGCGATCCAACGTAGCGCTTCCTATGTCGATGCGCGCGTGGTCGATGATCGCAGCCGTTCGCTGGCGACAAAGAACGGCAAGATCGGACACGCCTCCGACGCCGAGTCGATGGGCATCGGTATCCGCGTCATTGCCGACGGTTCGTGGGGCTTCGCCGCCGCCGACGACTTGAGCCGCACCGCTGTGGAAGCTGCGGCAGCGCGGGCCTTCGCCATCGCAAAAGCCTCTGCCCGCGTGCGGCAGGAAAATGTCAAGCTCGCCCCCGAGTTGCCGATTACCGGCGAATGGTCCACTCCGATCCAGATCGATCCTTTCACCGTTTCCGTTGAGCAGAATCTCGAATTGCTGCTCAAAATCGACGCGGAACTCCGCGCGGTCGCCGGCATCACGCTGGCCGAGACCAGCATGAACTTTCACCGCGAAGAGCAGTGGTTTGCTTCGTCGGAAGGCGCGAGCATCCATCAGACCAAGTACTCCACCGGCGCCGGATATTCCGCCTATGCCTTCGCTGGGACGGAGATCATGAAACGCTCGTATCCCAATTCCTTCGGTGGCCAGTGGCAGAACAAAGGATACGAACTGGTCGCGGAATTGAAGTTGGTTGAAAACGCCCGGCGTGTTGCTGAAGAAGCGGTCGCGCTTCACAAAGCGGATCAGTGCCCCGAAGGCGTGGGCACGATTGTTCTCGACAGTTCGCAACTCGGATTACAAATTCACGAGTCGGTCGGACATCCGATTGAACTCGACCGCGTCCTCGGCATGGAAGCCAACTTCGCCGGCACTTCTTTCCTCACGCTCGACAAGCTCCGTAATCTGCGCTACGGCAGCGATCTCGTGAACGTCGTCGCCGACGCACGCCAGGAGCACGGACCGGGTCTCGGAACCTTCGGATACGACGACGAAGGTGTCCCCGCTCAATGCACTCCGATCATCACCAACGGACTGTTCACGGGCTATCTGAGTTCGCGCGAGACCGCCCACACCATCGGTGAGACGCGCTCTGGCGGCACCTTGCGCGCCGAAGGTTGGAATCGCCTTCCCATGATCCGCATGACGAACATCAGCATCTTGCCCGGAGAAAAGCTGCTAACCTCCGACCAACTGATTGCCGATACCGATGACGGCATTTACATGGAGACCAACAAGTCCTGGTCGATCGACGACAAGCGCTACAACTTCCAGTTCGGATGCGAGATCGGTTGGGAGGTCAAGAAGGGCAAGCGCACGCGCATGCTGAAAAACCCGTCGTACTCGGGAATCACCACCGAATTCTGGAACTCGATGGACGCCATCTGCTCGCGAGACGCGTGGACTCTCTGGGGCACTCCCAATTGCGGCAAGGGTCAGCCCCAACAAGTGATGGGCACAGGCCACGGCGCAGCCCCCGCCCGCTTCCGCAACATCAAAGTGGGTTCGGCATATAAGGGCGCGTGATAGCGATCACAGTGATTTTGGGTAAACGGGAGCTAGCATTCAGCACTCAGCACTCAGCATTCAGTAGGCTTGAGGAGATTGCTTGGAATGAAAGATTTCAGAAATTTGCAGGTGTGGCAAAAGGCTCATCAATTGACGCTTCTTATATACGATGTCACTCGACGCTTTCCTAGGGAAGAGGTTTATGGTCTGACGAGTCAGATACGAAGGTGTTCGGCATCAGTGGCGGCAAACATTGCAGAAGGTTGCGGAAAGCGAGGGAATGCCGAATTTCAAAGGTTCCTCAACATATCCGCCGGTTCAGCCAGCGAACTCGAATATCACTTTCTGCTTGGACACGACCTTGGCTTCTTGGAAGACAACATATACGAAATTCTTAATAGAGCTGTTGTGGAAGTGAAACGAATGCTGGCTTCCCTCGCCCGCAAAGTCGAGCAAGAACGCCTCACTGGCTGAATGCTGATTGCTGATTGCTGAGTGCTGAATGCTTAGTCGAGATCGCGCCGCCGACATCTTCGACCGCCTCAAAAAGCACTCGCCCGCCGACGAGATCGAGGCCTACTTCTACGGCGGACACTCCGCCCTCACGCGTTTCGCCAACAACGTCATCCACCAGAACGTCGCCGAGCAGAATTACGGCGTCTCCGTCAGAACAGTCTTCAGTGGCCGCACCGCTCGCGCCTCCACCAACAAGCTCGATGAGGAAAGCCTCAAGCGCGTGGTACAGGCTTCCGAAAATCTCGCCAAAGTGCAGCAGCCCGACCCCGATCTTCTGCCGGCACCCACTCCGCAGGAGCGCGACGCGGCGAACTCATCCAAAATCAATTCGCCCTCTCGTCATTTCGAAGAAACCGCCGCCATCACTCCCGAAGATCGCGCCGCCGGCGTTGCCAAAATCGTTGATATTGCCAACCGCCACAAGCTGACCACGGCCGGAATCTACTCGAGTTCCGAATCCATCGAAGGGATTTTCAACTCGCGCGGCATCGCCGACTGGCACACGCAAACGTCGGCCGAGATTTCCATCACGATGCTCGCGAAGAATTCCTCCGGTTGGCAAAAGGCGAACTCACCCAACGTCGCCAATCTCGATCCGCTCCCTCTTGCCGACATCGCCGGCCGCAAAGCGCTCGACTCGGCTGAGCCGCGCGCAGTTCCGGCCGGCAAGTACACCGTGATCCTGGAACCGGCGGCTGTACTCGACATCGTGGGCTTCATGTTTTGGGACTTCGGCGGCCAGGCGATCCTCGACGAGCGTTCCTTCCTCAACAACCGCATCGGCACGGAGCTCTTCGGCTCGAACATCAATATCGCCGACGACGTCGCGCACCCGCTGCAGTCCGGTGCTCCCTTCGACGGAGAAGGCATGCGACGGCAACGTGTCCCGCTGGTCGAGAACGGAATCGTCAAGCGCGTCGTCTACGCCCGCGGCACTGCCGAGAAAATGAAGAAGTCTACGCACGCCGACAAGGTCGGCACAATCGCCTCGACCGGCCACGGATTTCTCCTCCCCAACGAAATGGGCGAGATGCCCGTCAACATCGTCTTCGGCGAACCAGTCAGTCCGCAATCCGTCGAGCAGATGATCGCCTCCACAGAAAAAGGCATTCTCGTGACGCGCCTCTGGTACATCCGCGAGGTCGATCCCTACGAAAAGATCCTGACTGGCATGACCCGCGATGGCACGTTCCTCATCGAAAACGGAAAGCTTGCCGGCGGAGTCAGAAACTTCCGCTTCAACGAGAGTCTGATCCACATGCTCTCGAACGTAGAGGCCATGGGCAAACTGGTGCGCGCCAGCGGAGAGGAGTCCTTCGACATGGTCGTCCCCGCCGTGAAGGTCCGCGACTTCAACTTCACCGAGGTGACGAAGTTCTAAAAGCAGCACTTAGCATTTAGCACTCAGCCAGCGACGGCCTGTTTGCTGCTCCTGACCCCTCTCCCTTCATCTCCGGCCGTGGTGGCGAAATGCCAACTGCCAACGGCTGAATGCCGACTCCCGTGCTTTAGCGCCTTTCAGCCTTTCCGCTTTAGTGCCTCACAGGCGGTGTGTCCCTACTCCGGCGGCGGTTCGAAAGGACCTGCAACGTCTGCGCTAAGAGGAGCGGTCATCACCCTTCGCTGGCCAAATGCCAAGTGCCAACGGCTAAGTGCTAGCATTTAGCACTCGGCATTCAGCAATCAGCAATCAGCATTCAGCAATCAGCATTCATTTCGCCCATAATTCCTTTCCCGCCAATGGCTTAAACCCAGGAAGTTCCATGACTTCGGTAACTTTTCACTCCTGATACGGGGGTGTAAGCTGCCTTCGAAATGTCCATCTCTGGTCGCAGGCTGCTTGTGAGGCTTGAGACCTGGAAAGTAGGGCCGCCAACGCCGTGGCATCCGATATCAGCAAGGACGCGAAGACTGCGACGGGTCGCAAGCATTACACGGACGTGCAGAGCGCGGCACGCTTCCCGGTGAAATTGCCGGTAGCGGTGAAGTCAGGTGCGGACGTTCGTTCCGCCGAAACCCAGAACATCTCGGCGAACGGAGTGTTGTTCGAAGTGGATGCGGACATGCCTGTGGGATCGCCCGTGGATTTCACGATTTCTCTGCCCGCCGATGTGGTCGGCTCGGCAGAAGACGTACGCGTGGACTGCCGCGGGCGAGTAGTGCGCAGTTTTGAAGACGGTGGCCGCCGTGGAGTAGGAGTGGTCATCGACGAGTATCGATTCGAGCGCAGGTAGGGCGCCGCAAGGGAACCGATGGCAAGCATTCCGGTGAGCGTGGACAACCTGGATACACCGCACGAGGGCGATAGTAACGGCCATTTTATTCGCGTCATTGTTGCCGATACCCAAGCGATCTTTCGCGCGGGCCTGCGTAAGATCTTCGCACTGGAAGACGACATCCGCGTTGTCGGCCAGGCCGAGACACTTGCCCAGACGCTTGCCGCCGCCAAGAAGTTTTCCGCCGACGTTCTGATTTTTGAAGCCGCTCTGACGCCCAATCCGATGGAAGCGGTCGCCGACCTGCTGCGCCAGGTTCCACAAATGAAGCTGGTTGTCGTCACTCACGAACCCAATGAAGAATTGACACTCGAACTCTTCCGCCGCGGCGCCCATGGCATCGTCTCGCGCGAAGTGGAACCCGAGACTCTCGTGGAGTGCCTGCGAAAAGTATCGCAAGGTGAGCCGTGGCTCGATCGCCAGGGTGTTTCCTGGGTGCTGAGTGCATATCGCACGCAGGGCACGCGCCCCGCGGGAAGCCGCCCCAAAGTCCAACTGACTCCGAAAGAATCCCTGATCGTTTCCTGCGTCACGCAGGGCATGAAGAACAAGGAAATCGCCTTACGCGTCGGGACAACCGAGCAGGTCGTAAAGAACTACCTCCGCAAGGTCTATGACAAGCTGGGCGTTGCCGATCGCCTCGAACTGGCGCTCTATTGCCTGAATCACCGCGTTGTGGAAGGCGAGAAGAAGGCTGAATCGTCCACGTCAACTGAATCAGCAAATGGCAAAGCCAACGGTGCGGCCGCAGGGGTTGGCTCGATACCCTCCGTTCCCACGTCGTCCGAAAACCCCTCCTAAAACGATTCCTTGTACAACGTTTTCCTCACCAAACGTCCGTCGGCGGCGCGCCCCGGCTCGCTCATCGCGTGACTCTGTTCCTGGTGGTCACAGTCGACCGTGGACACGGGAAATACTCAGCGCGTTTGACATTCCTCTTTGACATCCTAGAGGTCCAGATGATCCCGCGATATCCCGCGCATTACGGCCCGACGTTACACTTGCCTTGGCGCTTCGCCAGTTCAACGAATGCGCAAAGTTGCGGTTCTCTCCCTGGGACCATAAAATCAAAATGAAGCGTTTTTAGAGCATGATCCTTGTTCGATTCGCAGACGCTTCACGCACCTCCCTGAAGCAACATCCGCGCCGGAGAGATGGCCGAGTGGCTGAAGGCGCACGCTTGGAAAGCGTGTTTACTCGAAAGGGTAACGTGGGTTCGAATC
>CAVQZP010000023.1:0-108078 GCA_963718505.1 uncultured Acidobacteriota bacterium | reverse complement strand
CAACAGTGAAGCAGACATCAATGGGCCGGCGACGATCGCCGTGCCACTTCCGACCAAGGAGTCGCAGTTGAAACTCAGTCTGGAAACACGCCATCTCGGAGACGTCATGGTTGTACATTGCGAAGGGCGCATCGTGTATCGTGATGAAGCTTCGGCGCTCACCCGCGTGGTTACGCAAGCTTTGAAGAATACCAGAGAGGTCGTTCTTGATCTGGAGGGAGTGCAGCGAATCGACAGCGCCGGCCTGGGTGAGCTCGCTCGCATCCGGAACGCTGCTCAGGTAAGCGGAGGAAAGTTGAAGCTGGCGGGAGCGAATCCGCGAGTGTTGCAGATGCTTCGCCTGACGAATCTTTCCTCGGCGTTTGAAATTCACGAGTCGCTGATGGATGCGCTCGACTCGCACGATGAGATGAAGCAGGCGGTGTAGCCGGAGGCGATGTCTTCGGTGAGCCGGCTGCTGTCTGGTTGTCAATGAGTTCTATCAAAAGGGATGTCAAGAAAAAAGTTCTGCCTCGACCGGAGTCGAGATGTTTTCTCGAGATCCAGCCCACGGTAGTTAGGCTTCGCTGGAGAAGTGTGACTTGTGCCCATTCTGATGAGTCTCCTCTGGTGAGTTAGCGGTACCGTCGAGTGGCGAGAGCGACAAGCGAATGGCGACTCAAGGTCAACCATGGTTCTATCCGAGGCTCGTGGCCTATCGCTATTTCTGGTTATCCGAGACATCTGAGTGATTTAGTCAAGCACTTTCTTGTCCGCCTTGACGATGTGATTCACCGAGTATGCACAAGGTTTTCACAGCGTTCTCTCCATCGTTACGGTGGCACCCAGTGGGGAGCCGCGCTTAACGAGCGCGGCCAGGTACCTGTTTTCATCGTAAGCAACTCTGTCCTGCCAGCAACGAAATACTATGCGGATCCATTTGAAAGCCAGGGCACGCACCGCCTCATGGTGGGTATTGCCCCTACCGCGTTGTTGCTGGTAGTACGCTCGCGCCCACTCCGATTGGGCGATCGAATGACCCGCCCATTCATGAAAGCTTTGCCGTAGAAACTTTGGGCAGGCCCAACGAAAATGTACCCACTTCCTTTTCCCGCTGGATTCTGTCAGTGGGGCAATTCCGCTGAAGGACTGCAGCTCATCCGCACTCCGATAACGTTCCCGCTGCGAGCCAAATGCTGCCAACAAGCGCGGAGCCATCACCGGGCCTGCACCAGGCAACGAATTAAAGATGAAAAAATCTGGATGCGCTGCCGCCGCCTCCTCGATCTGCCCGTCCAGCGATGTCACTCATTGATCGATTGAGCTAGCTTGCCTCCCTTCTACGCCGGTGCTGCTAAAACGGTGCCTCTGATACGAGTTCAAAGTTTTCACTGATCGACAAGCGCGGAATTGGTTTATCTCTCGCGCAAAAAGCGATAGCGGCCACCGCGCTCGGTGGCGATTGCTTCCGCCACCTGCAGAAAAGCGCGGCCGGCGTGTGAGAGGCTGGCCTCTTTCCGGTAGACCAATCGCAGCTTGCGGTGCAGGCGCAGTTCGCGCACGGCGATGCTGACCAGTTCTCCGCGCGCCAGTTCGCTTTCCACGCTGATCTCGGGAACCAGAGCCACGCCGTTGCCCATGGCGACGAACCGGGTGATGGCCTGCAGCGTGGGCAATTCGACGTTCATGTGAAGCGGAGTCTTGTGGCGGCGGAAGGCCTCGATGACCTTCTCGCGATACGGCGACGAGACGATGTGGGCAACGAAGACCTCGGTGCCGAGCTGGCGGATGCTCACCTGCTTCTCGGACGCGAGCGGGTGCGTGGGGGGAACCACGAAGATCAACTCGTCTAGGTAGACGACGGTCGAGAGCAGGCGCGGTTCCTGCGGGTCGTAGGTGAGCACGCCCATCTCGACGGTATGGCGCAACAGGTCGTCAGGGATGTGGCTGCCGAGGGAGCGCAGCACGGTGATCTTGATCATGGGATGCAAGCGACGGAATTCGGCGAGCACCGGGAGCAGGTAGAGCGCAGTGAATTCGTTGGCGGCAATGACGAGCTTGCCCTGTTGCAGTTCGCGGAGCTCGAGGAGAGCTTCCTGGGCGTCGGCGCGAAGGTTGAGGAGTTTCTCGGCGTATTCCTGGAGGGTGCGGCCGGCGTCGGTGAGAACACCCTCGCGCGAGGAGCGGTCGAAGAGCGGTTCGCCGAGCTCGTCCTCGAGCTTGCGGATGGTCTGGCTGACCGCGGATTGGGTGCGGTAAAGCTTCTCGGCGGCACGCGAGAAGCGGCCCTCGCGGGCGACGGTGAGGAAGACTTCGAGTTGAGAGAGTTCCATGGTTGAGATCTGCCGATTTTCACGGAGAAGGGTGTGCCGTCCCTACGGAACTCACATTCATCAACCCTACGGTTTCCCCGCACTTGCGTGCGGGGCTAGTCGCTGCCGTCGCTGCGCGACTGGGGAATTGACGGGCGCGGTGCGCTTCCCTCCACCGAAATCTTGTTTTATGACGGGCGAGACGCCCGTCGCTCCACACTCCGGGGCTGACCGCGGAGCTTCGCTCGGCCGGACAGCCGAGGGCGGCTGTCCCCACGTGTCCATTGCCGCTCCAGACATGCTTAAGCAAAACTTGCAACGCGATTAGTGCAACTTATCAATTATAGCAATGCTTATATTAATTGAAAGATTATAAGCTTTGCTTTCGTTCCATGTCCACATAGCATATGCAGGTACCCAAGGAGGATCCTGGATCATGGAACGCGTAAGGATCACGGTCTTCGACACCACGCTGCGCGATGGCGAGCAGTCGCCGGGCTGCAGCATGAACGTCCACGAGAAGATGCGCATGGCGCAGCAGCTCGACCGGCTCGGCGTGGACGTGATCGAAGCAGGGTTCCCGATCGCCTCCGATGGCGATTTCGAGGCGGTACAGGCGATTGCGGCGTCGGTCCGGCGGCCGATCATCGCGGGGCTGGCGCGGGCCTGCAGGCAGGATATTGAGCGGGCGTGGCAGGCTCTGAAGGGCGCGGCGCGGCCAAGGATCCACGTATTCCTCGCGACTTCCGACATCCACCTGAAATACAAGTTGCGCATCTCGCGGGAGCAATGCCTCGAGCAGGCGCGCGAGAGCGTCGCGCTGGCAAAGTCGTTCTGCAACGACGTCGAGTTTTCGCCCGAAGATGCGACGCGGACCGACCGCGAGTTCCTCTGCCAGGTGGTGCAGGCGGTCGTGGACGAGGGCGCGACGACCGTAAATATCCCGGACACGGTGGGCTACACGATGCCCGCGGAGTTCGGCGAGATCATCCGCATGTTGCGCGAGCGGGTGAGGGGCATCGAGAACGTGGTGATCTCCACGCACTGCCACAACGATCTTGGGCTGGCGGTGGCGAACACGCTGGCGGCGCTGGAAGCAGGCGCGCGTCAGGTGGAGTGCACGATCAACGGGATCGGCGAGCGCGCGGGCAATGCGTCGCTGGAAGAGATTGTGATGGCGATGCGCGTTCGCCCCGACCGCTACCGCTTCGATACCGACGTGGCCAGCGAGCAGCTGTATCCGGCGAGCCAGATCCTGAGCGAAATCACAGGCGTCGGCGTCCAGCCGAACAAGGCGATCATCGGGCGCAACGCCTTCGCGCATGAAGCGGGCATTCACCAGGACGGCGTCCTGAAGAATCCGCTGACCTACGAGATCATGACGCCGCAATCGGTGGGCGTGCCAGATTCGAGGCTGGTGCTGGGCAAGCACTCCGGGCGGCACGCGCTTAGCCTGCGCTGTGAGCAGCTGGGATTTCAGTTTGAGCGTCGCGAACTAGATGAGATCTACCGGAGGTTTGTAGTACTCGCGGACCAGATCAAGCACGTGGAAGATCATCACCTGGTGGAATTGATCCGGGGTGTACAAGTGGAGACGCCGCGCATTCCACCCGCGCATGTGTTGCCTGCGGTGGCGGCAGTGGCGGTGAATGCGTATCACGCGCCCGCACCGGTGGAACGTCATCCTCTGGAGATGACTCTGCATTCCTCGCACGATCACCATGGGGAGCAGGAAGATTATTTGTGGGGTGTGTAACGAGTTAAGGTTTTCGCGGAAGCCCGGCTGAGAAGCCGGGCTTTTTGTTTGTACGCCGTGCATGTTCGACAGCTTGGAGGTGAAAGTCCTCTACCAACCTGATGGAGGTGAAGGGTAGCGAAGCGCAAGGGCGTCATCGCAAGGTGGGGTCTGGAGGAAGCGTAGAGCAAACACGCGGGCCGATGAACAAGAACCGGATGAAGAGGCCTACGGTGCCGGGCGAGCGAGCAAACAATCGGGAAGCCCATATCCATCAAGGGCACTGGTGGTAAATCCGGCGGTCGTGCGTGGACAGCGGTCGAACTTATCGCGGGAGATCTGCTGTGTGTCACGTATTCGTGACTGAGGACATCGAGAGGTGTTCTGACCGCATAGCAGAAGTCAGCAGAGGGCGTAGTAGTCGCGTGAGCGGCGAAGGCCCGAACGATAGGAAGGGTCAGTAGTGCTTGGGTCTCGATGAGGGTATTGCACTGGCCATCCTGCTTCGGCAGGCCTTGGGTAGGCACAGCGCGGTGAAGCCGCAACGGATGCTAACCCGAGAAGTGAAACCCGCACGGCGTCCCCAAACTGCGAACGCCCAGCCCACGTCGTTATCCGTGGGACGAACTTATCGAACCGCCGTATGCGGGACCCGCCTGTACGGTGGTGTGGCAGGGGAGGAGAGGTGACTCTCCCCCCTATGCCGATGTACGCCGTGCATGTTCGACAGCTTGGAGGTGAAAGTCCTCTACCAACCTGATGGAGGTGAAGGGTAGCGAAGCGCAAGGGCGTCATCGCAAGGTGGGGTCTGGAGGAAGCGTAGAGCAAACACGCGGGCCGATGAACAAGAACCGGATGAAGAGGCCTACGGTGCCGGGCGAGCGAGCAAACAATCGGGAAGCCCATATCCATCAAGGGCACTGGTGGTAAATCCGGCGGTCGTGCGTGGACAGCGGTCGAACTTATCGCGGGAGATCTGCTGTGTGTCACGTATTCGTGACTGAGGACATCGAGAGGTGTTCTGACCGCATAGCAGAAGTCAGCAGAGGGCGTAGTAGTCGCGTGAGCGGCGAAGGCCCGAACGATAGGAAGGGTCAGTAGTGCTTGGGTCTCGATGAGGGTATTGCACTGGCCATCCTGCTTCGGCAGGCCTTGGGTAGGCACAGCGCGGTGAAGCCGCAACGGATGCTAACCCGAGAAGTGAAACCCGCACGGCGTCCCCAAACTGCGAACGCCCAGCCCACGTCGTTATCCGTGGGACGAACTTATCGAACCGCCGTATGCGGGACCCGCCTGTACGGTGGTGTGGCAGGGGAGGAGAGGTGACTCTCCCCCCTATGCCGATGTTGCGAGTCACGGCGAAAAGCGTTTAACCGCAAAGGACGCAAAGAACGGGCGCAAAGGGCGCAAAGAAAGGCATTCACGACTTGCACGGTAACAGGTGGTTGGTGATCTACGGAAAAAGACTGAACCACGGAGGGCACAGAGGAACACAGGGTTCCGAGTTGCGACTACGTTGCGCGAGTATCGGCCGCTGTGTTCCAGGGAGACGGAACGCGCGAAGGTGCGGGACCGAACATTAAAAAGGCTCTTCCCATCAGGAAAGAGCCTTGAGGAGAATGCAGGAACGGACTTCCTACACGTGAAATTTGCGGCGGACCAATCCGGCGAGTCCGATCAAGCCACTGCCGAACAATGCCATCGTGGACGGTTCCGGGACCGCGGTGGTATTGCCTTCGACGATCAACGCCTCGGAGTTCGGAGTGATGTACTTGAGTTGACCGTTGACCACCAACATCGCATAGAGCGCTGTGCCAGGAGCAAGGCCGCTGGTCGAAATGTTCAGGCTGCCGTTGCGGGCAAGCGCGCTGTGCAGGTCAACGAAGCCGAAAGAGAGGTTGTTGCAAGGGTTGGTGCAGAGGCCGAGGCCGGCAAGGCTGTCGGTGATCGCATCGAGTGCGCCCTTTTCCGGAAACGCGCCGAGGCTGGTGAAAGACATGCCATCGATAGTGCCAGTGAGTTTCGAGGGCGAAGCGGCAACGAGAATCACGTCCGACGCCGACTTGCCGTTGGTTGTGAAAACCGAGAACTGACCGGTGCCGGTGAGAACGAAGCCGACGGGTTCACCGCTCGCTGTGTCTCCACCGAGCCGAGCAATATTGGGGGTGCCTTGGGCACATTGGAGGGTTGAAAAACTCCTGCACGAATCCGCCAGAGCGGAAGGGCCGAAAAGAAGAACGAGGGGAAGTAACAGTAGTCCTCGATGAATCCACGAACGCATGATGGGGGAAACCTCCGTCCGTATCAAGGTGCACTTGGAATTCCATCGATCAGCGACTACAGGATCTTTGTTCAGCGACCGTATTCAGCGCTGATTGAGCAGGTTAGCCGTCCTCGTTCGGTTTGCCGGAGGCAAGGCGCGAGACTTGAGCGGACGGAGGGCATATCGGTGCATATCAGTGTTCGTTTCCCTTCGTACAGGGTTCGTGGTAAGGATTCGGGGGGCGCCCTTTCGAAGAAGTCCAGTTCCATGGAGAGTTCGTGGGACGCCGGATGGCAGACGCGGCAATCGGTGTGTCGGCGCGTCGAAACTGTTGCCTGATTTTCTGTAGAATTCCGCTTTTGCGATTTGAGGAGAAGGCTGTGCTTCTGAATCTGACTATTGTGGCGGGCGACGGCATTGGGCCGGAGGTGACCACGGAAGCGATTCGTGTGCTCGAGGTTGTGGCGGAGAACTTCGGACATCAGCTCAAGTTGACACGCAAGAACATTGGCGGGGCCGCGTTGGCGGCGAGCAACGATCCGCTGCCGCCTGACACGCTGGAGGCTTGCCTGAGCGCGGGCGCCGTGCTGCTGGGAGCCGTGGGGTCGCCGGCGTATGACAAGAATCCCGGGCACTTGCGGCCGGAGGCAGGACTGTTGCGGTTGAGGAAAGAACTGGGCGCGTTCGCAAATCTGCGTCCGGCATTTTGTTTTCCGGCGCTGGTCGGGAATTCGCCGCTGCGCGCGGAGATTGTGAAGGGAACGGACGTGATGATCGTGCGCGAATTGCTGGGAGGACTGTATTTCGGGTCGCCCCGGTCAATCGAGGGCGACGCCGGCTCGCGGCAGGCGCTGAACACGATGCGCTACGGCGAGGCGGAGATCGAGCGCATCGCGCGCGTGGCGTTTGAGTTGGCCCGCAGACGGAAGAAGAAGGTGTTGTCGGTCGATAAGGCGAATGTGCTGGAGTGCTCGCGGTTGTGGCGCGAAGTGGTGACTCGGGTGGGCACGGAGTATTCCGATGTGAAGCTGACGCATCAGTACGTGGATTCGGCGGCGATGCTGCTGGTGTTGCGGCCGACGGACGTCGACGTCATCCTCACCGAGAACATGTTCGGCGACATTTTGTCGGACGAGGCTGGGGGCGTGGTCGGTGGGCTGGGATTGCTGGCGTCAGCGAGTATCGGCGGTCCGGTGGGATTGTACGAGCCCGTGCATGGTTCGGCGCCCGACATCGCGGGAAAGGGTATTGCGAATCCGCTGGGTGCGATTCTGTCGGTGGCGATGTTGTTGCGGCACTCGTTCAAATTGGATCGTGAGGCGACATGTGTGGAGTCGGCTGTGGAAACGGTGCTGGGGGCGGGGCGTCGTACGAAAGATCTGGCGCGGCCGGGTGAAGCGGTGCTCACCACCTCGGAGATGGGGGCGAGAGTGGCGGAGGCGGCGCGGGAGTTGGCGGGAGTTGGCAGCGCGAAATCGGCGTGAGATGTATGAGGAACGCGCGTCGTTCCAGCAACATTACAGATTCACTGCGGACCTTCGCTCCGCCGGACCTGGTTCGTGGAGGCGTTTGTGTGCTCCTGAGGTTTTCACGTCGCGTTGGGTGTTTCGAGGTGTAAACTGAGAATAAATTCGCCCACAACCAACGTCTTCATCCACCGAGGGCACAATGATTTCCAAGTGCGCCAACCCTGGTTGCTCGGCACGCTTTCTTTATCTTCACAGCGGAAAACTTTTTCGCTTTGAGCGGGAGCCCCGAGAGGACACAGAGCCACTCATGGGATTTGATCCCGCTGTCCATAAGCATTCAACAGGTGTGCAGTTCTACTGGCTGTGCGAGACGTGCGCAAAGAAAGTGACGCTGACCTATCGTGAGGGGTCGGGCGTGACCACGAAGCCGCTGGTGACGCTCAGAGCCGCGTCATAGGCTGGTGACGGCGGAGGGCGATCCGGTCGCGTACTTTCCGGTGAAGGCATACCAGCGAATCTTCAATATCTCTCCGAACATGCGAATGCCGTCGCGCAAGGGATTCAGACGCGTGCCTTCGCGGTGCGCCCACTTGACTGGCACTTCCTGGACTCGCAGTCCGAACTTCTCCGCGAGATAAAGAATCTCGGGATCGAAGCCCCAGCGCTCGATGTGCTGCTGGGGAAAGATCGTATGGGCGGCGCGGCGCGTGAAGGCTTTGAATCCACACTGAGTGTCTCGGTAATGCAAGCCCAGGATCAGGCGCAGCGCGAGGTTGAAGATGCGGCCGTAGAGTTGACGGTAAAGCGGCTGACGCTGGGTTTGCAGTTCGACGCGGAGCCAGCGCGATCCCATGGCGATGTCGGCGCCAGCGTCAATGGCGGAGAAAAGCTTGTCGGCTTCTTCGATTGGCGAGGAGAGGTCGGCGTCACTGAAGAGGATGATTTCGCCGTTGGCGTGCAGCATTCCGTTGCGCACGCTGTAGCCTTTGCCGCGGTTGCCCGGATTCTGGAGCAGGCGCACGGAGCGATTCTGGGCAGCGAACCTTTGCACGATGGCGGCGGTGTCGTCGGACGAGCCGTCGTTGACGATGAGGATTTCGGCGTCCCACCCGTGAGCCTGCATGTGCGCGAGAATCTTCTCGATAGTCGCGCGCAGGCGCGCGCTCTCGTTGTAAGCCGGAATCACGATGCTGTAGGTCGTCGCCAAGGTAGTTCTCGTCCTCTTAAGTATGAACCCGAAAATCGCCGGCAAGTTGTCTCTTGCGCAACAGCAGTTTACGTCATCGCAAGCCCGGTTGGGCGGCACGCTTGAACAGGATGCGAAAAATCAGTTCGCCGCCGACCCGGCCCTCAGCGGCTAAAGCCGCAATATTGGCGCAGCTCGCGGCACGAGTGAACTTGTGCCCTTATCTACGCGACGCTACGCTTGGCCAGCATGGAGAAGAACTCGTCGACAATTTCCTCGTCCCAGAGTCCATTCTGGGCTTCGACATGCATGGTGAGCGAGGCCTGCTCGTGAGAGAGCGCCGGCTTATAAGGACGCGCGGTGCGAAGTGCGTCGTAGACGTCGACCACCTGGAGAATGCGGGGCAGGAGTGGAATCTGCTCCTTGTGCAGGCCGTCGGGGTAGCCCGAACCGTCGGAGTGTTCGTGATGAAAGCGAATGATGGGCAGCACCAGGCGCAGCGACTTGAGCGGCTTGCAGATGTTTTCTCCGGTGACGGGGTGCTGCTTCATGATCTTCCACTCGTCCGGAGTGAGGTTCGAGCCTTTTTTCAGGATCTCGTCGGGGACGGCGATCTTGCCAAGGTCGTGCAGGTAACCGCCGCGGCGAAGCGCGATGATCGAATCTTCATCGAGACCGAGATAGTGCCCGAGCAAGGCGGCACGCTTGGCAAGGCGCTCGCAATGGCCCTCGGTGTAGGGATCGCGGGCTTCTACGCTTAATCCCAGAGTGCAGAGGACCGATTCGGCGGTCTCGAGTTCGTCGGTGAATTCCTTCAGCTTGAGCAGCGACTTGACGCGCGCGAAGAGTTCGGCCGGGAAGATAGGCTTGTTGAGGAAGTCGTCGGCACCGGCCTCGATACCTTTGACCTTGTCCTCGCGATCGCTCAGGCCGGTGATCAGAAGGAAAGGGATAAGGCGCGTGGCTACATCTTCCTTGATCTGGTGGCAGAATTCGTAACCGGAGCGGCCGGGCATGACGACGTCGGAAAGGATCAGATCGGGTGCGTGCTGGCGAACCTCGGCTTCGGCCTGATCGGCGTCGCGCACGGTCACGACTTCATAGCCACGGCTTTGCAGAAGCTCGGACATGAGCTGAGCCATATCGGGATTGTCGTCGACCACCAGAATGCGTGGAACGCGCCGGTGGATTAAGAGCTCGCCCATGTCTTGATAGAGTGCGGAGCTTTGAAATTCGTTGCTTCCCGGTGGCGCACTGGGCCTCGCAGACAGCAACTGCGGTTTATTGTAGCGGAGTTTCGGAGGGGCAGACGAGGGGATTTTGGCTAGAAAATCGATTCAATGTCATATGGCGGCATTCCCGGAGCGGGAGGGGAATTTATTTTCCTGTGCCAACTAACCTTGTTTGCGCACCAGTTCAGTGCCTAGGCTCGGAACATGCGCATCCGATTGCAGGTTTTAGCAAGTTTCTTCGTCTTATGGGCAGCGAGTGCGGCGGCGGTGCCCAAGCCGCATGTCATCAGCTTTGGAAAGTGGACGGCGGCCAAGTGGTTCGTCGGATCTGCGGATAATAAGGCACTCGACTTGAAGATTCGCGCGTTGTACGTGGACACGCGATTGAAGGAGTTCACGACGGGTCCGGCGCACGACGTCACCGACCGATTGTTTGTGGTGCGGCGGATGTTCCGGCTGAACGACACGCTGCCTGAGGAGACCGGGACATCGCCGCGCTGGCTGTGGCAGCGGGGCGGATGGCTGCTGGTGGATCGCGTGACGGGCCGTGTGAGGCAGATCAATCTGCCGGAGTTCGATCCATTCTATTCGACGGCAAGTTGGTATCGGGACTACGTCGCGTATTGCGGGGTCTCCGATGACGGCAAGAAACTGTTCGCGGTCGTTGCGCAGCTCGGGCGGCGGAAAGCGATCCTGAAGAAACCTCTGGGCGAGCCGGATGGAGACGAGATGCCGGACTCGGAGTGTCCCGCGCCGGCATGGCAGCGGCAGCCGACTCGCGTTACGTTTCAGCCGGATGAAGAGCAGAAGCTGACCTACTCGGTGCGCGGGCACGCGGTCGACGTAATGATGGACGCGGATGATGACGAGGATGGGGAGTAGTGCGTACCGAGTACTGCGTGCGAGCATCGAGTCGCGCCGCAGATGAACGCACCTCGAAGGATGTGGAAAACTAACCACAGAGGACACAGAGGACTGAGTTCCCAGCTACGAGTGCGAAGTTCGGGTTCCGAACTGCTGAGTGACGGACGTTTTGGACGCAGGCAGCATCGGCGAACGTGGAGAGGGCTTGTTACAGGAGTCTCACGGCTGCTTCGATGTGGGCTTGTCGGAAGGTGGTTTGCTGAGTTCTTGGGCGCGACGAGTGGCCTCCGCCGCGGCCGGGGCATTGCCTATGACCGTGTAGACGTCGGCGAGGTCTTTCTGGATTTCGCCATTGTTCGGCTCGAGTTGGGCGGCTTTCTGCAGGGACGAGACGGCGTCCTGGAAACGATTCAGCTTCGCCTGGGCCAGACCGAGTTCGCGGTATGCTTCTGAGTTCTTGGGGTTCAGCGAGATCGACTTGTTGTAGGCGTCGATCGCTTCCTGTTCGCGATTCAGGCCATCGAGCGAGGCGCCCAGCATCGCCCAGGCGTCACTGTTATTGGGTTCCTGGCGAGTGAGATCGGCAAAGACCCGGCGCGCGTCCTCGTATTGATGTTGGCCGGCATAATTCAATCCGAGGATGTACTTGGCGGTCACATTGTCGGGATCGGCGTGCACCATGCGCTGCAGGACGATTTGCGCATGGGCGAAGTCATCTTTGCGCATGTAAGCCTGCGCCAGCATATTGAGCACTTCAGGGTTGTTCGGATCATGCTGGGTCGCCTCGAGGAGCAGTCGTATCGCCTCGTCGTTCCGGTTGCTCCCCAGCGCAAGACGGGCTTGCTCGATGTCGGCTACGTACCCCCTTTTCTGTTTGACCAAGGCTCCAAATCCGATCAGGAGAAAGACGGCCGCGACGAGTGTTAGTCGGTTGTAGGACGCACGCCGGACGGGCTCTTCCATCAGATGGGGCCCGATGATGGCGCCAAGCGCAAGTCCCATAACCAGACCACCGAGGTGGCCGGCGTTATCGATGCCGGCAACAGAGGCGCCCAGCCCCAGGTTGATCACAGCGACCCAGAGCAGATTCTTCAGGAGGCCGTCCCGTGCACGTTTTGGAAACGGGAGCTTGCCTAAGTAGAGAGCCGCGATGAGCGCTCCCATAATTCCGAACAGTGCGCCGGAGGCGCCAGCACTCATAATCATCGGGTTGCGCAGCAGGCTGAGAAGGCTGCCGGAGATGCCCGATGCGGTATAGATCACGAAATACATCCATCCGAAGATACGCTCGGCGAGGCGTCCAAGTTGCCAAAGCGCCCACATGTTGACGAGGATGTGAATGAAGCCGATGTGCACGTAATTTGACGTCAACATTCGCCACGGCTGCGTGCCAAGCGACAGAGGGCCGAAGTCCGCACCCCAGTTGAGCAGTTGGAAGGTGTCGGGGTGTACAAACGAAACGCCACGGAGCACCATGGCCGCGAACACGAGGAGGTTGATCGTGAGGAGCGCGACCGTGACCGGAAACTGATACGCCGTTTGCCTGGCGGCGGGGGGAGACGCATTTGCCGGAGAAGGAACCTGCGGCTGAAAGCTTTGTGCCATTTGCTTGCAGGACGGACAGACGTTGCTCGCTTCCCCGAAGGAGAAGGCGGGTAGTTCCCGTCCACAGCGAACGCAGGTGGCCATTGATGTTCCTCAGTCTCCGGCGGTTTCCACGGCGGGAATCTCTTCGGCCACGGTCTTGGCAGTGACCTTAGCGCTCGTCACCAGGATTACGGAGACGACGACGATCGCGCTGCCCATCAAAATGTAGCGATCCAGTTGCTCGTGCAACACTAGCCAGCCGAGAAAGACGGCAACTACCGGATTGACGTACGCGTAAGTCGAGACCTTGGAACTCGGCGCATGGCCTAGCAGCCAGATGTAGGACGTGTAACCGATCCACGAACCACCAACGACCAGATAGAGCACGGCGCCGATGCCACGCGGTGTCCAGACCGCCCGGGCGACGTCCCCGTTGAGCAGAGCGAAGATCAGGTTGCCGATTCCGGCGAAGATCACCTGCCAGGCGGTGGCGCTGAAGGGGTCAAGATCGGTGGACTGCCACACCTTGGAGAGGATCGACCCGAGCGCCCAGCTGAACGATCCGCCTAGCAGGCTCAGAGAGAACCAGAGTTCGCGGCGTCCGATGGTGCCGGTCGCGGTCAGCTTCGGCCAGAGCAGAACAATCATGCCCACGATACCGAGCGCAAGTCCGGCGAGACCGCGGCGTGAAATGTGATGGTCGCCGAGCAGCCACGTGTCGAGGACCAAAAACCATAGCGGCGTGACCGCGATCAACAGCGCTGACAGTCCTGACGGCACAACTTGCTCTGCGTAGGACAGCGTCAGGTTGCCGCCCATCAGTAATAGGATTCCCACGACCGCCATGTGCCAAAGCTGGCGCGGGGTGTAGAAGATCTTCCGCCCGCGCAGCCCGCAGTACGCGAGCATGAGAATCCCGGCGATCAGAAAACGCGTGGCGCACATCAACGCCGGAGGAATTTTCTCGACCGCGATCGCGATGCCTAGATAAGTCGATCCCCAGAACAGATAGACCAGCCCGAAGGCAAGGGGCAGCGACCAGCGGTGTTGTGACGACTCTGTCATGTGGGTGGTTCGCGGCTAAAACATATCAGATTCGGAGAAGCAGGATTCGGTCTCAGGAAGGTCAGCAGCCACAGCAATCTGGTGACTGTTAAGGGCGAGCCAGCCTGCGCCAAACGCAAGATATTTCGGCCGTTGTGCTGAGGTTGGCGTCCCGGCAAACCCCATGGGGACATGACTTTTGGGGGTGTTCCGAGCCTACTTTTCAGGCTATACTGAATTATAGAGTTGTGTGAGCGATGAACCTGCAGAATCCCAATTCGCATCTGCCCGCCTGCTGGCTGCACCAGCTGTGTTGCCCGCGGCGCCACTTGGCAGTGCTTCCTTCGCAGGTTCGGCCCAGCCTTTTTGGAAGTGACTAGCTTCCGATCCTCCCTGTGGAAAGTTCCTTCGGGACGAAGTCCGCTCAATCAGGGGACACGGCAGTCAACAAACGAAACCGCCGGCCCGAATTGATCTCGCAACAACCGACCCACGACGAACAATTTTTGGAGGATCCCATGACGACCAAAACTCTCACTGCCGGTCCCAAGATCAAGACCGCGCTGCCCGGCCCCAATGCCAAGCGCATTCTGGCGGGCGATGACAAATACATTTCGCCGTCCTACACGCGCTCGTACCCGTTGGTGGCGAAGAGCGGGCGGGGCGTGGTTGTGACCGACGTTGACGGCAACGATTTTTTTGATTTCTCGGCAGGCATCGCCGTGACCTCGACCGGCCATTGCCATCCCGAGGTGGTTGCTGCGATTCAGAAGCAGGCGGCCGAGTTGATCCACATGTCGGGCACGGATTTCTACTACGCGAACATGGTGGAGTTGGCCGAGCGCCTCTCGAAGATTGCGCCCATGGCCGGCCCGCACAAGATCTATTACGGAAACTCGGGAGCCGAGGCGATCGAGGCTGCACTCAAGATGGCGCGCTACCATACCAAGCGGCAGAACATCATTGCGTTCTTCGGCGCGTTTCACGGCCGAACGATGGGCGCGCTTTCGCTGACGGCGTCGAAGCCGCAGCAGAAGCGGCGTTTCGCTCCGCTGGTCCCGGGAGTGACGCATGTGCGCTATCCCGATGTCTATCGCGGTTGCACGGGAGGCGCGCAGGACGCCGAGGCGTTCGCGCTGGGTTGCGCGCGATTCATCGAAGAGAAGCTGTTCAAGACGACGCTTCCCCCGGAGGAAGTGGCGGCGATTTTTGTCGAGCCGATTCAGGGCGAGGGCGGGTACGTTGTCGCGCCCACTCCGTTCATGCAGGAATTGCGGCGGATTTGCGATCGTCACGGCATTTTGCTGGTCGTGGATGAAGTGCAGAGCGGCATAGGCCGCACCGGCAAGTGGTGGGCGGTCGAGCACACAGGCGTGCAGCCGGACATTGTTTGCATGGCCAAGGGCATCGCCTCTGGCATGCCCCTGGGCGTCACGATGTCGCGTGCGGACATCATGGACTGGGTGCCGGGTTCGCATGCCTCGACTTTCGGCGGAAATCCGGTCTGCGTCGCGGCAGCGCTGGCGACGCTGGATGTCATCGAGAAGGAAGGTCTGCTGGCAAACGCGACCGAGATCGGCAATCACATGCTGAAACGTATGGCGGACTGGCCGCGCAAGCACCGGCTGGTGGGCGATGTGCGTGGACGCGGGTTGATGGTCGGCGTGGAGATCGTGAAGGACCAGGCAACCAAGGAATACGGGAACGCGGAGCGCGACCGGATCGTCGAAATGGCGTTCGAACGCGGGATTCTTTTCCTGGGCTGCGGTCCGAGCACGGTGCGCATCTCGCCGCCGCTGGTGGTCTCGCGAGAAGAAGCCGACACCGCGATCGATGTGCTCGAGGAGTGCATCGAGATCGTCGGAAAGTAGTTTGCAGTAAGCGACGAACTGAAGGCCGCCGGGGAACATGGGCTTCGGCGGCAACTTTTTCGTTGGCAACCAGTTTCCGTTTGCGATAGTCAGTCAGAGTTCTCACTCACAGGAGCATTGCCATGTGGAGCGGTACGGTGGATTCGATCCACATCGCGCCGGGGGCGAAGGCGCCCATGGAGTCGGTGCAACGGGTGGAAGCCATTCCGGGCGTGGGCCTGGAGGGCGACCGCTATGCGCTGAAGCAGGGAACGTTCTACAAACCGGAACCCGATTTCGAACTAACCCTGATCGAGGCTGAGGCGATTGAGGCGATCAAGCGCGAATACGAAGTGAGCCTGCCGGCTGGGGATGCTCGGAGAAATGTCGTGACACGAGGGGTGGCACTCAATCATCTGGTCGGGCGGGAGTTCACGATCGGCGGTGTGAAGATTCGCGGCATCCGCCTGTGCGAACCGTGCAGTCACCTGCAGGCACTGACGGAGCTGCCGGTGATCAAGGCGCTGCGACATCGCGGAGGATTGAGAGCGCAGATCTTGACGGCCGGGACGATTCGAGTAGGTGATGTCGTGGCTGAGGCGGACGGGCGGACCTAGAGATGGCACAGTTGCTGACGGAAACGGAAGAGCACGCGATTGCGCAGCACAGGGAGACGGGTGCTCCGCACAAGGTGAGCTTCCGTCCCGGCGAATCGGGACGATTTTTCATGAAGGCGCAATTTCCAACTCGAGCGCTAATTGCGCTATGCGTGGCGCTGGGTTTCTGGGCGTCAGCATTCGCGGGAATCCGTGCCGGCTTGCATGCGTATCCCCCGGCACACCTGGCTTTGCTCCGGTATCTGATTGCATCGTGCGTTCTCGGCATCTATGCGCGCTTCGCACACTTTCGGCGGCCGGAGTGGCGCGATGTGCCCGGTCTGGTGTTGGCAGGATCGCTCGGGATTACGTTCTATAATCTTGCTCTCAACTATGGCGAGACGCGAGTCACCGCGGGGTCGGCCAGCCTGTTGGTGTCGTCCACACCGATCTGGGCCGCGCTGTTGGCCATGTTTCTGCTTCATGAGCGGCTGACAGTTTTCGGGTGGATCGGGGTGCTGTTGAGTTTCGCGGGCGTGGCATTGATTGCCAGCGGCGAGGGGGAAGGTATTCATCTTGCGCCGCAGGCGCTGATCATTCTGGCGGCTGCCTTGACGTGGGGCGTGTACATCGTGATTCAGAAGCACTTTCTGGGACGTTACAGCGCGCTGGAATTTACCGCGTATTCGGTCTGGTCGGGAACGTTGTTGATGATCCCGTTTAGCGGGGGCTTGCTGCACTCAATTCATGCAGCGCCAATGAGCGGGACGTTGGCGGTGCTATATCTCGGGATTTTCCCTGCGGCGATTGCGTCGTTCGCGTGGTCGTATGCGCTCTCGCACGGACCTGCGGGACGCATGGCATCGTTCTTATACGTGATTCCAGTGCTCGCTACGCTGATTGCCTGGATTTGGCTGGGAGAGGTGCCGCGCCTGGTCAGTCTGATCGGTGGAGCGGTTGCCATCTGCGGAGTTGTCGTCGTTAACTTGTGGGGGAAGACCGCATCGAGCACGAGGCATGTGCAGGAACCAACGCCGGTGGAAGAGCGGACGGCCGCGACGGTGTGACCATCGACGCAGCGAAGCTGTGCGCGTCGTCACTTGCCTGCGAGACGCCGGAAGGTAGTCTGGTAGAACTCGATTTTCGGTGCGGGCTCGATTTTGGAGTCCGTAGTCCGCAATCGACGTCCCGGAATGCTCTGGCGGCTGACAAGGTTCACGATTCGGATGCTCGATCGCATTGGCGACCGAACGCTTGGCAAAGACAGAGAAACGGAACATCAGAAAACCGGCCGTCGTGGCGAGGAAGAGGCGTACTTCCGGCTCCGAAAGTTAGGCTACGTCATGGTGGCGCGGAATTACCGGTCTCCGCGAAGGAGAGGCGAGATCGACCTGATCGGCTGGGACGGCGATGTGCTTTGTTTTGTCGAAGTCAAGACGCGCACGACTCGGGATGTAAAGCCCGCCGAAGCCGCCGTGGATCACGACAAGCGGTACGAGCTTCGTGCTGTCGCCCGCGAATATCTGCGCCGGCTGCCTTCGGATCTGAATTGGCGCTTCGACGTGGCCAGTGTTTACTTCGAAAATGCGGCGGGCGACGCGGACTTTGAATTGTTCAAAAATGCCTTTCCTGTGACGTAAAATAGAAAATTCATCCCGTTATTGAAAGGATTTAGTAATTGCCGGAGCTTAGAAAAGATCCGATTGTCGGCCGCTGGGTAATCATCTCGACCGACCGCGCCAAGCGTCCCACAGATTTCGTGCGTGAGGGAGTGAGAATCAAGGGCGGGTTTTGTCCATTCTGCCCGGGCAACGAGGCCAAGACACCACCGGAGATCCAGGCATACCGACCGAATCCGAATGGCGGCCCACCGCCTCTGCGGGATACGCCCGGCTGGACGGTGCGCGTGGTTCCGAACAAGTTTCCGGCTTTGGGGATCGAGGGCAATCTGAACCGCCAAGCCGAAGGCCTCTTCGACAAGATGAACGGCATCGGCGCGCACGAGGTCATCATTGAAACGCCCGATCATGCTTCGACCCTGGCGACCATGCCTCCCAAGCGGATCGAAGACATGCTGTGGACCTTTCGCGACCGGATTCTCGATCTGAAGAAAGACCGGCGATTCAAATACATTCTGATTTTCAAGAATCACGGAGAGCCCGCCGGAGCGTCGCTCGAGCACGGTCACTGCCAGTTGATTGCGTTGCCGATTCTGCCGATCTATGTGACGGAAGAGCTGGAAGGCGCAAAGCAGTACTACATCTACAAAGAGCGCTGCGTCTTTTGCGATGTCATCCGGCAGGAAAGTGAAACTGGCACGCGCGTGGTGGCTGAGAACGACGACTTCATCACGCTGGCTCCATACGCACCGCGTTTCCCGTTTGAGACGTGGATTCTTCCCAAACAGCACGAATCGGCGTTTGAGAATTCTTCGTCGCACATGTTCGAGAATTTAGCGAAGGCGCTCAAGACGCTGCTGATGAAGGCGGATCGGGTTCTCGACAACCCGCCCTACAACCTGGTCATCCATAGCTCGCCGGTGCAGGATCCCACGAACGATCACTATCATTGGCACATCGAGTTCATGCCGAAGCTGACCAAGACCGCCGGCTTCGAGTGGGGGACCGGGTTCTACATCAACCCTACGCCTCCCGAAGAGGCAGCGCGCTTTTTGCGGGAAGCAAGCGTGGAAGAGCCGGCGCCGGCCGTGGTTGGATAATCAATCGGCACTTCAAAAAAATAGGGCACGTTTCCCGGAGAAGAAGCGTGCCCTTTCTTCAGCTTGTGAGAGAGAGTGGACTCGAAGCGCACGCCCAACCCTCGGGCGGCAGATCAACCTCAAGCCAGGACGGCAGTTTACCTTCAGCCGAAGGCAGAAGTTGTCAGGAATTTGTAAATGCTTTGTCCCGGAACCAAGATGAAAAGCCTACGGGTTTGGTAGTCTTGCGTGGTTAGAGCACTCCATGAAAGCGTTTACAGCCTCTCTTCTGGTTTTGTGCTGGCTTGCGTCCGGGTTCGGGGCGTCGGCCGCGGACCAGCCCTCGCCGCTGATCTCCAACATTCCTGGGCGAACCACGCTCAGCCTGAATGGTCCGTGGCACATCATTGTTGATCCCTACGAGAGCGGCCTGCGCGCTCGCTACTACGAGAATGCCAAGCCGCAAGATGCGCGTACCTCGCCGATTGAATACGACTTTGCGGCGTCAGAAACGTTGAATGTTCCCGGCGACTGGAACAGCCAGAAAGATCGACTGTTCTTCTATGAAGGCCCTGTCTGGTATCAGCGATCGTTCACTTACAAAGTGCGGGAGCGTACTCGCGTATTCGTTTACTTCGGAGCGGCCAACTACTTCACGCGCGTGTATCTGAATGGAAAGCCGCTGGGCGAGCACGAGGGCGGGTTCACGCCCTTCAATTTCGAAGTCACAGGAAAGATCACGGATGGCGAGAACTCGCTCGTCGTTGAGGTCAACAATGCGCGCCGCGCCAATGGCGTGCCCGCCGTGAATACCGACTGGTGGAATTACGGTGGTATTACTCGGGATGTGATGCTGGTCGAAGTGCCGGAAACCTTCGTGCGCGACTACGTCGTTCAACTTGCGAAAGGCGCGCCTGGTGACGTGGCGGGATGGGTGCAACTGGATAGCAGCGGTGGTTCGCAGCCGGTGACCATAGAAATTGCGGAGGCCAAAGTTAAGAGGACCTTCGCCACCGATGCGAGCGGACGTGCCGAATTTCATTTTCCCGCCAAACTGGACTTCTGGTCGCCGGAGCGTCCCAAGCTCTACGATGTTGTCATCTCCGCAGGCCCCGACACGGTGCATGACTCCATTGGGTTCCGCACGATCGAAGCTCAAGGTACGCAGATCCTGCTCAACGGAAAGCCGATCTTTCTGCGCGGCATTTCGCTGCATGAAGAAGCGCCCAATCGCGGCGGGCGCGCTTACAGTCCCGAGGATGCGCAAACGTTGTTCGGCTGGGTGAGGGAACTCGGGTGCAATTTCGTACGCCTTACGCACTATCCGCACGACGAAAACGAAATCCGCCTCGCGGATCGGTTGGGACTGCTGGTCTGGTCCGAGATTCCCGTTTATTGGGACATTGCATGGAAAGATCCGGCAACGCTCGCGAATGCGGAGGCGCAGTTGCAGGACGAGATCACACGCGACCACAACCGCGCCACGGTCATCCTGTGGTCACTCTCGAACGAAACGCCGACCGATCCGGACCGACTCGTCTTCTTGCAGAAGTTGGCGGCTGCAGCTCGGCAACTCGATTCGACACGGTTGATCACGTCGGCGCTGAACCACGTAACCGATGCGGGGCCCGACAAGCGAATCCTCGATGATCCAATCGGCGAGAGCCTCGACGTTCTGGGCCTCAACGAATATCTGGGGTGGTATTTCGGACATCCCGAAGACGCCGATCACTTTCAGTGGGATAGCAAGTACGCGAAGCCGCTGATCGTCAGCGAATTTGGCGCGGACGCGCTCTACGGCAAGCATGGGGACGCGAGCCAACGCTGGACCGAGGAGTATCAGTCGAATCTCTACGTGCACCAGCTGGGAATGATTCGGAAGATTCCTGGCCTCGCGGGACTATCACCGTGGGTGCTGATGGATTTCCATTCGCCCCGGCGTCCGCTGCCCGGCGTTCAGGACTATTACAACCGCAAGGGACTAGTCTCAAATACGGGTCAGCACAAGCAGGCGTTTTATGTGCTGCAGAAGTTTTATGCCGAGATGAAAGAGAAAGGCGGCCCCACTGCTCATTGAGCAGAGAGAGTCAGCCTTGCGTACGGTCCAGAAACTCCTCGTGCCACGCCATCTGGATCGCTTCCAGCTTCGCTTCGTTGGACTTCTGCGGGTCGTCCTTGAATTCGGGTAGTTCGGTGACGTAGCGGTGCAGATCCGTGAAGCGCACACTGAGTGGATCGATATCCGGATGTTTTTCCGAGAGAAGGATGCCGATGTCTTCGGTGCTTTCCCAAGTCAGGTTGGGCATGAAAACTCCTCAAAGGGGCATCTAGCACTTGGTAATTGGCACTTAGCCAATCGAAAGTGCTGGGAACAACAAATCCTCACTGGCCAAATGCTAAATGCCAAGTGCTAACGACCGGATTCCCACTGTCTTTCTAGTGCTCTTCCGAAACATAATTCCGGTTCCAGGCAGGAATCTCGACGACTACTTTGCCGGGCTTCGTAATCACAGCCTGGCAACCGAGGCGCGAGTTTAATTGCAGATCGGCCGCCATGTCGAGGCGATCGGCCTCATCGTCTTCCATGTCGGAAAGATTCTCGGCACCTTCTTTCACCCAGATGTGGCACGTCGTGCACGCACAATTGCCGCCGCAAGCATGATCGAGGCGGATGCCGTTGTTCAGCGCGACATCGAGCAGCGACTGCTCCTTGCCATGATCCTTGTAGGGCAGCTTGCCATTCTCAAACTGGACAGTCTTCCCCTCGGGAAGAAACGTGACTTGCACCGTGTTTTCGCCGGGCGCGTCGATGGTCGCGGCGCCACTGCTTTGTGTTTTCTCATCAGACATAAAATCTCCGAGTTTCAACGTTGCATAGTTTCAAGGTTTCAAAACAGCCGACTGAATTTCTCTGAAACTTGAAACACGAAAGTTTGAAACTTTCTTATTCAAAATCTGCCTTGGCCACCGGATGCGGGGCCGCCGGGCCTTCCCCCAGATCAGCCTCATCCATGGTCTTGCCTTTCAGGACGGTCGAGACGGCCGAGTCCATCATCAGTTCGGCCAAGCGCATCGTGCCCTGATTCAACTGATCAATCGCCTTGCGGATCGCCGCGTAATCCTCGCCCTTCTTTACTTCATTCAGCGCTTTCTCCAGCTTGGCAATGCGCTTCTGCTCGTCGGAGGTCAGTTGACCCCATGCGGGGCCGCGTCGTCCTTTGTCGAGGGCTGTAAGGATCGTCTCCGCTTCGTTGCGGGCTTCGATGACCTGCCGCTGGCGGAAATCTTCCTCCGCATAATCGAAGGATTCGAGCAGCATGCTCTCGACCTGATCGTCGGTAAGGCCGTAGCTCGGCTGAACCTCGATCTCGGCTTCCTTGCCGCTGCGCTGCTCGCGCGCCGCAACGTGCAAGATGCCGTTAGCGTCGATCAGGAAGCGCACCTCGATGCGCGGCATGCCCGCCGTCATCGGCGGAACACCTTTCAAATCGAAGCGCGCCAAGGAGCGGCAATCTTTAGCCAATTCACGCTCGCCCTGCAAGACGTGAATCGCGACGTTCGTCTGTCCATCCACTTGCGTCGTATAGAACTGTGTCGCAGATGCTGGAATCGTGGAGTTACGCAGGATGATCTTGTCGGTCACGCCGCCGGCGACTTCAATTCCCAGCGACAGTGGAGTGACATCGAGCAGCAGCATCTCCTTCGTTGCTTCCGATCCACCGCCCAAAATGTTTGCTTGAACGGCCGCGCCGAGCGCGACCACTTCGTCCGGATTCAAGTCCGTATGCGGGGTTCGCTTGAAGAGGTCCTGCACGAGCGCACGAACTTTCGGTATGCGCGTGGACCCGCCCACCAGCACGACTTCGTCGATCTGTTCCGGCTTCAGGCCTGCGTCTTTCAGAGCCTGCTTCGACGGGCCAATCGTGCGGTCGAGGATGGGCTGAATTAATTCTTCAAACTGCTCGCGCGTGATCTCGCGCTGGTAGCGCTTTCCGCCGGGTAACTCGATGTCAAGTTTGGTTACGGCCTGCGACGAAAGCGCGATTTTCGCCTCGATGACAGCCTTGCGGATGATCGCGACCCCTTCGCCGCTGCGTCGCAGATCGAGTCCCATGTCTCCGCGGATGTCGTCGAGCGCGATCGTGATCAGGAGGTTGTCGATGTCGTCGCCGCCGAGATGCGTGTCACCGTTGGTCGCGATCACCTCGAAGATGCCGTCATGCAGCTTGAGGATGGAAATGTCGAAGGTGCCGCCGCCCAGATCGTAGACCGCAACGAGGCCATTCTTTTTCTTGTCGAGGCCGTAGGCCAGGGACGCGGCAGTCGGCTCATTTACGAGGCGCAGAACTTCGAGGCCGGCGATGCGTCCGGCGTCTTTGGTGGCTTGCCGCTGCGCATCATTAAAGTACGCCGGGACTGTGACGACGGCTTTCGTGACCGGTCCGGCAAAATAGCGCTCCGCGTTGCGCTTGAGCTGGCGCAGAATGAAGGCGGAAATCTCAGGCGGGGTGTAGGTCTTCTCGCCCAGCTTGATGCGCAGCACTTCCCCGGCTTGCAAGTCGTCCGCAAGACGGAAGGGAAACAGCTTCAACTCTTCCTGAATGTCTTCGACCCCGCGACCCATGAGGCGCTTGATGGAATAGACCGCTCGCTCCGGGGTCTCGATCAGATACTTTCGCGCCGCGCTGCCAACGATGATCTGGTCATGCTCATCGAGAGCGACGACCGAAGGCACGAGGTTCTGGCCATCTTCGCCCGGGATGACGACCGGCGTCTCCCCTTGCATGAACGCCACCAGGGAGTTCGTGGTCCCGAGATCGATTCCGACTACGCGTTCGTTAGGCATTTAAGTTCAGCAGAGGTGTTTTGACCCGTACCCCGCAGCACTTAGCAATTGGCAATTAGCATTTAGCCACTTCTGACCAAATGCCTTAGTGCCAAGTGCCGCTTTCCAGCACCTCGTTCACATCCCTTACCAAGTTCCTCAAATAATTCCGCCGATTCAGCAGATCTACCATCTTGTCCCGGATCTTCAGGCGCTCCGCTTCACTTCCCGTGTCTACCGCGCTGTCCCAAGCGCTCCAGAGCTTCCTGAGCTCGCCCAACAGCGCCTCATGCTTCTCTTCAAGTTCCAGCTTCTGCCGGCCAACCTCCTCGATCAGCGCGGGATCGTCTTCGCCTACCTTTTTCTGCATGCGCAATTCTTCCAGCTGCATGTTGAGGTCGAAAACCTCCTCCAGCAGATCGGGCGGGACCACCTGCTTCTTGACCTGGCCAGTGGCGCGCGCCTGGTCGGTGGCTGTCTTGGATTGTTGTTCCAGTTCCACGCCTTCCAGGCGCAGCAGATACTCGGTGCGCTTGATCGGATCCTTCAGCGTCCGGTACGCGTCATTCAGCAGCGAACTCTGCTCCAGGCTCCATTCCTGCTCGCGGGGATCTGCTCCCGAATAAAGATCGGGATGAAGTTTGCGGCTGAGTTGATAGAACTCGCGCTCCAAGGCAGATACGTCGACATTGAGCTTGCGCGGAAGCCCGAAGAACGTGAAGTAGTCCACGGGCACCGGCGGTTGCACTTTGCCGCAGGCGCTGCAGAAGTGTTCCGCACGCATCGTTCCACAAGACCAGCAAGTCGAGGTGGCCTCGCCCGGCACGATCAACGACGATTTGGTTTCAGCATCTGCCATAAACACAATCACCACGGTCGCGCATCCGTTACGCCGCCCGTACTGGGATTCGCACGGGCCGGAGACAAGGTGGCGCCGTGGTGAAAGAACCTGGGGTGCAAGAATCTCGCATCGCGACTCTACGCTGCCGTCTCACCCCGCACGGGCCGGAGCGCCCGCGTCACGCCCATCAAGCCGAGAACGAACTGCCGCAGCCGCACGACTTGGTTGAATTCGGATTCACGAAGACGAATCCTTGCTGCATCAGCGTCTCCTGGTAATCGAGGATCATACCGTGCAGGTAGATGAACGACTTCGGGTCCACGAATACACGGACGTCGTCGAAATGGAAGATGCGATCGCGTTCGCGCGGCTGGGTGTCGAAGCGGATGTTGTAACTCAGCCCCGAGCAGCCGCCACCCTGTACGCCCAGGCGCAGCCCGCCCTCAGTGGGCGAGATGCCTTCTTTCACCATCGCGCTTCGGATCTTCGCGATTGCCTTCTCCGTCACCTGAAGCCCCTTCGCGGGGGCAGCAGGTGTCGGGGGTGCGATCGTCTTCGTCGTTTCTTCCGCCATAGTAGTCATGAGCCTAAGCCTGCCTCATACCGCGGTCTGTGATCCGCGACACAAGATCACAACCCGCAGAATCTCGCCCGTTTAGTGGCTGGCCTGAGCCTCTGCCGGCGCGTGAGCCTTCGCTTCCACGCCATTCTTCTTCTTCCAGTCGTGGATGGCCGCACGGATGGCGTCTTCCGCCAGCACCGAGCAGTGAATCTTCACCGGAGGCAAGGCCAACTCCTTCACGATCTCGGTGTTTTTGATCTGCAGGGCCTCGTCCACCGTCTTCCCCTTCACCCACTCGGTAGCGAGCGAGGAAGACGCGATCGCGGAGCCGCAGCCGAAGGTCTTGAACTTGGCGTCCTCAATTACCTGGGTCGCCGGGTTCACCTTGATCTGCAGCTTCATCACGTCGCCGCACTCGGGTGCGCCGACCAGTCCGGTGCCCACTTCGGTCGAATTCTTGTCGAGAGAGCCGACGTTGCGCGGGTTGGAATAGTGGTCAAGAACCTTATCGCTATATGCCATGTGTCTATCTCTCCTAAAGCCTAAAAGTTTCAGGGTTTCAACGTTGCATCGTTTCGAGGTGAAACCCAGATCTCAAATCTGCTCCAGGGCTTCCTCGAAACTTTGAAACCCTGAAACTTTGAAAACTTGTTTCTTATTCCGCCGCCCACTTCACGTCTTTCAAATTGACGCCTTCTTTCGCCATTTCGTAGAGCGGCGAGAGCTCGCGCAGACGCTCCACTGTCTCGCAGACGCGATCGGCTACGTAATCCACCTCCGCCTCGTTGTTGAAGCGGCCGATCCCGAAGCGGATCGAGCTGTGCGCCAGATCGTCGCCCGTGCCGAGAGCCTTCAATACATAAGATGGCTCCAGCGTCGCCGAGGTGCAGGCAGAACCGCTCGAGACCGCCACATCGTTGATGCCCATCAACAGCGACTCGCCTTCCACGTAAGCGAAGCTGATGTTCAAGTTGCCGGGCAGACGGTGCTCCATGCTGCCGTTGATGTAAACCTCGTCGAGCCGGCCCATTATGCGATCTTTCAAACGATCGCGCAGCGCTCCCAGGTGGACGCTTTCCTGCGTCATCTCTTCGCGCGCAAGCGCACAGGCCTTGCCGAGGCCCACGATTCCCGGAACGTTCAGGGTGCCCGAACGCATGCCGCGCTCGTGGCCGCCGCCGTCGATGATTGCCGAAATCTGCACGCGCGGATTCTTGCGGCGTACATACAGAGCACCCACACCCTTCGGCCCGTAAATCTTGTGCGCGGTGATCGACATCAAGTCGATGTTGTCCTTGTTCACGTCGATGGGTACCTTACCGATCGCCTGAACGGCGTCGGTGTGGAACAGCACGCCGCGCTCGCGACAGATCTTGCCGATTTCGCGGATAGGCTGCAGAACGCCGATTTCGTTGTTGGCCGCCATGATCGTGACCAGAATCGTCTTGTCGTCGATCGCGCGCTTCAAGTCTTCTAGGTCGACCAGCCCGTCCTTCTGCACCGGCAAGTAAGTCACGCGATAGCCGTTTTTCTCGAGACGCTTGCAGGTGTCGAGCACAGCTTTGTGCTCGGTCACGGCTGTAATGATGTGGTTGCCCTTCTCGCGGTACATCTCGGCCACACCCTTGATGGCGAGGTTGTCGCTCTCGGTCGCGCCGGAAGTGAAGATGATCTCTTTCGCGGTGGCACCGACCAGCTTTGCGATCTGCTCGCGAGCCTGCTCTACGGCCTCTTCCGCGGTCCAGCCAAACGGATGGTTGCGGCTGGCAGCGTTGCCAAACTTCTCCATGAAGTAGGGGAGCATGGCCTCAAGCACCCGCGGGTCCATGGGGGTGGTGGCGTGATTGTCCATGTAGATGGGCAGCTTGACGCCGTCGGGAGCAGGGGTGCGCTGCTCTTGGGTGAGGGTCTTTACATCGGTGCTCATGATCGCGGTCTCCTACCGTTCGTTCTTAAAACCTGGCACGAGCTGATTCTGGTCAGCTCAGGTTCACTAATTGGGCGAGCGCCTTCGAGTCGCCTCCAGCCCTTTCGTTCGCTTCCGTCATTTCTGCAATCTTGATGCGCCGCAGCACTTCCTCGATGCTCTCATTCACCTTACGCAATGGTTCGCGGATCGTGCAGCGCTGGGTCTGGTCGCATTCCCCACGCACGGTGATGCACGCCGTAATAAAAAGAGGACCGTCGATCGCCCGAATTACCTCGTAGGCCGAGATTTCTTTCGGGTCGCGAGCCAGCGTGTAGCCTCCATTCATTCCGTGCTGCGAATGCAGCAACCCGGCCTTGGCCAGCCGCTGCAAAATCTTTGCCAGCACTTCCGGCGGGATTCCGTATGACTCCGCCACGTCCTTGGCGCTGCAAGCTCCCTCGTGCGCGTGCTCGGCGAGATGCTTCATCGCCATCAATCCGTAGTCTGCCTTCTTGGTGAGCTTGAGCATGCGCGCGAAGTATCCGACTAATTAGATCGGATTTAAATCCGACTATTTGGGTCGCCTTTTATTTTAAGCCCGGAGAGGCGTTTCCCGCAACCCGAGTCAGGGAGCGGTAGCAGGGAGCCATTGAGTGGTAACTACCACATGTTAAGTGGTTTACCGGATTGCGACCATTTTGGCCGGATTTTTCGAATGGCGGTTCCAGCTGACCCGGCTGTGGTCCACATCGCCGAGACAAAAGAGTTACTTCGGGGGACTTGACTTCCTTTGGCCCGGGTCTAAAATACCCGAAATTTCCGGCCCAAAAGTCTCCCCTGAGAGGCTTGCCGGGTTTTGAGATCAACCCTCCGGAGTTATGAACCCAACCGCTGTCGCAACCCCCCCAGCCGAGAAGGAACATGAATCAGTGTAAGCACCCGCGTGTGCAGATCGTCAGCCGCGATGAAGACACCGAATACGTCGAGTGTCTGGAGTGCGGTGAGGTCTTCGAGTCCAGCGAATTCAAAGACATGGCGATCGAAGAGCGAACCCAGTCAGAAGAGGTTTAGCGTCCCGCCACACAATCCCAACATTCCGGTTGCCAGATCGAGGTAAACGCTTACATCCGTCATGACGGAGGTAATGGCTTCGTGTCCTCGGTGTGTTGTCTTTGGTACGCCGTCTTGCTACCGTCGGGGTCGGGGAATCTCGTTCTGAGGGCGTGCATGGCTGCGGTTGCTTTGGTTGTCGACGACTCCATGGTGATCCGACACACGATCTGCCGATTTCTGGAAGATCGGGGATTTGCCGTGGAATCCGCCTCCAACGGCGTTGAGGCGCTGGAGATTCTGAGCCGCATGGTCCCGGCGCTGGTGATCACCGACATGCAGATGCCCGCGATGGGCGGAAGCGAACTGATCACCGCCATCAAGAAAGAGCCCAGCACGGCGCGCGTTCCCATCGTGATCGTGACAGGCCGCTCCAGCGGCTACGACAGCCGGGAGAATCGCGCCGAGTTCACCATTTTCAAAGACATCGACATACAGGAACAGCTGGAAAAAGCGCTCACCGCTCTTGCTCCCCTGTGCAATGCAAAGGGGCAGGCCTCAGGGAAGTAAATCACTCAGAGTTGCTGTAGTTGCAAGCCTGCATCCGCGGAGAAATCCATCGGCGCAAAATCTCTGCTCAGCCACTTGGGGTAAGCTGCAGCGGCAATCATCGCGGCGTTGTCGGTTGACAGCGGTCGGGACGGGAAGAAGACCGGCAATCCCTCTTGAGCCGCCCGGTTCTCGAAGGTGGTGCGGAGTTCCTGGTTTGCCGCGACGCCACCCGTCACAAATAACGTAGCGACGTCGTACGCGCGCGCGGCCACCAGAGTCTTCTCCACCAGATCCTCCACGACCGCCCGTTGAAACGACGCGACGAGGCCGAGGGTTTCGCGATCGCACACGGACAGGTAATCGTCGAGCTTGGGCTTCGCGATCGCGCTCAGAGCGCGTCTGCGCTCTTCCACCGCCACCTTCAGGTTGTGGGTTTCGACATAACGCAAGACCGCGGTCTTGATCCCGCTATAGGAGAAGTCGAAACGCGGATTGGCATCTCGCGGCTTGCCGCGGTCATTGCGGTCGCGATGCTTGATCTGTGACGGCCCAAACTTCACCGTGTGCGGATCGCCGTGCGCAGAGAGGCGATCAATCACGGGTCCACCCGGATATCCCAGGCCCAGTAGCTTGGCAACTTTATCGAATGCCTCGCCGGCCGCATCGTCGCGCGTGTGCCCGATGTTTTCGTAGGACCAGCCGTCTCCTCTTTGCTCGGCCAGATAGAGATGGGTGTGCCCGCCCGACACCACCAGCGCCAGCACGGGAAACTTCACCTCGTGGTTGCCTTTCTGTCGCTCCTCGAGCAGCACAGCGTGAATGTGCCCTTCGAGATGATTCACGGCGATCAACGGCTTTTCCAAAGCAAAGGCGAGTGCCTTGGCATAGCTGATCCCCACGAGTAACGCGCCGGCAAGGCCCGGACCCTGTGTAACCGCGATCGCGTCGAGCGATTCATAGGTTTGCCCCGCATCGGCGAGCGCTTTCCGTACGACCGGAACAATCGCCCGGAGGTGCTCGCGCGAAGCCAGTTCCGGGACCACGCCTCCATAGGGCTGGTGCGTTGCGATCTGCGAGAAAACAACATTGGACAGAATCTTCTCGCCCGAACGCACGACCGCCGCGCCCGTCTCGTCGCACGAGCTCTCAATCCCGAGGATGTGGGTGTCTGGCATCTTGTTTCTATATTATTTGAAATAGGCCAGTGACAGATGCCCACCGCCCGACAGCACGCCATCGATATCGTCCGCACCCTCCGCGAGCGCGGATTCCAGGCCTATCTGTGTGGCGGATGTGTGCGCGACCTCCTGCTCGAACGCCAACCTGCCGATTACGACGTGACCACCGACGCCACGCCTGATCAGGTCATGCGTATCTTCCCCGAAACCTACGCCGTGGGCGCGCAATTTGGCGTGGTGCTGGTACCCATTCCGCGAGAGGATCGTTCGCCCGACGAACCGGCGATATCGCCGCCGGATGACACCGTTGCTTCTTCATCGTTGCCGTTTGCGAAGGCAGATGTCGTGGAGGTCGCTACGTTTCGTTCCGACGTCAGCTACACCGACGGCCGCCATCCCGATGCCGTGCGCTTCAGCAAGGATCCGCGCGAGGACGTCGAGCGTCGCGACTTCACCATCAACGGTCTCCTGATGGATCCAATGTCGGGCGAGGTCCTCGACGCTGTCGGCGGGCGCGCCGATCTCGAGGCCCACATCGTGCGCGCCATCGGTGATCCTGAGCGCCGCTTCACCGAAGACAAATTGCGCATGCTCCGTGCCGTCCGCTTCGCTGCCCGCTTCGGATATGCAATCGATCCCGCCACCTTCCGCGCGATCCAGAAATTGGCCTCGCACATTCACCATGTGAGCGCGGAACGAATCCGCGACGAGTTAACCAAGATGCTGACCGAAGGCCACGCCCGCCAAGCCTTTCTCCTGCTCGACGAGTCGGGCCTGCTGCGTGAGGTTCTGCCCGAGATCGCCGCGATGAAAGGTGTCGAGCAGCCACCGCAGTATCATCCTGAGGGCGATGTGTTCGTGCACACGCTGCTGCTGCTCGAAAATCTGCCGCATCCCTGTTCGCCGACGCTGGCGTGGGGAGCCCTTCTACACGATGTCGGCAAGCCGCCCACATTCCGGGTAGCGCCCGATCGCATTCGTTTCGACGGCCACGTCGAGGTTGGCGTGAAGATGGGCGAAGCCATTTGCCGCCGTTTGCGCTTCTCCAACGACGACACCGAGCAAATCCTGGCCCTGATCGACAATCACATGCGCTTTGCGCACGTGCTGCAGATGAAGGAGTCGACGCTGAAGAAATTCCTGCGCATGCCGCAATTCGACGAGCACCTCGAACTGCATCGTCTCGACTGCCAGGCGAGCCACGCCATTCTCACCGCCTATGAATTTGCTAGAGAGAAGCTGGCCTCCATCCCGCCAGAGAAGATGCGTCCCGCCCCGCTGGTCACCGGTGACGATCTCATTGCGGCCGGGTATCGTCCCGGACCGCTCTTCAAGGAAATTCTGACGGCCGTCGAGGACGGCCAGCTCGAAGGACGCCTGCAATCGAAAGAAGAGGCGATGCAGTTCGTGGAGCGCGAATTTGCTCCGCAGTAGTTGCGCGTGCTTAAGGGATGAAAAAGTAGCTCCGAACGGAATGGTAAAATCAGAGCTCTTTCGAGATCACATCTTCATGCAGCGCCCGAACCACGACATGCAGCCAATCGGAAGAACACTGGAAGGTATCGTCTCCCGCTCACTGCGCAAGGCCTCGGCAGGCGATGGCCCGTTGCTGGCCTGGCCTTTGGCTTGTGGCAGCGCGGTGGCGGCGAGGACCCGAGCGCTCGATTTCCATGACGGCGTTCTGCGCGTCGAAGTCGCCGATGCCGGCTGGCGCCAAGAACTCCGAGAACTTGCCGCGAGGTATGTGGCGCAGATCAACAAATTTTGCGCGGACGATGTCGCTCGAATCGAGTTCGTCGTTGCAGATGTCCGCAAACCGAACGGCTCGTAGGCTGTCTCCGGATTTGAAGAATAATGAAAGTCACCGAAAAAGACGTCCGCTACGTTGCCGACCTCGCGAATCTCGAACTGACCGAGGAAGAAAGCGCGCGCATGCTCCGCGACCTGAATTCCATTCTCAACTACGTCGACAGCTTGAGCCGCCTGAACACCGATAATGTTGAGCCGATGGCGCAGGTATCCGACCGCTACGGCGTGGATCAAAGCAAGCAGGGTAGCAAACGGTTTGCCTACGCCTCGCGCGAGGACATTCTGTACGGACTGCGGACGTCTCTCCCGCACGAAGAAGCGCTGGCGAATGCGCCCGATCCCGACGAAAATTTCTTCCAGGTCCCGAAGGTGATCGAGCGCTAGACGTCGCCGTCCTTATGGACCTCACCGCCCTCACCATCGACGCCGCCCGCTCCGCCATCCAGGAGCGCAAGACCACCTCCATGGTCCTCGTCGAGTCTTTCTATGAACGCATTCAAAAAGAGGACGGCGAGATCGGCGCATTTCTTACCCTCACGAAGGAGCGCGCACTGGAGCAGGCCGATCGCATCGACCGCATGGCCGCCGAAGGCAAAACCCTGCCTCCACTTGGTGGAGTCCCAGTTGCTGTTAAAGACGTGATGTGCACTCGCGGCGTGCGAACCACGGCGGGCTCGAAGATACTCGGCAACTTCATTCCTCCTTACGATTGCACGGCAGTTGCGCGGCTCGAGTCGGCGGGCGCGGTCGTGCTGGGCAAGCTGAACTGCGACGAGTTCGCGATGGGATCGTCGAACGAGAACTCGGCATTTCGTCCGGTACGCAACCCGCGCGACAAGACGCGTGTTCCTGGCGGATCATCTGGCGGATCGGCCGCGGCTGTCGCCGCGGATATGGCAGTGGCCACGTTGGGCTCGGATACGGGCGGATCGATTCGCCAACCCGCCGCTTTCTGCGGAGTCGTCGGAGTGTTGCCGACCTATGGCCGCGTCTCGCGCTATGGGCTCATCGCGTTCGCTTCGTCGCTCGACCACATTGGCCCGCTGACCAAGACCGCGAAAGACGCGGCTCTTGTTCTGCGAACAATCGCGGGCCGCGATCCAATGGATGCGACTTCCGCCGAGGTGCCCGTTCCCGACTACGTTGCTGAACTCGAAACGCCTGTGCGCGGCCTCAAAGTCGGTGTGGCCAAGGAATATTTCGGTGAGGGACTGGAGCCAGAGATTCGCAAGTCTGTCGAGGACGGAATCCAGCAGTTCGCCAAACTCGGTTGCGAGATTGTCGAGGTCTCTCTTCCCCACAGCGAATATGCGATCCCGACGTATTACATCGTTGCGACCGCAGAGGCCTCGTCGAATCTCGCGCGCTTTGACGGCGTGCGCTACGGATACCGCGCCAAAGGCGTCCGCACACTGTCGGATATGTACCGCCGCAGCCGCGATAAGGGTTTTGGTGCGGAAGCGAAACGCCGCATCATGCTCGGGACCTACGCGCTAAGCGCGGGTTATTACGATGCCTACTATCTGAAAGCGCAAAAGGTCCGCACGCTCCTGACGCGTGATTTCGACGAGGCATTCAAGAAAGTCGACGCGATCGTGACCCCGACCACCCCGACCGCGGCGTTCAAACTGGGGGAAAAAGTGGACGATCCCCTCGCGATGTACCTGGCGGATATCTACACGGTGACAGCTGACCTAGCGGGCATTCCAGGGATTTCGATTCCGTGTGGCCGCACGCGGGAAAACCTGCCCATCGGTATGCAGATTCTCGGCCGGCACTTCGACGAGGCCACCATCCTGCGCCTGGCAAACGCCTTCGAGAACAGGTCTTAGGTGTTAGGTCTTGGGTCTTAGGTGGAACACCGGCGTCTCGCCGCCGATTTCGATGCAGGCACTACTGAAGACTTGATCCTTCAACGCAACACAGACTACCGAAACATTGGGCGATTTTCCTAAGACCTAACACCTAAAACCTGAGACCTGTTCTTCTACTTCCTTCTCCACCGTATCCCATCTTTCGTAATCTCGACGAGGATTCCCGCCTCGATTAGTTCGGCCCGGATCGTGTCTGACTTCTTGAAGTCCCGCGCCGCGCGTGCGGCGGTCATGTCGGCAATCTTCCCCTCGATCACCGCGTCCGACAAGCCTCCCGCTCCGGCAATCGACAGCGCCTCCGGCGTGATGTCTTTCTCGCGGCCCTCGGCGCGCGCCCATTCCAGGATCGCCTGCATCTTGGGGACATCGTCGTCCGCCAGGACCGCGAAGATCTCGTCGAACTTCTCGACGGCAGCCAGGAGTGGGGCGACATCGTCTTTCCGCATCTCTCCAGCATCGAGCGCCGCGTTGGCGGCTCGCACCATCTCAAAGATTGCCGCCTGCGCCTGCGCGGTATTCAAATCATCTTCGAGCGCCGCTTTCATGCGCTCGGAAGTCTCCGTCGCCAGTTTGCGCATGGCCTCGTCCGATCCGGCCGGAAGGTTCGCACTCGACAATCGCAATCGAAAATTGCGCAGTCTATCGACCGAAGTGGCCGCCTGCCGCAAGCCGTCGAACGTAAAGTTGAGCTGGTTGCGATAAGGAACAGAGCACAACAAGTAGCGTATCGACGACGGCTTATATCCCTTCAGCACCAGGTCACGGATGGTGAAGAAGTTCCCCAGGCTCTTCGACATCTTCTCGCCTTCGACCAGCAGGAAGCGTGAGTGGAACCAGAAGTTTGCGAAGGTCTTTCCAGTCAGCGACTCTGACTGCGCGATCTCGTTCTCATGGTGCGGGAAAATCAGATCCTCACCACCGGCATGCAGGTCGAAAGTGTCTCCCAACTCCCGCATCGACATCACCGAGCACTCGATGTGCCAACCCGGCCGGCCCACGCCGAGCGGCGTCTGCCACGATGCCTCGCCCTCCTTCGGTCCTTTCCAGAGCGCAAAGTCGCGAGCATTGTCTTTCTCGTATTCGTCGACATCCACCCGAGCGCCGTCCTCCATCCCGGAGAAGTCTTTTTTCGAGAGCTTGCCGTACTGCGGGAACTTCGCGATCGGAAAGTAGTACGAACCGTCGTCCGTCCGGTACGCCAGACCCTTCTTCTCGAGCTTGGCGATAAAGTCTGCCATTTCCGGGATGTGCTCAGTCGCCCGCACCAGCGTCGGCCGCTCGATGTTCAAGGTCGCCGAGTCTTCGAGGAAGGCCTCTTCGTACTTGGCCGTGTATTGCTGCACCGACACTCCTGCCTTCGCCGAATTCCGGATGATCTTGTCATCCACGTCGGTGATGTTCATGACGTAGCGGACGTGATAGCCACTCTGCTTCAGAAAGCGCAGCAGGATATCGACCGCAACAAAAGTGCGAAAGTTCCCGATGTGCCCGTAGTCGTAGACCGTGGGGCCGCAGGCATACATGCGAACTTCGTTTTGCTGGAGCGGGCGGAACTCCTCCACCCGGGCTGACATGGTGTTGAAAAGGCGCAGGGCCATAGATAGAAAAGAGCAAAAATTAAGAAGGCCAAGATAAAAACAGCGATTGATTCGAACCAGTCATTCTAGGGGGAGGGTAGAAAAGGGGTCAATGACAGAGCGGGGATAGCCAAAGGGTGGGGAAATTTCCCCTCGGCCGTGGCCCCGGCTGTTCCCTAATGTGCTGTGCTGCCACAGGCGCGGGGAACAAGTGGAGTGGCAGCGGGGATCAACGGGGAGAGCGGGACAGCGGGACCTGGGATTTCAGGCATTTTGAAGCCAAACCCAAAGGTAGGCCATTGCCGTGTAGGAACTCTAAAACGGTGAGTGCGCTACCTGATCTTCCTTACACAGAGTGTAGTCTTCGTGTTGCTCTATTTTTTCTTGACACCGATGAACAGTGGCAGTAGAAGTGCCAACGGTCTTGTCTTCTCCGGTCGCCCAACCTGGGTCTTAAGAACTGAGCTCCGATGGCGCGGAGGCCATCGGGTACACAAATGGGTCCATTCGAAGGCTCCTTCCCTCGCCTTCACTCCTGGTGAACACTGGTTTGACGATTGCTATTTGCGCGTTCCTTCGTTGCCCGGCGTAACGGCGGAGATAAGCTGCCGTTGCACAGGGCCGACCTTCGACTATCGCTTTGCCGTTTCCCCCGGGCCCGCGTTGGCCGAGAAGACTTTGGGCCACAATCTTTCGATTGGAAATCGCACAGTGGAGGTAACGATGCGAAAACTAGTTTTGTCCTGCTTCGTAGTCTCGGTTTTGGCGTACCTGGCCTCTGCCCAGAGTGCCTCAACATCTCCGAGAAGGGCCCTTGACTGCAACGAACGGACCGGCATTCTGTGCACCGAAGTCTTTGACCCTATAGGGTACTGGGGTGCATACACCGGTCATGACGAGCCCTCGTTACTGTTCTATTCCGATGTTCGCGGCTCAGGGAACAGCAGCATTTACCGATTGCGGCTGCCAAAGGATCCACCCACTCTTCCTAAACAGGACGGCACCGGTGGAACCTTTAATTTCCAACTTCATCCGGCCTTCTGGCTCGGCATGGCAATGTGCGACGATCAGTCCGCCCCCAATCCAGGGGGATCTCTGGTAGGGCCAAACATCCTTTGCACGCCCGATAGCGACAGCAACATCTTCGATGGCTCGGACCCGGCAAAGCGAGGCTACATTGGCCACCACCCGGGGACGGCATTCATGGAGATGCAGTTCTACCCGCCGGGCGCGGTCATCAGTTGTGACCCAACCCGCTGGTGTGCCGCTCTGAACATCGACAGCCTCTCAGAAAACTACAACACCGGCCAGGGCAACAATGCCGCTTGCGGAGGCGCCATCGAGTACGTCAACTTTGCGTACATCCAGAAGGACGGCATCCCCTTCCCGCCCGGATCGCCGAGCCCGCTCGGTCCCTTCGTCGCGATCAACTCTGAGACGCTGTTTATGAACTCGGGTGACGAACTGGAAGTGATCCTTGTTGATACACAACACGGATTGAAGGTTACGGTGAATGATCTCACGAGTCGGGAAAGTGGGTTCATGGTCTCAAGTGCAGCGAACGGGTTTGCCGAAATCCTCTATGACCCCAATGGAACGAACTGTGATTTCAACACCCATAACATTCCCTATGATTTTCACCCCATGTACGCCACCTCGAACGAACACACAAGGGTGCCCTGGGCGGCTCACTCATACGGCATCGCGTTCTCCGATGAAATCGGGCACTTCGAATATTGCAGCGCGGTCAGTTCAGAGGGCGGAAGTTGCACTCAGGCTAGCGTGAATGACCCAGGAGGCGCAGATGTGGATGACGTGGGGTGTTTCGACGCATCCTTCAACGCGTCGCTTGGACTGGTTCCCGTCGGGGGGTGCTTCGGCGAAGACGACGACTTCGACGGTGTGCCATACCAGTTAGCCTGGCCAGGAACTTCCACCAACCGCAGGACGGACAGGTCGTTGCACGCCCAGCCGATACGCTTTACAAGTCCACTTTTCCGGGATCGAGAAGGGGAATTGAAAAACTACAGCCGGGTCGGCTTTGAAACCGACCTACCCAGGATTGAATTTTCCACCAACCCGCCATGTCAGCGATTCGTCTCCAATCCGGCAGACGCGCATCCAGGCCAAGGCTGTGTGAATCCTCCCCCGGGGGCCCCGTTTTATCCCCTCTATACCACCGCAAGCGACGAGGGCGAGAACTGCGTTTGGCAGCTGGGGGGTGCTCACATCCCCGGGACAAGCAATACCTTCGGCGGAAGCTCGACCACGGAGTACGGACCCCTGTTGGAACTCACCTATCCTGCCGCGGGTGGGGTGCCTACCTTCCGGTTTAATGACTTTCGGAGGGTACTAAACACGAACCCTTGTCGCCGCGAGGACTGAGTTTCGCGTGCACGAACCAATAATGACGTAACCGGGCGCCCGTGAGGGCGCCCTCTTCAGTGCTTCCGCGACTTGCTTGACTACTCCTCGTTAAGTGAACTATGCGTCCTCCGCACAGACATGGAGGGGTGTGAATTTACGCCAGCCTTGTAGCTATCCCTGTCAACGACGGCGCGAGGGCTTGGTGATCACAAAGATTGCGTTCGGGATCGTGAGCCATGTCGAGAGATCCGTTTCGTGAGATTTGACGCGGCCGTCGGCGAGTAATCGCACGCCTAGGCGACCTGCTTCTTGGAAGTCGGCTGGGGGCCCGCCTCGTGCTGTGCCCTTAGCCTGGTCTGCACCAGGAAGGCGTAGTGCACCCACGAGATCGCCGTGAAGGCGAAGGTCGCCCAGAGCATCACGGTGCGTGCGATCCATACCGCCGGAACGCGGTAGATCTCGAACAACATCACGAAGAAGACCGCCGCGATCTGTGCGCAAGTGTTGGCTTTTCCAAAGATGCTTGGGCTGAAGTTACGCAGTCCGGCGATCGTGTAGAGAACCGCGCTCGTGACGAGGATCGCGATGTCGCGGCTGAATACCATGACCGTGTACTTCCACGGAATCTTGTGCAGGATCGAGAGCACCAGGAACAGCGTGCTGAGCAGCAGCTTGTCGGCGATCGGGTCGAGATATTGCCCGAGGAGTGTCTGCTGATGCAGGCGGCGTGCAAGCAGGCCGTCGAGGCCGTCGCTCACTCCGGCCAGCACGAACAGAGCCAGCGCCATCAGATAGCGCCGGTCCACCAGGCTGATTACGACGAAGGGCAGGAACAGCATGCGCAGCATCGTCAGCTGGTTCGGCGCAGTGAGCAGTTGCGAGAGCTTCACGCGTGCTCCTGCGCCACGACCGAATGAGCGATCAGCATGCTTGCAGGATCGAGGCCGGTCTTCGCGCTGAAACGCTGCGAGAGCGAGGGGATGTTTCCATCGGGCAGATCGAGTTCCATGCGCTCCACGCGGTGCATCGGAAAGAAGACCACGCCCAGCGAGAACGGCTCGCCCTCTTTGACGAGTGCGACCAGGTCTTCAAAAGACGCGAGCTCAATTCCGCGCATGCTCAGACCTTCCGGGCTCAATGCCAGGATGGTTCCCCAAAGTTTTTCTCGGGGATTTGAAAGCGTGACGACGACCATCGTCCCGGGCTGGAAAGGGCTTGCGGTTCCAGAGACAGGCCGGTTTTTGTCCGCGGGCTCCATGCCTGCGATTTTCTCAGAAAACATGGGGATTGCAACCTGACGACTGCCGCGATAGTAGTGAACTCGCAGAATTTCTGTGGTCTCAATACGCTTTCGGAATAGCGATTCCCCTTCCTCCGCTCTCCTCGCCTACGATAAAATCCAACGATCAAATGGGGGAGAAGTGAATCGTTTCTTTGGTTCCAAACCATCTCTGGCGCAGCTTGGACCGCTCGAGCAGCGACTGCTGCAAGAGGTCTGGGCGCGCGGCAACGGCACCGTTCGCGAGATTCTCGAGAACGGAAAACTCACCATCGCTTACACCACGGCGATGACCACCCTTGACCGCCTCTTCAAGAAGAATCTGCTCACTCGTGTACCCGAGGGACGCGCTTTTCGCTACTCTCCGTGCGTGACTCAGGAACAGATGCAAAGGGCCGCGGCTGGACAGGCGATCCGTCAACTGCTGGAGTCCGGTCCATCGTCGCTACCTCTGTCTTACCTGGTGGAGGCGGTAACCGAGCACGATATTCAACTGCTTGATGAGCTTCAGGAACTCGTAGATCGTAAGCGACGAGAACTGCGCAAGCAGGATGAAGTATGACCTTTCTGCTTCGCTGTCTGGGTGTCTCGCTTGCTTTCTTCTTCCTTTTTTATTGTGCCTTCTCGATTGCGGTGGCACGCGGCTGGAGAGTTGTGGCGCGAGCCGCCCACAAGTTCCCGGCGCGGCGCATGGCGGACGTGCTCTTCCTCTTGCGTGTCCTGCCGCTGGCGGCTGCGCTTCTGATATGCGCGACGTTCGTGATTCCTTCGTTCCTGCTGCTGGAGCCGCGGGTCTCGTCAGAGACGATGGGCGAGATCCCACTCGCTTTAGTTGTGGGATGCGCTCTTCTTTTCGTGGCGGGTGCCTACAACGCATGGCTAGCTTATGTGCGAACGACGAGAACCGTGGAGACGTGGCTGGAGGGGGCAACCGAAATGCCCGCGCTTGGGCCCGTCCGCATTTTCGAGATTCTGCCAGAGGTTCCTTCGCTGACTCTGACTGGGGTTTGTTCGCCGCGCGTTCTTGTTTCAGGCTCAGCCGCCGCGGTGCTCGTTCCCGAGGAATTGGATGCTGCCCTCAAGCATGAAATCGCTCACGTCCGCCGCAAAGACAATCTGAAGAAACTGCTGTTCCGCGTTTGTATTTTTCCAGGGATGTCTGCACTGGAATCGGCGTGGAGTGGCGCCGAGGAGATGGCCGCCGACGATGAGGCTGTAACCTCCACGAGCGAAGCTCTTGACCTGGCCGCCGCGCTGATCAAGTTGTCACGGCTGGCGGCAACTCAACCGAATCTGGCGCTGACAACGGCTCTTGTTCAAGGGGAACTGGCTTCGGTGAACGCGCGCATCGAGCGCTTGGTGATTTGGGACCCGTCACGCCAGCGGCGCTCACAATCGTCTGTCGAATGGTATGTGAGATCGGCCTTTGTAGGTTCGCTTCTCGCGTTTCTGGTGACCTATGGCGTCGTAATTCGCGAGATGCACACCTTGACAGAGTTGCTCGTGCGTTGAAAGGACTTGCACACTCGGATCGTCCTTCCTGACCGGCTTGGCTCATTGGTGATACGAGCAAAGTGAAATTATCGGGATTGAAACCTACCCGCCGGCCCTCCTTTAAATCCCACAAAACAAACGTCTTGCGTCCTCGACCTCGAAGTCTGCCATCAGGTATTGACCCTAGCTTGAAACGATGAACCTACCCATCGGTTACCTGTTCTGAATCAGAATTTCGCATCAAACTCATAACAATCAAGTAAGCCCTTGCCGGGGTGTGGGCCACGAACATCCAAGGGAAACTTTGTCTGGAGTAGTGAGTTTAGATGTATATGAGTCGCAGTAGATTTTTTGCTTTTGTGCTCCTGTGCTGTGGGTTCGTCAGCGTGCGTGCGCATGCGGGCGCTACGCTGCTGCTCGAAGAGCCCTACAGTGTGGACGGCACCTTTGCCGGAACCGGGCACACGGCCGTTTATCTGGATCGGGTTTGCGCGGACACTCCGCTGGTTCTACGCCGTTGCACGCCCGGAGAGATGGGCGTCGTCATCAGCCGCTATCACGGGGTCGCGGGCTATGACTGGCTGGCCATGCCGCTGATTCCTTATCTGTATGCGGTCGACTCGCCGGGGAAAGTTCCTCTCTATGCCGATCCCAAGCTGGAGGCGTTCCTGCGTGATCGGTATCGCCGGCAGTATCTTGAAGCGATCATTACGGATGGCAAGAACGGCGAAACGCCGGATGGACCGTGGTATCAACTGGTCGGCGCCGCTTATGACCGCACCCTTTACGCGTTTCAGATCGAAACGCCTGCGGACAAAGACGACGAACTGATCCAAATCTTCAACGCGCGCCGCAACGTCGGACTTTACAAATTGCTGTCGGCGAACTGTGCCGACTTCGTCAAAGGCATCATTAACTTTTACTATCCGAGCGCGTTGCATCGCGCGGTACTCGCTGACCTCGGCGTAACCACGCCGAAGCAGATTGCCAAGTGCCTGGTCCACTACAGCAAGCATCATCCCGAGTTGCAACTGACGAGCTACATCATTCCGCAAGTGCCGGGCACGGTGAAGCGCAGCCGTCCAGTGCGTGGTGTGGTCGAGTCAGCATTTAAGGCGAAAAAATATATGGTGCCGCTGCTGGTCTGGCATCCGGCGATCGTGGCGGGCTTCGCGGCAGCCTATTTCACAGGACGAGGCGGGTTCGATCCTGCTCACAATGCCCTGGTCTTCAATCTGGATCATGACCTCCAGATGCCGCTGAGCGCCGAAGAACGCCGCGAATATCAGAAGCGCCTGGAGAAGCTCAGCCGTGGCATCGCGGAAGATGACGAGGCTCTGGGCCTGACGAAGTGGTCACGCGTGCAAGCGACGGCCGTGCCGGAAATCGACGAGAATGGTCACCCATTGTTTGTATTGCGGGAAGGGGAAGATCCAATCGAGATTGGGCTGTCGCGGACGAACATCCTGACGCAATCAGGATCTTCTGAAGTGGCGCGCCAGATGATGCTGGCGCGGTTGCGCGAGGAACTGCACAGGGGCGAGATCCGTATCTCGAAGAGCGACGTGAGCGCCGACCTGCAATTGCTCCAAGAGTTGAGTGCTGCCGACCGTGAAAGATCCGCTACGCCCGCTCAGGGCGGCGACGCCGGGATGGAGTCGGCGTCGCAGATTTGGTAATCTCTGCGAGCGTCGAACGCACCAGATCAAAAGCCCCGGACCCGAGCCGGGGCTTTTTCAATGACAACCTGCCAACACAACTCAGCAGTCTAGAACAAGTTCCACAGGAACTGGTTATAGACCTCGTGGTGGTATTGCACCTCGGGCGCCTTGACGAACGTCCCTAGCGCGCGCGGGCAGCGATCGGCGGCGGCCTGCTTCAGGTCGGCGTAGCGTCCCTTCACGTCTTCACCCAGCAGTTTGCTGGTCCATTCGGCCTTGCGGAAATTCGCCAAGGCATCGTAGATGTTGTCAGGCAGGTAACGCTCGGCTTGGCGCAGATTCTTGATCTTGGCGGTCTCGCCTTCGATGCCGGTTCGGAAGATCGAATACATCACGAGATAAGGATTCGAATCCGGGCTCACCGAACGGACTTCCACGCGCATGCTGTTGTGATTACCGATCGGGATGCGGATCATCGAACCGCGATCAACGGGCGACGCTTTTAGCTGGTTGGGCGCTTCGAAGTGGGGATCGAGACGGCGGTAGGCGTTGACGCTGGCGTTCAGCAGCAGGCAGAGGTCATTGCCATGCGTAAGGATGCGGTCCACAAATGACCAGCCGAGCTTGCTCAGCTTTTCTTCGCCCTTGGGATCCCAGAAAAGATTCTTGCCTTTCTCGCTGATGGAGACATTCGTGTGCATGCCACTTCCGTTTACGCCGACCACGGGCTTGGGTAGGAAGGAAGCCGTGAGGCCCATGGTTGTCGCGACCTGACGGCATACCAGTTTGTAGAGTTGAATCTGGTCGGCCGCCTGCACCACTTCGCCGTAGCCATAGTTGATTTCGAACTGAGAGGGCGCGACTTCGGGGTGATCCTTTTCGTTCTGGAAGCCCATCGCGCGCTGCACTTCGGCCGTCGTATCGATGAATGTGCGTAGGAGGTCGCCCGGCAAAGAGTGGTAATAGCCGCCAGTGTTTACGTACTCGAACTTACCCGTCTGGTAATAATGTCGCTCTGCATCAGGTCCATTAAAAAGGAAGCCTTCGATCTCATTCGCCGCGTTGAGCGTGTAGCCCTCGTCGTCGTACAGCTTCCTGGCAAAGCCCTTGAGCACGCCACGGATGTCGGCGCTGTACGGGGCTCCGTTTTTGTCGATGACTTCGCCGAACACCAACACTTTGCCGCCACCAAAAATGTCGGATGGACCCCAATAGAAGGCGCCCCAGTCGATGCCCAGTCGCAGGTCGCTTTCGCGCTGCGCGGTGAAACCGCGGATGGACGAGCCGTCGAAGGTCAGGTTGTCCCAGCTCTTGATCAGGAACTTCTTGTCGTAGTCGAGCATGTGCAGACGGCCTTCGAGGTCGCTAAAAAGAACGGTGACGGCCTTCAGCCGCTTTTCGTCGGTCAGGTACTTCAGGCGCTCTTCCTGAACTTTATCGGTCGCAACACGGTTTTTGCGCTGTTCCTTGGCCTTCAGGTTCAGTTCTTCCAACTCTTCGTAAGAGAGAGCCAGGAAATTCCGCAGTTCGTTCGACATGAGTCTCCTTGAATTTGGGCGTTCGCTCGTATAGGGGAGTCGGCCAGCTGGTTGATAGCAAATTAGGTTACCGTGGCGGGGAATGAGCGGCCAATAAAAAGACCTTATCAGGCCAATCAAGAAGTTTTATGCAAAATGCCCGGAAACGTCCGGAAATTCCTCAGCTGGCCTTGCTCTTATGCCTGTGATTTTGGGGGGACATCAACAACGCGTAGTTGCACTATTTCAAGGGCGAAAACCCTCCCGAAACCTCGCTTCGCTTTCATTCCAAATCAGGAAAAAGCGAGCGTCCCATCGGGAAATCTGATGGGCGGGCGCGTCTTGAAGAGTTCCCCAAACGGCGTGGAACTTTCTTCATCGACCCTCCGTACTTTCAAGTGACTGTGAACTTTAGGAATTCGCGACGCGGTTCGGCGTCAAATGAGGTGCAGACTATGAACGACATCACAGGGTTGGCGGCGGTGGTCATGCTATTCAGCATCCCGCTCGGTGGGATGGCAATGTACACCTACTACCGGGTGAATAAGCTGCGCACCGAGGAGCGCCTGGCCGCAATCGCTCGAGGCGTGAACGTCCCGATGCAAGCCGAGCTTCCCCCGGCAGCGCGCTCGCGGCGGGCTGGCATTCTGTTGGTAGCGGCTGCAGTTGGCTATGTGATTACTTTTTCGCTGATTGGGCGGGTCGAGCCTGACGCCTGGGTGGCAGCTTCGTTCGGAGCGATTCCGTTCACGCTGGGCCTCGGCTTCTTCCTGGATTCAGCGCTGGTCTGTCGCGACATGCACACGTCGTAAGTTGGTCTGAAGTGTTTCCGCGAGCCACGCCCAGTTTTACCGTGGATGCGCGTGGAGTGACGGGCGCCCCCGCCCATCGAAGTCGGCAGGGACCACGCGGGGACAGCCGCCCGCACACGGTTTTGGCGTGATGGGGTGCAGGCGTCCTCGGCTGTCCGGCGGAGCGAAGCTCCCGCAGATTTGTAGCGCCGGCGTCCCGCCGGCTGTCGCGAGGTTGGGGTCCCCGGCGAGCCCGATTTTGGCTTGCTGGGGTGGGATGGCGTCTCGCCCTCGCATGGGTACCCTACACAACTTTGAGCGCCCCATTCAATCGCGTTCTTTACGGTTGAGTGGGGTCGTGATGCGTCCTCCAACTGCGATCTCCACGCTTGTCAAGCCCCCAAAATCGCACTTTTCCCCGCAACGCTTTCAATTCACGCCAAATATATTTCCCGCGCAACTGTCTCAATTACCCTGCCCAAATTGCTATTCTAAAACTAGAGCCAGAGATGGAAACGATCCGTGTGACCCGGGCTTAACCATGCGGACGCTTGCCGGACTCCGACCCGAGGGAGTCGTACCGGACATCTGAGCGGCCGGGCTCCTCCCGTTTCGAACGGGAGTTAGCCGCAGTAGAAGTGATCACTTCGTGACCAAACTATAAGAAAACACCTAGCAGGAAGGAAATCGGTCAGCACACCGGAGAAACGAGAAGCTAAGCTAGAGCCGACCTATTTGCGATTGCGTCGACCCGTCTTTACAAACTTTTACCTCCCGCCTAACAACCAAAGTCGCTTTGCGGGGGTTCTCACCAAACGGTAGACTCCGCTTGCGTGCGGCCAGTAACGTTGTGCCTGCCCGCGGGCCCCGATCAGCGAAAATCTAGGATTCAGCTCATGAAATTGAAGCGAACGTGCGGATTTGGTGTGGTGATCCTTGCCCTCATGTCTTTGATGATGTGGGCACTTGCCAGTCTGGCGCAGTCCACGGCGAAGGACTCGGCGCCAAAAACCGGCGCCGACCAGGCGAACCAGTCCGTGGCTACCATGTCGGTGAAGGTGAATGTGGTCAACGTCCTGGCGACCGTGCGCGACAAGCATGGGAAGATCGTCAACACGCTGGGCAAGGACGACTTCGCGATTTCAGAGGACGGTCGTCCGCAAAGCATTCACTACTTCACGCGCGAGTCCGATCTGCCGTTGACGTTGGGACTGATGGTCGACACCAGCATGAGTCAGCGGCGCGTGTTGGATCAGGAACGCAGCGCGAGCCACGGCTTTCTTGATCAAATGATGCGCGCGGACAAGGACAAGGCATTCGTGATCCACTTCGATCGCGAGGTTGAACTTCTGCAGGATCTGACGAATTCGAACGAGAAGCTCGAAGCCGCACTCGGTAAGCTAACGACGCCGCAGCCGCAGTTCAAGCAAACGGGCGGTGGGGATCCGAATGATCAGGGAGGCGACCGCGACGGAGACGACAACCGAGGCGGTGGCAGGGGACAGGGGCGTCACCGCATGGGCGGCGGAGGAACGCTGCTCTATGACGCGATCTATCTGGCTTCGGATGAATTGATGAAGAAGCAGCAGGGCCGCAAGGCGTTGATCGTGTTGTCGGATGGCGTGGACCGCGGCAGCAAGGAGAGCCTCGAGACTGCAATCGCGACGGCACAGAAAGCGGACACGGCGGTTTACTCGATCCTCTACAAGGACGACGAAGGAAATGGTGAGCGCCGAGGAGGCTTCGGCATGGGCGGCCCGTGGGGCGGCGGTGGGGGCATGGGACGGCCCGGAGGCGGCAGGCAGCGGTACCCGCAGCAGGAGCAGCGGCCCGACGGCAAGAAGATTCTCGAGCGGATTTCAAAAGAAACGGGCGGCCGGATGTTTGAAGTCTCGAAGAAGCTGACGGTTGATCAGATCTACGCGCAAATCGAAGAGGAACTGCGCAACCAGTACAGCATCGGGTATACACCAGACCGCGCGAACGCCACAGGTGGTTATCACAAGATCCAGTTGGCCGCGAAAGGGAAGGATCTCGCGGTGCAGACGCGTGACGGGTACTACGCGGCAGAATAATTTAAAGATCGAAGAATAGAGCGCCTGGCGTCCCGGCCCGGCTGGACGGGCGAGACGCCCCGTCCCTCCACCATGAGGCCCTCCAGCTTCTGCGTCGCTCCGTTTAGTTCTCTTCGGAAGGCCGCATCTTGCCGCTGCGCAAGTAGCGGTTGTGCCAACCGAGGGACTCCGTTAATAGGTGTGGAGTGTGTTTCCCGTACGACAATTTCTCCGCACGCGCCAGGTAGTCAAGCAGTAGCGGCTTGTAGTCGGGTGATGCACACTTTTCGATGACCAGGTGCGCTCGCTGCCGAGGCGACAACCCGCGCAAATCCGCAAGTCCCTGTTCCGTGACGACCACCTGCACGTCGTGCTCCGTGTGATCGACGTGACTGACCATGGGCACAATGGTCGAGATTGTGCCGCGCTGCGCGATGGATGGGGCCATGAAAATCGAGAGATATCCGTTGCGGGCGAAATCGCCGGAGCCGCCGATTCCGTTCTGGATGCGCGATCCCATAACATGCGTGGAGTTGACGTTGCCGTAGATGTCGGCTTCGATCATGCCGTTCATCGCGATCACGCCGAGTCGCCGGATGATCTCCGGGTGATTTGAAATCTCTTGCGGCCGGAGGACGATGCGGTCGCGATAACTCGACATGTTGGCGTTGACCTCCGTCAGCATCTCGGGACTCAGAGAGAACGCGGTGGCCGATGCGCAGCTCAGCTTGCCGGATTTCAGCAGCCGGATCATGCCGTCCTGAATCACTTCTGTGTAGGAAGTCAGGTCTTCGAACTTTCCTTCCTCCAGTCCGAACAGGACGGCGTTGGCGATGTTGCCGACGCCTGATTGAAGTGGCAGAAGGTTTGCCGGCATCCGGCCTTTCTGCACCTCCCAACTCAAGAATTCCAGGATGTGGCCGGCAATGCGTCGCGAGGCTTCGTCGGGCGCTTTGAACGCGCTGTTGCGGTCGGGCGCGTCGGTGAGCACGATGGCGACGACTTTCTCGGCAGGAACTTCGAGATAGGGTGAGCCAATGCGCTGGCCTGGGCGAACGAGCGGAATCGGCCCGCGTTTGGGCGGCGCCTCGAGCCCGTAATAAATGTCGTGCATTCCTTCGAGCGCAACCGGCTGCCACGAATTCACCTCGAGAATCACGCGGTCGGCTTGATCGACCCAGGTCTTGTTATTTCCGATGGAAGAGCTGGGAATCAGACGGCCGTCTTCGAGCACGGCGGTCACCTCGATGAGCGCCACATCCAGCTTGCCGAGGAATCCATACTCGACGAATTGCGCCACATGGCTGAGGTGGATATCCATGTAGTCAATTTCGCCGGCGTTGATGCGCTTGCGGGTTTCAGGATCTGACTGATAGGGAAGCCGCAGGTGAATGCCACCGGCCATGGCGAGAGCGCCGTCCAGTTCGGGGCCGGTGGACGCTCCGGTAAATACGCTGACCTGGAATTTCTGCCCGCGGAAGTTCGCCTCGGCGATGCGTCGCGCCAGTTCGACTGGAACCGCCTTCGGATAGCCGGAGCCGGTAAAGCCGCTCATCCCGACCTGGTCCCCGGAGCGGATCAAGGCCGCAGCCTCTTCGGCGCTCATGATTTTTTGGGCCAGAGTGGGATTCAGAACTCGCGTGCTGGTCTGGGTAACGGTCGCCATGAAAGCCGGTTCCTCCATCGAACTTAGTTCTCTTGACGTTAGCGGCCGCAGGTACAGGCGTCTGTGACCCCGGTCACTCCGGTGGCCTGGCGGGACAGCGAATGGCGACGGTTCCTAGGCAGAGACTAAGTCCCATGATGATGTGAAGAACGAGTCAGGGCGGTACACCGACGTTTTGAATGCCGGCGGGACGCCGGCGCTACAAACAAAAGGCCGGGAAAGAACTCCCGGCCTTGTGGTGGTCGCGGCTTGCTCCGACCTCCGGCGGCCAGAGTGAATGCCCAACGATCAGTGGAACGCGTCCTAGAGCGATCTCAGGAAATTCAATAAGTCCTGTACCTGCGATGGACTTAATGTCTTGAATTTACTGATCACGCCATTCGCCTCCGATTGCGGCCCCGCGTGGGCCGCGATTGCCTGCAACAAGTCCGACGTGCGGCCGTCATGCAGGAAAAACAAACGCTGCCCAAGGCCCCAGAGTGGGGCAGTTCGAAACTCGTCTCCGGTGGCTGCTCCCTGGCTGATGCGATCGGCCAGCCCCCAACCCATATGATGCAGCGCGAAATCCGAATACGGATGGTAGGTGACGTTCGCCATTCCCGTATAACGCGATTGCCCGGTAGTGAGCGAAGTCGTATGGCACAAGCTGCAGCCGGTGCTGTTGAACAGTGCTGCGCCGCTCTGCGTCGAAGTCGACGACGGTCCCGGCGTAGGTGGCGCCGACAGGCGCATGAACATCGCGAAGTTGGTGATGTCGGAATTCGCCTCGCCGCCTCCGTTCCCGGTCTCGGCCGCGGAATTCGTGGCGTCTTCCGGTATCGAATTGAAGACGCAACCCGCGGCCGCGGATCGTTCGTTCGGGAAAATTTCGTTCGACACTCCCATCTCGACGTTGTAGGCCTCGGCAGCAAACATCAGCAGCGACTTGTTTTGCGCCTTCCATCCAAAGCGGGTGATGGTGCCGTCGTTGCCGCTGGTGTTAAAGCGGCCGTGAATGCCCAGGGCCGCGCGTTGCGACTGCGTGGCTGCGAGATTCGCCTGCAATGTGGCATCCGGAGTGTCTTCCACCAATCCCAAACCGAAGGTCGGTGTTGGAATGCGGAAGATTACATTGTGCCGTCCCAACTCCTTTGCGAAATCAGGTTGAGCCAGCGTGCAGCCCTTGGCGTCAGAACGTCCTGTGATCGTGAACAGGCCACGCACTCCGCCGTCGGGGGTAGCGCCCGCCTGCGTTACCGTGACCACGAAGCGTGCTTCACGCACAGGGCCGTCGGCAGTGATAAACGAAGGCACGCTATTCATTGCACCATCCAGGGTTGCGAGCGCGACCTGCGGATTGGCCACCGGATTTTGCAGGCTCTTCTGTCCGGGACTGCTGCCACCAATCGCAGGCTGCGAATGGCATTGGGCGCAGCTGTTGCCGTTGAATGTAGGTCCCAATCCACTGCCCGCCTCGTTGGTAATTGCTCCCGAGACAGAATCGATCTCCATGAATGTCTGCAAGCCGGTGGCGAACTCCCCTTGCTCAGGGGTGTTCAGGCTCGGGTAGAACGTCCCGGCGCCGGCAGAACCACTGCGCGGACCGGGATCTTGTTGCGCGAAAAGATGTATTGGCATCAATACGAGTAACGCTCCGAGACACACGACGGCACTCATCCAATTTCTCTCTCTCACTTGCCCCTCCTTGGTTAGTGCTCAGGCACACGTCCGCCCGAGCGTATCTGCGTGGATTTTTGGGAGGCTTCAGCGCAGGAGTCTTCCCAATGTTCGGCCCTGTTCCATGATCCTGTGCGCACGACGGGCGAGCGTGGCCGCCGGTACGAGCTTAGGCGTGGCGCCTACTGCAGGAACTTGGACTAATCTTCGTTGTTGAGATTGGCAGGCACTTTAGGCCGGAAGCATGGAGGCGTCAAGATGCCCAGAAGTACATGAGGTGCCGTCGGACGAACCTCGCCGATCGTCATCGGCCAGATTCGCATGCAGATCGTCTTGGAGGAGAACTCGCTGACGCGCAGATGCAAGTGGCGATTCTCCAGGCAACCTTGCGTGCTCTGGCACCGGCGCGATGACTTCTCTCAGTTAGCGATTGGATCCGCTCTCACGGCTGACCAAATGCCCTGAACTCTCGCGGCTGAGCGCTTTCTCCCGTTCGGCCTGCCGGCAATTGGCGCAGGCGATCCGGATTAGAAACTCGTCTTTTGCAAGCGCCATGGCTCGCACGCATTCCGTACATGTAGGTCGATTGATGGCCTTTCTCCTACCACAGAAACACAGTGACTTTTGTTGAGGGCTGAACCTGGGGGATGCGTGATGGTAGCGATAAGGGTCGATCGCGGCTGTGACGATTATCACGAGCCGGAAGTGCAAGTCACACTTTTTCGAGAAGCCGCGGACTGACAGCGCCTTGATTAAAATCGCATCGCCGTCCAAATTTCTCGCTGCGAAAATCAGACTTCGCGGTAAAGCATTGCGCAAGCGACCGAGACCCGATTTAGTCACATCACCTCGTGATCTTTGAACCTCAGATCAGTGATTTTACTCACAGACCTTTGCCATTCCATCTTGCGAGACTGCTATCTGAAATAGCAAGGCCACGCAGTAAAGATGGCCGTTTTTTTGACGTGCTACCCAGGTTCCTCGCGACGACAACGCGCCCCCCTGAGCGTTTTCTCGCGTGCTCGTTGCGTTTAGCGTTCACCCCCAGAATGCGGCGTGACGAAGCGAATCCGTAGCATGCGGATCCATCCAGCTGAGTGGTCGATTCACCAAGTGTTGTCCGGGCCCCTCCCCAATCAATAGTTGCCATTACCCAATGGCGCCATGAGCAATGCTCATCAGTCCCGGGATGAAGTGTGTCAGTCGAGGTTCAGGAGAATCTATGCAGACGAAAAAACTACTTGGACTCATAAGTCCATTATTGTTGGCGACCGTTCTTTCCGGGGGAGTCACCCCGGGATTCGCCCAGACTAACAACGCCCAGCAATCGAAACCGACCACGCCGGCGCAGGTATCGACTCCTGCCGGCAAAGGCTGGGTTCGAGATCCGAATTCCGTGATGCCGATGCGCAAGATGACCAACGCCGATCATCGAGCCGCGGCCGGACGGAATAAGGTTCGTCGCCAGAACGCGGCGTCACAAAGGATGCAGCGGCCAACAGGCTCCAAGAGCGGGGTGCAGCAATGAAAACCAGAATCTTTCTAGTACTGATGCTGCTACTCCTCCTCGGCGGACTCGCTGCCGCTCAAACCGTTCCCACCTGCAATGGCTTCGACACGACTGGCACGATCCCGATGTATTTCGCGGCCGGCAGTACTGTGGGCACGACCCTCTGCACGGACTATTTCGGCAAAGCAAACTACGCGAACAGTCCTCTGCCTTCGGGCCCAATTGACATCTCGGCCACCGGGTTCACGATCGTTGATGGCGGCAGCGGATATACCGCTCCAACCGTGACGATCGGCGATGTGTTCTCGACACCCGGAATTGTTCCCGCCAGTTGCTCGGCGACAGTAACGGCCGGGACGATCACTGCGATCACGTGCTCATCTGGCGGCAGCGGCTACGTCGCTCCGGATGTGATGATCACTGACACGACCGGAGCCGGTGCGTTTATTTTGGCCAAACTCGCCGCGACCGGTCCGCTGACTGGCGGTATTCGCAAGTTCGTGGACACGATGCCGGACCTCAAGGCAGCAATCGCTACTCCTGACATCCTGACGTTCCCTGGCTCGGACTACTACGAAATCGCACTTGTGCAAACCGCGTGGCCGATGCACACCGATCTTCCGGCGACAACAGTCCGCGGCTACGTGCAAGTGCCCTCTGGTAGTACGGGTTGTCCCACAGCACCGGCCTATCAATATCTCGGTCCGGTGATTCTCGCCCAGAAGAACCGGCCGGTACGCGTGAAATTCACGAACTGCCTGCCCACGGGCGCAGGCGGGAACCTTTTTATCCCGGTTGATAAGACGTACATGGGAGCCGGCGTCGGCCCCGACGGAAGCAGTCCCTACCTCGACAGCCGCGCCACGCTTCACCTCCACGGCGGCAACACACCCTGGATCAGCGACGGAACGCCGCATCAGTGGACAATTCCGTTCGGTGAGACCGCCACCTACGCACGCGGCGCCAGCACGGAATTTGTGCCTGACATGTTCTTTGATGGGACTGGAAAAGTGACAGTAGTCTCGCAGTGCACCGCCGGCGCAGTAACGAATTGCTGGCCAACCGCTGTCCCGGCAGGTATCAGCAATGATCCCGGCGTCGGTTCGATGACGTTTTACTGGACCAATCAGCAGGGCGGCCGGTTGATGTTCTATCACGACCATGCGTACGGCGTGACCCGGCTGAACGTTTATGTGGGTGAAGCGGCAGGCTATCTGCTTGCGGATCCCACGGAGGAAGATGCACTGCAGAAAGCAACCGTTCCGGGCACGCTTGGAGCGGCTATCGGCGGTACTACGGCTCCTGATCTCGCACACGTCATTCCGCTCGTGTTCCAGGATAAGACGTTCGTTCCGGGCGCGGGCCAATTGGCAGGTCAGGATCCGACGTGGATCTGGGGCACTGGAACACTCGCTCCCGGCGCCAACGGAAACGGCGATCTCTGGTTCCCACACGTATACACGCCGAATCAGAACCCAGCTGATGCGGGCGGCGCGAACGCGTTTGGACGTTGGGACTACGGTGCGTGGTTCTTCCCGCCGCAAACGACGCTCACAGCGGCTGGCCCCGGTGGCCCGGTCAACGATCCTCATGGCGCCGTGACCATCACATGTACCTCGGCTGCGTTCCCGGGTGTCTTGTTGCAACCGAATGTTGCCAACAATTTCCTGGAAGGCTGCCCAATCACGCCGAATCCCTCCGGCACGCCGGAAGGGTTCATGGATACCCCTCTGGTCAACGGCAAGGCCTACCCGGTCCTGCACGTCGCGGCGGAAGCCTATCGGTTCCATGTCCTTGATGCTGCCAATGATCGCTCCCTGAACCTCCAGCTGTATGTCGCTGACGCGACGGGCAAAGATGTGACGATGCTGCCCGCTGTTCCTCCGGCGACGGGAACGCTTCTGCCTCTCTGCGGAGCGGTCAATCAGCTGACGATTCCGGCTCTCGGCATCGGGCTACCAACAGCTCTGCTGGATGCCACAGGGAACCCGCTGAACGGAACCGGACTTGCGGCAAACTGCTGGCCGAACTACGGCTCGCCCTCGCCGGGAATTCCTTCGAAGCAGTTCATGTGGCCGGCTGACGGCCGCGATGGTGGCGTGCCAGATCCACGCACAGCAGGCCCGCCGTTCATCGAGATCGGAACCGAAGGCGGATTGCTGCCGGCTCCGGTGGTGATCCCTTCGACGCCAGCGAACTACGAAGCCAATACTCGGAGCATCACGATCACGAACGTGTCCGCTCACGGACTGTGGCTTGGTCCGGCAGAGCGTGCCGATGTGATCGTGGACTTCACCCAATTTGCGGGCAAAACGCTGATCGTCTACAACGACGCGCCCACGCCAGCTCCGGCGTTTGATATGCGCGACGACTACTACACGGGTGATCTGGACGAATCGAGCACCGGCGGCGCACCGCCGACACTGCCCGGTTATGGTCCCAACACCCGTACGCTGATGCAGATCGTCGTGGATCAGCCTCCGACCAGCACGACTCCGTTCAGTCTGGCTAGCCTGAAGGGGGCACTCCCGGCACTCTTCGCAGCGACACAACCTGCACCGATCGTTCCGGAGCCGACGTATCCGGTGGCGTCCGGTGGAAACGCATCCACAGCAACGTACGGGCGAATCTCCGACAACACCATTACGTTTGCTCCTGCCGGCCAACCGGTCGCGAGCATCGCGGTGGGAGCCGGAGGAACGGGCTACAGCGCGACTCCGACGATCACGATCGCAGCGCCAACCTGCGTGGCTCCTTGTGTCCCCGTCACCGCGACCGCGACTGCGACTGTGGTCACCGGCGTTATTACGGCGATCACGGTGACGAACGGCGGCTCCGGTTATACGGCTGCTCCGACCGTCACGATCACCGACACTACCGGTGCTAACGCCAGCGCGACCGCGAGCCTGACCACCACTTACAACTACGATCAGAAGGCCATCCAGGAGTTGTTTACGCTGGACTACGGCCGGATGAACGCCACACTCGGCACGGAATTGCCGCTGACCACCTTCCTGGTGCAGACGACACTGCCGTTCGGCTATGCAGAATGGGCGACCGAGATTCTCCACGACGGCGAGACGCAGATCTGGAAGCTCACGCACAACGGCGTAGACACGCACTTCATTCACTTCCATCTGTTCAACGTGCAAGTGCTCAACCGCATGGGTTGGGACGGCTCGGTTCGTCCCCCGGATCAGAACGAGTTGGGCTGGAAAGATACGGTCCGCATGAACCCGCTGGAAGATATCGTGGTGGCGTTAAAGCCGCTGAAACAGAATCTGCCATTCCCGCTGCCTGACAGCGTCCGCTCGCTCGACGTCACGATGCCGAACGGTGTCGTTTCGCCGGCGATTTCGGGCATTGACCCGGCAACCGGCAATGCGATTCCGGGCGGTCAGGGCACTACCAACGAAGCGGTCAACTTCGGTTGGGAGTACGTGTGGCACTGCCACATCCTCGGCCACGAAGAGAACGACATGATGCGGCCGATGATCTTCCAGGTCGCACCTCCGGCTCCATCGAATCTGGTGGCGGCTCAGAGCGCGGCCGGCGTAACTCTCAACTTCACCGACAACTCAGCCAGTGAAAACGGGTTCGAGGTCCAGAGGGATACGGTCAGCACCTTCGATTCCGGTGCAGCCACGTCCTTCATCGTCGGACCGAGTGCTCCCATCTCGGCGTTCGGTGGAACGATCACCGGCGGCGACACTCCTGGCATCGGCACATGGTGGTATCGGGCGAGAGCGTTCGATAACTTCACTCCGACCTCGCCATTGGCCGCGCCGTTCCAGGTAATCCCGATGTACTCCGCCTGGAGCGCTCCGGCGCAAGCCTTGCCGGTTACAACGACGACGATCAATGCTCCGTCCGTGGTCTATGGCAATCCTGCGATTGTAACCGTGACCGTCACTTCGTTCGCGGGAACCGTTACTGGAAACGTCACGCTGACGGTGAATGGTGTTGCGCAGCCGGTTCAGGCATTGACGAATGGCCAGGCAGTCTTCACGCTGACGAATCTGGCGGTCGGCACCTACAACCTCACGGCGGCCTATGCCGGAGCCGCGGGCTTGTTCTCGCCGAGCAATGCAACCGGAACCGTGACCGTAACTCCAGCGACGCTCACCGTCACAGCGAGCAGCGGAACCATGGTTTACGGCGGAACGGTGCCTGTGATCACCTCGACGATCACCGGCTTCGTGTACGGTGAGACTGCTAGCGTGCTGACGGCTCAGCCGGTCTGTACAACCACTGCGACGTCCACCAGCCCTGCCGGAACGTATCCAAGTTCCTGCTCGGGTGCGGCGGCTGCGAACTATGTATTCGTCTACGTCAGCGGAACGGTGACGATCACCGGAGCCCCGCTGACCATCACGGCCAGCAGCGCGACGGTGGCTTACGGCTCTCCGATTCCCGCGATCACGCCCACAGTCGTTGGGCTAATCAACGGGAACACGGTGGCCAGCCTCGGCCCGCTGGTTTGTTCGACGACCGCTCGGCAGGGAAGTCCAGTCGGAACCTATCCGACGACCTGCTCCGGCGCGAACAATCCCAATTACACGATCACCTACGTTGCAGGAACTCTGACGATCACTCCTGTGCCGTTGACGATCACCGCAAACAACGCAACCCGCGCGGTCGGTGCGTCGAACCCTGCGTTCACAGCCGCCTATGCCGGCTTCGTGAACGGAGACACACCGGCGTCGCTCACGGGCACGCTGGTTTGCACCACCACCGCCGTTGCAACGAGCCCGGCCGGAACCTATCCGATCACGTGCTCGGGGCAGACGTCGATCAATTACACGATTACCTACGTGCCTGGCGTCCTGACAGTGACTGCGAATGGACCAATCCTCTCGTTGTCGCCGACGGCGTTGACGTTCAGCTCTGGAATTAACATCACCAGCGCTGCACAGACGGTAACGGTAAAGAACATCGGGAACGCTCCGCTGAGAATCAACAACATCATTCGCGGTGGAACCAGTCCGGGACGATTCGGAATAACGCAAAACTGTCCGATCGGTGGAACGGGTCTGGCTGCCGGCGCAAGTTGCACGATCAGTGTGACCTTCACGCCAAACAGCAACGCAAACCGCTCCGCGACGATCACCGTGGCTGTAGCTGCTCCAGCAACCAACGGTACGGTCACGTTGACAGGCACGACGACTCGGCCAACCGTGAGCGTATCGCCCACGTCGGTCGCGTTCGGCAACGTACCGATGAACACGACCAGCGCACCGCAGACCATCACGGTGACCAATACCAGCACGGTTCCGTTGGTAATCAACAGCATCACGCTCGGGGGGAACAATCCGGCTCGCTTTGGCCAGACCAACAATTGCCCAATTGGTGGAACGGGCTTGGCGGCGGGAGGAAGCTGCACCATCACGGTGACATTTACTCCGAATCGCAGGGCGGCCCGCTCGGCGACCGTAGTGATCCGCGACAACGCAGCCAACAGTCCACAAAGCGTGGCGCTGACCGGAACTGGAATATAACTGAGAAGGTCCGGCGGTCCTGCTGCCTGGCCTGTCTGACCTGACAAAGACGCTGTTCACGAAGAAATCGTGGGCAGCGTCTTCTTCTTGTACGCGTCCTCCACCCAAAAGGCCCGCGATTGTCCGGCGGGCGTTCGCAGAAGCGCTACCCCGCCTATCCTCTGCTTTTTGAGTTTGTTGCCGACAAATTGCAATTCGGAGACAATTTCGTGACACACGCCAAAATCGGCTTTTTGTACGATCTTTGACAAGGAAGTGACATCGGACCAGAATTGAGTCCGGTGCACGCTTGGGGGCACACTGCGCCACACCCCTATTCCTCCCTGGTAAACCCAGACAAAAGTGGCCGTCCAAATCTTTTGGCGGGGAACGACTGAATGGAGAGAATTCTGGTTGTTGAAGACGATCGTGCAGTACACCGGGCCCTAAAGCGGCTGTTCGAGCCCGAAGGGTACGCCGTCGACGCTGCGTTTGATGGCCAGTCCGGTCTTGAGACGTTCCGGACAGCCCAGCCCTCGGCTGTCGTGCTCGACCTGCGCCTTCCTGGCATGCCCGGCCGGGACGTTTGCCGGGAAATCAAGCAGACCGCTCCTGCTGTTCCGGTCATTGTCCTGAGCGCCGCTTCGGATGTCATGGATAAGGTTTTGCTGCTGGAACTCGGGGCGGACGATTACGTAACCAAGCCCTTCAGTCCAAAAGAACTGCTCGCCAGGGTTCGGGCTGCGGTTCGTCGTTCGGTACGCCCGACCGTCAGCGACACATATTCGTTCGACGGCGTACTGGTGGATTTCTCCAAGATGCAAGTGATGCGCGACAACCAGGAAGTCACCCTCACCCCGCAGGAATTCAAGATCGTGAAGTTCATGGCGCAGAATCCCAACCGGGTGATTTCGCGCGAGGAACTTCTGAACGACGTTTGGGGTTATCAGAACTACCCGACCACGCGCACCGTAGACAATCACATCCTGAAGCTCCGGCAGAAACTCGAATCCGATCCGGCGAACCCGGTGCACTTCCGCACCGTCCACGGAGTAGGATACAAATTCGTTCCCTAGAAAGTCCGCAGTCGTTGCATCAAGGTGTTAGAGGAGTGTCAGGAGGATGGGCAAGTTTCGGCTGCGGACAAAGTTCCTCTTCTCGCTGATCCTGGTAGGCGTCGGCCTGACCGCCAGTACGTTGTTTGTGGCCAGGCAGACCGCCGAGCGGCAGGTTCGCCTGCAGATCCATGAAGATCTTCACAACTCCGTTTATACCTTTCACAATGTTCAGCGACAGCGCCAGCAGTCGCTGACCCAGTCCGCCCAGTTACTCGCCAGCCTTCCAATCCTGAAAGCGGAACTGACCACCAACGACACCGCCACGATTCAGGATGCCTCGCAAGACCAGTGGAACCTGGTGGGAAGCGATCTCTTCGTGCTTGCAGACCGGACTGGCAAGATCGTCGCCCTGCATACCAAAGCCGTCGATTTTGGGCGGCAGGCTGCGCAGGAAGCGCTGACGAATTCGCTGCGCGAGTCTCCCGGCGACCACTGGTGGTTTGGGAACAAACATCTTTTTGAGGTATCGCTCACGCCCATATACGTTGGGCCCGTCGCGGAGAATCGGATTCTTGGCTATCTCGCAGTCGGATACGAAATTGATGATGGCGTTGCGCGGGAGTTGAGCCAGGTGGCGGCCAGCCAGGTCGCGTTTCTCTACGGAAACACGCTCGTGCGCAGCACTTTGTCTCCGTTGCAGGAAGCCGACCTCATCCAGCAACAACAGCCGCTGAGCGAGATAATTCCGGAGCCAAGAGAAATCCAGCTTGGGCAGGAACGATTTCTTGCGACACGCGTGGACCTGGCGCCTGGGGTCAGTCCGCCGGTTCAACTCTGTGTACTGAAGTCGCTGGACCAGGCAACTGCGTTTCTTGGCCGCCTCAACCGGCTGCTTGTATTGCTGGGCATAGTTGCGGTGCTGATAGGAAGCGCCATGGTGTTTCTCTTCTCGCACACGCTGACTCGACCATTAGGTGCGTTGGTGGAGGGCGTTCGTGCGCTCGGCCGGGGAGACTATAACTATCCGCTCGCCGCGCGCGGGACGGACGAGGTTGCCGAAGTGACCGAGGCCTTCGTCCGCATGCGACAGGGCCTGCAGGAGACGCAGCGCCAGTTGCTCGACGCAGAGAGACTCGCCACCATCGGCCGCATGGCCAGTTCGATTTCTCATGATCTGCGCCACAGTCTGGCCACCGTCATGGCGAATGCCGAGTTCCTGAGCGAGAGCAACCGCAGCAAGGCCGAGCGCGAAGAGCTTTATCACGAGGTGCTGACGGCGATTGGCCAGATGACAGAACTGATCGATTCGCTCCTGGAGTTTTCTCGGACTCGGGAATCGTTGCGCCCGACCTACGGCGATCTGGAAGATGTGGTAGAACGGTCGATCCAGACGGTGCACGCTCACCCGGAATTTCACCGGGTGCGTATCAGTTCGCACACGAGTGGGCAGACGGACGGGTGGTTCGATTCGCGGAAACTGGAGCGCGTGTTTCAGAATCTACTGATTAACGCGTGCGAGGCAGTGTCTCCAGCGTCGGGCGAAGTTAATGTGCGCTTGCAGTCGAATAATGGCACTATCGAAGCACGAGTGACCGACAACGGCCACGGTGTTCCCGACCTCGTGCGCGGCAAACTGTTTGACCCTTTTGTCAGTCATGGGAAGGAAAACGGCACGGGCCTTGGCCTGACGATCGTTCAGAAGATCGTGCAGGACCATGGCGGCGACGTGATCGTCGAGAGCACATCGCCGCAAGGGACCGTCTTTCTGGTGACGCTTCCGGGAATGCGTGGAACCCCGATGGCTTCTGCCGCCGGTAACGGGGTCTCGCGCGTTGAAGCTCGCGTGGAACCGCAGGCCAGCAAGAATTAACCGGTCCTTCACCATATAGCGCGCCCTAAGCCTCTCGGCATAATCGCTGTAGCAGGTCCGCTTCGCCCCTGGGGGATCTATGGCATTTCAGCGCCCACTTGTCCGTATCGGTCTCGTCGTCTTTCTTTTGCGAGTCGTTGCTCCGCTGACCGTGGCCCAGCAAGCCGGGCCTGCGAACGTGCCAACGGATGCTTCGCTTGCGGACACGATTAAACAGCTTCAGCAACAAGTGAACGAACTCCGTTCGGTGGTGACCGATCTGCGCACGGAATCCCAGCAGTACCGCGCGGAGACGAAGGCTCTTCGCGAAGAACTGCGTTCCGCCGTGGCGCAGATGCCGCATGCGGCGCAAGGGTCTAGCGAGGCCATCGCCGTTGCTCCGTCGACGAGCGAGGCGACGGCAGCCACCGTCGGCGAAGTGAATTCCGTCCGCGCCCAGTCCAGTTCCTCGGCACGCCTGGAGAAGCTCGAAGAGGAATATGACCTCCTGACGGGAAAGGTCGACGACCAGTACCAGACCAAGGTGGATAGCGCCTCGAAGTATCGCGTGCGACTCTCCGGGTTAGCGTTGCTCAACCTCTTCACCAATCGCGGTGGCGTGGACAATGCGGATCTCCCAGGGCTTGTGAATGGGCCGGATGCGCTCGGCCGATCAAATAGTACCGGCCTGAGCTTCCGGCAGTCGCAGATCGGGCTGGAAGTGTTTGGTCCGGAATTCGCCGGTGCCCGCATCCGCGGGGAAGTTCATTTTGATTTCGCAGGCGGATTCCCGAACACGCCGAATGGTGTGACCTTCGGGTTGATGCGCTTGCGCACCGGCACACTACATCTGGACTGGGCGCACACGTCAGTTATCGCAGGTCAGGATTCCCCCTTCTTCTCACCACTCTCGCCGACGTCGTTCGCCACGGTGGCTGAGCCGGCATTTGCCTATGCGGGAAATCTCTGGACTTGGATTCCGCAGATTCGCGTCGAACATCGAATCACAATCTCAGAGAATTCCAACTTCACGCTGCAGGCCGGCATTCTCGATGGCTTAACCGGAGAGCCCTCATCGCCATGGGTCCGCGTCGCACAAGCGGGCGAATACTCACGACAGCCGGGTTACGGAAGCCGGGTTGCCTGGTCGCACGGCCTCTTCGGCCAAACGATGACTTTCGGCGCGGGCGGCTACTACAGCCGGCAAAATTGGGGACTCGGCCGCAATATCGACGCTTACGCCGGAACAGTCGACTGGACGATTCCGCTTGCGAAGTGGCTTGGCCTTACGGGAGAGTTCTTCCGCGGGCGCGCTTTGGGTGGCTTGGGCGGCGGGTTGTATCAGAGCGCGCTGTATAACGGTTATCCGACGAACCCGGCTTCCAGCATTCGCGGCCTCGATGCGATGGGCGGCTGGTCACAACTCAAATTCCGCGCCTCCTCGAAACTTGAATTCAACGCGGGGGTCGGACAAGACAACCCGTTTGCCGGTGAGTTACGCGCATTTCCTTATTCTGCGTACCAGACGAATCAGCAGAATGGAGTGGTAACCCGAAATCAGAATGAGCTATTTAACGTGATCTATCGGCCCCGCTCCGACCTGATTTTCTCAGCGGAATACCGGCACATCGGTACCTATGAACCCGACAGCACCCGCTATACGGCAGATCACATCAATCTGGTCATGGGGATCCTCTTTTGAGACGCCTATCGCACTCCTCGCTCGTGTATCGCTGGAGCGGCCGCTTCGGTCTTTTGGGAACATTGCTTTTGATCGTCGGATTGGCCAATGCTCAATCCGCAAATGTGACCGGCCAGGTGCAACTGGTCGGTGACAAATCGGAGCAGTCGAGGAAAAACCGGTCCAATGTCGTGGTGTGGCTCAATCCCATAGAAGGTACCTCGTCCGTGCGGCCCGTGTCGCAGGCGGAGTCTGGCCGAGTGCCGCGCCTCGTCCAGAAAGACAAGCGATTCGATCCCCACATCCTGGTTGTGCCGGTCGGCAGCGCTGTGGAATTCCCAAACCATGATCCGTTCTTCCACAATGTTTTTTCGCTGTTCGAAGGCAAGCGGTTCGATCTTGGGCTCTACGAGGCCGGAACGACCCGGCTCGTGCACTTCGATCGCCCAGGGATCAGCTACATCTTCTGCAACATTCATCCCGAGATGAGCGCAGTGGTGATTGCGCTGAAAACCCCATACTACGGGGTCTCCGACGCCGCCGGCCGAATTTCCATGAACGCGGTTCCGTCCGGTCACTATGAAATGCAAGTGTGGGCTGAGGGGGCGAGCCCCGACAATCTGAAGGCATTGAGCCGCGACGTTTCCATTTCGGAGTCGGAACATTCCTTAGGCACAATCCGCGTAACCGAGGACGCGCCGCCCGCACCGCACAAGAACAAGTACGGCCGGGACTACGACACGCCGGGAACGGACTACCCGCCGATGGAACCGAGATAGCTAAAATTTTCTCGGGATTCGTTGGAAGGCATGTGACGAGTTCGCAAATCTGTTCCTTCCGTCTGAACCAATGCCAATCTGAAGCCCGAGTCGGTAGCCTCCGCTGCGTGTGACATCGCTTGCTGTGGCATGATGGCTCGCGAACTTGCGAGGCATCGATGACCAATGTTGCAGAATGTGCGGCAAAACTCTTATCGCTTGACGGCAAAGTCGCCTTGATTACCGGTGCAGCATCGGGAATCGGCCGCGGAATCGCGCTGCGACTTTCAGAGCTGGGCGCCGCGACAGTCTTGCTCGACATCGATCGGCAAAAGGGCGAGTCGGCGGTATCCGAGATTTCGCGGCAGAACGCGCAGGCACATCTGATTTGCGGGGATGTTCGCTCCAGTCAAGACTGCAAACGAGCCGTCGAAGTAACCATCCAGAGATTCGGCAAAATTGACATTCTCTGCAATAACGCTGGTATCGCGATCCGGAAGAATGTTGACGCGCTATCGGAAGAAGAGTGGGACCGGGCCATCGATGTCACGCTGAAGAGCGTCTTCCTGCTCTCGCGCGAGGTCATTCCCCACATGATTCGCGCCGGAGGAGGTGCGATCATCAATACCGGGTCGGGATGGGGTTTGAAGGGCGGCCCCCAGGCGGCGTCGTACTGTGCGGCGAAGGGCGGCGTGGTGAATCTGACGCGCGCCATGGCGATTGATTACGGCAAGCACAACATTCGTGTGAATTGCGTCTGCCCGGGTGACGTGGATACGCCAATGCTGCGTAGCGAGTGCGCTCAGCTTGGAGAGTCGCCCGATAGGTTCATGAAAGAAGCTGCCACCCGGCCGATTGCGAGAGTCGGAACTCCGGAAGACGTGGCAAATGCCGTGCTGTTTCTCGCCAGTCCGATGTCTGCCTGGATGACTGGCGTGGCGCTCGTGGTGGATGGCGGCGGACTTGCCTGAGACGTTCTGAGAGGGGAGACGGCTAATCTCCCTCCACTTGACTCGCCGCCGCGTGGACCTCGGCGCCCGACCACGATGCCCATCCGCGGCGCGAGAGATCCCAGAAGATCAGATAGCCTGCTACGCCGGCGATGGCCAGGAGCAGAAGTCCCCATCCCCATTCGCCGAATACGAGCTTGCCGATGCCGAACAAGCATCCGTAGACGAGAATGACGCCCATGACCCAATTGAACGCGTTGCTGGCAACATCGCGGACCTCGGGCAGTTCGGGCACCATCTTGGCGATGCGCTTCCAGCCATAGACGGTGGGGTGCACTCGCTTGTAGAAACCAAGCAAAGTCTCGTCCGATTCCGGATCGGTGACGAAGGTGGCTACAATCCAGGCGATCGTGGTCACCAGGCCCGTAATCAGCGCGGTCTTCGCATAGACCAGTGCATCGTTACCCACAAACGGAATCCGACTCAGGCCGATCGACATAAGAGCGGCTGTCGCCATCGCGACGATCTCGCTCCACGCGTTGATCCGCTCCCAGTACCAACGCAGGATGTAGACCGCACCGGTGCCGAAACCAATGTTCAGCACAAGTTGCCAGCCTTGATTAATGGAAGCCAGCCTGGTTGCGGTATACCCGCTGCCTAGAACTAAGACCACTGTAAAGATCTTGCTGATCAGCACGTAGTGCTTTTCGGTCGCATCGCGTACGAAGAAGCGCCTATAGAGATCGTTTACAAGGTAGGAGCTTCCCCAATTGAGTTGCGTACCGATCGTCGACATGAAGGCAGCCAGAAAGGCCGCGACCATCAACCCACGCAGCGCAGGCGGCAGGTAGTCGCGCAACACCATGACGTATCCCTGCTCCGGGTTCTGGGCGAAGGCAGCACTCGGATGCAGGCCTCCGTAGGGGGAGTAAACGACGATCGCCACCAGCCCTGTAACTACCCACGGCCAAGGGCGCAGCGCGTAGTGCGCGATATTGAACCACAGCGTCGCGCCGAGCGAGTTCTTTTCATCCTTGGCGCTGAACATTCTTTGCGCCACATAGCCACCACCTCCCGGCTCGGCACCCGGATACCACGCCAGCCACCACTGCATGCCGAGATACACAATGAAGGTCAAAACAGGTAGCGTCCACAACGCGTTCGTCGTTAGACCCAGGTGGAAGTCGGGAAGAAATGCCGTCGGGTCCGAAACCTGCAATCCCGCTCGCCGCTCGTTGTCACCGATGATCTGCAAGTGAAGCTTCAATGCCTGCATACCGCCGATCTCCGCAACTGCGACCCATGCCAGCACGATGATCATTGCCATTTTCAGGACAAACTGGAACAGGTCAGTGACCAGGACGCCCCAGAGTCCGCCGATAAACGTGTACAACCCGGTGAAGGGGATGAGGATCCCGACGCAGATCATCAGCGCGGTCCATTTTGGGTCCCCGAGCGTGTATTGAAAGAAGTGGCTACCGATGCCAATCTGCAGCACGCGTCCCTCGGCGATTGCCGGACCCAGAAGTACGGTGATGATGTTCACCATGGCCTGCGTCACCCATCCGAGAATGAAGCAGTTCATGAAGAGCCCGAGATATATCGCTTTGAAGCCGCGCAGAAAGGCCGCCGGTTTCCCGCCGTAGCGTAACTCGACCAACTGCACGTCGGTAAGAATCTCTGCCCGCCGCCAGTAGCGCGCAAAAAAGAAAACCGTCAGCATGCCGCCGACGCATGCTCCCCACCAGATCCAGTTTCCGGCGATTCCTTGCCGCGCGACTAATCCGCAGACCAGCAGAGGAGTGTCCGCAGCGAAGGTGGTCGCGACCATTGAAGTGCCGGCCAGCCACCAGGAAACATCGCGTCCCGAGATAAAGAATTCTTCCGTATTCCCGCTGGCGCGGCGCCGGTAGTAAATGCCGATCAGCAGATTCGCGAGCAAGTACCCAATGATGACGATCCAGTCGGTTGAGGTTAGAGGCATACATCTCCGTCGAGCGGGGATTGAGAGAGATTGGGGAGAACTGCGCAGTCTCGCACAAGCCTACCCTGGAGGCAAGGGCGCATGCCCCTCGCGAATGGTCGCGGAAAAACTGCTTAAGGAGTCAGTTTTCCGATGTTCAGATAGTCCTGAGGAGGTACGCCGAAGGCATCCGCCACCCGATTGAAGAAGGCGAACATCGCGGTGACATAGACGGTCTCGGCGATCTGGTCTTCGGTCCAACCGTGGTCGCGCAGTTTCTGCACATCGTCACCCGTGGTGCGATACGCCGCCTCGGTCACTTTCTCAACGTACTCGAGCAGCGCCCGTTCGGCGGGCGTTAACGCAGCTTCGTCCAGTTTTCCTTCGAGAATCGCGGCTACGCATTGATCACTGGCTCCCTGAACACGCAGGAAGTAGGCGTGACTGTCCAGTCAATACGGACAGCGATTGAGAAACGACACGTAGCTGGCGATCATCTCCTTGTGTCGTCGGTTCAGATGTCCTTGTGAGAAATGAACTGTGTTGGAGAAATCGACCACTTGGCGCAGAAAATCCGGGCGCGCGCCGAAACACTTGATGATTCCCGGCACCTGCGTTCGCCCGGAGCCGGATCGCCAGTAATCGTAAGCGGCCGCGGTGTCTCCGGCGGCCTCACGATCCTCCGTGACTCGGATCTTGGTCGGCTGAGCCTGTTGGCCGGAGCCTGGGGGCGCCAAAACGGGCCCTTTCTCTTTCTCCATGATGAAGGATCGTACCTCGTTCGCCGTCTAGAACAAAAACTTCAGCGCCACCTGGATCACGCGTGGACCCACGTCGGAATGAATCTGCCCGAAGGTGGGAGAGCTGATGTCGCTATCCGGAAGCCTCAGGTTCGTGCGATTCAGGAGATTGAAAAGTTCGCCGCGGAACTGCAGCTGTTTTCCCTCCATCACCTGAATGTTCTTGACGGCGGCGAAGTCCCAGTCCGCATAGCCCGGCCCTTGCACGATATTGCGCCCCTCATTTCCGAACTGCTGTACCGGTGAATTCGGATTCGGCACCAGTTGCTGAAACGCCTTCGTGTTGAACCACTCGAGAGGCGTCTTCGATCCGGAGTTCGGGTTTCCGATCACGTTCGGCCGATTGCTGGAGAAGCCCGAAATCTCCGGTGCCTGTCCTTGCAGGGAAACGTCTGTTGAATCGAACACCGTAAACGGCGTGCCGCTCTGGACGGACACGATCCCGTTGAACTGCCAGTTGCCGAGCACATGTTGGTACCAAGTGTTGGCTTGCCGCCAGTAGGGAACACTCCACTGATAGCTGAGCACGAGGCGGTGGCGTGAGTCGAACATCGAACGTCCACGTTCTGCCGCCAGGTCGAACGGATTCTGCGCAAGGTCATTTTCGCCAGCCACGGGCTGCGAGGCCGATCCCGTGATGTTGAACGACGAGACATCGTCAATTGATTTTGAGAGCGTGTACGAAGCCAGGAACGAAATGCCATGTCCGAAGCGCTTCCTAACGCTGGTTTCCAGTGCGTTGTACGCGGAGTTCGCGATCCCCGCAATCTCGCCGACCGAGGCGTAATTACATGGCACTGAAGGCGGCGAGGTCAGCGTGCAGCCCGAATACAGCCGCCGCTGGTTGACGTTGTTTTCGGTCGATTGTCCGGGATAGTAAATCGCCGGATTCCCTTCGATGAAACGCGGCAGGCGCACGCCCGTCGTTCCGACATAGCCGATCTGCACCAGCCAATCCGTGCCAATGGAACGCTGGAGGTTCAGGTTCCAATCCTGTGCATAAGGCAGTTTGAGTTTCGGCGAGACGACCAACAGCGTCATCGGCGTGGAAAAGCGGCCGTCGAATTCGTTGACACCGTTGAAGGGATTCGCAAAGTTGACTGGGAAGCCGGCCTGCGGCGTCGCGAGATACGGCGGCGCACTGATCGGATCCTGCAGCGGTCCACCCTGCCCGTTGTAGAAAGGCTCGTAGAAGATTCCGTAGCCCGCACCCACGATCCACTTGGCGCTGCCCGTCGGATCCCATGCGAATCCGACTCGCGGCGCGAAGGCCGTTTTCTGAGTCGGGATCAGGCCCGCTGGAACGCCCCTATCGCCGGGGTACAGCAATCCCGCAGGAGCGTTCGGCAGCACCTTCGACTGAGCGCCGGGAACGAACAGGTTCTGCAGATTGTGCAGTTCGGTGTATGGGAAGGGAAGGTCATAACGCAAACCGAGGTTCAAAGTGAGGCGTGAAGTCACTTTGAAATTGTCCTGCCCATAGAAGTTGAGAGCCTTCCCGCGAATATGTCGACCCAAATTTCCGCCGCCTTGCAGGAAGACGACAGGTTCGCCGGACAAAAAGCTGGCAAACGCGTCACTGTAGGGAAATGGCGCGAACACAAAGAATCCATTCGTGGCGATTCCCTGCAGGGCATTGATTTGGTCACGACGGAATCCGCCGCCGAACTTCAGTTCATGTCGGCCGCGAATCCAGCTCAGCGATCCGGAAACATCGAACGTGTTCTGGAACGTGTTGCGCGGGCCCGTGATCGGGTCGCCCACCGAAGCGTATCCGCCCACCTGGATGAACGGTGGTCCGGCCGCGAGGTCCAATGTCGGATCGTACTGGAACCCCAGGCTTGACGGGGGCTCGTGGTTCAGGTGTTCGTCGTACAGGAACTTGTTCCTGAGATACGAGAAGCGTCCCACACCAACGACCGCCGGCGAAAACACGTGGGTTTCTTGGATAACAAAATTCTGCGCACGGTCATCCTCACCAACAGGAAAACCGGGTACGTTCGCACCGGATGTAGAAAGCGGATCCGTCGTAGGCCCGCCGCTGTACATGTAGCGCAGGCTCAAATTATCCGAGGGGGACAGATACTGGTCGAGGCGCAAGCCGAACTGATCATTGTTGAGGCTCAGCGACTGTGTGGTGACGAACGAATTGAGGCCGTTGTTCGGCAGCGGGTAAAACTTGAGGATGTTCTGCGCGATCGGATCGATTGTCGTCAATTGATTCCCCGGCACCGGATCGCAATTCATCGTCGCGAAGTTGACCTGGCACAGGCCGTGCTCCGAAAAGTTGCCCTGCCGCTGCAGGAGCGAAGGCACGGTCGCCGCGACGGTTTCTCCTTGCCGATTGCGGAATCCCTCGTAATAGCCAAAGAAGAAGCTGCGATCCTTCACGATCGGGCCGCCGAAGGTCCCGCCGAACTGATTCTGTTTCAGCGGTTGTACTGAATGAGTGGAGAAGTCCGAAGCGTCCATGGCGTCGTTTCGCAGGAATTCCCACAGTGCCCCATGGAAGGCATTGCTGCCGGACCGCGTGACGATGTTCGTGGTCGAACCGGTGTTCTGGCCGAATTCTGCGTTTGCGTTGTGAGTGAGGATGCGGAACTCGGAAATCGCATCGATGGGCGGCTTCAGGACGAAGCCGGCGTCGACCGAATTCACATTGTTTGCGCCGTCGATCAGGAAGTTATTCGATTCCGGGCGCTGGCCATCGACCGCGTAGGCCTGGCCATCACGCAGCGATCCACCCGCTTCCTTCAGTCCCGACGTCAGCGGCACAACGCCTGGTTGCAGCAATCCCAACTGCGAGAAGTTGCGACCGTCGAGGGGCAGATCCAGCAACTCGCGCTCTGTCACCGCCAGGCCCAGGCTACTGCTGGTCGTCTGGATCAACTGCGCGTCCGCTGTGACCTCGACCTGCTGCGTCTCTGCGCCAACCGTCAGGCGAACGGGAATCGTCGCCGTTTGATTCACGTCCAGCGTGATGCCCTCTCGCAGGTATTTTTGGAAGCCCTTGGCGGCCACTTCGAGCGTGTAATGTCCGACCGGCAGTTCGACCAGCAGGAAGCTCCCGTCGCGAGCGGAAGTCACCGTCCGGATCAAGCCAGTCTCAGCCTGCTTCGCGGTTACGGCCGCTTCCTGCACAACCGCGCCGGTAGGATCGGAGATGCTTCCCCGAATGCTGGCCGTGATTTCCTGGGCGGATAAATTCAGGCACACCAACACTACGAATAAGACGCAGAATAATCTTCCGAGGCAACGCATCTCCTCACTCCTCCGCGCAGATCTTGCTTCGATTTTGGTGAAAATTACTTGGACGCCAAGGGCTCAATCTTCTCGATGACGAACGCGCGCGAGCCGCCGCGCTCGAACACCTTGCCGGTTGCCGTGACCTTCTGCCCTGCGAACGGAATCAGTTTGTCATTCTGGCCGCTTGAAGGAGTCGTGTCCGCAATGGGCCAGTAGAGGGTGCCGTTCGCCGACAGGATGACGAGCGGCGATCCCGCCTTAGCGCATGCCAGAGCACACTCACGGCTGATCGGCTTCTCCAGTCCTTTCGTGAAGGCGCAGGCTGAGTCGAGCACGTACCCCTGAACGGTTTCCGTCTTCGGCGCAGCTCCCCACAGTAGCGAACCGAGAAGAACTACAAGAGCGCACATCCATATTGACTTCTGCATTGTGCTGTTCCCCAAAAAGCCACAGAGTTTCGCTTGAGCCAACGTAATCCAGCATTCTCAAAAAAGACCCCAGCCAGTCTGCTCTGACCAGCTGGGGACTAAATATTGCCCGGCAGTTTGAACTGCCGGTTCTCTAGGGGGTGCCTCAAGAGCGCGGGCGTGGGGTGCGCAAAAGAGGACCTTATGAATTGCTCGGCAATCTACTCAGAAAGGAAAATCAGAACAATACTGAAAAAATACTAGAACCTGTCGAGTGCACGAACTCCCTTGCCTTCGGTGCACTCATAAGTTTTTCCGGCGCTCAGAGTTTTGTATTCCTCGATCGCTCCGCTCGGCCATTCGACAACAACCCGATCGACCTGATCGCGTGTGCCGAGGCCAAACGTTACTGGCAGCTCCGATTGCGAAAGATAACTCGACCCACTTTTCACCATTCGCAACTGGCTCATACCCGCATACTCAATGCGCACGTTCGCGCCAATCGCATCCCGGTTGGATTTTGTGCCGATGAGGCGAAACCGGATGCTTCGATTCCCGGAAGTCTGGTCATTGCGATAAAGATAAGCGGGTCCGTTGTTTGTGGTAATCAATAGATCCAGATCGCCGTCGCGATCAAAATCCGCATAGGCCAGGCCGCGACCGACTTTCGCCTGTGCGAACCCCGAGCCAATCTCCACAGCAACATCGTAGAACGATCCTTTGCCATTGTTCAGGAACAGTTGTGGCGGTTGCGCGTAGCCAACGTTTCCACGAATGTTGCGCACCGTCTCGTCGATGTGCCCGTTCGCGATGGCCAGGTCGAGGTATCCGTCGAGGTTCACGTCGAAGAACGTGCACCCGAATCCAAGGCTGTTCTTCGTAGGCAGGCCGACTCCGGTCTGGGCTGCCACATCCTCAAAAGAACCGGAGCCGCCCGCCCGATACAGGCCCGCCATCTCGTTGTCGAAATTCGTGATCGCGAGTCCTTGGTTGCCGGAGTTCGTGAAGTCACCGGTATCCACGCCCATCCCTGCCCGCGCTTTCCCATCGGGGCTCAGCGCGATACCCGCTTCCATTCCAACATCTTTGAATGTGCCGTTGTGCTGGTTGCGGTAGAGCTTATTGGGTTGCGTGTCGTTCGCTACCAGCAAGTCGGGCCAGCCGTCGTGGTCGTAGTCAAACATCGCGACGCCGAGAGACTTTGAACTGCTGTCGAACACACCGCTCTTGGCGGTGATGTCTTCGAACGTGCCGTCGCCACGGTTGCGGAACAGCCAGCAGGTCTCTCCGCGATAGGCTTCCGGGGTGCAATACGACTTGTGTTTTCCATCGAGGCTGCAGAAGACATCCTGCTCCGGCGACCAGCGCACGTAGTTGCAGACGAACAAATCAAGCAGCCCGTCCCGATCGAAATCAAACCAAAGCGCCGAGGTACTCAATGCTTGCCGTCCACCCAAACCGCTCTTCGCAGTGACATCGAGGAACGTTCCTTTCCCCGTGTTGCGGAACAGACGATTCTGGCCAACGCACGTGATCAGAATGTCGGGAAAGCCGTCGTTGTTGTAGTCGCCTACGGCCACGCCCATGCCGTACATCTCGATGTCGAGGCCGGCGGCATGGGTCACATCCGTGAAGGTCCCATTGCGATTGTTGTGATAGAGCTTCAGTGTGCTGCGCTCGCGCTTGTGGCCCGCCCAGTCCATTCCGTTGATGAGCAGAATGTCCTGCCAACCGTCGGCATCGTAGTCAAGGAACGCGCAGCCCGAGCCAAGGGTTTCGGGCAGCAGCTTGCCGCCGTAGGCGCCACTGTTGTGATGGAATTGAATCCCCGCGGTGGACGTCACGTCCGCCAACGTGAATCCCAAGCCCGGCGCGGGGGAAGCCAGCAAGCTCCACGCATCTTTCAGACACGGGGCCGTTGCGAGTCCAGCCAGACCCGCCAGGAATGACCGACGATTCACGGAATGTTCACCAACCCGTTGCGGATGGCGTAGACCACCAGTTCAGCGGTCTTGTGAATGCCGAGCGCATCCATGATGTTTGCGCGATGAACGGCGACGGTGTTCACGCTCAGGCCGAGCTGGTCGGCGATTTCCTTGTTCGACTTACCATCGACAATCAACTGCAAGATCTCAAGTTCGCGCGTGGTCAATCCGCCATTGCGCTCGCCCTTTAGCGACGCCCGCTTCGAAACCTGGGGGTCGAGCACGACCTCGCCCGCCATCACCTTGCGGATTGCCCCGGCAAGTTCCAGATCCACGGCATTCTTGAGGACATAGCCCCGCGCTCCGGCTTCGAGCGCCTGGCGCACCAGCGTGTCTTCGGAGTGCATGCTCAGCATCAGGATCTTTTGCTCAGGTGAACCCGAGAGTATTTTTCGGGTGGCTACCAGGCCGCTCGTGCCCGGCAGAGCGCAGTCCATGACGATTACATTCGGCTTCAGTTCTTCGGCGAGCTTGATCGCTTCCTTGCCGTCACCTGCCTCGCCGACCACTTTGATGTCAGACTCATCTTCGAGAATCCGCCGGAATCCCCGGCGCACCAGGGCGTGATCGTCCACCAGCAGCACGGAAATCTTATTCGGCATGGGCCTCCACTCGATCCTTCGGCACGGTCAAACGCACAAGGGTTCCTCCTCCGGCCGGCGGTGTGAACTTGATACTGCCTCCAAGCAGTTCCGCGCGTTCGCGCATGGCCACCAATCCGATCCCGGGATTCCCGTTCTGTTTCACGAAGCCCTTCCCATGATCTTCAATTTCCAGTTCCAGCCGGTCGGCGAGAAAACGCAAACGAACCCAAGCCTGCTTTGCCCCGGAATGCCGCGTCACGTTATTTAACGCCTCTTGCAGTACGCGATAGATGTGAATGCTCGCGCTCCCGCTGATCGGAAAGGCCGCGCCTGATTTTTCGTAGGATATGCCAATCCCCGTTTGCTTTTCCACGGTCGGCAAATACCAGTCAATTGTCGATTCCAGCCCGGATTCATCCAGCATGACGGGATGGAGCGCCTGCGACAGGCTGCGTACGCTGTCGAGCGTCGTCTGCGCGATGTCGCGAACCTCTTTCAGTTCCGTTCGCACCGGTGAGTCTTCCGGCGTGTGCTTCTCCGCACGGCCGAGCATCGATCCTACCGCCGTCAGGATCTGCCCGAACTCGTCATGCAGTTCGCGCGATATGTGCCGTAACGTCGACTCCTGCGTGGCAATCAGCTTCTGTGCCAATTCGCTTCGCTGTCCCGAAAGCGTCGCCAGCTGAGCGAAGAGCTGCCGGTTCGAATCGATCAGGTACAAGCTGGTCAGGAGGATCGCGGCCAGCGTAGCGCCCAGAAACACGTATACCTGCCGCTGCACGCGGTCATAGATCTGACGGATCTGCTGGTCGGCCTGCTCCTGGCTTTCGTTGTTCTGCACCAGCAGCCGCGCTACCGCGCTGCTCAGGCCAGCTTGCCGGGCTTGCAAGGTCACTCGAATCTGGTTGCGCGCCTCGTCCGCCTTCCCGGACTGCGCCAGCGCAAACGTGCGGTCCACGGCATCCCAGAACTGTTGCAGAGAGGTCGACAGATACTGGCTCTGGTCCGCTGTGCGATGCGTAGGAGCCAGCTGTTCTTCGACTCGCAGCGCGTTGTCCAGATCGGAGCGGATACGCTGGAACTGCGCGGACCACGCGGTAAGCGGATACGGTTCGTCGTTGTCGAGCATATCCCGCATGCCCAGCGCAAGCGTATTCAGGTCATTCTGGATGCGTAGAAGCTGCAGGGAATCTTTGCGATTGCGGTCGGTGAGATTGTTCTGCAATGCGCGCAGCCCGGAGATCTGCCGGGTCGTATACCACGAGTACGCCACCACGGCTGCAACCGTGATGAACAGGCCGAGCAACAATCCGGCTGTAGGGGACCGCACCGCAGAGCGCTGCACGCCCCGAGCATATAACGCGAGGAAGAGAACCGCCAAACCGCTCAACCAGCGAAGAGTTCTTGGGAGATCTTAGTTGTTCGCCAGGGATTGTTCCGCAGGTTCTTGCATGGGCGGGCGGCTCTCGTTAATTTCCCGAATGGGCGAGGTCACGATCGGCGTTCGATACCCGGGGTGGTGGAACTCCAGACGCATCCCTCGTCCCACGTAGCGGACTTTCAGCATCGTGCCGCCCCAGGTCGATCCCGCGATGGCCACGGGCACTGGCTGCGGGCAGAATTCCGGGTGTCCCCAGATCAACGCCTGGTTATCCCCCAGAAACAGCGCCGTGTAACAATGATGTTGTGTCTGGATCTGCAGCACGGTGCGCGGCTGCAGTTCGCTTAGAAACACGCCGCCCTCGATCTCCGACTGCACAATGTTGCTGTTCACGTCATCGCTGAGATTGGCGTGGGGCTGGAACATCGTAACTGGCAGGTCGAAGGTCACGAAAAGCTATCGTACCAAACTTGTCGCGGCTCGCATTATTCTCCGATTTGCGGAAAAAAAGCAAAGCCTTCTTTCATTTAGAGGTCCAACCGCAACTTTCGGTTGGATCAGGCCCACTCCCCCAGCTCGATTCGAGCGGATTAGCTCATCCGCATCACGGAAGAAGCTGCCAGGATGCCGGCCGCCATCTCCAGTTCGTGCAAGTCTTCGCGGCTGAAATCCGCTCCGGCAAAGTTCGCTTCCGAACCCTTGCGGGAAATCTGGATCACGCCTAGGACTTTAGCATTCTCGTCGACCACCGGCGCCGACATCAGCTTCTGAATCGGCAAGGGTTCGCTTACGTCGACGCCCTCCGTTGACCCAAGTTTGATGGTCTCGAAGATGCTTGCATGTTTGACGCGCGCAAAGTTGTTAAAGATCTCGGATTTTTTGCTGATGGCGGTGTGTGCGGCGATCGACGAACTCGAAATCGGAATCGATCCCGCCGTCCGCAACTCGTCCGGAAAAATGAAATGCAGCAATCCGCGATTCAGGCGCAGGATAGCTACTTCTGTTTGTTGCACTTGAAACATCCTGGCCAGCACGCCACACACTTGGCGCGGCGATACATCTTGATCCAGCAGATGCTCGAGTGGCGACATATCCGGGACCAACCCCGGATTCTTCGGCGTCGGGTGCGATGGGGAACCTTGGCTCATATCGGTCGGTTGCCTCGTTCTTGTCGAAAAGCCACCGAAAGCCTCCGCAGATGGAGCACCAGACGCCCCGTCTAGTCGCTGCGTACCCCACTCTCCCGATAAGTCCCGAAGATTCAGAGGGAAAGCCTGAATTGTCGGGTTGTCACCGAGATGTAACAGCGTCCCAACCGCGCCTGAGAATGCCGGGATTTTGACAGTTTTTGTCATCCCGCCAGCAGAGGCATGCCGAACGGCGACATTCGCCTCTGACGATGGCACCACCGTGGAATAACGCAGGTAACCGGGATTGCGGCAAGCACCCCCTGTTCCTCGGTCACTCTCCGGCGCAGTTGTGACCACTCTTGTCGTCCTGAAGCCGGACGTGAGTTCTAGACAGCTGCACAAATCAGATGTAACTTCCTTCCTCGCCAACACATCTGAACCTTCGAACTGATGTTTGGATCTTCATTTTTGGATAGCCTCATGAAGTCGATGAATGCGGTCAGGCCTCCCCTCTTGGTGATCGTTGGATTCGTCATCGTTTTTCCCACGGCGAAGCTGCAGGCGCAGAGCGTTCAACCCGGGCCAGGCCCAACTCCCGTGCTCGTTGAATTGTTTACATCGGAGGGCTGTTCGAGCTGCCCACCTGCCGATGCTGTCCTCGAGAAGCTGGACACGCAGCCGTTCCCGAATATGCAGATTATTGCGCTCAGCGAACACGTGGATTACTGGAACCATGACGGCTGGACTGACCCGTACTCGTCCCACGCCAACACTGAGCGCCAGGACGCCTACGGGCGGTTATTCAACCTCGAAAGCGTCTACACCCCACAAATGATCGTGGATGGCACCAAGGAGTTCGTAGGCAACGACCCAAAACAGACGCAAAAGGTTTTTGAACAGGCTGCCGCAGAGGTCAAGGTTCCGGTGCGCATCACGAATGTTCGGCTCGAGAACGGTGTCATCCACGCGCACATTGATGTGGATGCGCCGTCCAATCACACGAAAGGCGACGTTGACTTTGTGGTAGCTCTGAACCAGGCCGAATCGCAGGTTCTGAAGGGAGAGAACGCAGGGCACCGCCTGACTCATGTCGCGGTCTTGCGCAGCTTCTCAAAAGTAGGCAAGCTCGATCCGGGCCACGCCTTTTCTCAAGATGTTTCCGTGAGGTTGGAGAACGCGCGCGATTCGGATCTCCGAGTGATCGCCTTTGTTCAGAAGTCAGGCATGGGACGCGTGCTGGGCGCCGCCATGGAAAAGCTGACACCAAAGAGTGTTACGTCTCCGCACGAATTTGAGCCTCAGTCTTCCCTCGCTCGCGCCAGCCTTCGATAATCAGATAAAGCACGGGAATAAAGAACAGGTTCAGGATCGTGCTCATGATCATGCCGCCGAAGACCGTCGTGCCGACGGAGTGACGTCCTTTTTCCCCCGCGCCACTTGCGACCACCAGGGGAACTACGCCAAGAATGAACGCCAATGAGGTCATCAGGATCGGACGCAACCGAATGCGCGCCGCTTCGACCGCTGACTCGATGAGCGGCATGCCCTGATGTCGTAACTGCTCGGCGAACTCCACGATCAAAATCGCATTCTTGCTCGCCAGACCCACCAGCATGACCAAACCGATCTGGCAGTAAACGTCGTTCTCCAATCCTCGACCCCACTGCGCCGTGAGCGCTCCCAGCATCGCCATAGGCACGGCCAGCAACACGATGAAGGGCAAGACGAAGCTTTCGTACTGGGCCGAGAGCGTGAGGTATACAACGAGTGTTCCAAGGCCGAACAAAAGCACCGTAGTCGCGCCCGACTGCAACTCCTCCAGCGACAAGCCTGTCCACTGATACGTGTAGCCTTGCGGCAGAATTTTCGCGCTCAAGTCTTCCATCGCAGTAATCGCCTCGCCCGAACTGAACCCCGGAGCGGCGGAGCCGTCGATCTCGACCGAGCGGAAAAGATTGTAATGACTGATGACCTGTGGCGTCGAAGTCTGCGCGATGGTGACCAGGTTTTCCAACGGAATCATCGCGCCGCTGTCGGAACGCACATAGAACTGCTTGATGTCCCGCGATTCACTCCGGAACTGCTGGTCCGCCTGCACGTACACGCGGTACGAGCGGTTGTTGAAGTCGAAATCGTTCACATACGCCGATCCCATGTAGACGCTGAGCGTATCGGTGATCTGCGAAAGCGGAATGTGCAGGCTTTTCGCTTTCTCGCGATCGATGGTCACCAGGAATTGCGGATCCGCGGCGCTGTACGTCGTGAACAATCCGGTCAGATCCTTCTGCTTGCGCTGGTTTCCTTCGCGGATCAGTTGCTGGGTTACGTCGTCCAGTTGTTGCAGCGTGTGGCCGCCCTGATCCTGCACCTCGAACTGGAAGCCTCCAAACTCGCCCAGTCCCTGCACCGCAGGAGGCAGGAATGGGATGACCAGCGCACCCTGAATTCCAAATAAAGGCCCGCGGATCCGGTTCACGATGGCATCGGCGTTATGCGCTTCGCCCTGACGCTGCGAATACGGCTTCAACGGAACAAATACGAGTCCGCGGTTCGGCGCACTGCCGCCGAAGCTGAATCCCGAAACCGCGAACGTTCCCTCTGACTCTGAGACATTGGAAAGAATCTTGTTGATTTGCTCGCCGATTTTTTTCGTGTAGCTCAGCGACGCGCCCGACGGGCACTGGATCGCGATGATGAAGTAGCCCTGATCTTCATTGGGAACGAAGCCCCTCGGCACGCGCTGGAACACGAACCACGTCAACCCCAGCCCAGCGAAGAAAAGAATGACCGCGACCCAGCGGAATTCCAGAAACTTGTGCAGCGCGCGTTGATACCCGCGGGTCGCGGCTTGGACGCCATCGTCAAATTTTCGCAACCACCACCATTTTTGTCCGTGCGGACCCGCCAGGAAAATAGCCGCCAGCGCCGGCGCCAATGTGAGTGCGTTGAAGGCCGAAATGGCGATGGAAAATGCGATGGTCAGCGCAAACTGGCGAAACAGAATGCCTGTCGTGCCCGGAAAGAATGCTACCGGCACGAACACGGCAACCAGTACCAGCGAGGTGGCGATCACGGCGCCCGTTATTTCCCCCGTAGCGGCTGATGCCGCCTTGCGCGAGTCGTGCTCGCCCCCGGCAATATGACGCTCAATGTTTTCAATCACGACAATGGCGTCATCAACCACTAGCCCGGTGGCCAGCGTAATGCCAAACAGCGTCAGCGTGTTGATTGAGAATCCCAGCAGCTTGACGAAGGCGAAGGTGCCGATGAGCGAAACGGGAGTGGCGATGAAGTGAATCATCGTGGTCCGCCAGTCGCCCAGAAAAACAAAGATCACCAGGATGACCAGCAGGATCGCAGAACCCACAGTGAACAGCACGTCACGAATGGACTCGCCGACAGCATCGGTCGTGTCGAACGCCAGCTTGTAGGTCATTCCCGGCGGGAATCGTTTCGAGAGCCGGTTCAGTTCTGCGATGGCGTCGCGATCCACTTCCAGGGCGTTCGCATTGGAAAGCTGCGTGATGCCGAGGCCAACGGCGTCCTGGCCGTTGAATTCCAGGTCTGAACTGTAATCTTCCGCACCGAGTTCCGAGCGGCCCACATCCTTGACCCGCACCAGCGTTCCGTCGTTGTTGGTCTTGAGGATGATGTTGTCGAACTGCGACGCCTCCGAGAGTCGCCCGATCGCGCGCACGCTGATCTGATATTCCTGGCTCGGCTTGGCAGGAGGTTGACCAACCTGTCCGGCGGCAACTTCCACGTTCTGCTCTTGCAGGGCGTTCACGACGTCGCCGGCCGTAAGCCCGCGGCTGGCCATACGCACCGGATCGAGCCACAAGCGCATCGAGTATTTGCGCTCGCCGAAGATGATCACGTCGGCCACGCCTTTCACGCGCTTCAGCGAATCCTTCACATAAACATCAAGGTAGTTGCTGATAAACAGTGGAGGGTAGCGGCCATCGGGAGAAAACACCGCCGCGCCAAACACGAAGTTATTCGACGCCTTCACAATCGAAATTCCATTCGCCTTCACCGTGTTGGGCAGACGTCCCTGCGCCGTGTTCACACGATTCTGGATATCCACGGCCGCCAGATCAGGATCGCGATTCAGATCAAACGTGGCCACGATGCTGCTCGAACCGTCGTTGCCGCTCGACGACGTGACGTACTTCATGCCCTCCGCGCCGTTTATTTGCTGCTCGAGCGGGGTGGTTACCGCCGACTCGACGGTCTGCGCGCTCGCCCCAACGTAAAAGCTGTTCACGGAAACCTGCGGCGGCGCGAGGTCAGGGAACTGCGCCACGGGCAGCGTTGGAATGACAGCCGCGCCCGCCAGGATGATCAGCAGCGAGCACACAGTCGAAAAGACTGGCCGCTTAACAAAGAAATCAACGAACATGAGATGAATCTCTTACTGCGATGCGGGAAACCGCTGGCGAATCGCGCCTTATGATGCGCCTTGCGGATTGACCGGAACCCCATCCACCAAAAACTGCGTGCCCGAAACGATCACTTTGTCTCCCGGCTTCACTCCATCCAGCACGACGTAATTGTTGTCCACCATCTGGCCAACCTTGAGCGGCTTCTGGCGCGCAACGTAGGAACCGTTGCTGCCCGGTTCCGCGATGAACGCGAAGTACTGTCCCCCGATGCGGGAAACAGCGAGGACCGGGACCACCGGACTCTTCTGCGTTCCCCAGATCACGCGTGCCCGGATGAACTGCGATTGCCGAAGTTTGTCCTGGCTGTTGGCGATGCGGGCCTTCACCAGGATGGTCTGCGTCGTGTTGTCGACCTGCGGAGAGATGAAGCTGACACGGCTGTCCCCGATCACATTCCCCGCACCGTCGAGGACCTGCACTGGCATGTTCATCTTGAGTTGTGGGGCGCGCTCGATCGGGACGTATACGTACACTTCGAGCGACCCCGGCTTGTCGACAGTTGTAAGCGTCGTAGAAGTCGTGACCCGGTCGCCGACGTGCACGGGAATGTCACCAACAATGCCGCTCCAGGGAGCAGTCACGTTGTAGTAGTGCAACTGCACCTGCTGCTCGCGCACCGTGGCTTCCAGTGCCTGAACCTGGGCTTTGGCGGCATCGAGCGCGGAGCGGCTCTGATCGAGATCCTGCCGGCTGACCACGCCAGATGCGTTCAGGGCGCTGGTGCGGTCGAACTGCTGCTGCGCAAATTTCAGGTTTGCTTCGGCGGCCGCCCGCGTATCCTCTTGGCTCTTCACCGTGGCTTGCTGTTTCAGCGGATCGATCTGCATCAGCGGTGTTCCCTCGGCAACCGAATCTCCCGAGTGCACCGAGATTTGCACGATTTGCCCTTCGACCTGCGGCATGATCACGGCCGAACTGCGCGACTTGAGCGTGGCCACGTAGTCGGAGGAGTCGCTTACCGGGACGGCCTTCGCTTCTTCTACCTTCACGGGCATCGGTCCGCCCGCCTGCGGTTGCGCACCCGAGTTCTTTCCGCAGCCTGCGGCAACCAGGGTGCAAGACGCAAGCAAGGCCGTCACCAGGCGTCGGTCCGTGCGGCGATTCTGTCGTTCATTCAGCACAAAAACACAGGCTCCCTACATTTTCGTTGAACACCCTATCATGCGGGCGAAGCGGGATACCAGTGCCTGTGCACACTTCCCGAGGGCCCCGTTCCCATTCCTGTCTGCTACATTGGACGCGCCATGAAACCATCTCGCAGTTTTGCCAGCGACAACAACGCCGGCATCCATCCCGAGATTCTGAAAGCGATCGCCCAAGCGAACGAAGGGCATGTCGTGGGCTACGGCGCCGACCCCTATACCGAAGCCATGGTCGCTAAGTTTCGCGAGCATTTTGGAGAAGACACCGAGGTCTTCGTCGTTTTCAACGGCACCGGGGCGAATTGTCTCAGCCTGCAGTCGCTGACCAAGTCCTACAACGCCATAATCTGCGCGGCGTCGGCCCATATCTATACGGATGAATGCGGCGCTCCCGAGAAGTTCACCGGCTGCAAGCTGATTCCGCTCGAAACCACGGACGGCAAGCTGACCGTCGAGATGGTGCAACACGCCTATCACGGCATCGGGGATGAACACCACGTTCAGCCCAAAGTGGTCTCCATCACCCAGTCAACCGAAATGGGAACGGTTTACCAGCCGCAAGAAATTCAGGCTCTCTCCCGCTTTGCCCACGACCACGACATGTACCTGCACGTGGATGGAGCCCGCATCGCGAACGCCGCCGCCAGCCTGGGACAAACTTTGCGCCAGGCGACGCGCGATCTCGGCGTCGATCTCCTTTCTTTCGGCGGAACGAAGAACGGGATCATGGGCGGCGAAGCCGTCCTGTTCTTTCATCCGAAGCTGGCAACAGATTTCTTGTTCCTGCGCAAACAAGCGATGCAGTTGGCCTCGAAGATGCGTTTCATTTCGGTTCAGCTCGGAGCACTTCTGACGAATGATCTCTGGAAGCGCAACGCCGAACACTCCAACCGTATGGCGAAACTGCTGGAAAAGGAAATCAGCCAGATTCCCGATGTGAAGATCGTCTACAGGGTAGAAGCCAACGGCGTGTTTGCCCGCATTCCCCGCGAGGCCATCAAGAAAATCCAGGACCGCTATTTTTTCTATGTTTGGAACGAAGAGGAGTCCGTCGTGCGTTGGATGTGTTCGTTCGACACGACCGAAGAGGACGTTCGGGAGTTCGCCGCCTTTGTACGCCAAACCGTGGCTGCCTGAGCGATCCCGCGACATTAATGCGGATCCAGACTTGGCCTTTCCGCGCCCGGCACCTGTCCGATTGCTCTCTTGCTTTTTGAAAGGGCTTTGACTACATTGACGCCATTCCGACGCTCCAAACACTCAATCCGGGATCATTGCGTCCCAGGAGAGGTCATGACGCGAAAGTGGTCTGTCGTTCTTAGCGTATTTGTTGTCATTCTTACCGCCACGTTGATGTTGAGCCTCGCCAGTTGCGGGCATGACCAGGAACTGACCCAGATTACCGTCCAGCCGAATACGGAGACTTTTGGCGCGTCGAACATTCCCGTTCCCGACGACGCCGGGCTCCAAGTTCAACTGCGGGCCCTTGGCACCTACATTCATCCGCCGGTAACAAAGGACATCACCGGTCAAGTCACGTGGAATTCGAACACGCCGCAAATGGTGAGCGTGAATTCGACGGGAACGATCACCGCAACCGGAAACGCGTGCGGCAACACGCTCGTGTCGGCGTCGATGAAGTCGAACAACGGCGGGATTCAAACGGCCTTCATGACCGCTACGGTCGTTTGCTTCACCGGAACTGGACCGACCGGCCCGACCCTCATTGTCGGGATCACCGGCACCGGCACCGTTGTGAGTAGTCCGGCGGGGATCGCCTGTTCACTTACCTGCGGATTCATCTTTACGACTGGGACTCAGGTCACGCTAACGGCATCGCCGACCGCTCCCGCCACAACGCTCACCTGGGTTTCAGGCTGCGACAGCAATCCCTCGGCCAACTCCTGCGTCGTGACGATGAACGCCAACCGCACGGTGAACGTGTCATTCCAATAAGCAAAGAGCGCCTGCTGGCGCTTCCCTCCTTGATGAGGCTTCACTGATCGGGCTCTGCTCGCCTGGCATCGAATGGGAATCCCGGCACAGCGGTTGGTCGCCGTTTTTGGACTGCCGTGCTTTTAGCCCTCTTGCAGCAGATCTCCCAGCGTCGGCTTATGCTTTTCCTTGACCTTCTTTTTCCGATCCGGCACAACCCGCGTGGGCGGTGGCGTGCCGATTCGTTCCCGTGCCATCTCCTTCACGACGGTGACGGCACGGAACGGTTTCTTCTTTTTCTTGCGCGCCATGGATGCTTTCGCTGCTCGAGTGTACTGTGCTGCGGTCGCTGCGTGTATCCCATCCGCTATTTATGCAATAATTCTCTAGCTATCATCGGTACTTTAAGACGCCGATGGTTTTGAGCTAAGAGCTAACGGCTAACAGCTGCCTCTATGGAAGAGCGCGAATTTTTCGACGAGCGGCCCGACAAGAAGCCCGCAAACCTCAACTGTCCGCACTGTCACCAGTCCGCCGAATACGAGATCAACTGGCTGGTCCGCACGAAAAAGCGGAGCCTGCCGCCGCGCGCCGACGATCGCGACCGCGCCCGCTTCGCCAAGGCCCGCTCCTACATGCTCCGTAAAGACGACGTCATGATGTGCAAGAACATGCGTTGCCGCAAGCGCTTCGACATCACGTCCGTCCAGTCGGTCGCTTTCCTCGACTGATCCGCTCCGTTCAATCTTGGTCCTTCGCTTTTTCTGTCCCGTTTGGGGATACGGCCCAGGTTCAGCGTCTCGTTCGCAATTTCCGCGCGTTGCATCGGGTCATTTATACTGACACGTTTGCCCACAGGTAGCGCATCGCACTAGACGGGCTCGCTCGAGGCCCCAGGCGAATTGCGATCCAACGGGCAGGCAGGAGTGCTCCGTGAAAATCCTGGTTTGTATGAAGCAGGTGCCCCAGAAAGACGCGCCCCTCAAACTCAACGAGGCGGGCACCTGGATCCGCGAAGATCTTTCGTATGAAGTCAACGAGCCCGATGCGTACGCCCTTGAAGAAGCTTTGCGACAAAAAGAGAAGCACGGTGGTGAGGTCGTGGTGATCACCTCCGGCCCGACCCGCGCCAGCCAGGTGCTTCGCGAGGCGCTGGCCAAGGGCGCCGATCGCGCGATTCATCTTGAAGACAATGCCTTCGTCGGCCTCGACGCCTTCAACACCGCAAAGGCCTTCGCGGCCGCTATCAAAGACGAAAAATTTGATCTTATCTTCACCGGACTGCAATCCGACGACTACGGCTACGCGCAAACCGGCGTGATCCTCGCGGAACTCCTCGGCTGGCCGCACGCCACCATCATCATGCAGATCGAAAAGCAGGACGGCGGCATCCGCGTGAAACGCGAACTCGAGGCCGGATACTTCCAGTACGTCGACATGCCCTTGCCGGCCGTGCTCACGATTCAATCGGGAATTAACAAACTGCGTTACGCAACTTTGATCGGCATCAAGCAGGCGAAAAACAAGCCGATGCGGAAGGTCACGCTGGCGGAAGTACAGTCTGCGATCGGCGGGAATCTGCAGAAGATCGAGCGGCTTTACATCCCGCAGAAAACAAAGAAGACCGAAATCCTCGAAGGCGCAGCCGGCGAAGTCGCCAAGAAGCTGGCCGAGAAACTGAAGAACGAAGTGCGGGTGATCTGATCTGAGCGAGCGTCGGAGCCACCCGGGCTACCACGAGGAATGGGATGTGCTCGAAGTCACTGCATTCGGGCGGCGCATTTCGTCATACTTCCGCAAAGGCGCGAGGCGCCGGTGGAGGCCGTTATGGCAAGCGTCGTGGAAAGCCGTGAAGAGTCGAAGAAGGAGACCGGAACCAGTTTGATGTTCATCGGCCTGGCGATCTGGGTGGCGGATGCGTTGGTCGCATTCTTCTTGCCTGCCGCCGTCAGGATCGGGCGGCAGGGAATGTTCCTGAGTGTCATCCTCGTTCTGGCCGTGATGGGCCTGGCGTTGATGACAACGGGATATATGTTCCGCGGCCAACCGGAAGAATGAACGGCAGTAGGTTATCTGAATTCGATTTGAGACGAAGCTTTGCGCCAACGACAACGCAACCATTTTTCGAGCGCTAACGTCCGAGGCCTGAGACCTGAGACCTGTCCTTATGCCCGATACAATTCTGGTTGTTGTTGAGCAACGTGAAGGAAAGTTGAACCGCGTCTCGTGGGAGACGCTCACCGCCGGTCAAGCGATCGCCGCCGAGACTGGTTGGCCTCTCGAAGCTGCCGTCGTCGGCGGGAGCGTCGGAGCATTCGCGTCCGAAGTTGCAGGCAAGAAAGTCGCGAAGGTGTACGCGGTCGAGAACGCGAAACTCGACCCGTACACTCCCGACGCATTTGTTGCGGCGCTGAAGCAATTCATCTCCACGAAGCAGCCGAAACTCGTGCTGATGCCGCATACCTACCAGGTCCGCGACTTCGTTCCCAAACTTGCCACCGCGATGGGCCGCACGGTCATCAGCGACGCGATCGGCTACAAGAAGGAAGGCGACAAGCTGGTCTTCACGCGCCAGATGTTCCAGGGCAAGTTTGTCGCGGATGTCAGCTTCGCGAGCGACGCGCCCTGGTTCGTCACCTTCCAGAACGGCTCGTTCCGTGGCGACAAAGTCGAAGCTGGCGCCAGCGCTGCGCCTGTGGAAACCGTCACTGTAGAAATCGCCGATGGCGTCATCCGTAACAAGCCGCAGGAAGTGTTCAAGGAAGCCAAGCAGGCCGTTGACCTGACCCAGGCCGAGATCATTGTCGCCGTCGGCCGCGGTATCAAAGAACAAAAGAACATCGAAATCGCCAGGCAGTTGGCCGAAGCGCTCGGGGGAGAACTAGCGGCCTCGCGTCCGATCTGCGACTCCGGTTGGCTCCCGATGGACCGCCAGATCGGCTCTTCTGGCCAGACCGTCGCTCCCAAACTTTATCTCGCGCTCGGTATCAGTGGCGCCATCCAACACATCGTGGGCATGAAGGGCGCGCGCACGATCGTGGCGATCAACAAAGACTCCGAAGCCCCGATTTTCGAGATCGCCGACTACGCCGTCGTCGGCAATCTGTTCGACATCGTCCCACCGCTGATTGAGGAAGTGAAGAAGGCAAAGGCGGGGAACTAGTTTCACGTTTCGAGTTTCAAGTTTCGAGTGCGTGGGGTGAAGAAAGGGCTCATCGATGGGCCACAGCTACAAGGATTTGATTGTTTGGCAAAAGGCAAAAACTTTGGCTGGAGATATTTATCGAACTACTGAGATTTTTCCGCCGAAGGAAATATACGGCCTAACGTCCCAAATGCGGCGAGCGGCGATTTCGGTCGCTTCGAACATCGCGGAAGGACAGGGTCGGCTGACTAAAGGCGAGTTCCAACAATTCCTCAGTCATGCCAGAGGATCATTGCTTGAACTGGAAACTCAAGTCGCGATTGCGTTTGATTTGGGATATGTCGATACACGTCAATCTTCTGCCATTGAATCCAAAACCGCGGAAGTAAACCGGCTCTTGAATGGGCTAATCGATTCGCTACGCACGAGACGTGATACTAACGCTGTTACCGTCCACTCGAAACTTGAAACCCGAAACGCGAAACTTTGACTCATGCTCGTCTTCAGGAAACCTCTCGAAAACATCGATCGCCCGCAGATGGACGCTGATGTCGTCATCGTCGGGGGCGGCCCTGCGGGTATGGCCTGCGCCCTACGCCTCTCGCAATTGATCGACGGGCACAACGCCAAGCACCCCGACACGCCGCTCAGTAAAGAGAACATCTACGTCCTCGAGAAAGCGCGTGAGATCGGACAGCACTGCCTCTCCGGCGCCCTGCTCGACCCACGTTCCATGGGTGAACTGCTACCTGGCTTCGAGAAAGAAGCCCCGCTCGACGCGCAGTGCAATAAGGAAGCCGTCTACTTCCTGACGAAGTCCGGCAAATTCAAACTCCCGATCACACCGCCACCTCTGCGCGATCACGGGAACTATGTCATCTCACTCAACAAGTTCGTGAAATGGCTGGGCAGCAAGGTCGAGGAAACTGGCATCACGGTCTTCACAGGCTTTGCGGGATCGCAGCTGCTCTACGACGGCGACCGCGTCATCGGGGTCCAGACCGACGACAAGGGCGTCGACAAGCAGAATCAGCCCAAATCCAACTTCGAGCCCGGCTACGACCTCAAGGCCAAAGTCACGATCCTCGCCGAAGGCACTCGCGGTTCGCTCACCAAGGAACTCGTCAACAAGTTCAATCTCGCCAAGGACCGTAATCCGCAGACCTACGGCGTGGGCGTCAAAGAGCTCTGGGAAGTTCCATCAGGTCGCATCGCGCCCGGCGAAGTCATCTACACGATGGGCTGGCCGCTCACCACGAAGGAATACGGTGGCGCTTGGATCTACGGTTCCAAGGACAACCTCGTCTCGCTCGGCTTCGTCACAGGGCTCGACTATCCCGATCCGCGCCTCGATCCGCAGCACGTGCTTCAGGATTTCAAGCAACATCCCTTCATCGCCAGCCTCCTCGCTGGCGGCAAGATGATCCGCTATGGCGCGAAGTCGCTGCCTTATGGTGGCTGGTGGGCGATTCCTTCGGTTGCCGGCAATGGCTGGATGATCCTCGGCGACGCCGCTGGCTTTCTGAATTCCCAGCGCCTGAAGGGCATTCACCTCGCCATCAAAAGCGGCATGCTCGCCGCTGAGACGGCCTTCGAGGCTTTAACGAAAAACGATGCGTCCGCCGCCACGCTTGGCCAGTTTCAGAAAAAAGTCGATTCCAGCTGGATCAAAGATGAACTCTGGAAGGTTCGCAACTTCCACCAGGGATTCGAGAAGGGATTTCTCGCCGGCATCTTCCACGCCGGCCTGCAGCAGTTCACCGGAGGCCGCGGACTTCGCAATCGTTACCAAGCCCACGCCGGCCACGAGCACATGGAGAAGCTCTCCGAACTTCCTGCCGACGGCGGCGCCGAAGCTCATCTGCTTGGTCCGGCGAAGGGCGACGGCAAGCTCACCTTCGACAAGCTCACCGACCTCTACCACTCCGGCACCAAGCACGAAGAAGATCAGCCCTCGCATCTCGTGATCGCCGACACCAACATCTGCAACGAGCGCTGCGCAAAAGAGTATGGTGGCCCGTGCCAGAACTTCTGCCCGGCCAACGTCTACGAACTCGTCGAAGACTCCTCGCAGCCCCACGGCAAGCGCATCAGCCTGAATCCCGCGAACTGCGTCCACTGCAAGACCTGCGACATCGCCGATCCCTACCAGATCATCACCTGGGTTCCACCCGAAGGCGGCGGCGGTCCAAACTATGACGGCATGTGACCGCATTCAGCGGGCGTGAAGCGAAGCGGGAGCCCGCTGCGGTCCCCCTGAGCGCAGCGATGGATCTTTTCGAAGTATGGCGCGGGCGCCTTCGCCCGCGAGCCTTGTCTCCCCGGCGTGTGGCTCGAGAGCTCGCCCTGAGCCTGTCGAAGGTTTGTCCTCACCCTCGAATTTCCCGCGAGTAAGCTTCTCTCGTCCCTGTAAAATGCTGACGCTCTCGAAAGGAAGCACGATGCTTCGTAAGGTCCCCCCGTACTTTGTCACGCCGGTTCTCATCATCATCGTTTGTGCGATCGCTGTCGCGCAGCAGCCTCCCCAGCCTTCCGATGCTCCCGCGCAACAATCTGTGCCGACGCCCACTCCCTCCACTCCACCAATGACGGGTTCGCAGCGCACCCAGCTGTGGAGACAGTCGCGCAGCTCCACCTACATGGACGATTTCGGAGAACTGGCCCGCTACCACGCCGCAAACGCGACCCTTGCGCCCCTCAAGCCGGACGAGAACCGCGTCGTCTTCTTCGGCGACTCGATCACCGACGGCTGGCGCCTCTTCGAATATTTTCCCGACAAGCCGTACATCAATCGCGGCATCAGCGGCCAGACCACATCGCAAATGCTCGTCCGCTTTCGTGAAGACGTGATCGACCTGCAACCCAAAGCCGTCGTCATCCTCGCCGGTACCAACGACATTGCAGGCAACACCGGCCCCATGTCGCTCGAGGAGATCGAAGCCAATTACGCTACCCTCGCCGAGCTCGCCCGCGTGCACAACATCAAGGTCATCTACTCGTCGGTCCTTCCAGTCCATCAGTACACCGAGCGCGCCACCGACATGTTCACCCAGCGCCCGCCTGAGAAGATCCTCGCGCTCAATCGCTGGTTGAAGGACTACTGCTCCACGCCCGTGAACGGCTGCACCTACCTCGACTACTTCAGCGCGATGGTCGACGACAAGGGCTACATGAAAAAAGAACTCGCCGACGACGGCCTTCATCCCAACGCCGCCGGATACAAGGTCATGGCCCCGCTGGCACAGGCCGCGATCGACAAAGTCCTCACCGGAGGATCGAATTGAGCGCTAGCGCCTCCCGAAACTCAATAGCTGGACTTCCCATTCATCGCAGCCGCAACAATCTCCCCGCGCGAAGTTTCTTTACCGTGCTTCGAATCTTCCTTGCGGGCTCTCTGTCCACATCGCTCTCCGCAGCGCAGGTCGCTGCTACCGACGCTCCCCTCGTGCCTCCTCCTGGTGCGCAAGTCATTCAGATCACGCCTGTCCCGGGACCTTTCAGCGAGCCATCGATTGCCGTCGATCCCTCGAATCCCCAGCAACTGGTTGCCGCCTATCAGGTCAATGCCTCGATCGCCTACTCGCGCGACGCCGGTAAGTCCTGGACCCTCGCCGAAGGCACCGCCGCCGCCGACTACCGCCGCTCCGGCGACGTCTCGGTTGCCTACGACAATCACGGTCGCGCATTCCTCTGCTACATCGCCTTCGACAAACTCGGGACCACCAACTACTGGGCGCATGGCGCCACCCGCAACGGCATCTTCGTGCGGCGTTCGCCCGACGGCGGCAAAACCTGGGACAAGGATGCCAGCGTCGTGATCGCGCATCCCACCGAGCCCGGCATTCCGTTCGAAGACAAGCCCTACATCGTCGCCGACACCACCCATTCCAAATACGCCGGAAACCTCTACGTCGGGTGGACGGAATTTACGCTCACCAAATCGCGCATGCTGTTCGAGCGTTCCACCGATGGAGGCGTGTCCTGGTCGAAGCCGATTGAGATCAGCACCAAAGAAGGCCTCCCCCGCGACGACAATGGCGCCGTCGAAGGATTCACCGGCGCGGTTGGCTCCGATGGCACACTTTACGTCGTCTGGTGCGACATCTCCGGCATCGTCTTCGCTGTTTCGCAAGACGGTGGTGCAACGTTCTCGCCTTCGCGCACTATCGTAAAGACTGGTCCTTCGTACTTCGATCCCGAGCACGTCTTTCGTGGCAACGGCTTCCCCGAGATCGGCATCGATCCGCGCACGAATCAGCTCTACGTCAGCTGGTCCGACTACGTGAACGGCGATATCGACGTGTTCGTCGCTTCTTCGAAGGACCACGGGAGGCATTGGTCCGAGCCCGTCCGCGTGAACAACGACGCCCTGCACAGCGGTCACGATCACTTCTTTCAGTGGCTCACGGTCGATCCCGTCGACGGGTCCGTCAACGTCATCTTCTGCGATCGCCGCACCGATCCCGACAATCGCAGCTATTACATGGTGCTCACGCGCTCCACCGACGCCGGCGCGACCTTCAAGAATTACGCCTGGAGCACCAAGCCCTCCGATCCCTCGGACGTTTTCATGGGCGACTACATGGGCATCGCGGCCAATGCTGGCAAAGTGTATGGTGTGTGGGCGCGCACAGCCCTGCCGGACGAGTGGCCGATCACGCCTGTCCCCAAGGAAAAAAGCGACACGCCGAAGGACCCTGGAAAAGAACCCGCCAAGCAGAACGAGTCAAAACAGAAAGACGACAAAGCCGCCGACGAAGAAGAGAAAGTCCCACTCCGGATGAAGGGGCTCGTCATCGAAATCGGGCTGGCGGATTTCACTGCCGGGGCGCACTGATACAGCATGCCGCTTGGCACTAGCATTCAGCACTCAGCATTCAGCATTCAGCACTTGGCACTTGGCCCTGCAGTTTAGTTGGTACGCTGGCTCTCTTCATATTCGGGGCCAACAGTAAATCAGGAACTCTGGCCTCTGAAACGGAGCCCCAACACTGTCCGAAATCCGACGGCCAAGTGCTATGGGCTAAATACCAAATGCTAAAGTGCTGACAGCGAACCCAGTTCGGACCTGACACCAACCCGATCCAAAAAGTTCTATAATCAATTGAGTTTCCGACCTCCGCCGCCTCAGGGAATACCCGGGCTGCGGAGCCGAGGGCGATTTACTTTGCGTCCTTTGCGAGCTGTTCTTCGCGCTCTTTGCGGTTAAAGGCTTGTGACCGCAGCGCGCTTCGACCTCGTTAGGCCGAGAAAATCTCCCGAGGGCAACGGTGGAAACGCCGTCGCCTCCCGCGCTTTAAAACAAGCGCCTTGGAAAGGACACACTCGCCGACGTCACCCGTTCGGGTGCGTGTTCCTTTCTAGCATTCAGCAATCAGCACTTGGCACTCAGTCTTCGACTTGTTTGCCGGGCGCGCAATTCTGTTGCGGTGGCTGAATGCTGAGTGCTGAGTGCTGAGTGCTGAATGCAACTGACCGACAAATTCGGACGGCCGATCACGGATCTGCGGATCTCGATCACCGATCACTGCAACTACAAGTGTGTGTACTGCCGCACAGGCAACGAAGGCGCCCTCTACGGTGACCTGCCCTTCACCGACTACTTGCGGATGGCGCGCATCTTCGCCGGCCTCGGCATCAAGAAGGTCCGCCTCACGGGCGGCGAGCCGCTGCTGCGCAAAGGCATCGTCCATTTCGTCAGCGACCTCGCTCAGCTTCGCAGCGCCGACGGCCAGCCGCTTGAAATCGCCGTCACCACCAACGGCCACCTGCTCGCCGAGATGGCCCGGCCGCTCAAAGACGCCGGCCTCCACCGCGTCACGGTCAGCATGGACGCGGTCGATCCTGAGCGCTTCGCGCGCATCACCCGCGTGTCCAATGGCTACGACAACGTTCTTGCCGGCATTCGTGCCGCGAAGCGCGCCGGACTCAAGCCCGTCAAAGTGAACTGCGTCTTGCTGCGCGGCTTCAACGAGGATCAGATCGTGCCATTCGGAAAGTTCGCGCGCGACGAAGACGTAGTCCTCCGCTTCATCGAGTTCATGCCGCTCGAAGAAGACCGCGTTTGGTCGCCCGATGTTGTGGTCACGCTCGACGAGATTCTCACCCGCATGGCCGATTTCCGCCCCCTCGTCGAAATCCCGCACGAGCGCTCCGAGACCGCCCGCCGCTACCGCTTCGACGATGGCCTCGGCGAAATCGGCATCATTGCCCCCGTCTCGCATCCTTTCTGCGGACACTGCAGCCGCGTGCGCGTCACCTCCGACGGCAAACTTCGCACTTGCCTGTTCTCCGTTTGGGATCATGACCTGCACGCCCAGATGCGCCGGGGCGCGACCGATGCCCAACTCGAAAAGTTCATCTGCGGCGTGATCCAAAAAAAAGAGGCCCGCCATCACATCGGCGAGCCCGATTTTGTCCCTGCCTCCCGCACCATGGTCCACATCGGCGGGTAAATCCAGTCGTCAGTCGCTAGTCGTCAGCCATTCAGACGCCCGAGGGCGCGACCCCTGAGACCTGAGACCTAAGACCTGACACCTGCTTTTTCACACCTGTCCCATGCCGCCGTCCACATTAATGTCCACACCCGTGATGTACGAAGCTTCCGAACTTGCCAGGAACGCCACGGTGTCCGCGACTTCTTCCGGCTTCCCAAAGCGTTTCATCGGAACTTTCGTCTGGGCCTCGCGCGCGAACTCATCGATTGCCTCCTGCGGCAATCCCGTGCGTCCGAAGATAGGAGTGGTGATCGGTCCCGGACTCACCACATTCACGCGGATTCCGCGACCCACCAGCTCCGTCGTCAAGGTCCGCGCGAACGAGCGAACGGCAGCCTTGGTCGCCGCGTAGACTGAGGCCGCCGCCAGGCCCGTCTCGTTCACCACCGATGAATTGATGATGATCGAACCTCCATCGTTCAGCAGCGGAAGCGCTTTCTGGATCGTGAAAAAGACCCCCTTCACATTGATATCGAACGTCTCGTCGAACAGTGCTTCGGTGCTGTCTGCGAATGGCGCGAACTTCGCAATTCCCGCATTCGCGAAAATGATGTCGACCTTGCCAAACTTCGCGCCGACCGCCTTATAGAACTTATCCAGGTCGCCCAGTTTCGAAACATCGGCGCGCACCGCCAGCACGTCGCCGCCAATGGTCTTTACCGCTTCATCCAGCGTCTTCTGGTCGCGTCCCGAAATTGCGACCTTGGCGCCTTCTTCACGGAATCGCTTCGCCGTCGCTAGTCCGATTCCACTGTTGCCGCCTGTCACCACTGCTACCTTGCCCGTCAGTCGTGCCATGATGTCATCCCTTCTGAAAGTCGTCGGCTGGGGCGGCTGTGTAAAACATAGATCCGCAATAACTTCGTGAACTGTCGAACCGTCCATGCCGCGCTTAGTTCGATAGTTTGATGATCGTCAAAATATAAAGTTTCAGGCTTTTGGCGCCGGCGGTGTGGAAAACTTCGAAAGGTGATGAAAAATCTTAGTACCCTATCGACAAGTGCGCCGGCGCCGAGTTGTTCGGTGGGCCCGAGTGTGTTCCGCCAGGGCACTTGCGATAGGGGGATTTGGAGGAAGCCGCTGGCGTTTGCGGCGGACGCGGAGGGCTATATAAATATTAAGGTATGGGGATTCAATGGCCGTTTCGCCATCTCATCGCCCTCAGGCCTTGCTAACTGTAAATTCTGTTGAAACGTAACTTCATGCACAGACGCATATTATCACCTGCAGTCGAGCTCTTGCATCATCCCACACAACCTGCCGCCCCCGAACACGCGATAGCGTCCGCCGCGCCAGCGGCTTCGTGCAAATCTGCTCTACGCGTAAAATCTCGAAAGCAGATGAACACCAACGACGTCGCCAAGATCTCGAAAGCGCTCGCCGACCCGACCCGCCTCCAGATCTACGAATCCATCGCCGCTCAACCGGAAATGTATTGCGGCGAAATCATCGAGCAATATGGCCTGGCGCCAGGCACCGTTTCGCATCACCTGAAAACGCTGGTGGAAGCCGGATTGATCGAGTGCCGCCGCGAGGGCCAGTTTGTTTACAATCGCGCACTTCCTGAAACCATGCGCGAGTACACACAGGCCCTGTCGCGGATTGCCCACCCATCCGGCAAGCAGGAGCGCAAGGCGTGACGAAGAAAGTCTCCGCTGGGAAGGTCCTGTTCTTCGCCAGACCCGACCACTTCCGCGCCTGGCTCGACAAAAATCACGCCACGGAGCAGGAACTCCAGGTTGGCTTCTACAAGCGCGAGTCGGGACAGCCGAGCATTACCTGGCCCGAATCCGTCGATTGCGCGCTTTCCTACGGATGGATCGACGGTGTGCGCAACTCCATCGACGAAATCAGTTACCGGATTCGCTTCACGCCGCGCAAGCCGACCAGTACCTGGAGCGCCATCAATGTGAAGCGTGTTGCCGAACTCACGAAGCTCGGCCTGATGCGGCCTGCGGGCGCGAAGGCCTTTGAAGCGCGCAAAGGCGACAAGACCGGAATCTACGCTTACGAGCAGCGCAAGAACGCCAAGCTTCCTCCCGCCTTCGAGAAGCAATTCCGTGCGAACAAGAAGGCGTGGGAATTCTTTCGGGCGCAGCCGCCCTGGTATCAGCGGACCGCAAGTTATCGCGTGATCAGCGCCAAACAGGAAGAAACCTGCAAGAAACGTATGGACCAGCTCATCAAAGACTCCGCTGCCGGCCGGACCATCAAAGAACTTACTCGGACGCCGAAGGCGAAATGAAGCGGCCCCGTCTTCTTGTTAGAGTCTTGTTGACGGTCGTGTTCACCACGCCTTTTTCCGCGGCCCAGAGTTCCATCCCGAACTCGCCGCAGGGCTTCCAACAGCAGTACCACGCAGTGTTCGAGAGCCTTCAAGCCCACAACGATTCCGAATTCCAATCTCGGCTCGACTCGTTTGCGATTCCCACGCATTGGTTTAAGGAAACGTTCACTCCCGATAGGGCTTCCGAACTTACGGTGCAGTATGCAAAGGAATTTGCCGAGTTCAAGCAGCGTACGGCGGCGAACTTTGCGGCAATCGAGCCACTCAAGGTTCGCCTGAACGTCGACCCTGCGATTCCCGTCGACATCCGCACCCGCCGCTGGACCGTCGCCGAAGATACGATGTCCATGCAGCGTCCTCCCGGCCTGCGGGCTCCGCTCCCGCAGGCGCAGAAGTTTGCTATCGACGTCGTCGCTACCTCAGGGCAGTACGGCCGGCTCACTTCCTCGATCGAAGCGTTCATCTATCTCGACGGCGCATTCCGCTATTTCGGCCGGCAGGGAAGGCCCTTCTGGGTGAATAAACCTTAAGAGCGGGCTCTGGGCGTTGGGCTCTCGGCTCTCGGCAGAGCGCAAGACGACGCTCTGAGCTTTCGGCTCCGGGCAAAGGCACCGCTTCGCGAGGATTGATGCTGGGCTTGGGCGGGCGCGGAATCCACAGAAGACGCATTTGAAGAAAAAGCTAAAGCCACACAAAGCACAAAGCCGAGAGCCCACAGCCGAGTAATGTCCCTACCGTCACAAGCGCAGCAGTCGCTCGATGCTTTAAAATAGGATTAACCCTTATGTCCAACCGTACTTTTACTCTGCAAGATGCGCAAATCCTGCTTCCAACTTTAGAGTCACTGCTGCGCACCGCCATCAACAGCAAAGCCCTGATCGAGGAAGTTGACGCCGAGTTGCAGGCCGTTGCGCACCGTGTCTTCCTGAATGGTGGGACACTCGTCAACGTGATTGAAATCGCCCGGCGCAAGGCGGAGCGAGAGCGCGCTATTCAGCGCGCCAAGGACGCGATCGCCGAAATTCACGCCACCGGCGTGCAGGTCAAAGACATCGATATCGGGCTCCTCGACTTTCCTTGCAAGGTGGAAGGCGAGATCGTGTTGCTCTGCTGGAAACTGGGTGAGGAAAAGATCACCCACTGGCACTCGCCCGAAGAAGGTTTTGCCGGACGCAAGCCCATCGATGAGCGCATCAGCCGCGCGGGCAAGAAAAAACCATAACCAGGTGCCGGTTGCCAATCGCCACTCTTCAGAGGCTATTCGCTATTCGTCTGGAAACTTCTCCGAAAGTAAACGGGCGGGTCGCGTCGTCCTGGATATTTTTCACCTTTGTCATCCTGGGTGGCGTGAGGCGCGAGCCCAACGAGTCGAAGGACGTTCTGTCCGCCCCCAGCGACGCGAACGTGCAAAGTTGTTTCTACGAGATTTCTACGCAAAGCGGGCAGTGTGATTGACAGGTGTGGGACCAGTGTTTTGCCTGTGTCCAACGACCAACGACCGAGAACTGAGAACTGAGAACCGAGAACTGAGAACCGAGAACTGCTCCATGTCGAAAGAGTGGAATGCCACTGTTTACCATCGGGTCTCTGCTCCGCAAGTCAGCTGGGGCAAGAAGGTTCTTGCTCGCATCTCTCTACGCGGCGATGAAACGGTTCTCGACGCCGGTTGCGGCACGGGCCGCCTGACACGTGATCTGCTGGAAGCTCTGCCTCGCGGGCACGTCGTCGCCCTTGACGTTTCGCAGAACATGCTCGACGCAGCACGCGACTATCTCACACCGGATTTCGGCGATCGCGTTGAGTTTGTTCTTTGTGACTTCCTGCATATGCCGTTCGAGGCGCGATTCGATGGCATCTTCAGCACGGCGTCGTTTCACTGGGTGCGTGACCACGAAGCCCTCTTCCGTATACTCTACCGGGCGCTCCATCCCGGCGGCTGGCTGTGCGCGCAGTGCGGAGGCGCCGGCAACCTCGACCGCTTCCTTCCTCGCGTCAAGGCATTGATGGCATCTCCTGCCTACTCCCCGTTTTTTCATGACTTCGAATCTCCCTGGGAGTTCTCGGATGCGAGCACCGCCGCCGCCCGCCTGAAGCATGCAGGATTCGAAGCCGTCGAAACGAACCTTGAAGAAGCACCCACGCAGTTCTCGACTCCGCAAGAGTTCCAGCAGTTTGTGGCGAACGTGATTCTGCATCGCCAACTCGAACGTCTCCCGACCGCTGAACTCCGCGAAAGTTTCGTTAGCGCGGTGACATCGAAGTCGGCAAAAGACGATCCGCCATTATTGCTCGACTACTGGCGACTGAATCTTCAGGCAAGAAAGCCGGGTTAGGACTCAGCATTTAGCAATCAGCATTTGGCATTCAGCCCCTCATGATTCGGATTGAGGCGCGCCTGAATCGCGGTGCTAAGGTGCGCCTCTGAGTCTCATTCGGACCCGGGCGCCGAAAACCGAACCCCGAAAACCGAATTTGCCCCTCCTCAAGATTCCTGCAAGACCGGTTGCCTGGCGCGTTCTTTCAACGAGTCGGAAGGTGAACGCCCGTTTGTTCGAGCCGTCGCGGGATGCGTTGGGGACGGCTCGGCGCGACGCGCGCTCAAAGGTGTTGGTTACCTAGGTCCTTCCGATTCCGTACGATACGGCGGATGTCCCCTAAGACTCTGCTACAATCTGCTCTTGAATCCGGTATCGGATTTCCCCCGGAAAGGGCCTTTCTCGAGGCTTTCAGTTTATGGTGAGTACCCGACGCAAGCTTCAGCTTGTTGCATCGTTTAGTGTTCTTTTGCTCGCGGCCGTGGGAGTAGGTTGCCACGGATTTTTCGTCGATCCTACCCTGACCGGGATCACGGTTTCGACTCTCAATTCCACCACGTTGTCGAATGCCGGGTCCACGGCGCAACTGATCGCCTCCGGCACCTACGATGATGGCAGCAACAAGAATCTCACCGGCGTCGTTACCTGGAGCGTCAATCCAACCGGCTTCATTACGCTGAGCACAACGACTCCGGGCCTCGCGACGGCCACCACGGTGACCACCCCCGGTACCGCCGTGACGGTGCAGGCGGCCGATCTATCCACCAGCGGTCAGGTAGTAACCGGCTCGATCACGTTAACAGCGGGTACCTCGACGCAGCTTTCGATCACCTCCAGCGCCGGAACCACCATCAGCCTAGCCACTCAAGGATCGACACCGATTCAGTTTGCCGCCACTCTGAATAGCAGCAGCGTGACGGGTTCGACCACATTCACATCCAGCAACTCAGCGATCATCAACATCACGAGCGGCAGTACGGGAACGCTCGGAGGCACGACCGGCACTGTCACGATCACCGGAACCGACACGAGCGCTGGTGCAACTGGCTCGCTCACGATCCAGGTCACGAACTAAAATTGCAATCCCGGCCCGGTTGCATCAGACCGGGCCGACCACTATGTTTTCAAACAGCTTCGTGTGATGACCGGCACAGCGCTTTTCCGGGACCAGCCCTATTCTGACAGTTAATCTCGAGTTGGCCTTGGTATCGGAACCAAGCAGTCCGTCTCAATATGATTCACTACGAGCTAAATCATTGAAAACCCGTAAGCCACATTTTCCTACGAAAAAAGCTACCGTGAATGCTGCGTAGAATGCCATCCAGTAGCGCCAGAATCGCTTTAGAGCGCGTTTCGAACTCCCGGTGGAGCTGAGTGTCATCGCGACCGGCGCTCGACGCTCCTGGAGCCCCTAATGAAAAAATATTCTTATAGCTATAGCAAAAAATGTATGTGCCGATATGGCGGCACGCGCGTAGCGCCGAGGCCTCCGTTCGTCGATCGTGAGTCGGAGTCACCCTGGCGTGCATGATCGGTCAACCCGGAAGCATGCCGCGATACGCTGAGCGCGATATATTGAAAGCAGGTTCCCCCGTGATTTCGTCTTGGCAAGTTCGGCCCCGGAAAACTGCGTTGGCGTTGTTGCTGGCGTTGGGGACGCTCTTTGCCTGCAGCCGGGGGCGCGGGCGCGCGCTCGAAATCATGTACGTTTCCGCGCCGCAGGCATTTTTGCGCGACCGGGTTGCCGCCGTCTACAACAAAACCGGCACGGTGAAGAACGGCGACCGCGTCGAAGTGACCGATCGCGAGAAGCGCTTCGTCAAAGTACGTACTGCCGATGGTGTGGAGGGCTGGCTCGAGCAGCGTTTCCTGATCCCCCAGGAAACATACGATAGCTTCCAGAAGCTCACCAAACAGCACCAGAACGATCCCCTCCAGGCCACCGGGACCACGCGCAACGACACCAACCTGCACATCGAGCCGGGCCGCGACAGCGAACACCTCTACCTGCTGCCTTCGGGGTCGAAGCTGCAGATTCTCGCGCGGGGCACGGCCGAGAAGGCGGGCTTTGTGCAGCCATCGGGTCCGCTCAAGAAAGACAAGCCTGCCGGTCCTGCGCTCGAAGACTGGTGGCTGATCCGCGATGCGCAGGGCCGCGCCGGCTGGGTGCTGGCGCGCATGGTCGATCTCGACGTGCCGCTCGAAATCGCTCAATACGCCGAGGGCGAGCGCTTCGTCGGGTTCTTCGTGTTGAATGAAGTCCAGGACGAAGACAAGAAAGTGCCGCAGTATCTCGCGCTGCTGGCCGACACGAAGGACGGTCAGCCCTTCGATTACGACAAAATTCACGTCTTCACCTGGAATGTGAAAAAGCACCGCTATGAGACCGCCTATCGCGAGCGCAACTTGAACGGGGTGCTGCCCGTCACCGTTACGCGCGAAGACTTCGGCAAGGAAGGGAATCTGCCGGTGTTCATCCTGCGAGTGAAAGATGACAACGGCAACGTCGTGGAGAGGAAGTACAAGCTGAATACGCCGATCGTGCGGCGCGTGCTCGCGCCGGGGGAAGAACCTCCGAAGCCTGCGCGGAAGCCGACGGCGGCGAGAAGAAGACGGTGAATGCCAGCAATCAGCATTCAGCACTCAGCCATCAGCATTCAGCCACCAGGAGCTGGCACTTAGCACTTGGCACTTAGCATTTGGTCAACGGTGGTTCGACGAGGAATGTCGACGGTATCGTCGACTTCAGGGCCGCTTGAAAGCGGTCAGGATCACGGGCAATGGTAGCGCGCCCGCATTTGCCGGCGTTCCTGGGCGCGTCCGCGGACGCTTCGATTTTCTCCGCTCTAGGCTTTGTAGTAGTGTGAGTGCCGCGTTTTGGGAAAGATTCATCCTTCCGCAAAAACGCGGGAACGTTGCACCCGCGATTTTCTGAGCGGGAGTGGTTACACACCCGAAACCATTTCTTCGATGAAGGTACGCCTCCTATGCTGACCCGCATTCTTTGCACTCTTGCCCTGTTGTTCGCGTCGTCGATTTGTCTTTCGCAAACCGATACTTCCGCTGACAAGCCCGTCCTTCCCCAGGAGATTCCCAGTTTCGACGTGAACGCGATGGACAAGTCCGTCGATCCTTGCGTCGATTTTTACCAATACTCCTGCGGCACGTGGATGAAGAAGAATCCGATTCCCCCCGACAAGGCGCTCTGGGGGCGCTTCAGCGAACTGTTCGAGCGCAATCTCTACATTCTGCGTGACATCCTCACGCAGGCAAGCGCGACGCAGACACCGACCGAAACTCTGGTGCGCACGTTCTACGCATCGTGCATGGACGAGAGCACAATCGAGAAAAAAGGCGCTGCGCCGTTGAAACCGGAACTGGAGCGCATCGAAGCCGTGAAATCGAAGTCCGATCTGATCAAGCAGATCGCCTACATGCACCGCAATTCCACTCCGGCGTTGTTCGCGTTCTATCCGCAGCCGGATCTGCATGATTCGAGCAAGACGATCGCGTGGCTCGACCAGGGTGGATTGAGTCTGCCCGATCGCGATTACTACCTGAAGGACGATCCCAAGTCGGTCGAGACACGGCAGAAATACGTCGAGCACGTGCAGAAGATGTTCGAGTTGGCGGGCGATAAGCCGGAAGCTGCTGCATCCGAAGCGAAAACGGTGCTGAGCACCGAGACGGGGCTGGCAAAAGCTTCGATGGATCGAACGCTGCGCCGCGATCCGAAGAACCGTGATCACGCCATGACCGTTGCCGACATCGCGGCCGCCGCTCCGAATTTCGACCTGAATGCTTACTTTGCCGATAACGGCTCACCCAAAGTTTCGTCGCTCAATGTCGGCAATCCCGAATTTTTCAAGCAGGTGAACGATCAGATCGCCGCCACCTCGCTCGATGACTGGAAAACGTATCTGCGCTGGAAGGTGATTGACGACTACGCGCCGATGCTCTCAAAGGCTTTCGTCGACGAGAACTTCGAGTTCAACGGCAAGTACATGTCGGGACAGCAGGAGATCGAGCCACGCTGGAAGCGGTGCGTGAAAGCGACCGATTCAAATCTTGGCATGGCGCTCGGACAACTCTACGTCGATCGCACCTTCGGCCCGGAAGGCAAAGAGCGCACGCAAAAGATGGTGAAGGCGATCGAGAACGCGATGCAGAAGGATATCGGGCAGCTCACGTGGATGTCGGACACGACCAAAAAGAAAGCGTACGAGAAGCTGACCGCGATCGTGAACAACATTGGGTATCCAGATAAGTGGCGCGACTACAGCTCGATCGAAATCAAGGCGGACGATTACGCGGGCAATTCGGCGCGCGCGGGCGCGTTTGAAGTGGCGCGTCTCTATAAGAAGATCGATCAGCCCACCGACCGCAAAGACTGGACCATGACGCCGCCGACGGTGAATGCCTATTACCGGCCGCCGATGAACGACATCAACTTCCCTGCGGGCATCCTGCAGCCGCCCTTTTACGGAAAGATGATGGACGATGCCGTGAACTTTGGCGGAATCGGCGTAGTGATCGGCCACGAACTCACGCACGGCTTCGACGACCAGGGGCGCAAGTACGACGCGGAAGGGAATTTCCGCGACTGGTGGACTCCGGAAGATGCCAAGGAATTCGAGCAGCGCGCCGACTGCACGGCGAAAGAATATTCCAGCTTCGTCTCGGTGAAGGATGGCAAGGGCGAAGTCAAGCTCAACGGCAAGCTGACGCTTGGCGAGAACACGGCTGACAACGGCGGGTTGAAGCTGGCTTACATGGCGCTGATGGACACGATCGGGTCAACGCCGGTGAAGCCGATCGATGGCTTCACGCCGCAACAGCGCTTTTTCCTCTCCTTTGCTCAGATCTGGTGCCAAAACGTGACCGATCAGGAAGCCAGGAAGCGCGCTCTTACCGATCCCCACTCTCCGGGGCGCTGGCGCGTGAACGGCGCCGTCCAGAACTCAGCAGCATTTGAGCAAGCCTTCGGATGCAAGGCGGGCCAGCCGATGGTCTCGGCGAACGCGTGCCGGGTCTGGTGAGGAGGGCAGGTTTTGGGTGTTGGGTCTTAGGTCACAGGTTTCAGGTGCGCCGTACTCAAGGAAGCCGTTAGATCGCAAGCGGCTCCGCGGCGATCACGTACTGGCGGGCAGCTTGACCCACGCCAGAATGAAGGCCAGCAACGTGACCGCGAGGAAAGATGTGGGCACGATGAAAAAGTAGCGCAGCGACACGGCGATCATCGTGGCAAGCCAAAGGAGGTTAACGAGTGCCACGCGCTTTAGAAGGCCGGCCCGCTCGCGACGAACGACCAGATCCAATCCTGCAAAACAAAGCGCCGCGAGCATGAAGGATATGCTGAAGCCGCGCAGCAGATCGTTCATGCTGCGCGAGGAGCCTGCGAGGTTGAAGTGGTAGTCGTGCATTAAGGCGAGGAGCTGCTTCTCGGTGTCGTTGGCGGGCGTTTGAGTTTCAAAGAACGAGGTCGCGTGCACCGCTCCAATCAGCAAGAGCAGGATCGCACCGGCAGTGAAAAAACGGCGTCCCCAAGCGTCGTTCATGGCGTGTCGTTATAACATGCCACGTGGAGAATTCCTACCCACATGCCCGCTTCAAACTCGGGGGCTGTGCCAGGCGACTATCGATCAACAGAACACTAGGGGCACGTCAATTGTGCCGAGCCGAAGACCGTCATTTGCGAGCCTCCGTCGGGCATCATCGCGGGCATCGCTTTCCCAGCCATAACGATCCACGTCTTGGGAAGGCCGCTGGGAGGATTTGCGAAGCAACTCGCAACCCCGTTCTGGTCAACGGTGACCCCGACAGCAATGTTCCCCGCGCATGAACCCGCCGTCACGCCCACGCACCACGTCACGTCCTGACCGGTGAGTTTCTGCGGAGACGGCGGTTTGCTGAACGTTCCTGTCGCCGTGAAGGAAACTTGCCCGCTGGGGAAATTCTGCGCGTTGGCCGCGGCGGGCATCACGCTAACGGACTGCAATGTGCGGGAACTGCCGCAAGCGAGAGTAACGACTAACAGGGTGAGAAGAAGGAGAAGCTGAAGCCGGGGGCTGAACTGGACCATGAAATTCTCCCGAGCGTGCTGTGATTCTGGCATGGATGCGGGCGGAAGAAAAGAAAGTTGCTTGAGATCGGGGATAACGTCCGATGCACAGATTGTGACCAAGTAGCTCATCGGGAAGGGCCCATTTGCTAAGGTGGGTGGGCCAAAGGCGCGGCTGTCACGCAACCGCCCCGAGCCATTCCACGCTCCCCGAATTCAGTTAAGCGAAAGGGCAGACTAAGACAAGTGCTTTCAAAACCGGTGATTCTGTTACGAACTGAGGGTGCCGCACTATTTGGTCTGTGCCTGTATTTTTATCACCTGGCCGGAGCGGGGTGGGGACTGTTCCTGCTTCTGTTTCTCTGGCCTGACCTTTTCATGCTGGGTTATCTGGGCAATGCCAGGCTGGGTGCGAGTCTATACAACCTTGCACATGTCGAAGCGTTGCCGGTGCTGCTTGCAGGCGTCGCATATGCACGGCACCGAAGCACACTGCTGGCGTTCGCCTTGATCTGGCTGGCGCATATCGCGTTCGACCGCGCACTCGGCTTTGGCCTGAAGTATCCGACATTTTTCAAAGACACTCATCTGCAACGTGTGACCGCAGGGTGGAAAGAAAAGCCGGACTTGGCCTGAAGGTGATCCGCCACTCGAACGGATCGTCAGCAATTCCGTCTATAATGCGACGCTGCTCTGCTGACAATGCACTCCTAATATCTCTAGCGGAGATTCCATGCGCAGATTGATCTTCTCCCTTGTGGTTGCTTTGCTTTTGGGTGTTCCGGTGTTTTGCCGACAACCCAGTTCATCGCAGCCGCCCGATTCGTCAAAAAGCAAAAAGGCGAAGCCCGAGGCAACGCCGCAAGCTGCGCCCGACGCCAAACCGCAGGAGCAGCCTGCGCCTGCCGCCAAGCCAGAATCGCCGAAGGAAGCGCCGGCAGGAAAGCCGGACGACAAGGAAGAGCATTACGACATGACGGAGATTCCTCCCGTCGTGACGCATCACCAGATCACGTCCGACGGCAAGGTGCTGAGGTACACGGCAACAACCGGGCGGCTGCCGATCAAGCGCGGTGATGGGCGCATCGACGCGGAGATGTTCTTCGTCGCCTATACGCTCGATGGGCAGGAGGAAAGCAAGCGTCCGCTGACATTCTGCTTCAACGGCGGCCCGGGATCGGCGTCGGTGTGGCTGCACATGGGCGCAGTGGGCCCAAAGCAGGTGGTGCTCGAGCCAAACGGATTCATGCCGGCGGCGCCGTATCGGATCACCGACAATCAGAACACGCTGCTCGATCGCACCGACCTTGTATTCGTCGATGCTATTGCGACGGGTTTCAGCCGGGCCGCGAACGCGGAGATGACGAAGAAGTTTCTGGGGGTGCAGGGTGACATCGAAGCCTTCGGAGAATTCATCCGTCTTTACATCACACGCAATGACCGCTGGACGTCGCCACTGTTCATCCTGGGCGAGAGCTACGGCACAACGCGCGCGGCGGGCATCGCGGGCTATCTCGCGGATCACGGGATTTCGTTCAACGGAATCACGCTGCTTTCGACCGCGATGGATTTCGGCACGCTGGAATGGGCGAAGAACAACGACGTGCCCTACGTGTTGCTGGTGCCGTCATTCACGATGATCGCCGCGTATCACAAGCGGCTCGCGCCCGAGCTGATGCAGGATCTGGCGAGGACGCGGCAAGAGGTGGAGCACTGGGCGAGCACGGACTACACGCTGGCGCTGGCGAAGGGCGACGGTCTCTCGAACGAAGAACGGCAGAAGATCATCGACCAGTATGCACGGTATACAGGAATCGATCGCAAGGTTGTCGATGAGGCGAACCTGCGCATCAACGTTGGCCAGTTCACGCACAACCTGCTGCTCGATCAGAAACTGCGGGTGGGACGCTTAGACGGGCGCTTCACCGGAGTTGATCCCGAGGGTCTGCTCGACACGCGCTACTACGATCCGACGAGTTCGGCGATCCTGCCGCCGTATACGTCGGTGTTCAACAACTACGTGCGCACCGAACTTGGCTACAAGGTCGACACGCCGTACAAAGTGTTTGCGTGGGACGAGCCTTCGTTTCAGAAGTGGGAGTGGGGTGACGCAGAGAAGGGATTTCCGAACACCGCGCCGGGACTGCGCGCGGCGATGGTCAAGAACCCGTATCTGAGGGTTTTAGTGATGGAGGGGTACTACGACCTCGCCACTCCGTACTATGCGGCCAACTATTCGGTGGATCATCTCGACCTCGGTCCGGATTTCCGCAAGAACATTTCGTTCGCGACGTACGAGGCGGGACACATGGTGTACGTGGACAGCGGATCGCACGCGAAGATGAAGAAAGACCTGGTCGATTTCATGAACCAGTCGTTCGGTGCGACTCGGTAGCGTGGAGTGGCGCGTTTCGGCGAGCCAGGCCCCTGCTCGCACATTTCTTAGTCCGTTACTGGTGCCTGCGCGGGCGTCTGCGTAGCCGGAGGGATTCGCGGCAGTGTTGGCGTGACACCCAGATACTTTGTTCCCCAGGCGCACATGACTTCCATCACAGTGATGAGTTCCTTGCCCGCATCGGTCAGCATGTAATCGACGCGCGGAGGAACGGTCTCGGCAGAGATCCGGCGCAAGACTCCATCGTGTTCCAGTTCTCGGAGCTGAGCGGCCAGCACTTTCTCGCTCACGCCGGGCAGCAGGTCGCGAAGCTCAGCGAAGCGGCGCGACCCAAACCCCAGGTGCCACACGATCAGCACCTTCCATTTCCCGGCAAAAACATTCGACGTTGCCTGCACCGGACATCCGAAATGGTTCTTCATCATTGCTCCTCGGGCTTACAAAATTGTGCGTACTTCCCGCGTGCGTGAAGCCGGTTTAGTCTGGGCTCCGCTGATCCGAAACCGCACTTGTAGTGCACGATTCTAGTCGAAATTCACTCTCCAGTGGCGGAGTGCTTCGCGATTCGTGTCACCAGCGAACTTGGGGTGTGAGGGTGGATTTTCCGACGAATCCGTTCGCCATTTTGACATTCATCTCGGCGCCCGCAGTGCTGACAAACGCCTCGTGCGTGTTGTTGTTTGGCACCGGCAACCGCTATGGGCGGGCGATCGATCGCGTGCACGAACTGGCGGATGTGATTGAGAAGGGAGTGCAAGAAGCGGAACTTCGGCTGCGGGTACGTCAACTCGAGGCAGCAGAGACACGGACCATGCTGATCGTGCGTGCGCTCACGTGTTTCTACACGGCGGTTGCGGGCTTTGTGGCGAGCACGCTGGTGTCGTTGATCGGAGCTGTGATGGTTTCGGCGCGGATTGAAACCGGCGTCCCGTTAGGCTTTGCGGTCGCATTTGTTGCGGGGACGATCGGCGTGTTCGCCATGATTACGGGCGCCGTAATACTGGCGCGCGAAACCAGATTCTCGTTCGCGGTTCTGCGCGAAGAGAAAAACTTCCTGACCGAGCGGGTGCACGAGCGGGTGGCGTCGCTCACCAAACCAATCCAGAAAACGTGAGAACGAAATCGTGGGAGGAAAGCAATTCTTATGGAGTCATCGAAATCGAGAATCAATGCGCAGGACTGCGTGGTTTTGTTTGCGGACCTGCAGGAAGGCATCGTCGATCTCACACAAACGATCACTGTCGATCGCTTGAAAAAAGGAGTTCTTGCGTTGGCGAAGCTGGCGAAACTCCTGGGAATGCCGGCGGTGGTTGCGGGCGTTCGTGGGGAAGACGGATCGCCGGCGAAGGTGATTCCGCAGATTGCGGAAGGGTTAGGGACGTTGCCCACGCATTATCGCACCACTTGCGACTCGTTTCTGAACGAAGAGATTGTTTCGGCGATCAAGGTCACCGGCCGCAAGACACTATTGATCTCGGGAGTCGCGACGGAACTCGCGGTGCAGTTGCCGGCGCTCAGTGCGTCCGACATGGGATACAGAGTGTACGTGGTCGTCGACGCCTGCGGTGGTATGAGCGAGCGCACGGAGCGGGCGGCATTACAAAGAATCGCGCATGCGGGCGCGACCAGCGTGTCGGTGATGACGCTTGCCGGTGAACTTGCGGGCGACTTTCGCGAAGCGAAGGCGCAGCAGGCGGTCGGCATTCTCTACGAGATGGCGAAGGCGTAAGACCGCATGCGGGGATCGATTCGGGCTCTGTGTGTGCGGGCGTTCGCAGTGAGTTGTTTAGTTGTTGCGCCGCATGCGCGGGCCGCCGCGCAGACTTTTCAGTCATGGAACGAAGTGGATGTCACGGCATCGTGGGGCAAGGTCGATCTCATCGTTCCGTTCCTGACCCGCACCGACACCAGTCTGCCCAATCCGCAACTCGCGGCCAGCGGCTTCACTGCGGACTTCTCGCTTCCCTGGCGGCTGACATTGACGGGCGGCTATCTGTTCGCCGATCTGCCGCAGCGCTCGGAGTGGGTGCATCTGCCGCTGGTGGCGGTCACGAAGTCGTTTCAGTGGGGACGGTGCTCGCTGGCGGACCGCAACCGCTTCGAGAAGTTGGTTGGCTTTCCGGGAAATCCGGTACGCTATCGGAACCGGCTTTTTCTGGACCGGCCGCTAGGCCCGCAGCAATGCGTGGCACGTTTTCGTCGATGACGAAGCGATCTGGAATCTTTCTGCCGGGCAGTGGAGTCAGAATCGAGCGCAGGTTGGTGGCGGAGCACGGCTGAGTCGAAGACTGTTTCTCGATGTCTACTATTTGCGGCGGAACGTAAGCGGCGGTGGTCCGGCAACGAATGTGGTTGGAAATATTCTGAGGGTCGCGCTCACGCCAAGATGATCGAGCACCGGCGGAATTCGCGTCGCAGACCCCAAACGCTGATGACGCAGGCGCGATTTTCAGAAACAGATTCCTACGAATAAAAGTCTGCGATGTTCTCGACGACCCATTGCTGCTCGTCCTCGGTCAGTTCGGGGAACATGGGCAGGGCCAGCACTTCCCGCGCTGCGCGCTCGGACTCAGGCAGATCTCCCTCACGGTATCCGAGATAAGCGAAAGCGGGCTGAAGGTGGATCGGAATCGGATAGTAGATTTCGGTGCCGATCTTGCGATCGGCCAGAAACTGCCGGAGGTTTTCGCGGCGCTGCGCGCGAATCACATATTGATGGTAGACGTGATGCGCATGCGGCGAAATGCCGAGGGGCCGAATCGGATCGCTGGCCCTGCCTGATGCCAATCCCGACTGCGTGAGGAGGCGGTCGTATGTGGCCGCGCGGTCGCGACGCTGCTGATTCCACCTCTCGACGTGGGGCAACTTCACTCTCAAGACAGCGGCTTGGATCGCGTCGAGGCGGCAGTTCCAGCCGAGTTCCTCGTGCAGGTAACGGCGTGGGCTGCCGTGCGTGCGCAGACGGCGCATGTGCGCGGCGAATTCCGGATCGTTCGTGGTGACTAGGCCGGCGTCTCCGTAGGCGCTGAGATTCTTGGTGGGATAAAAGCTGAACGCTGCCGCAGCACTGAGCGATCCTGCGCGGCGATCGCGCCAGCGCGCGCCGATGGCCTGGGCGGCGTCTTCAACCATCGTCAGCTGAAATTCGCGGGCGAGTTTCTCGAGGGCGTCCATGTCAGCGCACTGGCCGTAAAGGTGGACGGGGAGCAGGGCACGCAATTGCGTCGACTTCCCGGTGCGCAGATGCGCTTCAACCTGCGCGGGATCAAGATTCAGGGTGTGCGGATCGACATCGAGCAGGACCGGGCGCGCTCCGACACGCACAATCGCGCTGGCGGAAGCGAAGAAGCTGAACGCCGTCGTAATAACGCTATCGCCGGGTCGGACATCAACCGCGAGCAACGCGAGCCACAAAGCGTCGGTGCCGGAGGCGCAGCCGACGGCCTCGCTTGTGCCCACGAAAGCCGCAACTTCCCGCTCGAGCGCCTCGACCTCTGCCCCGAGAATGAAATGCTGCGAAGCACACACGCGCTCGATAGCGCCGAGGACTTCCTCGCGAATCTGGGCAAATTGCCGGCTCAGGTCGAGCATGGGGACAGC
>CAVQZP010000022.1:0-15217 GCA_963718505.1 uncultured Acidobacteriota bacterium | reverse complement strand
CAAACAAAAAGCCCGGCTTCTCAGCCGGGCTTCCGCGAAAACCTTAACTCGTTACACACCCCACAAATAATCTTCCTGCTCCCCATGGTGATCGTGCGAGGAATGCAGAGTCATCTCCAGAGGATGACGTTCCACCGGTGCGGGCGCGTGATACGCATTCACCGCCACTGCCGCCACCGCAGGCAACACATGCGCGGGTGGAATGCGCGGCGTCTCCACTTGTACACCCCGGATCAATTCCACCAGGTGATGATCTTCCACGTGCTTGATCTGGTCCGCGAGTACTACAAACCTCCGGTAGATCTCATCTAGTTCGCGACGCTCAAACTGAAATCCCAGCTGCTCACAGCGCAGGCTAAGCGCGTGCCGCCCGGAGTGCTTGCCCAGCACCAGCCTCGAATCTGGCACGCCCACCGATTGCGGCGTCATGATCTCGTAGGTCAGCGGATTCTTCAGGACGCCGTCCTGGTGAATGCCCGCTTCATGCGCGAAGGCGTTGCGCCCGATGATCGCCTTGTTCGGCTGGACGCCGACGCCTGTGATTTCGCTCAGGATCTGGCTCGCCGGATACAGCTGCTCGCTGGCCACGTCGGTATCGAAGCGGTAGCGGTCGGGGCGAACGCGCATCGCCATCACAATCTCTTCCAGCGACGCATTGCCCGCGCGCTCGCCGATCCCGTTGATCGTGCACTCCACCTGACGCGCGCCTGCTTCCAGCGCCGCCAGCGTGTTCGCCACCGCCAGCCCAAGATCGTTGTGGCAGTGCGTGGAGATCACCACGTTCTCGATGCCCCTCACCCGCTCGCGCAACATGCGGATGATCTCGCCGAACTCCGCGGGCATCGTGTAGCCCACCGTGTCCGGGATATTTACGGTCGTCGCGCCCTCGTCCACGACCGCCTGCACCACCTGGCAGAGGAACTCGCGGTCGGTCCGCGTCGCATCTTCGGGCGAAAACTCGACGTCGTTGCAGAACGACTTTGCCAGCGCGACGCTCTCGCGCGCCTGCTCGAGGCATTGCTCCCGCGAGATGCGCAACTTGTATTTCAGGTGGATGTCGGAAGTCGCGAGGAATACGTGGATCCTTGGCCGCGCCGCGCCCTTCAGAGCCTGCCACGCCCGCTCAATATCCTGCCTGCAGGCCCGCGCCAGCCCCGCGATGATCGGCCGCCGGACCGACGCCGCAATCGCCTGTACCGCCTCGAAATCGCCATCGGAGGCGATCGGGAACCCTGCTTCGATCACGTCCACGCCGAGCCGGTCGAGCTGCTGCGCCATGCGCATCTTCTCGTGGACGTTCATGCTGCAGCCCGGCGACTGCTCGCCATCGCGCAGCGTGGTGTCGAAGACCGTGATCCTTACGCGTTCCATGATCCAGGATCCTCCTTGGGTACCTGCATATGCTATGTGGACATGGAACGAAAGCAAAGCTTATAATCTTTCAATTAATATAAGCATTGCTATAATTGATAAGTTGCACTAATCGCGTTGCAAGTTTTGCTTAAGCATGTCTGGAGCGGCAATGGACACGTGGGGACAGCCGCCCTCGGCTGTCCGGCCGAGCGAAGCTCCGCGGTCAGCCCCGGAGTGTGGAGCGACGGGCGTCTCGCCCGTCATAAAACAAGATTTCGGTGGAGGGAAGCGCACCGCGCCCGTCAATTCCCCAGTCGCGCAGCGACGGCAGCGACTAGCCCCGCACGCAAGTGCGGGGAAACCGTAGGGTTGATGAATGTGAGTTCCGTAGGGACGGCACACCCTTCTCCGTGAAAATCGGCAGATCTCAACCATGGAACTCTCTCAACTCGAAGTCTTCCTCACCGTCGCCCGCGAGGGCCGCTTCTCGCGTGCCGCCGAGAAGCTTTACCGCACCCAATCCGCGGTCAGCCAGACCATCCGCAAGCTCGAGGACGAGCTCGGCGAACCGCTCTTCGACCGCTCCTCGCGCGAGGGTGTTCTCACCGACGCCGGCCGCACCCTCCAGGAATACGCCGAGAAACTCCTCAACCTTCGCGCCGACGCCCAGGAAGCTCTCCTCGAGCTCCGCGAACTGCAACAGGGCAAGCTCGTCATTGCCGCCAACGAATTCACTGCGCTCTACCTGCTCCCGGTGCTCGCCGAATTCCGTCGCTTGCATCCCATGATCAAGATCACCGTGCTGCGCTCCCTCGGCAGCCACATCCCTGACGACCTGTTGCGCCATACCGTCGAGATGGGCGTGCTCACCTACGACCCGCAGGAACCGCGCCTGCTCTCGACCGTCGTCTACCTAGACGAGTTGATCTTCGTGGTTCCCCCCACGCACCCGCTCGCGTCCGAGAAGCAGGTGAGCATCCGCCAGCTCGGCACCGAGGTCTTCGTTGCCCACATCGTCTCGTCGCCGTATCGCGAGAAGGTCATCGAGGCCTTCCGCCGCCACAAGACTCCGCTTCACATGAACGTCGAATTGCCCACGCTGCAGGCCATCACCCGGTTCGTCGCCATGGGCAACGGCGTGGCTCTGGTTCCCGAGATCAGCGTGGAAAGCGAACTGGCGCGCGGAGAACTGGTCAGCATCGCCGTGCGCGAACTGCGCCTGCACCGCAAGCTGCGATTGGTCTACCGGAAAGAGGCCAGCCTCTCACACGCCGGCCGCGCTTTTCTGCAGGTGGCGGAAGCAATCGCCACCGAGCGCGGTGGCCGCTATCGCTTTTTGCGCGAGAGATAAACCAATTCCGCGCTTGTCGATCAGTGAAAACTTTGAACTCGTATCAGAGGCACCGTTTTAGCAGCACCGGCGTAGAAGGGAGGCAAGCTAGCTCAATCGATCAATGAGTGACATCGCTGGACGGGCAGATCGAGGAGGCGGCGGCAGCGCATCCAGATTTTTTCATCTTTAATTCGTTGCCTGGTGCAGGCCCGGTGATGGCTCCGCGCTTGTTGGCAGCATTTGGCTCGCAGCGGGAACGTTATCGGAGTGCGGATGAGCTGCAGTCCTTCAGCGGAATTGCCCCACTGACAGAATCCAGCGGGAAAAGGAAGTGGGTACATTTTCGTTGGGCCTGCCCAAAGTTTCTACGGCAAAGCTTTCATGAATGGGCGGGTCATTCGATCGCCCAATCGGAGTGGGCGCGAGCGTACTACCAGCAACAACGCGGTAGGGGCAATACCCACCATGAGGCGGTGCGTGCCCTGGCTTTCAAATGGATCCGCATAGTATTTCGTTGCTGGCAGGACAGAGTTGCTTACGATGAAAACAGGTACCTGGCCGCGCTCGTTAAGCGCGGCTCCCCACTGGGTGCCACCGTAACGATGGAGAGAACGCTGTGAAAACCTTGTGCATACTCGGTGAATCACATCGTCAAGGCGGACAAGAAAGTGCTTGACTAAATCACTCAGATGTCTCGGATAACCAGAAATAGCGATAGGCCACGAGCCTCGGATAGAACCATGGTTGACCTTGAGTCGCCATTCGCTTGTCGCTCTCGCCACTCGACGGTACCGCTAACTCACCAGAGGAGACTCATCAGAATGGGCACAAGTCACACTTCTCCAGCGAAGCCTAACTACCGTGGGCTGGATCTCGAGAAAACATCTCGACTCCGGTCGAGGCAGAACTTTTTTCTTGACATCCCTTTTGATAGAACTCATTGACAACCAGACAGCAGCCGGCTCACCGAAGACATCGCCTCCGGCTACACCGCCTGCTTCATCTCATCGTGCGAGTCGAGCGCATCCATCAGCGACTCGTGAATTTCAAACGCCGAGGAAAGATTCGTCAGGCGAAGCATCTGCAACACTCGCGGATTCGCTCCCGCCAGCTTCAACTTTCCTCCGCTTACCTGAGCAGCGTTCCGGATGCGAGCGAGCTCACCCAGGCCGGCGCTGTCGATTCGCTGCACTCCCTCCAGATCAAGAACGACCTCTCTGGTATTCTTCAAAGCTTGCGTAACCACGCGGGTGAGCGCCGAAGCTTCATCACGATACACGATGCGCCCTTCGCAATGTACAACCATGACGTCTCCGAGATGGCGTGTTTCCAGACTGAGTTTCAACTGCGACTCCTTGGTCGGAAGTGGCACGGCGATCGTCGCCGGCCCATTGATGTCTGCTTCACTGTTGAATTCGAGAAACAACCCTACTCATTGGACGTTGTGCCGCCGTGAGAGGCATGTAAAAATCTCATAAATATTCGTAATCAAATGTTTGCGGTCGCCCGATTTGAGAGCTGGTCTGATAAATGGGTTTTTGAAGGAATAGTTTTGGAAGGGCACGGCTTCAGCCGTGCCGCTCGCGTGCAATAAAAACGCGGGCTTTAGCCCCTGAGGTTTACCGCAGCTGGCAAGCAACACATTTATGAGATATTTCGCCTAGGCAAAGTTTCCGGAAGCATCAGCATCCAAAGGCATTCACGCTTCCATCGTCGGTCTGTGTCGCGCCGTTACCCAGGAGGGTTCTTTTTTGTGCTGAAACGCACCTCGGTCTTTGTTCTTCTGCTCGTACTCGGTGGCGTGGCCGCCGCTCAGAATTCCAAGTACACCATCTTCGCCGGCGGCTCCTACGCCAACACCAACTACGGCGACACGCACCGTTCCAATCTCTTCGGCTGGGAGGCCTCCATCGAGGGCTATCGCTACCGCCCCTGGCTCACGCTCGTGGGTGACGGCAGCGGCTACTACGGATGGAACGCCTTCCCTATCTCGTGCGTGACGGTTCCGGTGTGCACACCCGCAATACCCGAAGTGCGCGTGCATCAATACACCCTTGTCGGCGGACCGCAGGTTTCGACCTTCCGCGGCAACTTCCGCCCCTTCGCCCACGTGATGGGCGGCGCAACGCGTACCACCGCGAGGACCACCGGATTCTTTGTCTCGAGCTGGGGCTACACGATTGCTGCCGGGGGCGGCGTCGATTGGAAATGGCGCGGTCCGCTCAGCATTCGCGTCTCGGGTGACTACCTTCGGATGGATCTGTTCAACACCAGCCAGAACGGCTATCGCGCCTCAACAGGGTTCGTTCTGCATTTTTGAAGGCCTGTGTCAGGTGTCAGGTGGCAGGTGTCAGGCCTTAAGTGTTAGGCCTTGGACTTTGGGAGACTTTTAGTTTTATTTTGGGAATCGTGTTGCTTTAATCCTTCGGCGAAAACCTTTCCCCCGAAAACGGGACTTCAGAAGCAACTGAAACAATCATATGGGTTTTATCAACTATATCGTATCACGATATGATTTTGCTGACACCCGAAACCTGACACCTGATACCTGCTCCTAGAGTCCCACCTCTTCGTACTCGCCCTCAAAGTCAGCTGTGTCGAACAACTCAGAGTCGTCAGATATCTCTGAGGTCGAAGTTTCCGCATCGGCATTCTCTCTGGCGCAATCCTCGACCGGCTCCTTGTACTCGTGAATGCGCCCGCCCTCTTCTCCGACCGTGATGTAGGTAAGCCGCGAATCGATCCAGCCGCCCGAGTTGTAGTACTCGATCCCACCCTGCTCGAGATGCATGGCGTCGTGCGTGTGCCCGCAGAAGATACGATCGACGCGATGCTGCCGCGCGTAAGCCAGCGCGCCCGCTGCAACTTTTGCCGACATGCGCAGCCAGCGCGTGTTCAGCCGGTCGATGAGACGTGAGAGCGGATTGCCGCGCAGATCCAGTTTCTGCAGCAGCAGGTAAAACCACGTCCCAAAATTACTGACCGTCACGCTGTTCACGGCGAAGCCATCGAACTGGTGCCCATGAATCGCGACGTGACGCAGTCCCGCGTACATCCATTCATATTCCTGAAAGACCTTCACGCCGACGAGGTGCGACATCACATTGGTCAATCCGAGATCGTGATTGCCCTCGACCCACACGACTTCGACGTTGCGCTTGGGATTGGAGAGCTTGCGGATCGCTCCGAGAAATTTCCAGTGCTCTTTTTTGAGGCGGCCGAAGTTGAGGTCGGCGAAGATGTCGCCAAGAAGAATCAGGCGGCGGAAGGAATTCTCCCTCAGCATCTCGGTCGCGGCGCGCGCACGGCTAACCTCCGCGCCCAGGTGCACGTCGGAGAGGATCAGCGTGTCGTAGACCGCCGCTTCCATACTCTCGTTATACAAACGCGATGTTACAGGGTTATGAAATGTGCACTTAAAAATGTGCAGAGGTAATCGGGCGATAACCGTAGCTTTTGGCGATCCGAAGGTCGCCGGGAGCCAGATTGCAAACTCGCATAATGTTCCACGTGGAACACTTTCGCTGTTTCTTATTATTGATAATTATCTTATAGCTAATACGATCGCGCAGACCACTGAAAGGTAATGGTTTGCGCGGCCCTTCGAACTTCAGGCGCAATTCTCCTTGTCACAAGTCTTCGCCTTTCGCGAACAGAGACGTTCAGTGTTCCGCATTTATGCAATGTTCCACGAACGTCGTGGAACGCGATGTCCCGGTAAACCGGGCAAGTCTCCCCGATTTTGTCAGCGGCCACTTTCGAGTTGTTTCAGCCTGTGATCCAGAAGGTTGAGGTCATCGGTGAGGAGTGAAGAGTCGAACAAGTCGATGTCCAGAAATTTCTTCAGAAGCGCAGCCGGTGGCGCATCAAAGCCGTTCTTCAGGAGCGCGATGTAGCGCGGTACAAAGGCCTCGCGATCGCGGGAGTAAAGCTGGTAGTACTTCAGCGCCAGCAGCCCTCCGTAGACGTAGTTCACGTTGTACAGAGGATCTTCATACATCAGCGAGGCAGTCGCCCACCGGTTGCGCAATTGGGGAGTGGTCGCGGGAAAGATCGAGAACTGGCTATCCACAGCCTCGCTGACCTTGTCGAGGTCGTCCGCGCCGCGAATCTTACCGGAGGAAACTCCATCGTAGACCTGTTGCTCAAGCAGGGCGTCCTGAGCTCCGTAGAACGCGTCGAGGCCTTTGATGCTCATCCACTGCTCGCGATAGTAACGCTCGAGACGCGGATCGCCGGCGTGCGCCGCCATGTAGTCCGCCAGCAGCAGTTCGTTGAAAGCAGCAAACGATTCGGAAAGGAAATTGGCTCCAAGCGCATAGAGTGGCGACGTGCCATGAGCGCTCATCAGGGCACGATGAACAGCGTGGCCGCCTTCGTGCGCGATAACCGACAGGTCTTTGAAGGTGCCGTCGTAGCGACCGAAGAAAAGCATGCTCGTGCTTCCCAGAAATCCGATCGAGAATCCGCCCTGGTAGCGGCCGGGTGCGCCTCCGGGTACAACATCGGCGCGCGCATTCTGCGGATTCAACAAGTCGTCAAAGGCGGCCTGGTATTCGTTGCCTAGTCCCGCGAATGCTTCGTGATAGATCCGCGGCGCATCCGATAAGAGGGTCGTGGGGACGGACAGGCCGGCCAGCGGCGCCTGCAAGTCCCACGCGTGCATCGATGTTTTCGTTGCGTCTTCGAAGTCGCGCCCGCGGATCCTTTCAAAGCGTTTGGCGACGTCGCCGTGCTCTCCCATTTGATTGAGCAGAGCTTTGGTCTGGACAGGATCCAACTCCATGCTGTCGTATTTTCGGTCTGGAGCATCCGGGTAGTGATGTTCCTGAGCCAGCATGTTTTGCGCCTTGACAGTGTGGACTAGAGAAAACGCAATCAAGCCGCGCTGACTCGCGAATCCCTGATAGCGACGGCGAAACGCTTCTTCGCGGACTTTCGCCTCAGGGCTGGTCGCCAAGCGGCTGCGTTGTCGATTGACGTCGAGCTGCCCGGCCGGGGTCTGCACGGTTCCGAACGGGATCCCGGCGAGAATCTGCTGATACAAATCGTATTGCCAGTCCGCGATCTCCGGCTGAAAGCGATCGAGGCACTCCTGCAATTCCTTCGGCAAGGTGTGATCAGAATCGCGAAGCATAACTTCGAGCGCGTAACGGTAGGGTGACAGGCGCGGCTCACTAGTCAAAAGACCTTCGAGGCGTGGTCTGCCCAGAGCAAGAATCTCTGGTTGTAGAAACGCGAATTGCTCGGCGGTCGTTGAACCAAGCTTTTGTTCATCCGCGCAAGCCTTATCTTCCCGGTTGCGCGCACAACGCAGGTGAAGGTATCCGTCGTGCCTCCGATACAGCGTCTGGACATTCTCGTACGCCTGCAAGGCCAGAAAGAGATTCGGCCCGTTGTCGAGATGCCCTTCATAGCTCTGCAGGGACTTCAGCGCTTGGGCGAGGTCTGTCCGCGCGGCAACCTCGGCCTCCGGAGAAGCGAAGTAATAGCGCGCCAGGTCGGCGGTGAGAGCCTGTTGCGATTGAGCTGCGGCGAACGTCGTGAGCACGAGCAATAGGATGCAGTGTGCAATATGCAAAGGATTGACTGCGTTCGAGCAAGACTCTCGGCATGCCAGCTTTTCTGAGCAGTTCATAAGGTCGCAACGCTCGGTGGTTAGCGCTTCCCATTGTATGGATCGAGCGATAACTAAGACGGACTGTTCGCCAATCAAGGCTTCTTCCCAATGGAGATGCTGGTTGCGGCCTCCAGCAAAATACGACGGAGTGCCTTCGTAACGAGCCGAACGGAGGGTGTAGACGCACTTACAGCCGCTGTCTTCAGGTCAGCGACGTTCTTACATCATGCCCCGGGGGTGGTTTTTTGTGCTTTAGTGCGTGGGCGGAACGTATTCCTTGGGCGCCACCTGGCCGTCGCCGAAGAAGAACTGCTCCATGTGCTTCACGATCACTTCCTGGTCTTCCTTGCGGGCAGGGTTGAGACGGTATTCGTTGAGGATCATCTTGCAGAACTCGGTCCACTGCTGCCACGCGGCAGCCGAAACATTGTCGTAGATCTTCTTCCCGAGTTCGGTATCGAAGGGCGGCTCGTCGAGGCCGGGGAGCTCCTTCTTGAACTTTACGCAAAAGACTTCGTGTGCCATGTCGCGTCCTTCATCCTTTGATTAGCATCAAATTATCTCACAAGGCGGCGGGACGTTTGGGCGGCAGATGAGGCTGGCCAGCGCCGGTTCTGGGGGAAGAACCCCAGGACGGAACATCGAGAAAACAGGAAGCGGGTCAATCGTCGCAGCCTCAGACTCACGACACAGATCGGGAAACATACCCGTTGAAGGAATCGAGGGAGACATACATGGCGAATGAGGTCCTTAGCTCGCGCGGAAATTCAGAATCGGGTACTCTTGTGCCGCAACCTGCTGTGCAGGCAATGGGCACTGATCTCATAGCGGAATTCCGGAAGATTCCCATCCTCTCCGATTTGTCTGACGAGGGACTGCGCTGGCTGGCCGATCATGCGCAGGAGTACGTCTTTCAGCCTGGCGAAGTGATGATCAAAGAAGGCGACGCGGCCGACGCCATGATCATCTATCTCGAGGGCGAAAGCGACGGGCGACGCGAGAGCATGGGCCCCGACACGCCAGTTTATACGGCCCGCGCCGGCATGGTAACGGGCATGCTCCCGTTCTCGCGCATGACCAATTACACAATCACCAGCCGGGCCGTAACCACCACGCGGGTGGCGCGCATCTCGAAGGAGTATTTTCCCGAGATGCTGAACAAGCTGCCCGAGCTCGGGCCGAAACTGGTCGGGATTCTTTCCGACCGCGTGCGCGAGGCGACCAAGCAAGACCTGGCCCGCGAAAAGCTGACATCGCTGGGAAAGCTGTCTGCTGGACTGGCGCACGAGCTGAACAATCCTGCGGCAGCGGCGTCGCGGGCAGCCAGCAGCTTGCGGGCAGTCTTCGAAAAGCGCGAGCAGGCCAGCATGGAGATCGACATCGAGAACCTCCCGCCCGATACGCGCGCGATGCTCCGTGTGCTTGAAAGCAAGGCGCGCGAGGTGAAGCCGCAAGCGAAACCCAAAAGCCCGTTGGAATTGAGCGATGCGCAGCAGGAGCTGCAGTCGTGGCTTGAGGCGCACGATGTGGAAGATGCCTGGGACATCGCGGCCATCCTGGCCGATTCGGATGTGCGCGTCGAGAAACTCGATCACCTGGCGGAGAAGTTCACTCCCAAGGTGATGTGTGCCGCGGTACGGCGCTTCAGTGCAACGCTGGAGATCGCGCGGCTCATCGCTGACATCGAGCACAGCACTTGCCGCATTTCAGAGCTGGTGAAGGCGATCAAGGAATACTCGTTCATGGACCAGGCGCTCCGCCAGGAAGTCGACGTGGCGAAGGGGATCGAGAGCACGCTGGTTATGCTGACGCACAAGCTAAAGCGGGGAATCACCGTGATCCGGGACTACGATCCGAATCTGCCGCGCATCCCCTCCTATGGCAGCGAACTGAACCAGGTGTGGACTAACCTGATCGACAATGCCGCGGACGCGATGAAGGGGAAGGGTGAGCTTAAGATCCGCACGATGCACGAAGGCGAAGACGTGCTGGTGGAGATCGTCGACAACGGCGAGGGCATTCCCGCCGAGATTCAGACCCGCATCTTCGAGCCTTTCTTCACGACGAAACCCATGGGCGAAGGCACTGGACTGGGACTCGACACGGTGTACCGGATCGTCCGCAGGCATCGCGGAAACGTGACCTTTGCGTCGCGACCCGGCTACACGTGCTTCCGCGTGCGATTGCCGATCAAGAATACGCGGATGTAGCGAGAGCCGGATCTGGAGTTTCAGGAAGCGGCCGCGCCGGGATTTGCGATCGCAATCGCCTTGCCGCAGGGAGCCCCCACATGACCAGCACGCTGCATGATTTGGTCCAACACAAGTGGTACGCCAATGCCCGCTTTCTGCAGGCGATGCGCGAGCGCGAGGAAACGGCGAGCGACAAGCAATTGCGGGAACTGATGCACCACGTTCTCGTCGCCAATCGCTTCTGGCTGTGCCTGAGCCGGAGCGTGCCATTTGACATCGACCGGGAACGGATCGTCCCGGAGTCGCTGGACGCATTGGTCGCACGGTTTCGCGAGACCCACTCCGACGAAGGCCATTGGCTCGCGCACATCACAGACACCGATCTGAAGCAGAAACTCGAGACACCCTACATGCCGGGGCGCACCTTCTCCGTCGAGCAGGGCATCCTGCAGATTTGCCTGCATAGCCACGGTCATCGCGCGCAGGCGGCGATGCGCTTACGCCAGCTGGGATCGACACCGCCTACACTCGATTTCATCAAGTGGCTGAAGGACCGGCCGCCGGTCGAGTGGAGCTAGGCGCTGACCTCGATTGGCGAGACGCCCGTCGCTACATCGTTTGTAACGCTGCCGTCTCGCTGATGCCTGATGGTCATCTTGCCCGTCGTAATTCGAGGGCGAGACGCCCTCGCGACAGCCGGCAAGATGCCGGCGCTACTCGCGTTCCTTACCTCGAACTCGTCCTGCCGGAAAGTAACTCATACACAAGCATGTGATTGTTTGCTACCAGGGTACCTTTTCTGGGCCAACAACCTTAGTAACCTGTTTTTTCGGCAGCCGAGCGGGGGAAAATGCGTATCTCGCAGTCCGGATTCACAATCTCACGAAAGGAGCGCGTCCATGATCGATCTATCCAGCCCATGGCTCCTGGTTGCGCTCGGAGCGCTCGCGATCTTGGTGCTCACGCTCGTGATGAAGCTGTTTACGAAGCCCAAGCGTGCGGAAAAATGGGAGAAGGCCGAGATTATGAAACAACTTCTCGCCTTGTCGGAAGAGGAAGAAAAACGGCGTCTCGCCGCGCCCGTGACGCGAGCCAAAGCACAACCTGTCCGGCCGGCAGCGCGATCTACGCCGGCTACGGTGAAAGCATCGGCGAAACCTTCTCCCAAGGTGGTGATCCCGGTTCGCGCCAAGGCTCGATAAGGTAACCAGAGCCACGCCCCACTCAATTCCGGAGGGCGGGGGCCAACCTCACTTCTTCAGTTCGGCTGGCCAATTCTGCACCAGCGTGAAGGGTTCGGAGCCTTCTTTCAGATTTCCGCTATTGATCAGGAATTTTGTCCCGTCCGCGTTCACGTCGTAGGCTCCGGCGTCGCGCTGCGTCCCCACTGCCTGAAACAAAACGCGCGGAGTGCCTAAGCGGACAGCATCTCCGGAAACCGCCACATCGACCGCCGTGATGTTGTCAGCGTTATCGAGAAAGAACAGTTCCTTCCCGTCTTTTCGCCATTTGGGAATCGTACCCCCGGCAGTCGAGACCTGCCATTTCGCGCCGCCCCCGGGGAAAGGCGTGATGTACACCTCTCTGCGTCCAGACTCGTCGTTGTCATAGGCCATCCATTTTCCATCGGTGGAGATGGCGGCACGGCGTTCGTCAAAGGCGGTCTGCACGATCGGAAACGGTTTCGCCTCTCCCTTGAGTGGCAGCACCCAGAGATGAAAACCACTTTGAGATGAAATCACCTTGCGCTCGTATACGAGATAGCGTCCATCAGGGGAGGCCGCGGAGGGATACTCGATTGCGTCGGGTGTCTCCACCACAGTCTGTTCGGTCCCGCTGCCATCTGCCGCTTTGGCATAAATATGCGGCGAGCCTTTTGCGTTCGACATGTAGTAGACCGTCTTCCCATCGAACGACCATTTGGGAAGGGCCTGGCTGGCAGGACCGAAGGTGAGGCGGGTGCTCGTTCCCCGCGTCACGTCGAAGATCCAGATGTCGCCGATCCCTTGCGCTCCTTCATAAATCGCAGTAGCGACACGTGTGCCATCGGGCGAAAGGCTCGGACCAAGATAACGCCCGGTTTGCGCGAGCGAGGCAATCTGTTTACCGCTCCTATCCGCAAACAAGAGAACCCATCCGCCGGAGGTGAGCCCGCTCTGGTAAATCAGCCTTCCAGTGGCGGATGCGGAAAAAAGTGGCCGGGAGCTGGCCGGGTTCATCACGATGTGCTCGACCAGAGGCTGTGGCTCACCGCTAACAGCCAGGCTGTTCGGATCGAATGGCTGTGCCATCAGGGTCTGGTCGCGCACAAAAAGCAGATGGCCCGATGCGTACTCCCCCATGGTGTCGCTCTTCAGGAGCGGTTTCGCGCGCAAGGATCCAAGTTCACCCAGATAGAGAAGATTGTCCTGCGCGCCGCGCGCGGTGCGCGCCCAATAAAAGAAGTGTTTGCCGTCGGGCAGAAAGACGGGAAAGCGGTGGCTGTTTTCGCCGCGGGTGGCGTCGAACTGCGAAGCCGGTTCGGGTTTGCTACCCGCTACCGGCACCCGAAACAAAACTGACGACGTGGCGGGCGTAAAGACAATCGTACCGTCTTTGCTCCAAGCTCCGCCGCGAGCGCCGGTGACGTCACAGACGACCTGGGGCGGCCCGCCATCGGCGTGGATTGTTTTCAGCTTGCCCTCGCCGAAGAAGCCGATCTCACGACCGTCTGGCGACCAGAACGGATAGGTTGCCTCGTCAGTTCCGCTCAAGGGCTGCGCGGTGAGCGAACTCAGCGGACGAACATACAGCAGGATCTTGCTTTTTTCATCGCGCGCCGTGAAGGCAATCCGCGTTCCATCCGGCGAGAGCACCGGCGGTCCCGCTCCCGGCACCATGGTCACAAACGAAGCTCCCGCCGGTGGAAGAATCGACGATCGGATAACCGGGACGGGTTGCAGCGATGTAAGGAAGTACGCCCCCAACGCGGCGAGCGCGAGCAGTGCGGCGATCGCGGCGATTCCCCACGGCAAGCGTGAATTCGAGGATGCGGCGTGCGGCTTTGCATGAACGTCCTCCGCTTGTGGGCCGGCCGCCAGAGCCTCCAGTTGCAGCCTTACATCGTGCATGCAGCCATAACGCTGTTCGGGATTCTTGGCGAGACAGCCGCGCACGGTTTCGTCGAGCCGCGCCGGCGAGTTGGGCCGCACTACGCTGATACGCTCCGGCTCTTTATCGAGAATCGCGCCCAGCACACTGAACTGTGATTTCCCGTCGAAGGCGCGGCGGCCCGTTACCATCTCGTACAGCATGCAGCCAAAGCTGAAGATGTCGGATCGTGCGTCGGCCTCGTTCCCTTGCAGAACTTCGGGCGCCATGTACTGGAACGTGCCGACCACTGTCCCCTTCTGCGTGAGTGGAGACGCGGAGGCGCTGAGCGCCGCGACACTCATGGTCGGCGTGCTCGGCGTGAGCGATCCCGACCCCGGAGCCGGGCTCATTCCCGGCGAAGATTTCGCGAGCCCGAAATCCATGAGTTTTGGGCCATTCTTCGTCAGCATGATGTTGCCGGGCTTCAGGTCGCGGTGCACGATGCCCCGCGCGTGTGCCTTATCGAGAGCTTCGGCGACCTGGATGCCGATCTTCAAGGCTTCGTCGAGCGGAAGGGCGCCGCGTTGCAAACGCTCGGCAAGCGTCTCGCCCTCCAGATACTCCATCACAAGGAAGTCGAGGCCGTCCTGCGAGCCGATGTCGTGGAAGGTGCAGATGTGCGGATGATTCAGCGACGAGATGGCTTTGGCTTCGCGCTCGAAGCGCTGCTTCAGATCAGCGTCCGAGCAGAGATGCTGGGGCAGGACCTTGATGGCTACTTCCCGTCCCAGGCGCGTGTCGCGCGCACGATAAACCTCGCCCATTCCGCCAGCACCGAGCGGCGTGAGGATCTCGTAGGGCCCGAGCTTCGTGCCCGCAGGCAACGTCATTGGTGCGCCATTATATATGTGGGAAACGAGCCGGGAATCCGCCGTTCAGGGTAACGGCACGGGTCGAGAGTCGCTGGTCGCGCGGCAACATAAATTACTGGATGGCGATGCCCGAGCTGCCATGCGCTACACACATTCGCAGCCAACCGAAGATCGAAGGAGCGAAGCCCGAGCGAGAGTTACTGGTTAAGCGGGTCGGCTGGCACGGCACAATGCAAGTTGCGGTCACGGCCGACGTTTCTACGGCCGGCAGCTGTCGTTACGCAAAGTCAAACGCACGCGGCTCGGTCTCCTGTTAGAATTTCTGCATGTCGAATCTCACCACGGTCGTCACTCAACTGGAACAGGAACGCAGTCGTCTTAAGTCCGAACTGCAGAGCATTCAGAGCGCTATCGCGGCCTTGCATGGCAAACCATCCTCCGGAGGTAGAGGAGGCATGAGCGCCGCCGGCCGCGCCCGCATCGCCGCGGCGCAACGCGCCCGTTGGGCTCGCGTCAAAGCGCAAAAATCAGGATCCTCCGCGAGCCGCCCCAAGAGCAAGAGAAGGATGTCTCCCGCCGCCGTCGCAAGAATCCGCGCCGCACAGAGGGCGCGATGGGCGAAGTGGCGGAAAGAGCACAAGGGCTAAAAACTCAACCTAAATTGAAGGTGTGCTTCGACGACCCGGACTCACGGTAACGCGAGTCGAGAGTAACTGTCTGCCTCGATAGGACGGTCTCGCTACAGCGACGCGGTCCTGGTTGGGTTTGACGTAGT
>CAVQZP010000021.1:0-37718 GCA_963718505.1 uncultured Acidobacteriota bacterium | reverse complement strand
CTGCTGCTGTTGCATCTGCTGCGCGGGTGGAGGCGCGGGCGGCTTCGGCTGCTCCTGCGCTTTTTCCACCAGCACTGACCAGTCCTCGGGCACGGGCAGCCCCTGATCCACTTCCGGCGCAATCTCCGATGCGGTCACTCTCACCGCGACCGACAACTCGCTACCCGTCTTCCCGCGAAAGATTCCCTTGGTCGGCGGCACATCGGCGTAGTCGCGGCCAATGGCGGTACGAATATGCCGGTCGCACGCGATCAGGTTGTTGGTCGGATCGAACCCGACCCAGCCCAGGCCCTGGCAACAGCGCATCCACCCACGCGTGGCTGGCGCCTTCATAGGACCGGTCCGGCCGCCGCGCCCGGGGGTAGAGATAGCCGCTCACGTATCGGCAAGGAATCTTGACGCGCCGCACCAGTGTGGTCATGATGTGCGCGAAATCCTGGCACACACCCTGACGCGTCCGGATCGCATCATCAATCGGCGAATCCACGCGCGTGCTCTTCAGCGCGTACTCGAACGACGAATACAGCGCTGAATTCAATTCGCGCAGCACCGTCAAAGGATCATCCCTTCGCCGCACCTCGAGCTGCCCCGCCAGCTTCAAAAGCGACAGCGTTGGCTTCGCGAACTCGCTGGGCAACAGCATCTCCCAGTAATCGCCGTCTTGTACCAGAGCGTCGAGTTCTTCCCATGCCTCCGACGTCAAAGATGCAGGCAGTTGCAGGGGCGCCTGCAAATCCACCAGCGCCTCGGCGATGATCACCAACTGCGAATGCTGCCCCGGAATGTCGAAGTGATGAACGTGATTCCCCAGATAGTCGCGATACGAAAACGCCCGGCACCGGGGGCTGACTGCCAGATGAAAGGTCAGGCACCGCTGGTTGACTTCGCTGCGCGGGTGCATCCGCGTCTCCATCACGCTCTCGCTCACCGGAGTCGCATACCGGAACTTCGTCAAATGCCGGATCGAATAAAACATCTCGCTCCCTTATTCATTTCGTCGTACTCGTATCTCGCACGCTGCGATTCCTATCAGGACACGCTGACGATTCGTGTCAGGGCGCGCATTTATGCGTGCCGAAAAGGCCCAAACGTGATCGTGCCTTCAGGCGCTGGCTTTTCTAGGTCGACCCACAACCGACTCCTATCCCGCCAATGCAGTCTGAATCGAGTAATTGATATAGATCTGGTAAATCGTCTCGTGAATATCCCGGCACTGATGCAGGATTCCCTGCAAATACGAGCCGACATCTTCCGACAGAATCTCCGACATCTGTCCGAAGCTCAGCGACGCCTGCAACCGCCCTGCGAGCCGCGTGAGCGGAGTGGCCCGGCGCTTGCCTCCCTCGCCGTGAATCGCGTCCAGCGCGGAATGCAGACAATCGATGGAATACCGCACCGAGTGCGGAAACTCAGCGTTCAACAGAAGAAATTCCAGAATGCGGTCCGGATTCAAATCGGCCGTGTACGCCTTGCAGTACGCCTCGAACGCCGTGCACGAGCGCAGGAGTCCAACCCACTCCAGATATTCCGTTCCCTCGGGCGTACTGCCCGCTTGCCCCCAGAACTCGCGGTGATAGACATTCAGCAGGTTCGCCGTCGCCGACGCTCGCTCGATGTACCGGCCAACCTGGATGAAATGCCACCCTTCGCCGTGGCTCATGGTTGAGTCGGTCACGCCCTGGAACAAGTGGATGCCCTCGATCACGTCCAGCAAGAACTCCGAGGGCAGCGCATCCATACTCTCCGCCAGGTTATAGTGGGCCACTTGATGGAAGAGTTGGTTCACACGCTGCCATTGTTCGGTGCTGATCTCCTCGCGGACCTGCCGTGCGTTCTCGCGCGCCGACGTAATGCACGACGTGATCGACGAACGGTTGCTCCCATCGAAGGTCAGGATGTGCGCGATCTGGTACGCGTCTCCGCCCCACGCCAGATCCGGCGGATTCCCCAAGGCCGCGAGTAGCCGTTGCCATCGCCGATCGACGCCGGCCGCCGACTCGTCCAGCATCAGGTTCAAATTCACATCCAGCAGACGCGCGGCATGCTCCGCTCGCTCCAGATAGCGGCTCATCCAATAAAGGTTGTCAGCAACCCGTGAGAGCATATTTTTAAAATCTTCTCTGTTTGCTCGTGTCCTGTGTGTTAAGAGCCTTACTTCGCGTCCGTTGCGGCTTTCCTTTGCGACCTTTGCGGTTAAACGCTTTTTCTCACAACCTTCGCGCCAAAAGCTTTTACTCGCACTCGGGACTCGCGACCCGGAACTGTTAAGCCTACCCTTCGTAAATTGGGGAATGCCGCAGACTACTGATTCAACACCCAGGTATCTTTGCTTCCCCCACCCTGCGACGAATTTACAACCAGCGATCCTCTTCTCAGAGCCACGCGCGTCAATCCTCCCGGAACGATCGTGACTTTGTCGCCGAACAGAACATACGGCCGCAGATCCACGTGCCGCGCCTCGAGCGTGTCGTCGATAAAGCAGGGCGCGCGAGAAAACGAAATGGTCGGCTGCGCGATGTAGTTTCGCGGATCGGCCACAATTCTCCGCCGAAACTCCTCGCGCTGCTCCGCCGTGCTGTGCGGCCCGATGAGCATGCCGTACCCACCCGACTCGCCCACCGCCTTCACCACCAGGCTCTCGAGATTCTGCAGCGCGTGGTCGCGCTGCGCCGGATCGTTCAAGAGGTAAGTCTCAAGATTGTTGAGAATCGGATCCTCGTCCAGGTAATACTTCACGATCTTCGGGACGTACGCATAGAGCGCCTTGTCGTCGGCGACACCAGTGCCGAACGCGTTGGCGAGCGTCACATTGCCCGCGCGATAAGCATTGAACAGGCCCGCTACGCCCAGAACTGAGTCCGTTCGGAAAGCCAGCGGATCAATGAAATCATCGTCCACGCGCCGATAAATCACGTCCACGCGCCGCAACCCCGTCGTCGTCCGCATGTACACGATGTTGTCGTGCGTGACCAAGTCGCGTCCTTCCACCAGTTCAATCCCCATCTGCCGGGCCAGATACGCGTGTTCAAAGTACGCCGAGTTAAATACTCCGGGACTAAGCAGCACAATCGTCGGCTCGGCCCTGCCTTCAGGAGCCAGTGACCGCAATGTGTTCAGCAACGCCTGGGTGTAGTGTTCAATCGGACGCACGCCGTAGCGCTGGAACAGTTGTGGGAAGATCCGCTTCATGACACGCCGGTTCGTCAGCATGTACGAGACGCCGCTCGGGACGCGCAGGTTGTCTTCCAGTACCACGAACTCGCCGCTGGGCAGCCGGATCAGGTCCGATCCCACCACCGCGATGTAGACATTGCGCGGCACCTGCAAACCGCGCATCTGCCGCCGAAACTGTTTGCAGCTATAAACGATCTCGCGCGGGACGACACCATCGGCAAGAATGCGGCCTTCGTTGTAAATGTCCCGAAGAAAAAGATTCAGCGCCGTGATCCGCTGTGTGAGCCCGCGCTCCACGTGATTCCATTCGGCGTTGGTCACGATGCGGGGCAACAGGTCGTAAGGAAAGATACGTTCCGTTCCCTCTTCGCGCCCGTAAACGGTGAAGGTGATTCCCTGGTTGAGGAAAGACAAGTCCGCCGAATGCTTGCGCCGGCGAATCTCGTCCCCGGGCAAAGACGTCAGCGTTTCAAGGAGGGGAAGATAGTGATCGCGCGGTTGGCCGGGCGCCGCAAACATCTCATCGTAGGCGTCGTCGAGCTGGTAGTTAGGGAGTGTGGACGAGTCGTAGCGACCGATCCCTGCCGAACCCATGGGAAAGTATAAGGGCGACTGTTCAACAGGGCAAATAATTCTGCGGGCCGCCCGCCAAGATAGGGCGCGAGCCAACTGTGGCCCCGATCCAGCCGATTCAGGCCTTGCGCCATTCGTTGTTTTTAAGACGTGCCCGCGTGTAGTCCTCCACCTGGTGCTCGTATACCTGCTCGATGTGATCCGCGCAGCTAGGCTCTCCGTCCACCGACTGGGTCGCGGGTTTGCCGCAGATCGAGCAAGCCGATGCCTTCGCGTGCTTTGTGGCTTCAGGTTTCACGTCGTTCGAGCACGTCTTCCCTTCTTTGGTCACCATAGCGGTCTTGATCTACACCTCCACACAGACGTTGGACAGAGCCGCCTCGCGTCTGGCTGAAGCGCTCGAACAGGCGAGCCTGGCTCTGCAGACTACAGATTTCCTTATAAATTGTTGACCTTCAGCTCCGCTGTGACTATGGGCACATGGCGAGGTTTATTCCGAGGTCGTCTGCCCTCGATTCCCGCTCGAATTGACGCTCTTCTTCGCGACCTTTGCGGCTTTTCTTTGCGTCCTTTGCGGGCTCTTCGATCCGTGCCGTGAAACGGTGTTGTTCGCGACCTTGCGGTGCAGGGCTTTTCTCCGCGTTCTCAGCGGATGTTCTCAGCGTCCTCTGCGTTTTAAGATTTTCCCCGAGGATCTCCAACCGTTCGCGTTACATGCCAAGTGTGCTGGACTACTGCGGACTCGCAACTGGTCGCTCTTCGCGTCCTTTTTGGTTAGAGCTTTTCGCGCCGCTCCGTCGTGAAATCATGAGCTGCTCTTAAATCTCGCGATCACCTCTTCCGGCACTGCTCTTCCTTCGATCTTCTCCGGATCGCCCTCCGCGCGCGCCGCCCAAACGCGAGTTTCCCAACATTCCACCGCCAGCGCATTCCCGCGAAAGAGCTTGTGGTGCACTTCGAAACTGCTACGGTTCCACTTCACGATCGAAGATTCCACCACCACATCGTCGCCGAACCGCGACGGCGCCACAAAACGCGCGCGCGTGTCGACCATCGGAATCCCCACGATCCCGTAGGTCTTCAGCATCTGGTGCTTCGGCAGACCAGCCGCCTGAAACAACGCCGACGTGCAATTATCGAAGTACGCGAAGTAGCGCGGGTAATAGACGATTCCCGCCGGATCGCAGTCGCCCCACTCAATGTGAATTGTTTTCCGGTTGGTGAGCATGGGCTGCCCGGCTAAGCTTTGCCGTCCATTTCCTTGAAGACCTCCGCCGCCGCATGAAACGCCGAATTCGCCGCCGGCACGCCGCAGTAGATGGCCGTCTGCAGCAAGACTTCTTTAATCTCATCGCGTGTCACGCCGTTGTTGAACGCCGCCCGAACATGCATCCGGAATTCTTCGGTGCGATTCAGGGCCACCAGCATGGCGATCGTCAGCAGGCTCCGCGTATGCCTCGGAAGCCCCGGCCGGTCCCAGATCTCGCCCCAGGCGTAGCGCGTGATCAGGTCCTGAAAGTCATCGTTGAACGCATTCCTGTTCTTGATCGTGCCGTCCACGTGCGCATCACCCAACACGGCTCGCCGCACCGACATCCCCTTTTCGTATCGCTCTCGCTCGTCCATGCAGACTCCAGCTCAGGCTTCCAAAAACGTCGCCAGTTCCTTGGTGAATGCGCCCGATGCCTCGATGTTCGCCAGGTGCGCCGCCGGCAACTCCACATACTTCGACCCGCGGATCCGCTCCGCCATGAAACGCCCATCGGCCAACGGAACAACGGGATCGTGCTTACCCATCAGGATCAGCGTCGGAATTTGAATTCCAGCGATTCTCTCCCGCAGATCTTCGTCGCGGATAGCCTCGCAATTCGCGACGTACCCCTCCGCCGGCGTGGTCAAGAGCATTTGTTTCGTCCGCTGGATGTGCTCCGGTGCTGCCGCGCGAAAGGTTGGCGTGTACCACCGTTCCAGCACAGCATCGGTCACTGCCGCCATGCCGCCTTTCTGCACGGCCGTGATGCGCCCATTCCACGTCTCCCCCGAACCCAGCTTTGCTGCCGTACAGCACAAAACGATTTTCCCAACCCGCTCGGGAACACGCAGCGCCAGCGTCATTCCGATCATGCCGCCCATCGATAGCCCGCAAAAGGAAACTTTCTCGATTCCGAGCCGATCCAGCAAACCTAATACATCATCCGCCAGTTGCGAGATCCTGTACGGCCCCGGCGTGACCGCCGACTGCCCATGCCCGCGCGTGTCGTAACGCAGAATCCTGTAGCGCTTCCCAAGCGCCTCAACCTGCGGCGTCCACATCGTCAGATTGGTTCCCAGAGAGTTCGAAAACACGAGCACCGGCGCCGACGCCGGCCCCGACAACTCGTAGTGCACCTGCGCGCCGTTGGCTTCCGCAGAGGCCATGCCTGATTACTTGCCCTCCTTGCGACTCTGCCGGCTGGCCGCGACCACGCGATCGATGAACTCCGCCGCGACTCCAAGATGCTGCTTGGAATCGAACAACTCCTCTATCTCGTCCCCACTCAGCTGAGCGTTCACCCTCGGATCGGCCGTGAGCACGTCTCGCAGATGCTTTTTATCCTGGAAAGCTTTACGCGAGGCGTTCGCCACAATCTCGTGCGCCGCCGACTTCCCCAATTTCTTCGCCAATGCGGTCGACAACGCTTCCGCGTAAATCATTCCGTGCTGAGTCTCGACGTTCTCGCGCATCCGATCTGGATGAACTTCCAATCCGTCTACCGTCTCCGAGATCCAGCGCAACGCTCCGCCGCATAATCTGACAATCTCCGGCACGGTCTCCCACTCGGCATGCCATCCTCCCAGCCCACGCTCCTGCTCCTGCGGCATCGCCGCCAGCACGATGCTCGTTAACCCCGGCACCCGCTGCGCTGCCGCCAGCACCACGGCGCACCCGACGGGATTCCGCTTCTGCGGCATCGTCGACGATCCACCCCGCCCTTCAGCAGCCGGCTCAGCCACCTCGTTCACTTCGGTTTGCATGAGTAGCGAGACGTCGCGAGCGATCTTGCCCAGCGTGCCCGTCAGCAACGCCAGCGTGGTTGCGACCTCCGCCACTCGATCGCGATTCGCGTGCCAGGGTACGGCTGGAAACTCCAGCTCGAGTACTTCACCCAATGCCCTCCCGACGTCGATGCCGCGCGTCCCCAGGCTCGCCAGCGTCCCGGCCGCTCCGCCGAATTGCAGAACCAGCGCCCGCTTGCGTGTTTCCCGCAGCCGCGCGCGATGCCGCAACATCGCGTCCAGCCATCCCGCCATCTTCACTCCGAAGACGATCGGCACAGCCTGCTGCATCCAGGTGCGGCCAGCCATCACGGTCGACCGGTGCTCTTCAGAAAGAACGGCCAAGCGATCGCAGATTGCCTCCACTCGCTCTTCGATCCGCCCGAACGCGTCGCGCAGCTGAAGAACAAGTCCCGTATCGATGACGTCCTGGCTAGTCGCGCCCCAATGCACGTAGCGCGCGCCTTCTGCATCCTCTTTCTCCACCAGAGCCGTCAGTTGCTTCACCAGCGGGATCGCGAGATTCCCCGCCTTCGCCGCGTCCTGTGCCAGCTTCTCTCGATCGAAAAGCTCCGCCCGGCACTTGGCTCCAATCGGCGCTGCTGCAGCCTCAGGAATGACTCCAACCTTGGCCTCCGCGCGCGCCAATGCCGCTTCGAAGTCGAGCATGCGCTGCAGGCGCGCCGTGTCCGCGAAGATCTGATCAATTTCCTTCGCCCCGAACAGTGGATCCAGAAGTCCCATTCGCCTCGTCGTACCCTATGCCTGCCCCGTCAACTCCGACACCGCCCGGTAAGCCTGATCGATCGCCGCATCCGAATACGCAATGGCCGCCGCATCTGAATTTGCGATCGCAATCCGCCCAAAGCGCTTCCGCCCCACTACCCATGGCTTCTCTTCTTCCGACCAGTCCGGATCGAACAGCGAGTTGTAGCCGTAGGCGTACCCGTGCGCCCAGCGATTCACGGTGATTCCTTCAATGTCACGCGCAGGATCGAACCCGCTCGGTCCCAGCATCCTTCCCAACTGATCGCGCACATTACGCTCGAACGTCGAGAACGGCGTTCGCATCAATTCCGCTCGCCCGGCGCGATGCTGCTCCCGCTGCGGCAAGCCCGGCTTGCAAGGCGTACGCAGCATGAACAGCACCATCGACTCCTCTGGATTGCTCGGGAATTGGTACTCGCCGAGACTCACCGGAAAATCGAGCGCCACATACGTATGAAAACTTCCCGGCGCCTCGACCTGATGAATCCCCAGCTTCTTGAATGCGGTCCAGTTCTTGATCGCCACGTGCGTATACACGAGCGGCGCCTTTACCAGGTACGCAAGCGCTTCCTTCTGCTTGTCGGAAAGCTCAGGGCAAATGTAGGGAATCATCCCGTTGTAGCAGGCGAGCACGCAGTTCTTGGCGCGAACGCTTTGCAACTGCTTGCCTCTCTCGTACGCGATCTCTACTTCCCGGCTTGCCTCATTCGCGCCTGTCTGCGCGACATGCACAACAGTGCTGTTCAGCCGAATGCGAACTGCGTTGCCGTCCTGATCGAGCTTCGCGTAGTTTGCCCGCGCGGTCACCACGTCATCCATCGACGTGCCTGGCAATGCTCCCGGCACCAGCGACCGCACCAGCAACCTCGCGATGCTCGCGTTCCCATCCGGAAAGTGAAAGATGTAGGGCTCTTCCCTCTCCGGCTCCTCGCTCAGGTTCATTCCCGCAAAGCCGGCATATGCGTAACCACCGTAGTCATCTCCTTGCTCGTAACAGGAGAGAGCGGGCACCGCGTCGATCCCCACCGCGAACAAATCGTTGGTATAGCTCTGGAAGAATTTCAGCGCCTCCGGATGGACCTTGACGATCTTCGTCAGAAAGTCCGCGTAGCTGACCTTGGCCAGCTGGGCCCGCTTCTGCTCGGGCGAAAGATCGGGCAGGTAATCAATTTTCTCGGTGTACGCCCTCGCGATATCCCGTCGGACCTCGTCGCTTAGCGGAGACTTCGCCAGAAATTCCTTCCACGGCATGGTTCCCAACCCTGGCACCAGCCGGTCTTCCCCAAAAGTCTCGCGATCGTAAAAGACCGCCGTGCCCAGCTTGCTGTAGAGTTTCTGGTCGTAGGCTTTGTAAAAGCGCTCCGTCTCGATTCCCAGCTCGGTCAACAGTCCGCGCGCCTGCTTGCTGTACCGGCCCGGACTCTCAATCGATTGCGTACCGCCGTAGCTGAGCAGCAACCGATTGCCCGCGCGGAATTCATTCCGCTTGGCGTGCCCGCCAAAGTCATCGTGATTATCGAGAATCAGAATCCGCGCTTTTTCCCCAACATTTTTCCGATAAAAATACGCTGCTGCCAGCCCGCTGATGCCACCTCCGACCACCACCAGGTCGTAGCTCTCGCCCGTGCTCGCAGCCTTTCCATCCGTGTCCCACGTCTCGCCGTCGCGCAGGCGATGCGCATAGGTGTACGTTCCATCATGGTTGCCGCGGATACCCATCAGCGCGGGCGGATAGTAATCCGCCGCCTTCTCAGGAGCGAACTCCTTCTCTGTCGACCCGGCGAACGATCGATCCGCCGCCAAGAGCCCGCCCACACCGATTGCCACGCCGTTCAAAAAATCTCTGCGAGTAATGCCGCGATCCATGCCCAGCTCGCGGTCTCGCTTGTCCATCACCATCAGTGGGCCCCTCAGATTGTGCGCTGGATTGCGGGCCGATTATACAGTCCCTCAGCAGCTTGAAATTGCCGCTGTGCGACTCCAGACCGGACTCGCGACCCGACGCATAGGCTTCCCTTTGCGCCCTTCGCGGCCTTTCTTTGCGTCCTTTGCGGTTAAAAGCTTTTCTCGGCGCTCTCTGCGGCAGTTCTCCGCGCCCTCGCGTTTTAAGAGTTTTCAGATGACTCGATGGTCGGTTTGTCCAGTTCTGGTGTGCGGGCGAGTCGCTCGTGAGGCAGGGGATCACGATGACGGTGAGAAAGACATTCGCGAGTCTGTCTGGAAAGAATCTAGGGAATTTCGCTCAGACAGCTTTTCGCCCTAAAGAATGGAGGCAGATGACCGCCACTATCGCAGTTTGCGTGCGGCCCGCGCGGCCAGTTGATTGGCTTCGCGATTAAATTCGCGCCGGACGTGCGAGATGGTGAATGTCAACGAGCGCGTCAATTTCTGGCAGATCCAGTGCAGCGAATACAGTCGCGGGCTGCGACAGTTATATTCCCCGGTCATCTGCCGGACCACAACCTCCGAATCGGAATATACGTGAATCGCGCTGGCCTTCAGCGCAACGGCAACCTGGAGAGCTTCAAGCAGGGCGAGATATTCGGCGACGTTGTTGTCCTGGTGGCCCACCCATTTGGCGATTCGAATCTTCCCGCCTCGGGGATTATCAATGACGACGCCAATGCCGGCCGAACCCGGGTTGCCCAAGGACCCACCATCGACGTAAGCCACCAAATCCGACATCTGTTTGCCCTAACATGCTCAAGAATTAGGTTTTGGTCAAGCCATTTTCTTGGTTCATCGAAAAAACAGAATCGGCCTATTTGTTACACCCCTGTGAATTGCATGTGGAAAAGGTGAAAATCTCTCCCTCACTTTGCTGTAACTCACCGATCATTAGCAGCTTGCATCGGTTGTGTTTCCCACTGAGATAATCACAAGCATGCACTGAATTGCGGCATTGACATTTTTTAACCCGGCGTTTACTTTCACTCCCGTCGACGGCTGAAAGGGTTGGCGCAAATTAAAACTTCGCCGGTCCGAAGTAAGCTGAGTGATCAGCAAGCCGGGGTGACCCGGAAGGCGACCAGACCTGAAAAAACCGACGGCTCTGCGAGGGGCAGTTGGGGTTTGGGACTGCGAAAGCAGTGATCGCATCAAGGGCTGTGACGGTACATGCCTCCACGTTGCTACGCTCCCTCGCAGGAGCAGGCGGCTAGAGCATAACCAATGTCACAGCCTTTACTATTTTTCCTGCCTTTTTCTCCCTACCGCCGCTTCTCCGCACTTTCCTGGCACGAGATGCAGTAGCGAGTCCACGGAAGTGCCTCCAACCGCTTCGCTCCGATCTCCTCGTCGCACACCATGCACTGGCCGAACGTCCCGTCCGCGATCCGGCCCAGCGCCGCATCGATCGATCCCAACAGCCCTCTCGCCTGGCTGGTCTGATGGAATAACAGTTCCTTATCCAGCGAACTGTTCGCACGATCCCCTTCGTCAGGCCCGTACTGCTGCTGCACCACTTTTCCTTCTTCCTGTATCTGAGCGATGCTGTGCAGCAGTTCCTCTCTCCTCGCCAGCAACTGCTTCTTGAACTTCTCTACTCTCTTCTTGTCCATCGACGAACTCCCCGACTTCGCCGTTTCTCAAAACTTCTGCCTGGGGTCCCACTTTCAAAAGTACAAAACGAAACGCCCCAGACCTTATCAGTCGTGGGACGCTTCGCCGGAACAGCCCTCCCCCAAGTGCTGCTCACCTGCAAGACTACGCATCGCATCTCTCGTTGTGAATGGCACCGACGGGCTACCAGAATCCAGAATGAAACTGCAGAAACACCGCATGTTTACTGCTCGAAACGCATCTCCCATCTCCTATGGTAAACGTCATGGCACGAATCGGCCATGCTTGCGAATCGAGCGCCCTTCGCAGTGCTACACTAAATTCATCGCAAGGAAGGAGGTATCCGCCATGGTGCTCCCGGCCATCTTCTTCATCCCCTTTTTCGGCTTTGGTTTCGTCTTTTATTTTCTCCCATCGATCCTCGCCTTCGCGCGCAGCAAGCGCGACGTGCTGTCGATTTTCCTGCTGAACTTGTTCCTTGGTTGGACCCTCATCGGGTGGATCGTCGCACTCGTGTGGGCTGCGAAGGTAGACGCCCCGCTTCCGGCTCGCTGATCGCTGGGCGGCTCCAAAAATAAAACCCGCCCGAAGGCGGGTTCGTGCGTACATCGAAGTCGAACTCGGAAGCGTCTGGCCCATTAGCCCAGAGCCGAGCGCCGAGCGCCGTACTTTTTACTTATTCTCCGGCTTATTATCCGGCGCGGCTGCTCCCGTCGTTGTTGACTTCGGCTGGATCGACAGCAATTCCACTTCAAAAATCAACGTCGACCCCGGCGTAATATCCGGACCCGCCTGGCGATCGCCATATGCTAGATCTGCCGGAATGAATAACTGCCACTTCGATCCCACCGGCATCAACTGCAAAGCCTCGGTCCAGCCCTTGATCACGCCGCCCACTGGAAACGACGCAGGCTGTCCGCGCTTGTACGAACTGTCAAATTCTTTTCCGTCGATCAGCGTCCCACGATAATTGCAGGTCACCGTATCGGCCGCCGTCGGCTTCGGCCCGTCCCCGGCCTTCAGGATCTTGTATTGAAGTCCGCTCGGCAATGCGACCACGCCTTCTTTACTCTTGTTGTCCGACAGGAAAGTATCGCCTTCTTTACGATTCTTTTCCCCCACCACCTTGTTCGCTTCTTGTTGCTTCTTCTGTGCCTCCTGCTGCGCTGCCTGCACCTGCTTCGACAGCTCCATCAGCTTGGCACGCACCTCGTCATCCGTCATCGCGGGTTTGCCGCCCGTGAGCACGTCCTTGATCCCCCGTGACAAAATCGCCGGATCCACGTCAATCGATGCCGACTTCAGTTTATTCCCGAGATCCGACCCAATCGCGTAGCTGGTCTTTTCTTTATCCGTTTTCAGCATAACTGGAGCCGTTGCCGTCTTAGCCGCAGTTGTGGTTTTCGCCGTCCCCGCCGTCGTTGCCTTCTTGGGTGCAGTCTTGGCCGCCGGTGGGGTCGTCGTGTCTTGTGCAGAACAAAAAAGAACGCTGCTGGCCAGGAATCCCGCGAGCAGCATTCGCTGGGTGCGAAGTGCCAAATTGTTGTCCATCACTTGTCTATTCTACGTGCCCCGAGCCAAATCCGGATATAACACTAGAGTGCCCCATCCACGGTACACGGCGCCTTTTCCCGTGCGCCCGATTCCCTCCTATGCTCACGATTTTCTTCCCGCCCTCAGATTTCCCCCATGTTCCAGCCCATTGACTCCTTGTCCTCTGGTCGTCCCCCAGCCCACCCTGAGGTCGACTGCCCGCGGACCCAATACCCGGTACTCCCAGTCAGTCCTCCTTTGCGTCCCTTGCAGCTCTTCTTTGCGCGCTTTGCGATTAAAAGCTTTCTCCGCGTTCTCTGCGAGTTTTCTGCTCGTCTTCTGCGTTAGAGTTGCGATGAACTCGCGACTCGCCTTTCTTTGCGTCCTTTGCGGCTTTTCTTTGCGCTCTTTGCGGTTAAGAGCTTTTCGCCGCGCTCTCCGCGAATTTTCTCCTCGTCGTCGGCGTTAGCGTCGCGATGATCTCGCAACTCGGTACCAGGTACTCGCAACTCGCTGTTCCTTGCCTCTTTCCGGTAAACCCTTTTCACGACCGCGCAACCCTTGGCCCGGCGCGCTTTCTGGCCTACAATGTCCGCTCGTCACGATGAACGCCGATCCCCTCATCGTCGAGCGTGCACTCCCCGAGGCAGGCCAGGGAATCCTTGTGCTCAAAGGCCCTCTCACGGCCAACAACCTCCATTCCCTGCAGAACGCCATCCGGCGCGAGCAGACGCCCACGCTCATTCTGGACTTCACCGAGGTCCCCTATATCGATTCCTCCGGCCTCGGCTCGCTCGTGAGCGCATACGTCTCCGGACAGAAGGCTGGCCAACAAGTCGTCCTCACCGGAATCAACAGCCGCGTCGCCAAGCTGTTTGAGATCACCAAGCTCGAGCCTTTCTTCCTCATCTTTCCGACGATCGACGACGCCCTCGAAGCTCTCTCCAACTCCGGCCAGGCGTGATGGTCGTCCTTGGTCGTGCCTTGCCCTGTATGGGCGCTTGCCCTCACGCGGTATGCGTATGGAAAGGTTTTTTGTTCGGCTCTTCTTTGCGTCCTTCGCGGTTAAAAGCTTCTCCCGGAGCACTCTATGAAACTTCTCGGCGATCTTCACGTTTGAGAGCTTCCCCCGGACTTCACTCATCCACCCGAATCGACGTAACGTCTCCACGCATGAATATGAACGTCACGTTGGTCCCCTCCCTCACATTCAGCACCAGCGGCGGACGAAAGCAGGCGATGCACACCCCTTCCGTGTGCCGCACGCTTGGATACACGATCCCCGCCGAACCACTTCCCAACAGTTCCATTCCTAGCGCTTGCGAGATAACGTAGCTCTTCGGATCGAGGCAGTCCGCGAACTCACGGCCGTCCCGTATGTCGTGGAACTCGTGCCGGAAGTCGGCAAGGTAATCGATATAAGGAGAGACCTCTTCCTCGTTCCATCCAATTTCCCTCAGTTCCACGCCCCGATGAAACGCGATCTCCGCTTGCGATGTTTCTATTTCGAAGCCCGCATACCACGCTCCGCGCGAGGGTCCATTGAACCGGCCTCCTATCGGATTCGCATGCGTGAACGTGGCGTTTACGATATGCGCCAGCCGAAATCCGGAAACCAGTTCGATAGCACTGATGCCAGGCAGCCTGCCACTCTCCCCAAGCAACCGGTCGTTCGTGGCGCCTTCCAGTTCTGCAAGATCGCTCAGCAGTCGATCGTCATCTTGTGCAAGAAGATTCAGTATGGGCTTGCCACGGTCGCTATAGCGGTACGGGATCAGCCGGTGCGTGCCGTCCTGCACCACCCGGCTCTGCTTCGGAACTTTCATCGCCCGCCGCGGCGCGCGTCCAGCAGTTGACGGACCCGTAGAAAAGCAGGGATCCCGCCCTTCTTCATGTAATTCAACGGCGAGTCTCCACCGAACATCGCGTTAGCGTTGGGAAGTGTGATCCACGCATCCGCCAACCTGGGGCTGTAAAGAATATTGAGAGCCTTGTAAATGCCAATCAGCAACGACACGCGTGTAAGCCGATCCTCATCGAGAGCTTTCGTGCCTCGATTCTTGAGCGCATAAAAGCTGCCGCTCGAAATTCCCCCAAGCAACGCCCGGGTGTCTTCATCCCGCAGCTGCCAATGAGTCGCGATCCGCAGCAGCCCAGTCACTGCCGACCGGCTCAACCGTTCTCGATTCTCTTTCCGCGAAAGATCGGTAGCCGTATCCCAGACAAAACCCGCAACGGCAGACTGGATCGTGGCCATTTTCGCTAACTCCATTCCTGATCAAATATTACTCCATTATTGACACACCAGTTACAACAATGTTGTATGCTTGTTATCAATGACTTACATACACTCCTTTTGATATCCCTCGAACACAAAAGCTCGCAAAGCAGGTCGCGACCTCATTTCCCCACCCATCGCAACGCTTCCTGCCGGTCCGCAAAAGCCCGCATCGCCACGATCTTTCCATCACGCACGGTGTACACATCGGCCAGCTTCACGTCCTGCCACGCTTCGCTCCCCTTCACACGAAAACGCGCATGCACCATCACCACGATCCGATCGCCCGACCGGATCACCTGCTCGGGCTCGCTTGCACCCTCCGCCCAGTTCGCGCGCGACTGTGTCAAGTACCCCTTCACGGCCTCGCGTCCGTGATAGGCACCACCTCCGGGAAACTCCGCTGGCTCGCTCCACTCGATCTGCGGATCAAGTCCCGCCACCGCCGCATCGATGTCACCTCGATTGAACGCCGCATAGGCCTCGCGTAGCGTTGCCATCGCGGCAGTCTGATCCGTCGTGCCCGTCATGCTTGCGCCCTCCCCTGACCTCGCGCTCTCCCGCGATCGCGTGCAACCGCCCAGACCAAGAATGCCGATCGCGATCCACACCAATCCGGCTCTCACAGCTGGCGCCAAATGTCTTTTGAGATCTATCAAACCTCTATCTCCTCCACTCCAAATCGGCACCCAAAGGGACCTCTGCGTCCCTCTGTGCACTCTGTGGTTGTGGGTTTCCTGGGTCTCCGCGGTTGGTAGCCCTCCGCGACTCTTCTTCACGTTCTTCGCAGTTAAACGCTTTCTCGCAAGTCACTACTCGCATCTACCCTTCGTGTCCGTCACAGCTCCTCTTTGCGCTCTTCGCGGCTCTTCTTTGCGCTCTTTGCGGTTAAAGGCCTTTCGACGCGGACTCAGCGTCTATTCTCTGCGCACCTCCTTGATTTCTTGCAACTCGCAACTCAGTACCCGCAACTCGCTTTTCTTTGCGCTCTTTGCGGCTTTTCTTTGCGTCCTTTGCGGTTAAAAGCTCTTCTCCGCACCTCCCGCGGCCTCCGCGATCAAAGCTTTTCTCGCCACTCACCCAACCGCTACTCGCAACTCGTTACTCACCACTCGCTACTCGACCCTTCCCTTTTCGCTCTTCGCAGTGAAAAGCTTTTCTCTTACACCGCGGCCCAGGATTCGCAACTCGGTACCCGGTACTCGCAACTCGCCTTTCTTTGCGTTCTTTGCGGCGTTTCTTTGCGCCCTTTGCGGTTAAAAGCTTTTCTCCGCACCTTCCGCGGCCTCCGCGGTTAAAAGCTTTTCGCGACACTCGGTACCCCCAACCCGTGATCCCCGTCACAGCCCTCCGTACCATCCAGCGCTAGCCTGATCTGTGACCGGCCCCGCCAACGCGGCCCATCCCGAACACCCCCACGTCAACCCCGGGATCGTCACCGTCTCCGTGATGCTCGCCACCTTCATGGAGCTGCTCGACACCACCGTCGTCAACGTTTCCATCCCCCACATCGCCGGCAACCTCGCCGCCAGCGTCGACGAGGGCACGTGGGTCGTCACCTCCTATCTGGTCTCGAACGCCGTCATCCTTCCTATGTCTGGATGGCTCGCCCGCCGACTTGGTCGCAAGCGTTTGCTGCTGATTTGCGTGATCGGCTTCACATTGACCTCCTTCCTCTGCGGGATGGCCAACAGCCTTTCGGCCCTTATCCTCTTTCGTGTTCTCCAAGGCCTCACCGGCGGCGGACTCCAGCCGCTCGCGCAAGCCATCCTCCTTGAGACCTTCCCGCGCCAGAAGCACGGACAAGCCATGGCCGCCTTCGGCATCGGCATTCTGCTCGCTCCCATTCTCGGCCCCACCCTCGGCGGCTGGATCACCGACAACTATTCCTGGCGCTGGATCTTCTATCTGAACCTTCCCGTCGGCTTGCTATCGATCCTGATGGTCTCGCGCTTCGTCTTCGATCCGCACTACATCCGCAACGGCGGCGCCGGACGCATCGACCTCTGGGGCATCGGCTTCCTGGCGCTCGGCCTGGGCACCCTGCAGATCGTCCTTGACACCGGCCAGAAGAACGACTGGTTCGAATCCACCTACATTCGTGTGCTCGCAATTCTCTGCGTCGGCGGCCTCTTTGCACTGATCATTCGGGAGCTCAAGGCGCGCGATCCCGTGGTCGACCTCCGCGCCCTCACCGACCGCTCCCTCGCCACCGGAGTATTTCTGATTACGCAGCTCGGCTTTGTCCTCTACGCCAGCCTCGTGCTGCTGCCGATCTACCTGCAGACCCTGCTCGGCTATCCTGCGTACAACGCCGGGCTAGCACTCTCGCCGCGCGGTATCGGCTCCCTGCTGACGATGCCGGTCACCGGATACCTCACCAGCAAAACCGACCCGCGCCGCCTCATCGTCGTGGGACTGCTGCTCGGCTGCCTCACCATGTTCAGCCTCTCCCACCTGAACCTCAATGCCGGATACTGGGACATCTTCTGGCCGCAGGTTTTTCAGGGCGTCGCCCTCGCTCTGCTTTTCATCCCCATCATGACCCTCGCCATGTCGAGCATTCCCAAAGACAAGATGGGCAACGCCACCAGCATCTTCAACCTCATGCGCAATATCGGTGGCAGCCTCGGCATCGCGATCATGACCACCTTCCTGGCCCGCCGCAATCAGTTCCATCAGACGTCGCTTGTCGCACACGTCACCGCTGGCGATCTGAAAACGCGCGCTGTCCTCACCGGCCTTCGCGCCCATTTTCATTTGCAGGGATTCGACTCCGTCACCGCCAGCCGCAAAGCCGCTGCCGCGCTTTACGGGATGGTCCAGCGGCACACCGCCATGCTGTCATTCGTCGAAGCCTTCTGGATCATGGCTCTGATGTTCCTCGCCATGCTTCCCTTCGTCATGATGCTCCGCCGCCCCAAACACCACGCTGAGCCCGCTGCCGCGGCAACCGCCGAACCCACGGCCCACCCCGAACCTGCCTCCGCGCACACGGAAACGGAACAAGAGAAGTTAAAAGAAGAAGAGGAAGAAGAAGCCTACGAACTCTTAATGCACTAACTCGTGCCGGCGCCCAGGGTCCGGTCCGCGGCTTCTGCTTTTTACGCCCGGAATCACTCGACCCCAGACTCGCAATTCAGAACTTTTTCCTTGTCATCCTGAGCGAACTAAGGCGTTAGCCGAACGTAGTCGAAGGGCCCCCTGTCTGCTCGCACCACCCGCGGCGTTAAAAGCTTTTTTCTCTTACCGGCGCCCGAGGACTCGTAACTCGGTACGCGGCACTCGCAACTCGCTTTTCTTTGCGTCCTTCGCGGCTTTTCTTTGCGGTTAAAAGCCTTCTTCCGAGTCTCCACGGCTCTTCATGCAACCTGCGGTAAAAGCTTTTTCAACATCCGAACTCTCGAAAAAGTTCTTGACATGTCGCTTCCGCACCATATAACTTATCAGTTATGCAACCGCGTGGTTATAAACATCTCGACACCACTTTCGCCGCCCTGGCCGATCCCACGCGACGTGCCATCCTCGCCCGCCTCGCTAGCGGCCAAGCCACCGTCAACGAATTGGCGGAGCCTTTTTCCATGAGCCAGCCCGCCATTTCCAAGCATCTCAAGGTTCTCGAGCGCGCCGGGCTTATCTCCCGCGGCCGCGATGCCCAGCGCCGCCCGCGCCGCCTGGAGGCTCGACCGCTCGCCGAAGCCAGCGCCTGGCTCGAACGTTACCGAAAGTTCTGGGAGGGCAACTTCCGCCGCCTCGATGCCCTGCTCCACGAATTGCAGACGAAACCGCGCGCATCGCGTGGCAAACACCGACATTCCAAACGTACAGGAGATCACCGATGAGCAGCCCGACCCTGAAAGTTGAAGCACGTGGCGACCGCGAGATCGTCATGACCCGCGTTTTCGACGCTCCCCGTCGCCTTGTCTTCGACGCCTTCACCAAGCCCGAGTTGCTCAAGCGTTGGCTCACGGGCCCTCCCGGATGGACGCTCGCTGTTTGCGAGATCGACCTCCGCGTCGGCGGCTCCCTGCGCTATCTCTGGCACGGCCCTGGCGGTGAGGAAATGGGCATGCGCGGCGTCTTTCGCGAGATCACGCCTCCCGACCGCATCGTCGGGACTGAAAAATTCGATCAGGCCTGGTATCCCGGAGAAGCCGCCGGCACCGTGGTCTTGACCGAACAGGGCGGCAAAACGATCCTCACCCAAACCATCGTCTACGAATCGCGCGAAGCTCGCGACACCGTCCTCAAGAGCCCGATGGAGCAGGGCTTGGGCATGAGCTACAGCCATCTGGCTGATCTGCTCACGTCGCTTGCGAACGAAAAATCGCAACGCAGTGCCTAACGAATCGCTGAAAGAACTGTTTTGAAAGGGACGGCCTTCAGGCCGTCCGTAGAATAAACACATTGAATGCGGCTTTAGCCGCTGAGGTGCCTTAGTCAGAGTTTCCCTTAACCCAATCGACGCCACATCGCCGAGCATTCCTGGCAAAGAAAGGAAATCGTATGCCGAAAATCACGCCATTCCTGTGGTTCGACAACAACGCCGAGGAAGCCATCCACTTCTATACCTCGATCTTCAAGAACTCAAAAATTGGCAACGTTACCCGCTACGGCGATGCCGGTCCCGGCCCGAAAGGCTCAGTGATGTCGGCCACCTTCGAACTCGAAGGCCAGCCATTCATGGCCCTGAACGGAGGCCCGCACTTCAAATTCACCGAAGCCATCTCGCTGTTCGTCAGCGTCGACACTCAGCAGGAAGTCGACGAACTCTGGGACAAGCTCTCCGCCGGAGGCCGGAAATCTCAGTGTGGATGGCTGAAAGACAAGTTCGGCCTCTCCTGGCAGATCATCCCGAAGGCTCTCGGAGAATTGCTCGGCGACAAAGACCCGCGCAAATCGCAGAGCGTCATGAAAGCGATGCTCCAGATGGACAAAATCGACATCGCCCGTCTGAAAGAAGCCTCTGCCCGGGCCGCCTGATTTTTGTGACGCACAGGGTGCCCCAGGTTCGCGTCCGTTCTTTGGACGCTAACCTGGGACTATTAATCCGCTCCTTTTTCCTTGTCCTGATCACGCGATGGCCGATGTTTCGATGATGCCTCACCCAACCCTCCGTGCTCCTCCGTGCCCTCTGTGGTTATCTGTTCTTCGCCTCCTTTGCGGCTCTTCTTTGCGTCCTTTTTGGTTAAAAGCTTTTCTCCGTGCTCTCGGCGAATTTTCTTCTCTTCTTCTGCGTTAGAGTTGCTCTGCTCGTAACTCGGTACTGCGACTCGCAATCGCTTTTCTTCGCGTCCTTTGCGGTCTTTCTTTGCGATCTTTGCGGTTAAAAGCTTTTCTGTTTTTGCGATGATCTGATGACCCGATCACTCGATCTGCCGATCTTCGATTCCTCCGTGCTCCTCCGTGCCCTCTGTGGTCATCTGTTCTTCGCGTCCTTTGCATCTTTGCGGTTAAGAGCTTTTCGGATCCCTTCACGATCGCTCCTCGCTTTTGCCAACGCCCGCCCCACACGCTATCCTTCCTCCTCCATGCCGACCTTCACCACGCTCGCCAAGTTTTTCGGCCTCGCCTTCAGCGCCCTGCTCCCCGTTATCAATCCCATCGGCTCAGCACTGGTCTTCCTCGGCCTCGTCGGCGACGCCCCCGCTTCTGTCTTCAAGAAGCTCGCTCTCAAGATCGCCATCAGCACCACCATCTTCTTATGCATCGTCGAACTCGTGGGCACTGCCATCCTGGCCTTCTTCGGTATCTCCCTGCCCGTCGTGCAGGTCGCCGGAGGCCTCGTTCTCGCCACCATGGGTTGGGCGCTCCTCAATCAACAAGACACCTCTGCCAACCGCGCCCAGAACGAAGTCACGCAAGACGCCTACGGCGCTCTTGAACAGAAAATCTTCTACCCGCTCACCTTCCCCATTACGGCTGGCCCCGGGTGCATCGTCATCACGCTCACCCTCAGCGCGCATGCTTCCGTCCACGGCATCGCCAACGACATCAGCGGGCACCTCGGCGTTCTGCTCGCCATCGTCGCCCTCAGCGTCAGCGTCTATCTCTGCTACGCCTACGCCCCCAAGCTCACCGCCCGCGTCCGCCCGCAAACCGCGCACGGCATCCTGCGCGTCATCGCCTTTGTCCTTTTATGTATTGGCGTCCAGATCACCTGGAACGGCACCGAAGCTCTGATCAAAACCGTTATGAAAAGTTAAATCCTTCACTAGCCTTTTCTTGGCGACCTTTGCGGCTTTTCTTGGCGTCCTTTGCGGTTAAGAGCTTGTTCTCCGCCCTCCCTGCTGCTGTTCCCCGCGCTTTCTACGGTTAAAGACTTTTCGTCTTCCAGATCATCCGATGTCCCGATCACCCGATCTGCCGATCTTCGGTTCCTCCTCCGTGTCCTCTGTGTTTATCTGTTCTCACGATTTTCTTTGCGTCCTTTGCGGCTCTTCTTTGCGTCCTTTGCGGTTAAGAGCTTTTGTTTCCCGATGATCCGATCACCCGATCCTCCGATCCATTTGAACCTTCCCTCCATCAATGGCATCATCCCCAACCATGAAATCGCTCGCGCGACTCCTTCATTCCACACTCTTACTCACGTTTCTCCCTGCCACCCTTCACGCCCAGCCGATCTCCCTGCAAGCTCTCGTCACGCCCTCCACCGTCATCACCAAGGACGGTCATCCCGTCACCTTCGCCCTTCACGGATTCATCGAATTCGGATCGCTCTCCGAACTGTTCCCTTATATCGACTCGCAAGCCCGTCGCTGGCCCGGCAACCCCGCCTTCGATAACGCCAAGCGCCAGCAAGTCGCCCGCGAACTCCTGCGCCGCGGCATCGAGAGCCGCGTCGTCTCCATGACCGACGAGGGCCCCTTCGAAACTCTCTTCACCCACACCGAGGACGAACTCCGCCGAGCCCTCGCGCAAGTCACCGAGCCCACTCCGCCCGGATACGCCGACGCCTTCGTCGCCGTCCAGAAGAAATGGAAACACGCCATCAATTGCTGGAGCGCCGCGCCCTCCATCCCCGCGCGCGTGCTCTCCAACTGGTACCCGATCATCGAAGGCATCCCGGTCTACGGCGCCACCTATGACTCCACCGAGCACTTCTGGCAAGCCGTCAAATATCACCCCGACATTACCGTCGCCGACCTCAACACGCTCCTCGCCAACTTCGACCAACAAAATTGGACCGCCTGGCTCGCGCGCCTCGACGCCGATCCCAATCTTTATCTCCCCAACGCCTACGCTATCGAGTTCCTGCGCTTCAATCTGAAGCCCGACCGCCTCCGCTGGTTCCGCGATCAACTCACGACGCACGGCCTTCAACCCACCGAGCACACCCGCGCTGCGCAGCAGCGAACCACCACACTTTTCCGCTTCACCGCCTTTGAAGAAAAAGTTATCTGGGGAGACCTCGCCGATGTCTTGCACCTCGTCTACAACTTCTCTCTTCCCGACGACCCGCTTCGCGCCGCCCTCGCCCACGCCCACTTCGACGCCATCTATCTTGGCGATCGCACAATGCCTTTTATCAGCGAAGACTTCCGCTCCCTCATGCTTGAAATCTGGCGCGTGAAATATCTCGAGATGCCGCGCTTGCGCGAAGTCATCAGCTCCATTCCCATCGAAATCCGCCTCGAACATTTCCTCAACGACGGCGACTCCCCTGACATCCCCATCCCGATCTACGTCGGCTATCTCAACCAGATCCGCGATCTCGCCCGCAAACATTAACCTGTGTGGCGCGCACACTCCTGTGCGAAATGATCAAACCCTTGTGAACCGCACCGCATGAGCCCGCCACGAACCACGTGGGGACAGCCGCCGGGGTCCCCAACGCGCCCGGTTTTGGCGTGTTGGGGTGGAGGCGCCCTCGGCTGTCCAGCGGAGCGAAGCTCCGCAGGGCTTCATCTCGCAACTCGCCACTCGATACTCGCAACTCATCTTTCTTTGCGCCCTTTGCGGCTTTTCTTTGCGTCCTTTGCGGTTAAAAGCTTTTCTCGCTGTCCCGAACGTCCCTTTCAGCTTCCCTTCACTCTTCCTGCGATATCATCCCGAAACGACAAACCAAGCTCCGAGCCAACGCATGCGACCCTTCAAAGCCGTGCTCCTCACCCTGATTCTGATCGCCGTCGCCGCCGTTTTCGCGCTCGGGCTCCTCATCCACCACGGCTTCCGCGCCTCCGCCGCTCCACCCCGCTGGGAAGCACGCATCGCACGCGCCATCCGCAACGCCTCCATTCCGCGCCGCGAGAGCCAGGCGCAGAATCCTCTAGCCAGTTCCGCCGCTGCCTTCCAGCAAGGACGCGACACCTTCCTCACCCGCTGCTCCGTCTGTCATGGCACCGACGGCAGCGGGCGCACGCCCGTCGGCACGAATCTCTACCCCCGCGTTCCCGACCTCCGCGACTCCCCCACCCAGAACCTCACCGACGGCGATCTTCACTACATCATCGAAAACGGTGTCCAACTCACCGGCATGCCCGCCGGGGTCGCGCACCACGCCGCCTCCGACGACGACTCCTGGTCCATCGTCACTTTCCTCCGCACCTTTCGCCCACTCAACCCTGCCGAACATTCCCGCCGGGCCTCGGCCCTCGCCTCCGCCCACTACATCGGTTCCGCAGCCTGCGCCAAGTGCCACGCCGAAATCTATGAGCGCTGGAAGAAGACGCCGATGGCGAACGTCGTCCGCGATCCTCGCGAGCACCCTGACGCGATCACCGCCGATCCTTCCCACAATCCCGTTTCACTCTTTGCGGCCACCGACGTCGCCTTCGTCTACGGCAGCCTGTGGAAACAGCGTTACTTCGTCAAGCAAGGTGACGACTACGCCCCCCTCGGCGTGCAGTGGAACTTCGCCCAACACAAGTGGCTTCCCTACCACGTCCCTGCGCAAAAAGGCGATTGGTGGACGGCCTTCTACCCCGACGACAACCGCCAGCGTCCCACCGGCCCTCTCTGCGATGGCTGCCACTCCGTCGACTACAACATCCGCACCCATCAAGTCGCCGAGTGGAACGTCGGCTGCGAGCGCTGCCACGGTCCGGGCAGTGAACACGCCGCGCACCCACTTCCCGAGAACATCGTCAACCCTTCGCGCCTCGACGCCATCGCCTCCACCGACACCTGCATTCAATGCCACTCCCAAGGACAGCCCGTCACCAGCCCAATCGAGGGGCGGTACTACGACTGGCCGGTCGGCTATCGCGTCGACTTGCGTCTTCAAGATTTCTGGAAACTTGAGAACTGCACTTTAGGAGAGACCAGCTTCTATTACTTTCCCGATTGCACCGCGCACAAGAACCGAATGCAGGGGAATGACTTCGCGCAAAGCGTGATGTACCACCGCGGCATCACCTGCGCCGATTGTCACGACGTCCACGGCACGTCCAACTACGCCCAGCTACGCAAGCCCGCCGACCAGATCTGCCTCGACTGTCACGGCCCCTCGTCGCCCAACGGACCGCACACACCCAATCTCGCCGCCCACACTCATCACAAAGACGGCAGTACCGGCAGCCAGTGTGTCGCCTGCCACATGCCGCAGATCCAGACCGAAGGCGTGCCCGGAGCCATGGTCCACGCCCACACATTTCGCGTGATCACTCCCGCGATGACCGATCAATACAAGATCCCCAACCCGTGCACGCTCTGCCACACGGACAAGACCACCGCCTGGGCCCGCGAGGCCATGACCCACTGGCCCGAAACACTACCTTGGACCGTCCGCTAATCCACGTCCTTCATTCGCATCCGATTCGTCAACGGGGGAGGAGTGACGGGCGTCCTCGCCCGTGGATACGTAGCGCCGGCATCCTGCCGGCTGTCCCGAGGGCATCTTGCCCTCGAACCTCTCATCGAACTCACACAACGTTATACGCGCAGGTGCCCCAGGTTCGCGTCCGTTCTTTGGACGCTAACCTGGGATCATCGAAGCGCACATCGCGACGGCCATCGCGTGAATATCGGCGAGGCAACCCGGAATCGTGACTCGCGCCGGGCAAGACTTACCGCATCGGAAGCCTCACCGCCACGTCAAACTTCGAGTAGTATTTTTTCACGTCACTCGCGCCGTACTTCTCGCGAAATTTCCCGACGACGTCCGAAACTTTCTTCGCGTCAGTGATCGCCACCGCCTTCGATTCCGCCTCCGCTCCGCGGGCATCGATCCGCATCGACGGCTTCTTCACCACGTTCTTGTACCACTGCGTGTCCGACCCTTGCACCGGCAGCAGATAAACGTCGTCTTTCTCCGCAACGAACCAGACTGGAACGGAAATGCTGCGTCCCGACTTCCTGCCGGTCACAGTGATTTTGATTTCGTTATATCGGGAAAGGCGGTCCTTCAGAGATTCATCTCGCGCTGGCATATGCACTCCTCGCCCCTCGCAACGCCCCGTGCCGAGATTCTCGCACACTAACCTCGAACTTGCCCGAAACCACGCCGCCAAATTTCGCCGCGACCGTGGCCGCGCCTCAGCGGTTCACCATGCGCTGCAGGCTCTCGGGATAACGGGCCCCCTGCGCATCGATCCCCGAAGCAGCCTCTTCAATCTGGCGGAGATCGCCGGCCGTGAGGGTCACATTCGCAGCACCGATGTTCTCTTCCAGGCGATGCAGCTTCGTCGTGCCCGGGATCGGAACCATCCACGGTTTCTGCGCCAGAATCCACGCGATCGCGATCTGTGCCGGAGTTGCTTTCTTCTGTTTCGCGAAATCGGCCAGTACGTCTACGAACGCTTGGTTCGCTTTCCGGTTCTCCGGCGCGAAGCGTGGAACTATGTTGCGGAAATCCGTGGCATCGAACTGCGTGTCCTCTTTAATCGCTCCGGTAAGGAAACCCTTGCCCAGTGGGCTGAACGGAACAAATCCGATGCCGAGTTCTTCGAGCGTCGGCAGGATCGCCTCTTCCGGCTCTCTCCACCACAGCGAGTATTCGCTCTGCAGGGCCGTAACCGGCTGCACCGCATGTGCGCGTCGGATCACCTGCACGCCCGCCTCCGAAAGCCCGAAATGCTTCACTTTGCCTTGCTGGATGAGGTCCTTCACTGCCCCGGCGACATCCTCGATCGGAACATTCGGATCGACACGATGCTGATAAAACAGATCGATCACATCCGTCTTCAGCCGCTTGAGCGATGCATTGGCAACTTCCTTGATATGCTCCGGCCGGCTGTCCAGCCCTGCCTGTTTCCCGTTCGCGTCGATCTTGAAGCCGAACTTGGTCGCGATCGCCACCTGACCGCGAAATGGCGCGAGCGCTTCCCCCACAAGTTCTTCATTGGTGTACGCGCCGTACACTTCGGCGGTATCGAAAAACGTCACGCCTCGCTCCACGGCTGCGCGGATCAGCGCGATACCCTGCTGTTTTTCCACGGGAGGCCCAAAGCCAAAACTGAGCCCCATGCAGCCCAGTCCGATCGCCGAGACTTCCAGATTGCTTTTTCCAAGCTTGCGCTTTTGCATCGTTGCTTCTCCTTCTCTTTCTGATGCTTCTTGTTAGTCACTCATTTGTATAGCTCTAACAGAAACGTTACTCGCGCTCCCACATAACTCTCCAGTGTTCATTCGGGTCTGGCGACTTCACGATCAACTGATTGCCCGATAGCTCGTAAACGCGTTTCAGATCCTTCCCGACAAGCGTGCGAACCAGCGCTCCCTCTACGTGAAAAGTGAACGTACGCGCGTCATCGATCTCATATCTGCCGTAGGAAGCCTCGTACCCGCCCTGCGCGTATTGCACCGCCGACCCGCTGCTGCTCGACTGCGGACTCCGGTACATCACCTGCACCGACATGTGGCCGTCGCGCGTGTAAACCAACAACCCGGTACAGTCAGCCTTCTGTACTTTTCCGTCCGCGCCCGGCTCTTCCAGGAAGACCAGGCGCCACGCTCCCACGAAACGCTCACGAATGCTCGCCGTATCCACGCGATCTTGTCCGGCGGACCCAGCCATTGTCGACGCACCGAACAGCAAACTCATCATGGAGAGCGATATCCATTTCTTCATGTTCGGCTCCTCGGCGGCTCGCCCATCCGCTCGTTTCAAGTTACAGAAACCTCTCGCCTGATCGGTATCCCGATCCTTCCGATTTATTGCCTATTCCTGCCGCTACCCGGATTTTTGTTCACACCCCCGGACGCCGTGGAGTTACTCTAGCCTGCGGAGGCCAGCTATGCTTGCGAAGGCACGAAAGCAGAGGGCACGCGTCGGCGGCTCGGATCTGGCCGTCACTGAACTCCGCGCCATGCAACGGCTGTGTAACGCCCTCTGCGGTTTTTCTCGCGTTTCTTCTGTGATCTCTGTGGTAATCGATCTTCGCCGGTCGTTCGCGTTGCCAGGATCACCCTTCCATTTTCTCGCCCGCCGCGTGAAAGAATATCGTCTGTCCGACCGCCAGTCGCCCCGTACGAGTGACCGTGCCGTAAATTCCTGCGTTGTTCTGGTTCGCGCCAACGATCGCCTTCATCACCTCGGGCGCCGGACGTGCCGAGTCGGGATCAAGGTTCACCATCGAGCAGCGTAGATCGCGCATGGTGACAGTGATCGCCGGCGCCTCGTCTCCCTCGCCGAATGACAGCACGCCGCCCACCCACTCGTCCTCCTGAAAAGACACCGGTCGCAGTAAACTCACCACAACATTCGGACGAAATCGCCTCACGTCCAAAGTCCGCCCTGCGAGTCGTCCGATCTCGCCCACCGTATCGGAGGCGATCACCGAGATGCTCGCCTCGTCGAAGATCCCGTGTTTCAACTGCATCATCTCAACCGGACAACCGTAGCGGCCCCCGATCTCCCCGGCTAACTCCTCCCCGAAGACAGGCATCTCTTTGCCATCCGGCGTCCGAACATGCGTAGGAAGATCGCCTTGATCGCTGCCTTCGCGGGGCTGCGGAGTGAACAAGATCAACTCGGGAAGCTTGCTCGCTGTCAGCCACGGGAACCCGCCGCGGTCGCCGATCCGCCGGAGCGCCAGGCGTCTGTCGCCGTCGAGGCCGTGCCAGCCCAGGTTCGCCGTCTCGAGTCGTTCGCCGCCCATGGACTTCACCGGATAGCGGAAGATTGCCTCCACCTGCCCGATTTCTAGTCGCATGCGTAATCCGAGCATCGCGGAAACGCCGTCCAATCCTTGCACGCTCTTCGCGGATCCAGCACAGCGTCTCTTGCGCGGTCGGCATACGCCGAATCTGGATAAGTATTGATCAAGGTTTGGAACGTCAGCCTGGCGACGTCGCAGCGGTTCTGTTGTTCGGCGGCAGAGCCCCGCTCGAAAAGCACTTCATCTGGACCACCAGGACCCATCGCGCCATACGGAGCGCACGCCAGCAGGCACAGCAAAAGCGGAGTCGTGAATGCGCTTATGACTCTATTTGAATTCATGCGAGATGCACTTCGACCCCAACACAGTTTACAGCGCCGCACGAGATCGCAGACCACTGCCCGGCTCATGAAATCACCGGCTACTCGCTGGAAATGAACCCTGTCGCGCGCGTCGCCGGCGAGCGCTGGAAACGGTGGGCCCGGACCAGCAGTCAGCTGCGATGCGCTGCCAGAATCCTCGAACAGCGATGCTTCTTCAGTTGTCAGTCCCAGTTGCCTTTCTCCCGAGTGTCGCTCTTGTCATCGAGACGTTCGTTGTGTAAGCTCTCTGCCGTCATCGGTCGTCGCCTCCCCCTTTTTGCCGCTGCACTCAGCCCAATACTCTTTGGAGAACAGCTATGGCCAATATTGTGGTTCTCGACCTTGCCGATAAAGACGGGGGCACGCCCGTTCAAAAGACGGTAGACACGCTCAAACAAAAGTTCCCTTCGCGCACGGGTTTAAAGAAGGTGTTCTGCGGCCAGGGCAACCTGGTGGAAAAGTTCGAACTGTTCGATCTGCTCGCTGGCTTTGCCGGGAACGCCGCCATGAGCGCCGCCCAACTCACTCGGGTCCAGCAGTCTTGCCGCCATGCCAACAAAATCTTTCTCTGCATTCACGGCAAACATAACGACACCGAAAGTGGATTCGCCTCCCTCACTTTGGGAGGCGCGATGAAAAACCTGACCACCTGGCAGCAGCTTGCGAATTTCATGATCCTCCTCATGCCCGAACGTTTCGAACCGTACAATCTGGCATTGATCATGTGTTATGGTGCGCGCACCGAGCAGTTTCGTCTTAACCAGCAGGGCGACCTTCCCACCGACCAACTTAAGTCATCTTTCGCTTACAAGTTCTTCAGCAAGATCTGCGTAGCCCGCAAAATCCGCATGACCGCGCGGACCGGCGCGGTTCAAATGGATCCTTCCACCGGCCATTCTATGGTCGAATCAGAGGAGTCGGTGAACGCCCATGCCGATCAGGAGGACTTCCTGCGGGCACGCGAGGAGGAAGGTGTTTTCGACAGCATCAAAGATCTCAAAACCAGAATGACGACGAGAGCCGGCGGAGCCAGCGAAGAATCCGCACAGCTTTGGATGGCACTGGAGGCTCGCTACAAGGCCACGCCGGATGCTGCCGCGAACACAGATGAAGAGCGCATTATCCGAACGTACCACCAGGCACTCAGGCGCAAGAAAGAGTATCAGGCGGTCATGGAAGCCAATCCCGACAAAACCAAGTTTGGCAAGATCGTCTACTCGTATTCGGACGACGTGCTTATCATCCGCTGCAAATATCCTTTACCGGGAGTAAACCTGTATAGCGGACCATTGCTGGCCGTCGCCTAGTATGCGCGACGCCTCTTTCCGATCGATTAGATAAGGGTGCTTCGATTCCGTTCAACGAGGCACGGCCTCGACCGACGCGACCCTCTCCCTGAGGTGCGTCTGTGCACGCATAAATGAGAACCACGTCTCCAAACGAATGCGGCGAGCACGATCAGGAACAACCCTGCGACACTGAAGAATTTTGCGACAGGAGGAGCGACAGGAAGGTACTTGGCTCCACCGAGAATAAGTCCTAACCCAAACAGCAAGGTCTCGCAGCTTGGCACTCGGTTCTCGCCTTTCTTTGCGACCTTTGCGGCTTGTCTTTGCGCTTTTTGCGGTTAAGATCTTTTCTGCGCGCCCTCGGCGGCCTCCGCGCTCTCTGCGTTTAAGATTTTTTCCGGCGGGATTTCCCAAGCTCCGCGTTGCGCACCAAGGACTCGCTACGCGGTACTCGCAACTCGCCACGCGGTACTCCCAACTCGAGTTCACTCCCCCGTCAGCCACTTGTACTGCGCCGCCGTCAGCGGCACCACCGACAGCCTTCCCTGCCGCACCAACGCCGAATCGGCAAACAGCTTCTGTTGCTTGATCTCCGCCAGCGTCTTTGGCGACGCAATCGTCTTTTCGACTTTGATTTTCACCACCGGCACTTTCGGATCGCTCGTATCCACCGACACCACCGACGCCGTTCCCACCGCGCTCTTTTCGTCGCCCGTGTGGTAGATGACCAATCGCTCACCCGCCTTCATGCCACGTAGGTTCCTCACCGCCACCGGGTTAGTCACGCCATCCCAGATCGTGGACTTGTCCCGCTGTAAATCGGCAAACGAATAAACGGACCGCTCTGTTTTCAATAAGTAGTCCATGATGAGTCAGTCCAGGAAATCGAGATTCTGATTCAGATATCGGGGGCCTATCCCTGCATCCCTGCCCGCCGGCCGGTTTCGGCCCCCGATAGCATATACGAAACCAATGGCCGATCGACAGGCCGGAACCGATGCCTCGGACAAGCTCGCTTGCACTGAATTCTGTGCATCTTGAAGCCGAGATCGCCCAAAACCCCCGCCCAGCCTGCCATTTCTTCGTCTTTTGGCTTGACACGCGGCAGGCATCGTAAGACAATCCCCGCAATAGTTGTTGTGGCTGTGCGACTCAACTTCCTCCTTAGTCAGCGATCACATTTCCTTCTTCCCTCGAGTGGGCCCTCAGTTTTTTGAGTTCGGACCAATAACAGCATTGGTAGTTCGCCGGCTGAACTCTAACGGCGTCGATGCGTATGCACGCATCTGCGACAGGCTGGAACTGTGAGCACGCTGTTTTTGATCGTCCGGATTTGCAGTCTGAACGACGCGCGGCAGATCGTTGGCGCTCTGCCGCCGTAGCGAGTCTCCGTTAACGAGATTCGTTGAACGATATTCGTTGAATCAAGGCCGACCCCCATCGGCAGCCGATACGCTTTAAGCGGAGGAATATGCGATCACTTCCGTTCGCACAAGCAGCATCAGGCGATGGACAGAGCCACAGCGAAGAAGCATTGATGGACCCGCGTATCCGCATTCTCCTGAGAATCATCAACGAAAGCGGAGGCACCCTTCGAGTAACTTCGAAGGAGATCAGCGGATTGCTGGGCATCGGAGAAGCCCGGCTTCTCCGGCTGTTCAACAGAGACGTTGGCAAAACGCTGCGCCAGCACTTACTCACTGTACGAATGGCGCGAGCTGCTCAGTTGCTCCAAAATGTTGCGCCGCCCATTAAGGCCGTCGCATCCGATTGCGGCTACTCCGAGGTCAGCAATTTCTACCGCGACTTCAAGCGCGTTCATGGCATGAGTCCCATGCAAATGCGGCTTAGACACATGGACAGCCAATTGCAAGCCAAGGAACTGGGTGCCCTCTAAGTCGCCATCTATCGATTCCGCGGTTACCCGGTTTGATAGATGTAAGTGTTGCCGTCCGCACCGCACCGATCTACCTAACCATTCGATAGCCTCCATGCACCCTCTCCCAAAGATGCGCATCCCGCCGAATCCCTTGTCTGGCACGGTTTTCCACATGATGTGCTCTTTTGATAGTGAATGGCTCTTTTTGATAATTGCTTCCCCCGTTAACTCGCGATTACATACACACGACGTCGACTCTAGTTAGCGGTCTCTGCACTGACTTATCCGTCGACCCAGGTAATGAATCGTTTCGATCTCAACTTACCGAGGACAACACTCGGCTTTCTGTGAAGAAGACTATCCCCAAGGAGGGGATGCGCCATGAGTATTTCGAGACTCACTTTCACCCTGTTGATTGCCATTGCTGTTGGTGCCACCGTCGGTTCCGCCCACGGCCAAGCACTGATTGGCACCCCCGGAGCTGCTGGCTGGCAAAGCTGGAGTGTCGACGATATCCTGTGCGGTGAAGAATTGAACGGCAACAACGCCCTTGACCTTTGCATCCCCTACTCTGGTTCGAGTGGTACTCCTGCCCCTTACTGGAACACTGAATTTGGATCTTCTCGCCCAAATGATGAGGGTTATGCCTCCGAAAAGAACGTGGGATTTTGTCTGACCTCGACAGGCGACTGCCAGGGCATCGGCAGCGCGCTCATCGCACCGGGGCCACTAAAATTTTGGGCGTCGACGGCCTTTGTCCCCGGAAACGGGAACTTAGGCACAGGCGGCGCGCGTGACAATAAGGTGTATTTCAGGAATTCCGGGACGCAGGACGATCGTCCGGCTTCCGCTGGAACAGCTACAGGGCAACGTTGGTTCTACAAAACAGCGCGGTCCCGTGTGGAATCAATGCATTTGGGTGGTTTGAAACGAATTCCACCGGCACTGCGATTGGGAACATGCACGAGCTCTTCTCGGGGACCGGGGAGCCGCGTTACCAGTGCAATTTGACGCCTGCGCCTGTAGGCTCGAATGTCACGTTCACGCCAACCCAGTATTTCGGGTACTACTATAGCGACGTAAGCGAACCGACTCAGGTTCTGGATCCGGTTACTGGAAATTACGTAGACGGCGATCATGGCTGTTACGCGTATACGTTATTCACCTTGAATGAGCCACGCTGTACTGCCGCCGGCCAGAACGTCGGCGGGACCAACTTCGACACCAACGGCGACCACGACTTCGTGGTATTCAGCACGAATCCCGGCTCCAGCCATGCAACCTATTGGATCGCGGGTGAAGATCCGACAGATTGTACCAACCAGGACGGTGACTGCAACCTCACTCTAGTTAAGGTTTCGCCAGTTGGCGGCTCTAACTGACGCGGCATGACGGGTTCCGCTCTTGGGCCTCGCCCGCCGCGACTCCCGCGTCTGTGACCCGGATGACCCCACCTTTGCGTTTCTCGCAAAAGGGTGGGGTCGGGTCACTCGTTAGAAGTTTTCTCGCGCGCGATTTGTTGCAGTTTCTCCACCTAGACGGAGGTCCTTCCTCCACGTAGCCCCACCTTTGCTTGCAGCAGGGGTGGGGCGTTATTTCTCGAGAGGTTTGGGCACGACTCCGGACGCCGCAAGCAAATTCCTGCTCGTCTAGGGAGTACGTCTTTTGAGTGGAATCGTGTGATTTCTTCCATTGAACGACGGCGATTGCAACCTCACATGCTGGTGAAAATTAGAGGTGCCTTTAACACCTGAAACGAGACAACGAGCTTCGTCAGTATGTAAGTGAAGATCGGCCCTGCTGCCAAGCCAGGCCAGGCCGATGACCAATACCCCACCTGCGCAATCGCTGCAAAGGTGGGGTATGTCGTCTTTGCACCTCAAAGTACTTTCGCGCGGTGCCCCAGGTTCGCGTCCGCTCTTTGGACGCTAACCTGGGATCATCACCAACTAAAACCCGCCGAAGCACAAAAAGCACACGGCCCGAAGGTGGGTGACCCACACAATGCTGAGGTGCCCCATTCAATCGCGTTCTGTGCGATTGAGTGGGATTACTCGACCTCCGATATCTCAACCCTCCACAAACAAAAAAACCCCGCTCTGAGCGGGGCGTCCATTTACTGAGAACTGACAAACTGCTAACCCGCAGGGAATCATTTACTGGGAACCGAGAACTGACAACGGAGAACTGGTCTCAGTACATATCTTTAACCTGCCAGAACCAAATACCCGATGATCGGTTTACTTCTGTTCCGGCGGCGCATCTTTTTTGGGCTGATCTTGCTTTTTCTGATCCGGGTGATCGGTATAAATCGAATACTGGTTCTGCGGCACCTTCAGCTTGACTGTGATCTCCATTGTCGGCGACTCGATGTCGTAATCCTCGCCGAACGTCTGGAATCCCGGTGCCAGGACCTGCACCCGCATCTTGCCGTACGGCACGCCCTCAAAATGTGTCTTCCCTTCTCCGTCGGTCTTCAGTTCGAATCCCCCGCGCTGCTGCTTCCCGTGAGGATTCACCGGATGCAGCACCACCGCGGCGTTTCGGATCGGCTTGCCGTTGTAGTCCTTCAACACCACGAAGCTCAACGACGACGAAGGCTCGTCCGCGGCAGACGCCGTTCCTACAGCGACCGCCAACGCCATCGCCGCAACCACCAGACAACCCATGGCTCTATGCATACCCACACCCTACCTCTTTATGTTGCTCTCGCGCATTGCCGCTTTTGCGCTTTACGGCTCTTGGCGCATTGGCACTCCGCATTGCCTCTTCGCGCACTGTTTAACCTTTGGTGCTCGGGTCCTCGATAAACCCTTCCGGCCAGATGGTTACCCGCCCTCGCTGGCGCTGACTCCGGCCGCCTTGACGACCCGCCTCGACGACGCCATTCTAAGCACCCAGCTCCGTCACTGTCACCCTGCCCTTCTCGCCTCTTGACAACTCCCCACTCAACTCTCTACAATTAGCACTCGTTGGGACCGAGTGCTAGCAGCGCCCGACGCTCATTTTTGGAAACCGTACTAAACCAAACAACAACTTAAACATAGAGACGAAAGGAGTCGGCTACATGGCTACCAAGTTCACCCCTCTCCACGACCGAATTCTGGTCCGGCGGGTCGAAGAATCCGAAACCACCCGCGGCGGAATCATCATACCGGATAGTGCTAAGGATAAACCGCAGGAGGGAGAAGTCATCTCCGTCGGGCGGGGCAAGAGCAACGACGAAGGCAAGGTGTTTCCGCTGGCAGTGAAGGCGGGGGACCGGATCTTGTTCGGGAAGTATTCCGGGACCGAGATCAAGATAGATGGTGAAGATTTCATCATCATGCGCGAAGAGGAAGTGCTCGGCGTGCTCGAAGGCGCTCCGGCGAAGAAGGAAAAGGAACTCGCGGGTTCGAAGCGGTAGGGGCTTGGGCTCTCGGCTCTGGGCTTTTGGCTCTGGCGGTTCGGCTCTGGGCTTTTGGCTCTGGCGGTTCGGCTCTGGGCTCTCGGCTCTGGGCTTTGGCTCTGGCGGTTCGGCTCTGGGCTCTCGGCTCTGGGAGTCGTCAGGTCGAGGTTGCATGAGATCCGCGACCAAAACAGATTTCAATAACGGATAAGAATTCAAGACATTCGAGATCAGGAGAAAAAGAAATGGCTAAGCAGATTGTGCATGGCGAGGAGTCGCGGCAGGCGATCCTGCGCGGCGTCAACTTACTCGCAGACGCAGTGAAGGTCACGCTGGGTCCGAAGGGACGCAACGTAGTCATCGAGAAGAAATTCGGATCGCCGACCATCACCAAGGACGGCGTGACGGTGGCGAAAGAGATCGAGCTGAAGGATGCGCTCGAGAACATGGGCGCACAGATGGTGCGCGAAGTGGCGTCGAAGACCTCCGACGTCGCCGGCGACGGCACCACGACGGCAACGGTTCTGGCCCAGGCGATCTATCGCGAGGGTGTAAAGACAGTTGCTGCCGGCGCGAACCCGATGGCGATGAAGCGCGGCATCGAGAAGGCCGTCTCCGTGATTTGCGGCAAGCTCGACAAGGAAGGCAACCGTGAGAAGGGCGAGCTGGACAAGTTCTCGAAGCCCGTCACGGGAGACATGATCGCGCAGGTGGGCACGATCTCGGCGAACAACGACGAGACCATCGGCAAGATCATTGCCGAAGCGATGAAGAAAGTGGGCAAGGACGGCGTCATCACGGTGGAAGAGTCGAAGACGCTCGAGACGCAGCTGGAAGTGGTCGAGGGCATGCAGTTCGACCGCGGCTACCTCTCTCCTTACTTCGTAACCGATCCGGAGCGGATGGAAGCGGCGCTAGAGAACGCGTACATCCTGATCCACGAGAAGAAGATCAGCTCGATGAAGGACCTGCTCCCGCTGCTGGAGCAGATCGCCAAGGGCGGCAAGCCGCTCATTATCATCGCGGAGGACGTTGAGGGCGAAGCGCTCGCCACTCTCGTCGTCAACAAGCTGCGCGGCACACTGCAGGTTTGCGCCGTGAAGGCGCCGGGCTTCGGCGATCGCCGCAAGGCGATGCTGCAGGACATCGCGATCCTGACTGGCGGCAAGGCCATCACCGAAGATCTCGGCATCAAGCTCGAGAACGTGCAGGTGAGCGACCTGGGCCAGGCTAAGAAAATCACCGTCGACAAGGACAACACGACCATCGTCGAGGGCAAGGGCAAGCACAACGAGATCGAGGGCCGGGTGAAAGAGATCCGGAGCCAGATCGACAAGACGACCAGCGACTACGACCGCGAGAAGCTGCAGGAGCGGCTGGCGAAGCTGGTGGGTGGCGTGGCCGTGATCAAAGTCGGTGCGGCGACCGAGACCGAGATGAAAGAGAAGAAGGCTCGGGTCGAGGACGCGATGCATGCGACGCGCGCGGCCGTGGAGGAAGGTATTGTCCCGGGCGGCGGCGTGGCGCTGGCGCGCTGTGTACCGGCGCTGGAGAAGCTGAAAGTGGAAGGCGACGAGCAGATCGGCGTCAACATCGTGAAGAAATCGATCACGGAACCGTTGCGCATGATCGCCGAGAATGCCGGCGAAGAAGGCGCAATTGTGCTGGGCAAGGTGAACGACTCGAAGGACAACAATTTCGGGTACAACGCGCTGACCGGTGAGTATGAAGACCTGGTGAAAGCAGGGGTGCTGGATCCGACGAAGGTGGTGCGGACGGCGCTGACCAATGCCGGGTCGATCGCGTCGCTGATGCTGACGACGGAGGCGCTGGTTTCGGAGATCCCGGAAGACAAGAAGGGCGCTCCGATGCCGGGTGGACACGGCGGCGGCATGGGAGACATGTACTAAAGCAGTGGCCAGTGGCCGGTGGTCAGTGGCCAGCAAAAAACCCCGCTCGGGAGAGCGGGGCTTTTTTGTTGTGCCGATTTCGTTCCGATTATTTCGATCGATTGCTGACGGTGACGACTATCTTACCGCCGTCCTCGGTAACCACTTCGAGGTCGCCCAACGTATGCACGGTTCTGGTTGTTCCTTTGCGCAATTGAATTTGCGTAGAACCGTTGGATATCGCTTCCTCGACCAAGTTTGGAGAAATGCTTCTCCCCTGAGTCAGCGCTGCCCCACCTTCCCCTGGAGTGACATCGACGTTTCCAACCGAGCGCCGACCGCTAGGCAAGAAATAGTCAACGGCATGACGCGTGTACAGCCGTTTTTCGATCTCGGCGTACTCGTTGTTTCCAATCCGGACCTTCGGGTAATCCTCCCACTTGCCCCACCAAATAAGATTTATGCGCAGAGGGTTCGTGCTCATGTTGGACTCCGTTCTAGTCGCGAGTGACGTGCATTGTACGCGTGACAGCCAATTTTTGGGCCTAGTTTGAACGCCGGGAGCGCCGATTCCGAACGGGTCACCTTAATACTCGCCCGCTAGCAAAATGTGTGTGTTTGGGGGGGGCGGACGGCAATGTACCCTCTGCTGTTTGGAGCCCGTTGCTGCGCCTCAGGGAGAACAACGCTTCGGTCGGAGTTGGTGCCTCGTTGCGCGTGATGGTCTGCGTGGGATTCGGTGATTTGTCCGTTCGACGAAGGTGGTGCGGACGGCGCTGACCAATGCCGGGGCGGACACGGCGGCGGCATGGGGGATATGTACTAGAGCAGTGGCCAGTGGCCAGTGGTCAGTCGCCAACGAGAAGCCCGCTCGGGAGAGCGGGGCTTTTTGTGTTTGCGATTTAAGCGGTATGCCGATTGGTGTAAGTCATTTCCTCTAAGGACGCT
>CAVQZP010000020.1:0-15143 GCA_963718505.1 uncultured Acidobacteriota bacterium | reverse complement strand
ATTTCTCGCCGGAATATCTCGCTGCCGTTTTCGACGTGGGCGCACCGACGTTCCGCGACACTGCCGCCGAAGCGATCACAAGCTACAAGAAGTTCGACATCAAGACGCAGACCTTCCAGGAGGTGCAATACCAGGGCTACAAGGCGAACCGCTCGGCGATGCCGGAAGATTTGGCGCAGCAGGTGCCCTACATCCGCCGCGCGCTCGAGGGCTATCGCATTCCGATCCTTGAGCAGAAAGGCTCCGAAGCCGACGACGTGATCGGCACGCTCGCCCGCAAGGCGGCGGAACAGTCGTACGAGGTCTACATCGTTTCCAGCGACAAGGACATGATGCAACTGGTCACGGACAAGATCCTGACCCTGAATCCGACGAAGGACAGACCTGATCGGCGACGCGGCCAAGGTGGAGGAAATTTCTCGGTGTGCCGCCGGAGCGCGTGATCGACGTGATGGCGCTGCGCGGTGACTCCATTGACAACCTTCCCGGCGCGCCCGGTATCGGCGACAAGGGATCGGTCGAGCTGATCAAGCGCTTTGGATCGGTCGAGAACGCGCTGGACCGTGCAGACGAGATCGAGAAGAAGACCTATCGCGAATCGCTGCAGAACAACCGCGAGATTGTGCTCTTCAGCAAGAAAATGGCGACCATCGACACCAATGTGCCGGTCGAGCTCAACGTCTCGGCGATGCAAATGGGCGAGCCGGACGTTGAGGCTTTGCGGCAGTTGTTCGCCGACTCGAGTTCACGTCGCTGTTGAAAGATCTGCCTGCGGCGGTGGAGGTGATCGAGGCACACTACGACGAAGCGCGGTCAGCGGCGGTTGTGGAAGCGATTCTGAGTACGCTGGCTTCCGGTGCGGCACTTTCCATCGCGATCGAGTCGGCGGCTTCGTCGGCCGCCGACGAAGAAAAAGAAGAGCTGGAGGAAGAGTCGCAGGAGTCGATGCTGCCCTTAGGAGAACCCCTGCCGATTGCGCCGCCCACCGCGCGCAACCTGGCAATTTCGGCAGGGCCGGGGACAGCGGCGACGGTTGCTCTCGGTTCGGATGCAGGCAAGCGTCTTGTCCTGCGCTCGCGGACCCGAACGTGCCGAAGTCCATTCATGACTACAAGGCTGCCATCCATGCGATGGACGATGCCGGGATCGAACTCAACGGCATCGTGCACGATTCGCGTCTGTACTCGTATCTTCTGAATCCGACGTACTCCTCGCACGGCCTTCCCGACGCCGCGCTGCGACGCTTCAACCTCAAGCTGTCTGGCAATCTTGCCGAATCCGCGGATATCACGGGACGCCTGACCACGGCGCTCCGCCAGGAAGTGGAGGAGGGCAAGCTCGACAAGCTCTACCACGACATCGACCTCCCGCTGGTCCCCGTGCTCGCGCGCATGGAGCAGGCTGGAGTGAAGATCGATACGGCTGCGCTGGCCACGATGTCGGCCAGCCTCGAGCAGGAAGTCTCCGCCAAGGCGCGGGAAATCTGGAATCTCTGCGGCCTTGAGTTCAACATCAACTCGCCCAGGCAGCTGGGCGATGTGCTGTTCAACAAGCTCAACCTGCCCAAGCCCGTGAAGTATGGCAAGGGTAAAACGATATCGACGGCAGTCGATGTCCTGGAAGGCCTGGCCGAGAATCACGAAGCCCCGCGGCTGGTGCTGGAATTCCGCCAGCTCTCGAAGCTCAAGTCGACCTACGTCGATGCGTTGCCCGTGCTGATCAACCCGGCCACCCGCCGTCTGCATACCACATTCGATCAGACTGGAACCGCGACCGGCCGCCTGTCGTCGGCGAATCCGAATCTGCAGAACATTCCCATCCGCACCGAGCTCGGACGCCAGATTCGCGCCGCCTTCATCGCCGAACCCGGCTACGTCCTGCTCGCCGCCGACTACTCGCAGATTGAGCTTCGTCTTCTGGCGCACTATTCGAGCGATCCGCTTCTCGTCGAAGCGTTCCGTCGCGGCGACGACATCCACACCCTCACCGCGTCGCAGGTCTTCGGCGTACCGCCGCTGATGGTCACCGCCGATCATCGTAGGCAGGCGAAGGTCGTCAACTTCGGCATCGTCTATGGGCTCTCGGCCTTCGGCCTCTCGCAGAACCTCGGCATAGAGCCTTCCGAGGCCAAGCAGTTCATCAACGCATACTTTGAGAAGTACGCCGGCGTGCGCGCCTTCATCGACCACACGCTCGACGAAGCCCGCCGCGACCAGCGTGTCAACACATTGTTCGGACGCATCCGCCCCATCCCTGACATCAACAGCAAGAACTCAAACCAGCGCGGATTCGCCGAGCGCACCGCCGTCAACACGCCCCTGCAGGGCACCGCTGCCGACCTCATCAAATTAGCGATGATCCGCATCGACGCTGCCATCCGTGAGCGCGACCTGAAGTCCCGCATGACCCTGCAGGTGCACGACGAACTCGTCTTCGAGGTCCCCGAAGCCGAACTCGACATCATGCGCTCCCTCGTCCGCGAGCACATGGAGCAGGTGCACCTGCTGGCCGTACCATTGCTGGTGGAATTGGGCACGGGGCTAAACTGGCGGGATCTGGAGTAGCCCGTGTGGCGCGGACACTCTTGTCCACGAGTCACTCCGCTATCCGACTCCTCAATTGTTTGTCATCCTGAGCGAAGCGAAGGACCCGCTTTGATCGTTTCCGAACGACCGGCAATTGCGGCCTGACGACCCACGCCTGGTGACTGGCGACCGCGCCTCACGTATATTCCCTGCATGTTCATCGGCCACTTCGCCGTCGGATTCGCCGCCAAGAAGTTCGCCCCGCGCGCCTCGCTCGCGCCGCTGATCGCCGCGCCCCTCTTTCTCGACATCCTGTGGCCGCCCTTCCTGCTTCTCGGCTGGGAGCACGTGCGCATCGATCCGGGCAATACGCGCTACACGCCGCTCGATCTCTACGACTACCCGTGGTCGCACAGCCTCCTCATGTCGATCGTCTGGGCGACCGCGTTCGCGCTGATCTATCACCTCATCACGCACTACCGCCCGGGCACGATCGCCATCTGGATCGGCGTCGTCAGCCACTGGGTTCTCGACTGGGTCACGCACCGCCCCGACATGCCGCTCTATCCCGGCGGAGGACCGAAGCTCGGCCTCGGTCTCTGGAACTCCGTTCCCGGCACGATGATGGTGGAGCTCTCGATGTTCGCCGTCGGCATCCTCTTCTATATACAGACGACCCGCGCCCGCGACCGCATCGGCCGCTACGCCTTCGGCGTCTTTGTCGCGCTGCTTCTTGCCCTCTACCTCGGCGACCGCTTCAGCCCGCCACCAGCCAGCGTCTCGGAGATCGCGTGGCCCGGCGTCGCACTCACCGCTATCGTTCTTCCCTGGGCGTGGTGGTTCGATCGGCATCGCGAGATCCGCGACATAACTTCGCACAGCTGACTCGAGTGCGAGGCCAGATGGGATGGCGATACACTAGCCCCGATCCAACACGGAGCGCCTCATGAAGTTCTCGGTCTTCGTTGGAACCAGCCTCGACGGTTTTATCGCGCGCCGCAACGGCGCGTACGACTTCCTCCCCGCCGACGGCGGCGAGCCCCACGGGTACGATGAGTTCATCGCCAGCGTCGATACCATCCTCATCGGCCGCAATACGTTTGACGTTGTCCTGAAATTGCCGAGCTGGCCCTACAGCGGAAAGCGGGTGGTAGTGCTGAGCCATCATCCGCTGGATCTTTCGAAAGCCAAAGGACGCGCCGAACAAATGAGCGGCGAACCTTCGCAGATCGCGGCACAGCTAGCCAGCAGTGGCGCGAAGCATGTCTATGTCGACGGCGGCATCACCGTGCAGCAGTTTCTGCGCGCGGGCCTGATCCACCAGATCACCATCACGCGCGTTCCGGTGCTGATCGGAGATGGCATTCCACTCTTCAGCTCTCTCCCGCACGACGTCAAGCTCCGCCATCTCGGCACGCGCCAATACAAGAGCGGACTGGTGACGAGCGAATACGAAGTGGTGACCTGACGCGCCCGCAGAGCGCTCCCGGATTTCCGCCGGGAGACACTAAGTTGCAACCACCGCAACTACAGCGACCGCAAAAAATCCAGCACAGCTTGCTGATCGCCCGGTGATAGAGCGTTGAATCTTCGTACGACCTGATTTGCTTCTGATCCCCGGGAACTGTGCTGTTGAATTGCCTCCAGCAAGTCCGCCGTTCTGCCATCGTGCAAGAAATAGAGCCTCTGCCCAACTCCCCATAAAGGGGCGGTCCGGAACTCGTCGGGGCCGGCTAGGCCCTGAGAAACACCATCGGCCAGCTTTTCTCCCATATGGTGGAGGGCAAAGTCAGAAAAAGGATGGTAGGTCACGTTGCTCATGCCGGTGAAAATCGACTGCGCGCTGGTCAGCGTATCGGAATGACACAGAACGCACCCCACTTTGTTGAATTTGTCCTGCCCGTTTTTTGTATCGGCCGTAGCAGGAGCTGGCACAGGCGGGGCCGACAAGCGGATTGCATCCACAAACGCATCCAGATCGGAAATGCCGTTGGCCGCAACGGAATGCGAATCTTCCGGCATGGCATTGAACACACAGCCCGCGACTCCGTTTCTCTCATTCGGCATGACGTCGTTCGTGACGCCCATCTCGACGTTGTACGCTTCGCCGGCAAACAATGTGATCGACTTATTCTGAGCCTTCCATCCGAACTTGCTAATCGTTCCATCGTTTCCGCTTAGATTGAAGTGGCCCTGAATCCCCGAGTCACCCCCTCCAACTCGATTGAACCGTCCTGCGATTCCGAATGCGCTCTTGGTCTCCGAATTTGCCGCCAGGTTCGCCTTGAACGTGGCGTCCAGCGTGTTATCCACCAGCCCTAAGCCGAACAGCGGAGTGGGGATTCGGAAGATCACATTGTTGGCGGCCAACTGAGCTGCGAAGTTGGGCTGTGCCAGATTGCAACCAACCGCGTCCGTTCTGCCCGTGATATTGAACAAATTGTGAACGCCTCCATCGGGCGTTCCGTCCGGATTTCGAACAAACCGCGCTTCTCTCACAGGCCCGCCGGCTGTGATGAACGATGGGATGACGTTGGTCGCTCCCATTGCGGTGGCGGCTGCGATCTGTGGATTCGGCTGAGGAACTTGTGGGCTGCTCACACCCGGGCTTGAGCCTAGGATCGCGGGTTGCGAGTGACACGAGCCGCAGCTTGTCGAGTTGAAGCCAGGTCCCAGTCCACCGTTTCCCGTTCCCGGTGGTTGATCCGGCACGCCTTCCTCTTCCACAAACTGCGCGATGCCATTGGTGAACGCGGCCTGTTCCGTTGCGTTCAGAGTCGGATAGGCCCCGCCGGTGATCCCGCTTGTACTGACAACGGCGCCTGCCGCAGGGGGGCCGGTCCGTGGTCCGGGATCATGAGGAGTCCCTTGAGAAGTTGCCATTGCGGCTGCGGCCAAAACTGCTGCGATACCTGCCACCATCTTCCAATGCGTCATTGCGCACCTCCATGCATCGGAAACGCACACTTGCACAACCGGCCAGACTCTTGCGAAGTCGTGCCATGCTGAACTTGGTTTCTGGCGGCGCACTAACCGTACACAGAAGTCAACGAACGGCCTTGGGCGCATTGGCCATCATCGCGTCCCAGCGATCTGCCATTCGCGGAATGGAGAAATAGAAATTTGTTGGGAGAACTTACCTTCGAATTGCAAGACGGTCAAACCCCGGAAGTACATGCGGCATTGACAGGGAGTGCAGAGGACTCGTGGCCAATGGGCCAAGCTTGTATGTCGCCTTGGAACGACTGCCGTGTCTGAGATTCTGATCGCACAAAGCTTATTGCGAGTTCCCGAAGGCGACGGTTTACCTACCGCTCCCGCTCCTCCAGCATCCGCTTCAGCCGGATATTTGCGATCCGCCGCGCGCGCCACACTCGACGGAACCACAGCGAATACACGAACCACAGAAGCGTTCCGACAGTTCCGAGGATCAGCGCGAGGCTCCACCAGTTCGCAATGCCGGCGAGCAGTTCACCAAACGAAGGAAAGAAGAAGAGATAAGAATCGGGAATGAACACCCCCTACCCATACCGCGAAATCAGGAAGCTACCCTCAGCTGATGCCAGGCCTTCGCCGACGACCAACGACCAAGAACCAACGACCAAGAACCGACGACCAACGACCAAGAACCAACGACCAAGGACAACCTACCCCGCTCCTAACCTCTCCCGAATCTTCTCCGAGATCCCCGATGCGATGGACTTCATCTTCGCTTCCGACTCGGCCTCGACCATCACGCGGGCCAGCGCCTCGGTTCCCGAATAGCGCACGACGACACGGCCGTTGCCGTCCAATTCGCGCTCTGCGTCTTCAATGGCCGTTTGGATCTCGGGAACATCTTTGAACGGGACCTTTTCGCGCACGCGAACATTCTGAATTGTCTGCGGAAAGACTTTCAGATCGCTGACCAGTTCGGCCAGACTCTTGCGCAGCCGCGTCATGATCTCCATCACGCGCAGCGCGGTGAGCAAGCCGTCGCCGGTGGTTGCGTCTCCGTCGCGAAACAGGATATGACCCGACTGCTCGCCGCCCAGCGTGGCGCCGCTCTTCAGCATGTCTTCGAGCACGTACTTGTCGCCGACATTCGCGCGCATCATCTGGATGCCCGAGCGCTTCAGTGCCACCTCCAGTCCCATGTTCGACATGGTGGTGGCCACGATCGTGTTGCCGACCAGCGTGCCGCGCGCCTGCATGTCGCGTCCTGCCATCAGCAGAACCGCGTCACCGTTCACCACGTTTCCATTTGCATCGCTGAACAAGGCGCGGTCGGCGTCGCCGTCGAAGGTCACGCCCAGGTCAAATTCGCCCTTGCGCTTGGCTACCTCGGTGGCCACGGTCGCGGGATGCAACGCGCCGCACTGCTCATTGATATTTTTTCCGTCGGGCGCGCTCTGCATGATGGTCGCTTGGATCCCGCACAATCTGAAAAGCCCCGGCGCTTCGGCGGTCGCGGCGCCGTTTGCGCAGTCGACCAGCACGCGCATCTTGCTCAGGTCGCCGCTTACGCTGCGCGCCAGCCAGTGAATGTAGGCTTCGCGCAGGCTCGCGTCTCCGGGAAGGCTCGTTGCCACCACGGTCTCAGGCTCGGGAAGCGCTTCGGGATTCTGCAGCAGCTTGAAGATCTCCTGCTCGATCGCGAGCTCGCGCGCATCGGGCAGCTTGTAGCCGTCGCCGGAGAAGACCTTGATGCCGTTGTCGGTCCACGGATTGTGCGACGCAGAAATCACCACGCCCGCGGCCAGGCGCCGAGAGCGCGCCAGGTACGCGACGCCCGGCGTCGTGATCACGCCCGCGCTCTCCACCCCCACACCTACTGAGTTGAGTCCGGCGGTGACGCGGTCGGCGATCCATCGGCTCGATTCGCGCGTGTCCTGGCCAATCACTACGCGAGCGTGCATTTTGGCGCGGAGCAAATCGTGCCCGAGCGCGCGTCCGATGGCGAACGTGCTCTGCGGCGTCAGCGGGAATTCGCCTGCAACGCCGCGAATTCCATCGGTTCCAAACAGTTGTCGCGAGGATTGCGTCATTCGGGTGATGGTTTGCCGACGGGTTCGATCGACCCCTTCTGCATGATAACCGTGACCCGCACCGGCGCGGGATGAACGATCTGCACCAGCGGGTCGGAGACGAATGCATTCGTCACGAAGGTGCTCGCCGTCATCGCGCCGGAGGCGTCCACCAGGTCGGTGGTGGCGGCCTCTAAGGCTTCCACGCGCTGCTTCGGCCCTCGGATCGAGACACGCGCGGGTTCGGTGAGAACTTTCTCAATGTGAAAGCCCGGAGCGAAGGTGCCAAGCACGCGGGGACGCACTTCCACTTCGCGCGTCAAAATCACGTCGAAGTTCAGGCGCACCTGGCTGGGAACGACTTGCTGGACTTCCAAATCCCGCGGACGCCGCACATGCCGGGCAGTCATGTCGAATGTGCGCTCGCCCGGCTTCACGCCCGTGAGATCGACCTCCACGTGGACGTCCTGGGCCCGCATCTCGTGAATCAGGCGCTCCGGGCCGCGAATCCGCACTTGCACTTCGGAAATATCCACGGAACTGATGTCGAGGTTCGCTGGGATGTTGTGAAACTCGATCGGAACCGTGACCGAAACCTCGGCGATGGGATCGTGCGAGATGGCCCACCACAGGCCGATCGCCAGGGCAAGCGAGACGACCTTGTAGCCGAAGTTCGCGATCACGTAGCGTTGAAGAAAGTCGATCATGAGGAGCGGTCGACTCCCGGAGTGTAGGTCTGGTCGGGGTTCTTGTAGGAAGCGCTCCGTTCGCTCATCTCGGTAGGGTCTTCACGCTGCGGAATGGGCGTGGGCAAGGTCACCGGGGGAACATAGCGCCGCAAGAGCGTGCTCAGGCGCTCGCGTAATTGTTCGACGGTGATGTCGCGTTCGAAATTTCCTGCGACCGCCAGGCTGATCGCGCCGGTTTCCTCCGAGACAATCGCGGCGATCGCGTCTGTTTCTTCCGTGATGCCGATTCCTGCCCGGTGGCGGGTGCCCATTTGTGTGGAGAGCACGGGATTCATGGAAAGCGGAAGGAAACATGCGGCCGCAGCGATGCGGTCCTTCTGCACGATCACGGCGCCATCGTGGAGCGGAGCGCTCGGGCGGAAGATAGTGGCGAGCAGGTCGTAGGAGAGGCGCGCGTCCATGGGAACGCCGCTTTCGATGTAAGTGCGCAGGCCGATCTCGCGCTCAATCACGATCAGCGCCCCCGTCTGGTTCTGCGAGAAAAGATTGGCCGCGAGGACGATATCGTCGTAAGCATCGGATTCCGAGTTCGACGCGCGGCTTAGCGTGAGCCGGCTGCCAAGATTCGCCAGCGCGTGCCGGATCTCCGCCTGGAATACCACGATCAGCGCGAAAATCACGTAAGGAACGAGAGTGCTGACCAGCCAGCTGAGCGTGGTCAGTTCGCCGATGCGCGCGATATAGAAGCCGAGACCGACCGCCGCCACACCGACCAGCATTGGAGCCGCACGGGTCCCGCGCACCAGCATCAGGAACTGATAGATGACGATCGCGACCAGCAAAATGTCGATGACGTTCGTCATCGACACGTGTGGCCACGGCGCGAGAAAGTGCGTCACCAAACTTTCCTCTCTAAGAAGGTGAGCGAGTCCAGCCCGACTGCCGCTTTTGACTGCCCCTTAATTGTAATCCAATTCGGAGAGGGTTCTCGGCTCTGGGCTCTCGGCTCGGCCCTCGGGTTTTCGGCTTTCCGTCTTTGGCCTTGGCGTTCCGGATGTGACTTCTACGCGAACGATTTTGGAGCGAGGCCAAACGCAATATCGCAGAGAAGATCCCCCGCACCACACGGACCGCGCCGCCCGAAGCCCAGAGCGAGAGCCCAGAGCCTAGAGCCCAGAGCCCGTCTTCTTCACCGTTGCCGCGATCTCACCCCGAGCCACCCGCGCCGTGATTTCATCGCCTGCCTTCACCTGCTCGGCATCCTTTACGAGCTTCCCGTCGGCATCAAAGACGAGCGCATACCCGCGCTCCAGGATCGCCACCGGCGAGAGCGCTTCCATCTGGCTCGTCAGCCGTTCCAGCCGGGATCGTTTCTGGAGCAAAGCATTCCGTGCGGCCGCCGCCATCGAGGAGACTTTCGCATCGAGTTCCCGCCGGACACCCGCCAGCACCAGTCGCAGATCGTAATGTCGCACTGCCGCCGAGAGTGTTTCGAACCGCCGCCGTTGCCGCTCGAGAACGTCGCGCTCCGCGTGCACCAACCGGTTCACCAGATCATCCACCTTTTGCTGGCGGCGCCGGATCAGGTCCATCATCCGGCCGAAAGCCCCATGCTGTGCCAACTGCGTCAGCTGCTGACGGCCCATGAGCAATCGGTAACGCATCGCCTTTTCCAGCCGCCCGCACAGGCGTTCGACCTGATCCTCAATTTCCTGGCGCGACCGGATCACCATCTCTGCCGCCGCGGATGGCGTTGGCGCCCGCAGGTCCGCCACGAAATCGATGATCGTGAAATCGGTCTCGTGCCCGACCGCCGAAATGACCGGCAGATGCGATCCAGCGACAACCCGCGCCAGCGCTTCGTCATTGAACGCGGCCAGATCCTCGGCCGATCCGCCGCCTCGCGCCACGATGATGACCTCAACATTCTTCGCGCGATTGAAGTAACGCACCCCATTTGCGACTTCCGTCGACGCTGTCTCGCCCTGTACCTGCGCCGGGAAGATAAGGACATTCACTGCGCGATGCCGGCGGTGCAGTATCTGCAAAAGGTCGCGCAGAGCCGCCGCCTGTGGCGACGTCACGATCCCGATCGCGCGTGGCAGCGCCGGAATCGGCTTCTTCCGCGAAGCCTCGAACAACCCTTCCGCCTCGAGCTTCGCCTTCAGCTGCTCGAAGGCAATCTGCAGCGCGCCTGCGCCCTTCGGCTCCACGTACTCCGCGATGATCTGCAGCTGCCCGCGGTCTTCGTAAATCGTCACTCGCCCGCGCACCACAACCTGCATGCCGTCGGTCGGCTTGAAGCGCAGCAATCGCGCCGACGAGCGGAACATGACCACGCTGATCTGCGAGTTCTGATCTTTCAGCGTGAAATAAAGATGGCCGGAATTCTGCGCGCGGAAATTCGAGATCTCGCCTTCCACCCAGGCGTCGGAATACTCGCGCTCGATGTGCGTGCGTACCGACGCCACCAGATCGCGCACCGTCCAGATGCGCCGCTCCGGCGGACGAAAACTGAACCCCAGTTGGTCGATCGCGCCCACCCTGCGAGTGTAACGCAGCCGTGTGGCACGGGAGTGTGGCGCCGGTGTGTGGCGCGCAGGCGCCCTCGCCCGCGAGATGTTTCCAGACGTCATCGAACTAAGTACGCGCAGCACGAATCGCGTGGGGGCGGACGCCTCGTCCGGGCCGAGCGGAAGCTCCGCACAGGGGATGAACTGCGATACCTCAGCACCGAGGCAAGAACTACGTAGGGACAGCCGCCCTCGGCTGTCCGGCGGCGCGCAACTCCGCTGGAGCTTCTGAGTTGTGGTCAGCAACAGACAATAGAACGATTTTTCTTCGCGCCCTTTGCGGCTTTTCTTTGCGCTCTTTGCGGTTAAGAGCTTTTGCCCGACTGACGATGAACTGCGACGAAGAAGGGGTTACCTTCGGAACCGCGACACCACATAAAGTACAAGCGACAGCGCAATGCTCAACAGGATCGACGTCGCCAAAGGAAAATAGAACGTCGTATTCTTCCCGCGATAATAGATGTCCCCGGGCAACCGCCCCAGCGGCACATTCGTCTTTCCCAGCAGTATCAGGACCAGCCCGGCCACGACGACCAGTCCGCCGACCAAGATCAGTAGTTTCCCTAGATCGCTCACCTCACCAGTGTAGTCCTCAGCAAAGCCGAAGACGCACAGCCGAAGGCCGAATACCGAATACCGAATACCGAACGCCGAACACCGAACACCGCAACGAGCTTTACTTCGCAAAGTACTTGACGCTATTTGCTGAATAGCGCTACCCTCCTCTTTCATGCCGGACCCCCAGCCGCACCGCATGCGCCGTCCGTACTCGCGCTCCCGTCCGCTCTCACAGCGCGCGCTCGACGACCTCCGCTTCATCCGCGACACCATGGAGCGCTCCTCCTCCTTCACCGCCACTCCCGGCTGGGGACAAGTCGCCATGGGTCTTACCGCCCTCGCCACCGCTGCGATCGCCGCCCGCCAAACGTCCCCCAACGCCTGGCTCCTCGTCTGGCTCGTCGAAGCCGCGCTCGCTATCACCATCGCCGTGGCCACTATGGACCGCAAGGCTCGCCGCGCCGGACTCCCGCTCACCAGCGGCCCCGGCCGCAAAGTCGCACTCACGTTTCTCCCAAGCGTCTTGGCCGCGATGATCCTCACCGCCGCCCTCTACCGCCTCGGACTCGCACGCCTCTTGCCCGGCGTCTGGGCCCTCTGCTACGGTGCGGGCATTCTCAGCGGAGGCGCGTTCTCGATTCCGCTCCTCCCCGCGATGGGGCTCTGCTTCCTGACCTCCGGCGCGGTCGCGCTCTTCGTCCCCGCGCTCGGCAATCTCCTGATGGCCGCCTCCTTCGGCGGCCTGCACATTCTCTTCGGCCTCTGGATCGCGAAATATCATGGCGGATAGAGCCAAAGCTCGCGCTCCACAGCACTCGGCCAAGCCCGCTCGCGATCCCGAACGCGCTCGCCCCGTCGAAGACCTGCCCGAACTCGACCGCACCATCCACGAGCGCATCCGCCTCGGCATCATCAGTGCGCTCGCGATCAACGACTCGCTCAGCTTCAACGACCTCCGCCGCCTGCTCAAAACGACCGACGGCAATCTCAGCGTGCACGCCCGCAAACTCGAAGAGGCCCACTACATCTCCTGCAGTAAATTTTTCGACGCCCGCATCCCGCGCACCGAATACCGCCTCACCGCCGCCGGCCGTCGCGCGCTCGAAACCTACCTGGCGCAGATGGAGGAACTGATCCGCCGCACCAGAAAAAGCTAGTGCTCTTCCCGGATTCCCAACATAACGAACATGACGAGCCTGCCCGCGAACCGCGCCCTCTCTGCTCGCTGCTAGAATCCCCCCATGCCGCGCCGGACATCCTCTGTCGCGATCCTTCTGGCCGCCTTCCTCGCCTTTGCGCAGGCCCCCGCTGAAGTCGAGATCACCAACGAGCCGCACCATCACTTCCTCTTTCAGAACGAACTCGCCCGCGTCTTCTACGTGGAAGTTGCTCCCGGCGAAGCGACGCTCATCCACCGCCATCGGAACGACTACATTTACGTCACGCTCGGTGACTACGAAGTTTCCAATGAAGTCGTCGGCAAGCCCGCGGTGCGCATCAAGCTTCACGACGGCGAGACCGGATTCCTCGCCGGTAACTACGCCCATTCCGCCCGTTCTCTGTCGAACACTCCGCTCCGCAACATCACGGTCGAACTTCTTCAGGACGACAAAGCCCTCCAGACTCCTCCCTCGACTTGGGGCGACGACCGCGGCCTGCAGGTTCTCCCCGGAGGAACGAAGCAGATCTTCTTTGTGAAAGACGGAGTGCGCGCCTCCGAAATCGAACTCCAACCCGGTGGCTCAATTCCGCAACATCATCACCGTGGGCCGCACCTGATCGTCGCACTCACCGATCTCGATCTGCGCAGCGATGTGCAGGGGAAAGCTCCCATGTCCGCCCACCTCAAATCAGCCGAGGCCCAGTGGATCAAAGGCGGCTTCACGCATACACTGACCAACGTCGGAAAGCAGACGGCGAGGTTCGTGACGCTCGAGTTCCCGTAGCCTGTGTGGGTGCCGGCCCCTCGTGCGCGTCTCCGGGCCAAGCGCCACGCTTTCCTTCGATCGAAGGGCCGAACCTCGCAACAAGGTGCAAGCAAATCTGCCCCCAACGGAGGAACTCATGCCCAAGGTCAAAGCCGGCAACCTCACCCTCAACTACGAGCAACAGGGCGCAGGCGAGCCCCTCATCCTGATCCCTTATCTCGCCGCTGATCACGCCTGCTACGCATTCCAGGTCGCCGAGTACTCCAAGCATTTAACCTGCATCTCTGTCGACCTACGCGGAACCGGCGAAAGCGACAGCCCGAAGGGTAACTACACCACCGAGCAACTCGCCGACGATGTCGCGGCCTTCATGCAAGGGCTGGGCATCTCGAAGGCCCACGTTGCCGGACTATCTCTGGGAGCCGTTACCGGCATCTGGCTCGCCGCCAAGCATCCCGAGATGGTGAGCTCTCTTTCCTTACACAGCCCGTGGACTAAAACAGATGGCTATCAGCGCACCGTGATCCAAAGTTTTCAGGTGCTCGCGAAAGCCTTGGGCAATGTGCCTGACATGGTCATTCAAGGATTGTTTCCCTGGTGCCTGACGCCGGAGCTGTACGCCGAGAAGCCGGAATACATTCAGCAGTTATGTGATTTTGTGCGCAGTCGTCCCGCTCAATCGCTAGAGAGTTTCATGCAGCAGTCGGGTGCTGTCCTGAACCACAATGTAGATTCGCAGTTAAGCCGGATCACCGCTCCAACCTTGATCACCTTCGGCAGTAGGGATGTCGTGACGTCTCCCGCACGCTTCGCGGATTCCCTCCGCGAAGGAATTCGTCAATCCGAGCTGATTATCTTCGATCGATGCTCGCACGCCCCGATCTACGAGAAAGTCGCGGAGTTCAACGAGAAGACGCTGCAGTTTTTGAAGCGTCACACCAACTGAAGTCGGCCCGCCGACAATCGCGAAGGCGTTCTCGCCTTCTGTGAATAGTGCGCACCGAGACGCCGTCTACAGCAACGATCCCTTTGCCGGCGAGATACCCCTGTTACGATTTCCTCGATGAGCCGAATCGCCATGTACTTCGCCTCAGGTGAATCGCTCTACTTGGGCGCTGGACTGCTTTTGCTAGCTGTGATCTCACCTGTGTTTCTGAAACATGGATGGATGTTGAGGGTGCGCAACTTGCTGGCGTGGGTTGGGCTGGCCCTGATGATCATGGCCTCTCCGCCGTTCTCACTGATGGTTAGCCTGCTGTTTTTTGCCGTATTCGCCGTCTGGTTCACTACATCGAATCAATCTTTCGTGTCGCAAACGACCGTCAGTCTGCAAATGGGCGCGAGCATTCTTCTGGCCGCCTCATTGCTGATTCTTACCATCCTCGAGTTCTCTCACCGCAAGATGCCACGGATCACGGTCAACGACCGGCGACCGAGATCAACGATTCGCTTTTGAGCCGACGACCGAAAACCGAAGCGCGACGCCCAGAGCCGAGAGCCCAGAGCCGACCCAAATTCGTCAACCACCCCCTTGCGCAACCGGGATTCACATGCTATAAACAATTCACCGAGAGCATCTGTGTGGCTAGCCGGGCAGTTTTTGCAACTCTCGTAGCACGTCCGGCATCTAAAGGTTTAAGCAATAATTGAAGAATTAAGCCCCGGCCACGGGGTTTGCATTCGGGGACAAAGCTCCTCGAAGGGTTTAAGCGTCACTCGCAAGAACCTCCAAGTGATCTTTTCTCAAGTTTGAACGCTTCCGCCTCGGCTTGCGCCGAAAATCGGCCAATTTCCAGGCGGGAGGTGCGTTTTGTCGCGCGCAGAACATGTGGCGTGGACCTCTGGTCTGCACCTGGTTCCCCTC